>JABLXQ010000050.1 GCA_013178375.1 Gammaproteobacteria bacterium
CGCGCAGCCGCTGCTGGTGGAAGTCTGCATCTGCTGTGATGGCCATGAGCAGCTGGATGCACAGGTGCTGTTCCATCCTGCTGGGTCGGAGGATGGCATTTGCATGCCTTTGACGCAGCAAGATGAGGCGAAATGGAGTGCAGTCATCTACCCAACCCAGATCGGCGCCCATCGCCTGATGGTGGAAGCCTGGGTCGATGACTGGAGTACCTATTGCAAGGCGTTGCGGATCAAGCGCGCAGCCAGTCTGGACATCAGACTTGATGTACAGGAGGGATTGCTGTTGCTGGAACAGCTGGCGGGGGCTGCTGCACCGCCGCGCCGGAAGCTGGCGCTGGAGCTTCTTCAGCTTGGCCGCGAGTTGGCGCAGACTACAGTCGCCGATGCCTGTGAACGATTGCTGAGTGAGCAGGTCGCAATGCAGGTGAAGTTGCTGAAGCCCCGCAGCTTTCTGGCGCGGGTGTCGCAGACTTTTGAAGTCGAGCGCGAAGCTGCGGGATTTGCCAGCTGGTATGAATTGTTCCCGCGCTCGGCTGCTGCTGATCCCAATATTGGGCATGCGACTTTTGATGACGTGATTGCGCGTCTGCCGGCAATACAGGCGATGGGTTTTGACGTCCTGTATTTTCCGCCCATTCACCCCATTGGTCACACCCATCGGAAAGGTCGCAACAACGCGTTGAAAGCGATGCCCGGCGAACCTGGCAGCCCCTATGCTATCGGCAGTCAGGACGGAGGGCACACGGCGGTTCATCCGCAACTGGGCGGACTGGAATCGTTTCAGCGCCTGCGTCGGGCAGCCCAGAAACTTGGCATTGAAGTGGCCCTCGACTTCGCAATCCAGTGCTCGCCGGATCATCCCTGGCTCTGGCAGCATCCCGGCTGGTTCCGCTGGCGTCCGGACGGCACTGTTCATTACGCAGAAAATCCACCGAAAAAATATGAAGATATTGTGCCGGTGGACTTTTACGCCAAGGATGCCAAACCTGATTTGTGGCTGGCATTGCGTGACGTAGTTCTATTCTGGGTCGAACAGGGTGTGAAAACGTTTCGCGTGGATAATCCGCATACGAAGCCATTGCCGTTCTGGCAGTGGCTGATCGGCAGCGTACGGCGGCGACATCCGGAGGTCATTTTTCTTTCCGAGGCATTTACCTATCCGGCAATGATGTATCAACTGGCCAAGCTTGGTTTCTCGCAGAGCTATACATATTTTATCTGGCGCAATACCCGCCGTGAGCTGAGCGAATACCTGATGGAGTTGACCGGATCGGCGCCACGGGATTTTTTCCGGCCCCATTTTTTTGTCAACACGCCGGATATCAATCCCCACTTTCTGCAAACAGCAGGACGGGCGGGCTTTGTAATCCGCGCTGCCCTGGCGGCGACATTGTCTGGTCTGTGGGGCATCTACAGCGGCTTCGAATTGTGTGAGGCTGACGCGATTCCGGGCCGGGAGGAATACTGGCGTTCGGAAAAATACGAGATAAAACACCGAAACTGGAAAGCGCCCGGCAATATCATTGATGTGATTGCGCAGCTGAACAGAATACGGCGAGAAAATCCGGCCTTGCATACTCACATGGGTGTCCGGTTCTATGATTGCGGCAATGACCGGATATTGTATTTCAGCAAGGCGACGCCCGCGGTAAACAACTATCTTCTGATTGCCATCAGCCTGGATCCGCATCAGGGTCAGGAGGCTGTTCTGCCGTTTCCTGCCGCAAGTCTTGGGCTGCCAGCTGGAGCTGAATTTGACGTTGAAGAGTTGACGCGTGGGCAGGCTTTCCGTTGGCGCGATGAACCTCATCACTGGTATTTCAATCCGGATGACTTGCCATTTGCAATCTGGCGAGTTCGTCCAGCCGGTGCGGGAAAGGTGGCATCAGGAGCTTACTGACATGCTGCAGACTGTGACTGACATGAAAGCAGTAGCGAATGCACACGGCGGCGCGATAGCGTATGTTGACGATCCGCAATGGTATAAAGACGCCATCATCTACCAGTTGCATGTCAAATCCTTCTTCGATGCCAATAACGACGGAATCGGTGATTTCGAAGGGCTGATCAGCAAGCTCGATTACATTTCCAGCCTGGGTGTTAATGCGATCTGGTTGCTACCGTTCTATCCAAGCCCGCGACGCGACGATGGCTACGATATTGCTGATTACCGCGCAGTGCATCCGGATTACGGCAATATGAAGATTGTGAAGCGCTTCCTTGCTGCTGCCCATGCCCGTGGCCTGCGCGTGATCACCGAGCTGGTGATCAATCATACGTCAGACCAGCATCCCTGGTTTCAGCGGGCGCGCAGGGCCAGGGCGGGATCGGCGGCGCGTAATTACTATGTCTGGTCTAACAGCGATCAGCAGTACGCAGGCACCCGCATCATATTTCTGGATAGTGAGGTGTCGAACTGGACCTGGGACCCGGTGGCGAACGCCTATTTCTGGCACCGGTTCTATTCCCATCAGCCGGACCTGAATTTTGATAATCCACAGGTGCTCAAAGCGGTGTTGGGAGTCTTGCGATTCTGGCTTGAGCTCGGTGTCGATGGATTGCGACTGGATGCGGTGCCATATCTGGTCGAAAGGGAAGGTACTTCGAATGAAAATCTGCCGGAAACCCATGCGATCCTGAAGCGCATCCGCGCCGAGATAGATGCGGCTTTTCCCGGCCGTATGTTGCTGGCCGAGGCGAATCAATGGCCTGAAGATACCCAGCTGTATTTTGGCAACAACGATGAGTGTCATATGGCATTCCATTTTCCGCTGATGCCACGCATGTATATGGCGCTGGCTCAGGAGGACAGGTTTCCGATTACCGATATTCTGCGCCAGACGCCGGATATTCCGGAGCAATGCCAATGGGCCATTTTTTTGCGCAACCACGACGAGTTAACGCTGGAGATGGTGACTGATCGTGAGCGTGACTATCTTTGGCAAAAGTATGCCACAGATCCACGAGCGCGTATCAACCTTGGTATTCGTCGCCGATTGGCGCCGTTGCTTGAATATGACCGCCGCCGCGTCGAACTGTTGAACTCGCTGCTGTTGTCGATGCCGGGAACACCGGTTATCTACTATGGTGACGAAATATTCATGGGCGACAATATTTATCTGGGTGATCGTGACGGGGTACGTACGCCGATGCAATGGTCGCCGGATCGCAATGGCGGATTCTCACGAGCGGACCCACCCAGGCTGGTGTTGCCGCCCATCATGGATTCACTTTCAGGATTTGCCTCGGTCAACGTGGAAGCACAGTCACGGGATCCACATTCGCTACTGAACTGGATGCGACGCATGCTGGAAATCCGCAAGCGTCAGAAAGTGTTTGGTCGCGGTTCACTGAAGCTGCTGACGCCTGCCAATCGCCGTGTACTGGCTTATCTGCGCAGCAGCGCCGAGGTGGCCAATGCTGTAATTCCCGGCACGGCAGCCGAAACAGTTTTGTGTGTGGCCAATGTGGCGCGATCGGCACAGGCAGTTGAACTCGATTTGTCGGCTTTTGCCGGTCGCGTGCCGGTGGAAATGACGGGAGGCGCGACATTTCCACCGATAGGCCGACTGCCATATCTGCTGACGTTGCCTCCGTACGGGTTTTACTGGTTTTTGCTGGCGGAGAACAGCGCCATGCCGGCCTGGCACGTGCCGTATCCTGAGCCCATGCCCGACCTGTTGACACTTGTTCTGCCAGACGGAATTCAGGGCCTGCTCTCGGTCCCCATTCTGCAGCGACTGGAATACGATATTTTGCCGGCCTATTTGCCGATGAGACGCTGGTTTGCAACCAAAAATGAGACGCTGCAGTCGGCGCGACTGGTTGAAGCCTGCATGATGGAAGACAAGACTGCGTCGATTGTCCTGACGGAAGTGGCGGTCAAAAGCGACAGCGGCACGGTCCGTTACCTGTTGCCAATAGGATTGATCGATGAAGCTGCCATCAGCGGACCGCTACCCGAGCAACTTGCGCTCGCGCGCACCCGTCGCGGCAAGCACCTGGGTTATCTGACAGATGCCTTTGCCTTGAAGGAATTCGGGAATCTGTTGGTGCGGTTGTTGCGCAAACAGGCGTGCCTGCCCGCGCGGGACGGCGAAGTCCGGTTTTGTTTGGCGAACGCGTGCCGGTCCCTGCCGTCGGTGGATGACGCGGATGTGCGCTGGATCGGTGTCGAACAGTCGAATAGTTCGCTGGTGGTGGGTAATGCCGTGATCATTAAAATAATCCGGCGCGTCGTTGGTGGCCAGCATCCGGAAGCAGAAATGAGTCGCGAGCTGACTGCCCGTGGTTTTGCCAACACGGCGCCCATGCTGGGTGAGATCGTTCGTGTCGATAAAGATGGTGTTCCGCATGTCTGGGCGATAGCGCAAGGTTACATACATAACCAGGGTGACGGCTGGAGCTGGATGCAGAGCCTGATTGAGCGACTGCGACAAACCACATTGATTGCGGTGGATGATGGGGTATTGCTCGACCGCTCGTTGCTGCAGCGGGAAATTTCTGAATTTGCAGGAATTATCGGCCGGCGGCTCAGCGAAATGCATGGCGTACTGGCTGCGCCCTCCGATAATCCGGATTTTGCCACGGAAATTGCCGGTCAGGAGCAGTGTGGGCGTTGGACCAGGTCCGTGCAAGAACAGATTGATGCAGCGCTGACGGTGCTGGCGCAGACGCAGAACTGGACTGAAGCATGGCAGGTTGACGCCTCTAATGCACTGGTCCAGGCGCGAGCATTTCTGCACGGATCCGTACAACGGCTGGCGGCGTCGGGTCAGGGCTCGTTATGTTGTCGCATTCACGGAGACATGCACCTTGGACAGGTACTGGTTGCGCAGCAGGACGCCTATCTGATTGATTTCGAAGGAGAGCCAGCACGCACGTTGGAGGAGCGGCGCGGAAAGAACAGCCCGCAGCGGGATGTGGCTGGCATGCTGCGTTCGCTGGATTATGCGATTGCCAAGGCAGGCGAAGGCGCCTCAGCGGCATTCAATGCATTGTTGACAGAATCTGGCAATGCCATTCACGCCGCATTTATGCACTCGTACCGGCAATCGGCTAACGAATGGGAAGTATCCGGGCCAGATACCGCTGACAGCCTGGTTGAACTTTTCCTTCTGGAAAAAGTGGCTTACGAAATCGTGTATGAAGCGGCGAATCGACCCGCCTGGTTGCCAGTGCCTTTGCAGGGGCTGGTCAAGTTGGCGGAACGTCTTGGACTGTCGTCCGTTGCAGGGTGGGAGCCGGGCCGGCCGGCCGTTGCGGCGCAGAGGCGGATTCTGTAGAAAGTCCCGGCGTGAAAGAAAAAGCGGCAGACGCTTTTCCTTCTAACAAATGTTTTTTTCAGGAAAGTATCTTCAGAAAGTTGAAATGAAGTTGATCAACACGGACATGTTGAAAACGGATTCGTATAAATATTTACGAGAAAGGCGTCTGGTAAAAAATGCACCAAACGCCTTTCTGCCAGTGGCAGGATGCCGCCTTTGCTACGCGCTTAGCCGACGCTCAAACTCTTTGACTTCGCGTTCGACGATGTCGCGTGCCCGGCCAGTCCGCTCCTGTATCCGTCCGATCAGGTATTCGCGGTTGCCCTCTACAACATCCAGATCGTCGTTGGTGAGTTTGCCCCACTTGCGTTGGGCGTCGCCTTTCAATTGTTTCCACTTACCTTTGATGATATCTTCGTTCATGGTCGTGTTTCTCCCTGGTAAAGGTACTGCTCGTTTTTTGCATGAAGTATCTTGTCGACCGATTTGATTACAGTGGTGGTGGCCGACGTCCCACGACTAGTGATATGACCAGTGCTATAAGCGCTATCACGAAAAGTATTTTTGCAATCATGGTGGCGCTACCGGCGATGCCGCCGAATCCAAGTGCTGCAGCGACCACCGCAATAATCAGAAACAACAGTGCATAGTAAAGCATTGTGATTCACCTCTGTTTTGGCTTGCTCGTTGTCAAGGAATTCTTAATCAGGATTCATGCCAACGTGATATGAACGAAAATCAGGGGTTTGCCTCTTGCTGACAGAGCAGAAGCTGAATGTGTTCAGCAACCCTTGCAATGGAAACCGCAAGACTTACAAATTCCATGTGGTTGTTGTGTGCCGGGTGGCTTGCTGTGCAGATCCAGCTTGGGTATGCTCGCCAACGATAGTGTTTCAACCGTTTGCGGTTGGCCGCAGCTATTAACCTCGTCGGCCGTTGCTGGCCGGATAAGAGCATCGATTACCGATGAATACATCCGAACTGCCAACCTCTGTTACCAACGATCCAGTCAGTGATCGTGCCTTTCGAACCGTTCTCACCCGTCATGTCGTGGTGCCGCTGGGATTTGGGATGGTCACCATTATATTTTTTGCGGTGATTATCTATTACCTGTTGTCACTGAGCCGCTGGGTCGAAAATACCGAAGAAATTGTCAGTGATTCCAATCTCCTCCTGCAACTGTTGGTGGATCATGAGACGGCCGTGCGCGGCTTTGTCATTACCGGCGAGGAAGAGTTTCTTGAACCTTATCGCCAGGCCGAGCGACGTGTGAAACCGATTATCGAAAAAATTCAGACGAGTCTGGATAAAGGCGAGAAAGTCCAGCGAGGAAGACTCGATAGCGTCTATGAAAATTATGAACAATGGCTGCGTTATGCCAATACTCTGATCGACATGAAGCGACAAAACCTGACCACCGCCGAAATAGTCAACTCGCGTCAGGGCAAGCGGCTAACGGACCAAATGCGTCTGCTGATGGCCGAATTTGTTACCGAAGCGAAAATGGTGAAGACCGGCCATCGGAATCAGGCCAGAATGCTGGTAATCGTGCTTTCGGGAGCCTATTTTCTCATTAGCCTTTTGTTTAGCGGGCTGATGGCTTATGGCGGTCGGCGACAGTTGCGAGGCCTTTCGCAAACCTATGCCGACCTGATGCGCCGGCAACAGGAGCAAACAAGTGCGCTCGAACAGGAAGCCTGGCTTCATGCAGGGGAGAGCGGCGTGGCAGACTGCATTATCGCCCAGCCTTCAACGCTGGCGCTGGCGCAGAGTGTGCTCAACTTCCTGACAAATTATCTCGGTGGCAGGGTTGGTGCCGTTTATCTTGCCGACAATGACGACGCCTTTTCGCGTGTTGCAGATTATGGGTTTTCGCGCGCCATGGCATCCCAGGAGCAGACATTGGCGGCTGGTGAAGGTCTGGTGGGACAGGCGGCGAACGAACGCACCCTGATGTATCTCGATGATATCAAGACCAGCTATTTCAAAGTGAATTCAGGGTTGGGCGAGGCCGATCCAGCTGCGCTGGTCTTGTTGCCATTGCTGGAGGAAGACCGGGTCATAGCGGTGTTGGAGTTGGGTTTCATGCGGGCGCTGGACCTGAAAGAGCGCGAGCTTCTGGAACGGGTCAGTGACAATCTGGGAACCGCATTTGCGGCTGCCCGTTATCGACAACGTCTGCGTGACATGCTGCTCAACGTCCAGCAGCTTAATGATGAACTGCAATCCCAGCAGGAAGAGCTACGTGTTGCCAACGAAGAATTGGAGGGGCAATCCCAGCTGCTGGAGGAATCCCATGCCCGTCTTGAAACGCAACGCGCTGAACTCGAAGAGAGCAATCTTGCACTCATGCAACAGCGTCAGGCGTTGCGCAGTAAAAATGAAACCCTGCTACAAACGCAACAGCTTCTGGAGGAGCACGCCCGCGAACTGGAGCGGGCCAGCCGCCACAAATCGGAATTCATTGCCAGCATGTCGCACGAGCTGCGCACGCCGCTTAACAGTCAGCTGATCTTGTCCCACCTTCTGGCAGAGAATGCGCAGGGTAATCTGACACCCGAGCAGGTGCGCAATGCTAAAGCAGTCTATGCGGCCGGTAAGGACCTGCTGGCACTGATCAATGATGTGCTCGATATTGCAAAAATTGAAGTGGGCAAACTGGAAGTGCGTCCCAGCACTACCATGCTAAAGGATTTACTGGAATCGTTAACAGCGGGTTTCAGCGTGCTGGCGCAGGAAAAGAATCTTGATTTCCGGATTCATGTTGACCCTGATGTGGCACCCGAACTGTTTACTGACCGGCAGCGACTGGAACAGATCCTGCGTAATTTGCTGACCAATGCCATAAAATTTACCGAGCGGGGCCATGTCCATCTTGAGGTGACAGCCAGTGAAGGCGGACATATCCGCTTTATTGTTGTTGATACTGGTATCGGTATCAGCGAAGAGGCAATGGATTATGTATTCGATCCGTTTCGCCAGGTGGATAGTGGCAACGCCCGCAAATTCGGTGGCACTGGTCTCGGGTTGTCAATTTCGCGCCAGCTTGCCGCCCTGCTGGGTGGCAGTATCAGCGCAACCAGCGTGCCAGGCTCGGGTAGCTCGTTCACCCTGGATATTCCGGTGACGCTGACGGTGACTCCGTCAGCGGATCAGCCGGAACCAATGGATGTATATGTCTCCGCACCTCCGGTGGAGCTGATCGATCCGCCCCTCCGACATGTTGAGGATGACCGGTTTACGCTGACAGAGAATGAAAAAACCGTTTTGGTTATTGAGGACGAAGTTGAATTTGCCAAAATCCTGCATGACCTGGCTCACGAGCTGAACTATCAGTGTCTGGTGGCGACGTCGGCAGAGGAAGGTCTGGAGCTTGCGTTGCAATTTCCCCTGTACGCCATTCTGCTGGATATGAAGCTGCCCGATCATTCCGGAATGACTGTGTTGGGGCAGTTAAAAGCCAACGCACGCCTGCGCCATATACCGGTACACGTGATCTCGGTGGAAGACCGGAGTGAGGCTGCCTTGCGCATGGGAGCAATTGGCTACTTGTTGAAACCTGCCAGCCACGAGCAGCTGCGGGAAGTGTTCTTCAATATAGAGCGCCGGGTTGCCCGCAATTTCAGGCAGGTGCTGGTTGTGGAGAATGAGTGTGAACAGGATCGGTCGCTTGCCAATCTGATTGCGGAAACGGATATTGAAGTCACCTGCACCAGCACCGGCGCGCAGGTGATCGAATTGTTGAAACAACGCACCTTTGACTGTTTGATAGTGGATTTCGAACTGGCAGATATGAAATCTGAAACGCTGCTTCACGCTATGTCGGCCGCCGACCTGGGATCATTCCCCCCGGTGGTGATTTATGCTCAGCGGAATCTCACGCCGGAGGAGGAAGCCAGTCTGTTGCGCTATTCCCACTCTATCGTCGTCAAGGGTGCACGCTCGCCGGAACGCCTGCTTGACGAAGTCATGTTGTTCCTGCATAAAGTTGAAACCAATCTGTCCGGCGAGCACCGACAGTTATTGCAGGCTGCGCGCTCACCCAAGCGGGCGCTGGAAGGCAGAAAAATCCTACTGGTTGATGATGATGTGCGCAATGTGTTCGCGTTGACCAGTGCCTTGGAGAGCCGGAGCGCGTCGGTCGAAATTGCCCGTAATGGCCTTGAAGCAGTGGATAAAGTGAAGACTGTCGAGGATATTGACCTGATCCTGATGGACATGATGATGCCGGAAATGGACGGGTATCAGGCCATGACTGAGATTCGCAAGGATTCGCGCTTCAGGAAACTGCCGATCATCGCGGTAACGGCGAAAGCCATGAAGGATGATCAGGATCGCTGCCTGCGTGCCGGAGCAAATGATTACGTGGCGAAACCGGTCGACATTGACCGGCTGTTGTCACTAATACAGGTCTGGTTGCCTAAATTAAAGTTTTCTTCATGAGCATGACGCTGGGTGAAGATCAGTTAATCAGAGCCTGGGATGCTCATGAAGAAGCTGCGTTTACAGCATTGCTTGACGATATCTATAACCTGCACGATCACGATTTTCGTGGCTATTCCGGGGCTTTTTTACGCCGTCGCCTGAGCCTGGCCATGAGCAGGCTTGAAATTGGTAGCGTGGATCAATTGCGGGCCCGCATCAACAGTGATCCTCGAGTTTTCTCGACCGTTTTCCAGCATCTGACGGTGTCCGTCAGTGAGATGTTCCGGGATCCTCAGTATTTTCGCAGCTTGCGCGATGATGTGCTGCCGATTCTCAAGACTTACTCTTCGCCCAGGATCTGGGTGGCGGGATGCGGTGCAGGGGAAGAGGTATATTCGATTGCGATCCTGTTGCAGGAAATGGGCATGCTGGAATGCAGTCTCATTTACGCTACTGACATCAATCCACTGGCGCTGAGAACAGCGTCTCTGGGTATTTTTCCGGTTGCCAATCTTCCTGCCTATACCCTGAATTATCGGGCAGCAGGAGGCGAGGCGACTTTGGCGGACTATTATCATGTTGCATATGGAACCGCTGTTTTTGATCGCCAGCTGCGACGCCGGATTGTGTTTGCTGAGCATAGTCTTGCAACCGATGCGATTTTTTCGGAAATGCAGTTTGTTTCCTGCCGTAATGTGCTGATTTACTTCAATAGGGAAATGCAGGGCCGCACGATCAACATGTTTGCTGACACCTTGTGCCACCGGGGATTCCTGGGTTTGGGCGCGCGCGAAGGAATTGCTGTAACCGGTGCGGCGGCAAGGTTCGAATCCTTTGTGAAACCGGTCAAAATATACAGGAAAACGCCAGAATTCTATTGAGTAATATGGCGTTCAGGCCGGAATGAAAGGGATAGGCCGGGCAAGATTGCCTTGCCTGTGCGGTGAGTTGTTGAAAAGCTGGCGACTCCATCGAAATTCAGGAGGATATGAATGGATTGTGGTCCGGCGAAAATTCTGTTGGTAGATGACGTCGCTGAAAACCTCATAGCGCTGGAAGCGCTATTGCAGGATCCAGCGCACGAGACCTTCAGTGCCACCAATGCCAACGCGGCGCTTGAAATGATGTTGAAGCACGAATTTGCTCTCGCGGTTATCGATGTGCAAATGCCGGATATGAACGGTTTTGAACTGGCGCAGGTCATGCGATCTACCGAGCGCACGCGACAAATACCGATCATTTTTGTAACTGCCGGCAGCACTAAACCGGATAATGTGTTGACGGGCTATCAGTCGGGAGCCATTGATTTCATGATCAAGCCGCTGGACACCTATGCGGTGCTCAGCAAGGTTAGAATATTTGTCGAACTGTACCAGCAGAAGTTGGCGCTAAACCAGCAGGTGGCCGCGCTGGAGGAGGCGCGACATCAGCAGAATCTGTTGCTGGAACAGTTACAGAAGACACAGGTCGAGCTGGAAAAGGCAATGGAACTGAGGGATCAGTTCATTTCGGTGGTGGCGCATGAATTGCGCACCCCTTTAAATACGCTCAATCTGGAGCTGTATGCGCGCCGAACCTATCTTGAACGGGGCGATTACGTGGAATTTTCGCCGGAACGCATTGCAGAAATGGTGGAGAGCGATGAGCGTCAATTGAAACGCCTGATCCGGCTGATCAATGATATGACAGATTTGTCCCGCATCAAGAGCGGCCAGCTGTCGATTCAGCGCAAACGTTTTGATATTACTGCCCTGTTGCATCGGGTTATCAATCTTTTCTCTGCCCAGACTGCGTTGGCCAAGTGTGCTGTCAATTTTAAAGGGGAACCGGGAATTGTCATCAGTGCTGACGAATTTCGCATCGAACAGGCCTTCACCAATTTGTTGACGAACGCCATCCGCCATTGCGATGGAAAGCCGATCGAAATTCAGGTGCAGGAATTGGCTGGCATGGTCAGTATTTCTGTCCGCGATTTCGGTTTGGGAATAAAGAGCGAAGAACAGCAACGTATTTTCAAACTGTTCGAACGTGGTTCCCACGAGCGGCCGGGCAGCGGATTGGGGTTGGGCCTGTTCATCGCCAACACGATAGTGGCTGCCCACGACGGCAGGATCGAGGTGGACAGCACGCCCGGTGAAGGAGCGATGTTTACCATTTTTCTGCCCAAATAGGGCGACTATCGTTTTTTAACCATTTGCGTGTTGCCCGGTTCAGTGCTTGGCACGCGGGGTGTCGGAAATCTCGATGGTGCCCAGGCTGTGCGCATGGCGTTGGTGCAGGAGCAGAATAGACAGTTTCTCGGTCGCGAAAACGCGCAACTCGTTGGTCAATTGAGGATCGGCTGCTGCCTTTTCAAAGAGATCAACGGTCATGTCGTGATCCTGCTGCATCATTTTGACGTAGGCTTCGTCGAAGGCGATCCCCTCCATAGACTGCATTTTTTTCAGGGCTTTCTGATGTACTGTGTCAGGGCTGGTGGGGACTCCGATGTTAATTTTTGAGGCAATATTTTTCAGCTCCATGTTGGCGGTCTGATGGTCTTTTATCATCATCTCGGCGAATTTGTGCAGTTTTTGATTTTCTGAAACTTTGAGCGCCAGTTTCGAAGCTTCTATCTCTGCGTTGCCGCCAAGGGCGGCACGTGCAACAAATGTATGATCTGTCATGGGTATTTGTGCGTTGCCTTGTCCGACATACGTTTTATTCCGGTCTTCTTCGATAGGGGTATCCGCAGCCAGAACATGTGTTCCTGGAGTGCTTCCGCTGGCAATCAGTGTGTATAAAATAAGCATCCTGACTTTCATGGTGTCACCTCCATTTCTTGTCTGCATAATGATATGCATCAGGAAATTTCTGTAGATTAACTGTGTGTAAGAATTGCCTGTAGAAAATTTCAAGTCCTCGCTAACTGGTTGAGTCATCCTTCAGTAGTAACGCGTATGTGCGCGTTCTAAACAGTGTTGCACAAGGCAGTACTGTAATTTTTTCTGGAAAGATTGAAGTCGAGTCGCAATCTTTCCAATGAACTGTTTGCTTAACGGAATCTCCTTCTGGCGGTCGAAAATGCAGTTGGGTGTTGCCCCAGATTCCGGGATCCATGTGCGGCCTGTCCAGGACGAGAGTGGTAGGCAGGCGTACCGTGACTACGATCAGGGTGATCCGCCGCCACTGGCGGGCAAAAGCAAACACGTGATTGGCCAGGTTTCCGGTGATCTCCAGTGGCTGGTAGCTGCCAAAGAGGAACAGTTCGGGGTGGGCTTTACGCAGGTCCAATAGACGCGCAATCAGATGTTGCTTGATGGCGCCGGATCGCCAGTCCTGATTTGACGCGGCGCTGGAATCCAGCAGCCGGTTTCGTTGAGCATAGTCAACCGGTCGCCGGTTGTCGGGATCAACGAAACTGAAGTCCCACAGTTCACAGCCCTGGTAAATGTCGGGAACTCCGGGCGTCGTCAGTTTCAATAACGTTTGGGAAAGGCTGTTAACGATACCTGCCGGCGCAATGTGATGGGCAAAGTCAGCCACTTCCTCAAGAAAATGTGGCGCCTGTCGGGAGTCGAACAGGTTGCGCAGAAAGAGATGGCAGCTCTGTTCGTAGTCCAGATTGGGCGAGCTCCAGCTGGACAGTTGTTTGGCTTCCCGCAACGCTTTGATCCACCATTGTTGCAGGCGGTCGCGGAATTCCTGCAGTCCGCTGACATCCTGGGTGTCAAGTGACAGGGGCCAGCCGCCGATCAGCATCTGGTAAAGCATGTATTCGTCCGCTTGCAGTGGCTGTCCGAAGGATTTATGCCTGCGGTTTGTTTCCATCCATTGCTGAACGCGATCAGCCCAGTGATGTGGAATTTCAGAAAGCACGGCGAGGCGGGCACGCAGGTCTTCCCCGCGTTTGTGATCATGTGTCGCCGTGGCCAGCATGGCTTTTGGAAAACAGGTGGCGCGGCGTACACATTCGTTGTGGAAATCGTTCGGTGAATTGGCGAACTGGGCTGGATTGGCGCCGACTTCGTTACGAGACAACAAACGGCCGTGACGGTAAAAAGCAGTATCTTCCACCGACTTGGCGGCCAGTGGTGAACACAGTTGCTGAAAGCGCGTGATTGCCCTCAAGCGCATGCGTCGCTGCAGTCGCGGCAATCTGGCTGGCAAGGGTTCAGCTCCCAGCCAGCGATCAATCAGATCCAGCATTGGCCGATCCACCAGGCGGCAGTACGAGCGCGCGGCGGCGATGGCAGTTTGCATGATTTCTGTGTTGGCCTCGCTGCGCCCCCGGGCATCCGCGTAAGTACGATAAATGGGAAATTGTACCAACAGTTCTTCCAGCACGCGCCGAATTGCCAGTTGGCTCCAGTCCCGGGTCATAGGATCGCTGCGCGCCACCTGATGCAAGGCGTGAGCACATGCATTGAACTCGGCGGCCAGCAATTCCTTCAGTATCCAGCGGCGGGCCTGTTGCGACTCGGCTTCAAAATTCGAGAAACGACCGCTCAGATGTATCCACAATTCGGTCAGGCCGGCCTCACCCGTGGGGTCGTGCAGCAGGGCTGAGACATCATTCATGAAACTGTAACCAGTGGTGCCATCAACCTGCCATTCACGCGGCAGACGTTCTTCCGGCGCCAGAATTTTTTCCACAATGACATAGGCTGGACCGACCGGCGCGTGCTGCGGGCGTAACCGCGCCAGTTGACGCAAACGTTTGTGCAGGCGTCTGCAATAGGTGCGGGGATCGGCCAGGCCGTCGATATGATCAATGCGGATCCCGTCGATCAGTCCTTCAGCGTACAGGCGGAATATGGTGGAATGTACCAGCTCGAAGGCAGCAGGTTCCTGGATGCGGATTCCGGCGAGCTGGATGATGTCGAAGAAGCGGCGCCAGTTGATTTCATCCGCTGCGGTGCGCCAGTTGGCCAGCCGGTAGTGCTGGCGTTCCAGCAGTTGGTGCAGTAGGCGCTGACCGGTTGCCGTTTGCGGATCAAACCACCGCAACAGCTGGTCGATGGCCGCGCGGACCTCATTGTCGACGGCATACTGCTGCGCAAGATCGGCACAGGACGTCATGAACAGGTCGCGATGCCCGCCGTGACCCGGGCTGAAAATGGAGCGGAATCTGCATTGCATTGTTTTTAGAGCGCTGCCACCTAACCGCAGTAGCGGCGAATAGTGTTTAGCGGCCAGTGGAAAACGGTGCTCAAAGTAGTCAACGTGAAAGCGACCCCGTGTAGTGTCAAAGCCGAAACGGAGTTTTCCGGTCGTCAACGCTTCGCCGTAGGTTTCGCCGAGAAATGGCGCAAGTATGTGATTGGTAAGGGCGGGATCGGGCACGTCCCAGTCAATATCGAAAAAGTTGGCGTAGCGGCTGTCGCGGCCCCATTCCAGCAGATCCAACCAGAGCGCGTTGTCGTTGCCGCCTACGGCCATGTGATTTGGCACGATATCAACGATCACACCCATGTCGTGGGCCCGCAGGTTTGCGACCAGCGTCCGCAGGCCCTCTTCTCCGCCGAGCTCCGGATTTACCATCCCGTAATCGATGACATCATAGCCGTGAGTCGATCCACTGCGTGCAGTCAGAACAGGACTGAGATAGACATGACTGATACCAAGCCGCGCCAGATAGTCAACCTGCGCGCTGGCATCCGCAAAAGTGAATTGCGGGTTCAGTTGGAGACGGTAGGTGGCGCGTGGTGTATTCATGTGAACAGGCTGCGCTGCTGCAGGTAAATCCGAGTCGTATGGCCTGGCAACCAGTTGGAATCCCGCTCAGCGCTGTGTGGATTCCAGAGCTGACGGCTGTCTGCTATCAGCTCGCCTTTTGTCAGGAACGAGTCAATGGCCTGGGAGTGTTGGCCGAAGTTGGTGACCAGCACGAGCAGGTTGCCATTGCCCATGCGCCATTGCGCGGCCACAGCGAGTTCCCCCAGTTCCCTGGCGCCCAGGCTGTGGCACCCGGGCATTCCGGGCACGATGTGTTTCCGCCTCAGCATCAGCAAGGTTCGATAGAACAGGAGGTAGCATGCGCTTTGTTCCGGGTCTTCGATTTGCGGTATGGATGAAATGAAGGTGGCCATTGCGTTGGGGTCCGGAATCTGTTCCCGCACAACGGGATCGGTAAATGCTGGTAGGGCAGCGAATTCACGCCGCCGGCCTTCGCGCACGGCGGCCGCGAGTTCCGGCTCAAAATCGGTGAAATAGAGAAAGGGTGTCCGGCATCCGGTTTCCTCGCCCATGAATAGCAGTGGAATCTGTGGCACAAGCAATTGCAGGGTGATGGCCGCGCGCAATGCATCGGCTTCCGCCAGTGTCTGCAGGCGCTCGCCAAATGCGCGATTGCCGATCTGATCGTGATTCTGCAGGAACAAGATGAATGCGTGTGGCGGAAGGTGGGCGCTGGGCGTGCCACGGGTCCGGCCCAGGCGTTGCGAATGTTCGCCCTGATAGATGAAGCCGTCGGCCAGGCACCGCGCGAGCCTGGTCGCTGGCGCCTTGCTGAAATCCTGATAATGGCCCTCCTGCTCGCCGGTCAGCATGACGTGCAGTACATTGTGGCCGTCGTCATTCCACTGTGCATCAAACAGGTTTTCAAGATGAGCGCTGCAGTTGTGTTCATTTTCCAGCATCAAATGTACATGGCGACCAGGCTCGATCGCGTTGCGCACCTGTAATGCCATTTCATCGAGCCAGCCCGGGTCGCCAATCTGGTGGACAGCGTCAATGCGCAGTCCGTCAAATCGGTATTCCAGCAGCCAGTACAGGGCATTCAGGACAAAGAAATCGCGCACCTGGGCATTGGAAAAATCAATTGCTGCACCCCAGGGAGAATGCTTGTCGGTACAAAAAAAATCGGAGGCATAAAGATGAAGATAGTTACCTTCTGGACCAAAATGGTTGTAAACCACATCCAGGTATACGCATAGTCCATAGCCATGGGCCGCGTCGATCAATTGTTTGAGCTGATCCGGTGTGCCATAAGCGGCATCGGGTGCAAACAGCAGAACACCGTCGTAGCCCCAATTACAGTTACCCCGGAAATCTGCGATCGGCATGAGCTGGATGGCAGTGATGCCAAGTTCGACAAAATCAGGCAGGCGCTGACAGATTTCAGCGAAGCCGCCCATACAACCCGCGTGAAGCTCATAAATCACGATTTCGTGCCACGGGCGGCCATTCCAGTCGTCGTGTTGCCAGCGGAAGGCGCGGGGGTCGCAAACCAAGCTGGGGTCATGTACGTCGAATGATTGTTGGCGTGAAGCAGGATCCGGCACGCAGCGCTCTTCATCAATCCGATAATAATATGCGGTCCCTGCGCCGCACTCCGTTTCAACTTCAAACATGCCTTGTTCACCCCGTTGCATGGCGATGGGTGATTTACCCTCAATCAACAGTTCAACCTGTCGACAGTCGGGAGCCCACACTCGAAAGCAGGTTCGGTCCCTACCAAGATACTCAGCCCCGAAGGGCAACTGATAAAAATATCGCGCAGACACAGTGTTGATCCCCCCGCTATTGCTTACAGCAAAGGCCCGATGCTGCCTGGGGCCCCGCACTGATAGTCTGTATTGGGAACGCAGTTTGCGTGCCAATCTGTTTTGGGCATCATTTCAATGAGATAGATGGATGTGAGCGTGCGAAATTGGAAAATTTACAGGTTAAGTGAAAATTGTGCGGCCGCAGCTGTTGCTGACGGTTAGCGGCCAGGCGCAGATTGGCGAGGCGGATGAACGTGCATTTCATATGCGCAACTAATTGCGGGTGGCAAAAAGTACCGACGATACAGCCGATGCTCTGTTCAAGCACCATTCGCGCTATATGACGAGGAGAATCCGTTCGAAGTTGACAGGATGCAATGAGGTCAGGCTTTGATTGACGGGCCACAAACTTACGCAGCCAGGGACTGACATGCAGTCACGCACTGACGACAGATCCCCGCACAAATCTGGCAATGTTCATGATCATACTGCGAGCAGATATCAGCACATTCCTGGCGGACCGCAATGCACAGTGCCATAGCATCACCGGTTCAGTGTTGATGGACACGGGCCCGCCGGGTTTTCCATCCTTTTTTCGCCGCCGCACTTCGCTGGGCTGAATTCATGCGTGAACCTCCGATGCGGCCACCGCGGCGGGCTGATTCATGGGTGTCGGGATGACCGCGTCCGCTGCCTGAAAGGTTACCACCACCGGTTTCTTTGTTGATCGTGGCCCAGGCTCGACGTTGTGCCTCCTTCTCGCTTGTTCCTCGTTCCCTATACCCTTGCGCGATGTGTTTCGCCTGTCGTTTCTGTTTGTCAGTGTATTTTCTTTTGTCGCCACGCATGGTTATCACCTCCATGCCATTGGCTATGGAAATTTCTACAGAACAAATTGAAGCAATGCCTGCAGACGTGCTGATATGGCATGAATGGGGCCGGGAATAGTCCCGGCCTTGCCTGCCTTATGTGCCGATTACTGCTTGTAAGTTGCCTTGGCGCGGTCGACGCAGGCATCCTGGGCATCACCGGATAGAGAGTCGCATTTCTCCTTCTCCAGCTTGTACCGGGCATCCATTTTTTCCTGCTGGGCATCCTTGTTTGTCTCACGATGCTCGCGGCTGGCTTTGGCATGGGCTTCAGCATTCGCCTTGGTTGCCTGTGCCTGCTTGATACAGACGTCCTTGGTGTTGCCGGACATGGTGTCGCAATGTTGCTTGGCGGCATCATAGTTGGCTTCTGCCTGTTCCATGGCGGCATCATAGCTGGAATCGGAAGCGCTGGCGGGAGTGACGTAAAGCGTGGCTGCGAGGACACCCAGTACACCTGCGAAATGTTTGGTTGACGGGATAAATTTCTTTTGTGCCGTAATCATGTCGATTTTCTCCTAAGCATAAAGATGGGGCTCAATGTGTTACCGCAACTGAGTAGAATAGTCCGTTGCGCGGGATCAGCTGCGATTCGCGTGCCATATTTTGTCGTTTTTGTGTGGTTGCTGTTTTCTATATTAGAGGCAGTGGATTGCCTCATGTTTAATGGAAGTAATGGCGTGAAAATTCCGGACATATGTGGCTGGAACAAGTGTACAAATTCCAATTCCCTATAATTTTTACAACATGCAGTTGTTGCGCTATTTGTTTGTTTGAATTTTTCGGTCAAATCGAAATATTTTTTCTGGAATGGAAAATGCAATATTTCCTGTAGGTCGTTTTGTCTTGTCACTTCAAGCCATAAGGCTTCAACGTAGTTGTGTGTACTTCAGTGAGGACAGTGCTATGGATAATGTGAATGAAAGTAAGCAATTTTTTCCTCAGCATCAGAACCGGCTTCCCGGTATTCAGTCAGCCATGACTCCGGAGCCGGTTTCGATCCGGCCAAATTACACCGGCTCGAATAGGCTTCTGGATCGCAGAGCGCTGATCAGCGGTGGAGACAGTGGTATTGGTCGAGCGGTGGCGTATCATTTTGCCCGGGAAGGCGCGAAAGTCGCCATCATCTATAAGGATGAGAGTCAGGACGCAGCAGAAACGGTGGCGCAGATCGAGCGTAACGGGGGAACGGCCATCGCAATTGCCGGTGATTGCAGGGACAAACTGTTGTGTGACAGGGCTGTGGTCAAGGTTGTGGAAGCGTTTGGTGGTCTGGATATCCTGGTCAACAATATCGCCGAGCAACACCCGCAGGAAAATCTCAGCGATATTACAGAACATCAGCTTCGGGAAACATTTGAAACCAATATTTTTGGCTATTTTTTTCTGACTCAGGCGGCACTGCCACACCTGTCTTCCGGTTCCGTCATCATCAATACTGGTTCTGTCACCAGTTTTCGGGGCAGTGCACGTCTGATTGACTATTCAGCAACAAAAGGTGCTATTCAGGCATTCACATTTTCGCTGGCGCAAGCATTGGTCAAACGGGGAATCCGGGTCAATGAAGTCGCGCCTGGTCCGATTTGGACACCATTGATCCCCGCAAGTTTTTCAGAGGAAGAGGTTGAAAGGTTTGGCAGCAATACCTTGATGGAGCGTGCGGGCCAGCCCGCGGAAGTAGCACCGGCTTACGTATTTCTGGCGTCCGACGACGGCTCTTATATCACTGGCCAGGTTATTCATGTCAATGGTGGCGGCTACTTTGGTTTATAGGTCCTGAATGCATTGGTGTTGAAAAAAATCAGGCATCGGTTCCTGCGACGTTTCTTGTCTCATTTGGCAAGGAAGTGGAGGCACCGTTGTCAACGACTTTTTTTAGTTTGATTGTGTGGGCTGGCAACAAACCGGCCCAGTGTGGGAAGTGACGCAGAAAATGAAATGCGGCAGTGCTGGTCAATCCATTCCACCAATGATTGTGCGTACCTTCTTCGAAGGTCATACAGCGGCAATGTTCCTGAATCATGCTTTGCAGGCGTTCCCGCAGCGCATGGTTGAAATCCCGGTCAATTATCACAACATTGGCTTCCAGATTAAGTGAAAGGCTGAGCGGATCCAGATTGCTTGAGCCAATAGTGGACCAGTCGTCATCTGCAATAGCGACCTTTGCATGCAACTGCCGCTCGCAGTATTCATAGATTTTCACTCCGCCGCTCAAAAGATAGGTATAAAGTTGACGGGACGCCCAGCGTGCGATGCCGATGTCGGGGCTACCTTGCAGCACCAGCGAAATTTTTACCCCTCGCTGTGCTGCCCGGCGCAGTCGCCATAATAATTTGTAGCCAGGAAAAAAATAGGCATTGGCGATGATAAGTTCGCGTTTGGCATTGCGGATGGCGAGATGATACTGCCGTTCGATATTGTTGCGTGAGCGGCGGTTGTCTCGGTCGACAAACAGTACCTGTGCTTTTCCAGGCAGCTTTTGGCTGTGATTGTTCCGGGCTGTCGACGGGGGGCGCAAGTGATGCCGGTGATTGGTTTTTATGAAAAATGTGCGGATGTTGTTTACCACAGGTCCTTCGATTTCGGCGGTAAAATCGCGTTTTGCTTCGGGTCCGAAGTCGCTGAGCTGGTCTGCTATAAAATTGATGCCTCCGACATAGGCGAGGATCCCGTCTACTACGACAATCTTGCGGTGCATGCGACGGAATAGATTGGTACGCACGCCAAACAAGATCAGGCCAGGGTTGAAAACCTGAAAAGTCACTCCCGCGCCTACCAGCTTATCGAGAAATTCGCCTTCTAGTCCGGGTGAACCAAAGCCATCTACGGTTACGGCGACGCGTACTCCTCGGCGGGCCGCGGCAATCAGTTGCGAATGCAGCTCACGGCCCACCTTGTCATCACTCAAGATGAATGTTTCCAGCAATACTTCATGCTGTGCCTGTTCGATGGCAGCAAACAGGCGAGGGAAGAATTCATCACCGTCTGTTAATAGTTGAACGCGGTTGCCGCTGAGCCTGCGCGCTCTCATGAGGCTATTTCCACGGTGGCTGCCTGGACGGGCGTTAATGCAAAATCCGCTGCGATAGGCAGGTGATCTGACAAGTGCGGCCAGGGTCGAAAGGTCAGCACATTGGGTTGACGCAGGTGCAGGTCGCGCACATAAATACGGTCAAGACGCAGCAATGGCCAGCGTGCCGGAAACGTGGCGGCCGGCTTGCCGCCACCGGTTGAGAAGACCTCCATCAGACCGGCTTTGGATGCCAGGTAGCGGTTGGCTTTGAGGCGCCAGTCGTTGAAATCGCCGGCGACGATCAAGGGCGCCTCGTCCGGCAGGGTGTCGATCAGATTGCACAGCAGTTTCAGCTGTCGCTGCCGTTGTTTTTCTCGCAATCCCAAGTGAACGCAGATTGTGTATATGTAAGTGCTGGATGTGGGTTCGAGCAATTTGCAATATAGAAAGCCGCGCTTCTCTGTCCTGCTGAAGCTGACGTCCAGATTGTGGCTTTCCACGATCGGAAATTTTGAGAGCAAGGCGTTGCCGTGATGCCCTTCGGGATAGACTGCATTGCGCCCGTAGGCGTAATCGGACCAGATAGAATCAGCCAGATATTCATATTGTGGCATTTGCGGCCAGTACGGTTGCTCGGCAGAATGGGCGGTGTGCGCACCGATGACCTCTTGCAGAAAGACAATGTCAGCATGTGTCTGCTGCAATACCTGGCGCAGTTCCGGCAAAACAAAACGTCCGTTCAGCGCCGCAAATCCCTTGTGCAGATTGACAGTCAAAGCGGTAAGGGCAAGCTCGTTGGTCAGCGGCTCAATCATGTTCATGTAAAGGCCTTTGGCGCTATCGAGTAGGTCACGATTTTGCGGAAATCGTTGTTGCTGTCAGTCAAGCAAGCCGCATGCCATTTGTATCCGTAATCCCGCAGATAGAAAATCAGCAACGCAAATGGTATTACCGGGCATGCATTCCTGTGCACATTCTATTGCGCACCAACCGGTTTACAAAAAAGCTGGTGATTCATGCAAATAATGTCGGGTCATTTGTAGGAATTACACAATATTTCGCATTGGAAAGAGGTTCGGTAGATATTTTATTGGCTCGTCAATCCGAGCACGGATTTTGCAGACTCTATCGCGGATGCGATGATCAGTATTGTTGACTGGCCAATCCATCATGTTGCAGTGTTTGCAACAGACAGATGGAAGGAGAATGGACGATGTCTTTTATTCCTCTTGCTGAACTATGGAATACGGTAAACGAGATCAATATCGGCATGTTTACGACAGTTGACCGGCGGGGGTGCCTGACCAGCAGGCCGATGATTACGCAACAGATAGACGCGGACGGTGTAATGTGGTTTTTCACATCGCTGCAATACAGGTTAAGAGAAGATCTGGTTTGCAAGCCTCACGCCAACATCAGTTTTTGCGACACCAAAGAGTTCCTTTATGTTTCATTGAGTGGTGTGGCATCACAGGTGCGAGACCGCAGTTGTTACTTCAGATTATGGAATCCCATGGCCCGCGCCTGGTTTCCCCGCGGCATGGACGACTCCCGGCTGGTATTGGTGCGATTTTCCGTAACCGTCGCGGAGTGTTGGGATGCCGATGTCAGCAACATGGTTGAATTGAAGAATGCGGAGAGCACTGCAATGGATGCCGAGCACCGGGTAGCGCTAGGACACAGATAGCAAGAGCCTGTTTGCAATGAATGCCAATCGATTCAGGCAGGTTCATCCGTCAGGACATTGCGCGCCAGTTCGTGTTTTACCGCGTTTTCCCTTTCCCCGAAGATCATTTCAGTTAACCATCGGGTTAGCAATTGCGTGTAGGCTTTACGCATCTGTTTTTCACTCAGGGCATGGTCGGCGTTCGCGATTACCCTGGAAGTGAGAGAGCGCGCGTTGCTGAAAGCCGCAACATAGTTTTCGATAACAGCGTGCGGGATCAGCGCGTCGTGCTCGGACTCTACGATCAGCGCATCGCCCCGGAAAGCGGCGCAGGCATTCAGCGCCCGGTTTTCCGTGGCAGAGATGCGACTCAGACGGTAATCTTTCAGAGTTATGTCGGCATGCAGTTGTCTTTTCGGCAGGTGCCAGCCTTCATCTTTATAGAGCGCAGGTGCCCTGAGTGCGAGCCAGCGTACCGGACGAAGGCTGGCGAGAATCGCGGCCAGATAGCCACCGTAGCTGATTCCGATGACGGCGATGGCATTGGGGTCGACCTTGGGCTGGCAGGCAAGCCAATCATAGGCAACCACCAGGTCCTGCAGATTCTCCTCCCGGGTCACGGTTTCTGAGCGTTGCGAGTTGAGATCGTGGCCGCGCAGATCGATGGTCAAACACACGCACCCCAGCCCCGACAGTTCGCGGGCCCGGGCCAGATCCTGTTCCTGGCTGCCACCCCAGCCGTGGACGAACATGATGGCCGGCAGAGTCACAGCGGGAGACAACAGTGAACCCTGTATGTGTTCGTTGGCGATGGGAATTTCACGTTTCAATAGCTGAATATTCATAAGCATCAATCGTGCAGTATTTCTGGATTGCACCCACCTCGGAATCGACACCCTGGAAATGAACATTGGCATGACCCGGTGGCTCGGCGCTGCCGTAGACTTCGTGGGTTGATACCCTGATGGATTGCAGTCCGTCATCCGCCGCAAACGCTTCCAGCGCCATAATTTCCGCCGGGCTCGCGCCGCCAATGCGCCAGGACTGCTCTAGTACGCCGGAACGGACCTGTCCGCTGCTATCGACGCCTTGCGCGATGTCATAGTTGCGCCGCGATGCCATCAGCCCCAGATGGGACTCGGCGGCTGCGTCATAACATCGGGCCTGGTCGATGGCGCTCAGCAGGGTTGGTTGTTGGGTCAGCCTGGTCAGGGCAGCATAATCACCGCGTACAATGTACAGACTTGAGCCGCCATACACCGATTCACCCTGGTGGTTGGTAGTGAGCCGCTGAATGCCATGATAGGAAATACGGTTGCCATCAACCTGCGCGCGGCCGACGCTGTAGGTGGCTACCTGATCCAGGTTCTGTTCGAGCACCAGTCCGTAACACGCCAGAATGTCGGGGGCGATGGTCGCCAGCGCCGCCTCGAGATCCGATTGGCTGGCTACGATCATCTGTCCGCTGCCGCCGATTCCCAATGCGGGTTTCAGTCGGATCGTACCCTGTGGCAACAGACGGCTGCAGGCGGTTTGGGCATCCCTGCGCGAAAATGCGCTGAAACCCAGGAGAACCGACGCCGCCACCGCGTCGGGAAAGGCATGATTCCATCCTGGTGGTGCGGTGGCTGCCGCGTCTACCAGCGGATGGGTAATGCTTTTTGTGCTGGCAAAAGGCTGGTGAACGCAGCCGCCAAAGAGGTTGTTCTCGTCACGTATACCCAATTTGAGTGCGGCTTTATGCAGCAAGGTGTCGGCGGGAACAAAATAGAGATTGTCGTATTTTTTCGCGGGATCGTATTCCCCTGCAAATTCGTACCCTTTTAGCGCCGCAAGACGCGCGGCCATCTGCTGCAAGGTCGTCACCACGTGTTCGGAGCTACTGCTTTCCTGATGCTCGCTTCGGTAAATCACAACCTGTCCTGGTCGAAGCATGTCTTTCATTGTCGATGTCATCAGAATGCATCCATCAGTGAATGAGGAAAAGGCAGGGTGCCATGCGCAGGCCGGTCTGCCTGTAATTCGTTAAAGTTCTCCGCCATTGTTTCTCAAGCTGGTATTGAGGTGGTCGATCAGCAACACCCAGTCCGAGTCCTGGTGCCAGCTTTCGCGCAGAAATTGCGCCTGTTGTGGCGTCCAGAAATCTGCGTCTGGAAGCAGTGTTTCACCGGAGATCTTGTGATTTGCACAGAAACGCCGGATAGAGATTTCATCGCTTTCCAGGCCCAGTTGTACGAAGAGATCGGCAAAGGTGTGAGTCGTGGTATCCATCATATTGCTCCGGAATAAGTGAAAATGAAGGGCTGTTCCTGATAGCGCATCACGGATTTTCGGCGTGGGGCATGGCTACGGGCTTTGATTCAGGCGATCCGCGTTGGCGCAGGAATATCGTCAACACCACCATCATGCCAACAGAGAAAAATTCGCTCTGCCAGTTCTGCAGGGATTCGAACCAGAATTGGGCCGTACCCAGGTATTGCTGAAGCGAAACGGTTGGATCGCCGTGCTGTAGTTGCTGTTCATTGTATTGCTTTGCACTGCCCATGGCATGCAGGAAGAACGAAATGAAGAACAGGCTCAGCAAGGCAATGCTCAATGAGTTTTCATACAGCTTCAGCAGAAATCCACCCCGGCGTACGGGCCAGGGGGTGGAAGAGGTTGTTCTCACTGCGCGTGGGTCGGCGTCCACATAATCAAGTTGGCCAGGCGTTTTCGACTCGGCGGAACCCTTCTGATAGAGAAACGTGGTAAACAGCACATAGGCCGACATCTGCAGGAATTCACTTTCCCAGTTTTCCATGGTGGCACTGACAAAGGCACCGCTGGTCAGATACTGCAGATAGGTGATTGACGGCAGCAAGTGTTCGGTCTGTTGCTGGTTGTATTGAGTATGACCGACAAGGCTCATGCCAATCTCTGTCACCAGGAAACAGGCGAAGAGACAAACCGACAAGCCATTTTCATATAACCATTTGCCTGACTTCATTAATGGTTCCCTCGTCCGGCCTGTAAAAGGCCTCACCAGACACTGTTTGCACTGGATGCAGCGTCGTCGCCGTTGCCGTAGAAATTCCAAGCAATGTGCATGCCCGCCTCGCACAATCAGGTTTTGTCAGGTCTGGCGGCAGTAATAGCGGGGTGGCTGATTGTGTGAGTTACCAAATGGATTGCAATTCTTGCTAAAAATAGGTGGTTAAAGGTAACGGCTGCCACTCTCAGTGCGTCGCGGAATGGTGGCAGGGCGCCGGATTGCCCCTTCAGGTGCGGCAAAGCGTCCCCGTTCCTGAAATGTTCTGCTGATGCTGCCGGGTGGCATGCAGCTTGCCTTGAATAGTATGCAAGCAGCGGATTTATATTCGCTGTGTCACCGGGTAATCACAGGACAGGAGATTCCTAATGCCTACTGCATCGAAGTCAAATACAAAATCTTCCCGAAAAACTGGATCGCGCCCGGCTGTTGTGGCGGAATATCCTCCGCAGGACGCGTTGTCTCTGTTGAAGGAAGATCACCGCAAGGTCGAGGCCTTGTTTGAGCAATTCGAATCTGCCCGCAAGAGCGAGCGCAAGCAGGCCATCGTTAAAAGCATTTGTGAGGAGCTGACGCTGCACGCCGCGCTGGAAGAATCCGTTTTTTATCCCGCCTTGCGGGATGTGTTGACTCTCAAGAAGGACCAGGCGTTGCTGGACGAAGCCATGGTGGAGCATGCCACGCTGAAAGGGCTGATAGCCAAACTGGAATCCGAGCAACCGGATGCCAGTTATTACGACGCCACGGTTACCGTGCTGAAGGAATATGTGAACCATCATGTGAAGGAAGAGGAAAAAGAGATTTTTGCCGAGGTTCGCAAAAGCTCACTGTCAACGCTGGAGCTGGGACAGACGATGCAAGCCGCCCGCGAGAAGCTGAAACGGAAGTTCACGCATTGAGTGCGGTTTCTGGCATTCATGTCCGGCGCCGAAAGACCATGGCTTCCCGGCGCCGGGAGAGGTATCCTTCAATGGAAGGAATATATCCGGACTTCGCTCACTTGCAAGTCTTGTGTCGTCAGATCCAGAGTCAGAGAATCCAATGAAAATCCAGCCTTTATTGAGTCCGGCGGTAAACCGGGAGTGGCAGCGGGTGGCTCATGGCCGTCATCACGACCCTTTTGCCGTGCTGGGCATGCATCCAGAAGGTGGCCACTGGCGGATGACGGTTTACCGCCCCCGTGCCGATTCGGTCTGGCTTATCCTGGATGAAACTCCCATTGCGCTGGAACGGGTAAGCAATTCGGATTTCTTTACGCTCACCGGTGCCCGCAGCGAGTGGGGTGCACATCCGCAGCTGCTGGAAAAACGCGGCGCCCACGAACAGCGTTACATCGATCCCTACACCTTCCTGCCCCAGCTGGACGAGCACTGGCTGCAGCAGTTCCATGCAGGTGAATGTTTCACCGCCTACGATGTCATGGGTGCGCGTCCCCATGTGGCGGATGGCATTGAAGGCGTGTTGTTTGCCGTGTGGGCGCCCAACGCGGAGCGGGTCAGTGTGGTGGGGGATTTCAACGACTGGGACGGCCGGGTGAATCCCATGCGCACCCGGGGTGGCACCGGCGTGTGGGAGCTGTTTATTCCCCGTCTGGCGACAGGCCAGTATTACAAGTTCGAACTGCGCCAGCGTGATACTGGCGCGATCCTGCTGAAATCCGATCCCTATGGCCGCTATTTTGAAATGCGCCCCAACACTTCATCGCTGATTGCCGGCGCTGATGAATTCCAGTGGCAGGACGATCTGTGGCTGGCGCGCCGGCGCAGCGCTGACTGGTTGCACCAGCCCATGTCGGTGTACGAAGTGCACCTGGGTTCCTGGCGCCGCAGCGTGGACAATGAATATCTGAATTACCGCGACATTGCCCACCAGCTGGTGCCCTACGTGAAGGACCTGGGTTTTACCCATGTGGAATTGCTGCCGGTTACCGAGCATCCGTTCGACGGTTCCTGGGGTTACCAGGTCACCGGCTATTTCGCTCCCACCAGCCGCTTCGGCAGCATCGACGATTTCAAATACTTCGTGGATTTCTGCCACCGCCACGGCGTTGGCGTGATTCTGGATTGGGTGCCGGCGCATTTCCCGCGCGACGCCCATGCCCTGGCCAGTTTCGATGGCACCGCATTGTACGAACACGCCGATCCGCGCCGCGGTGAACACAAGGACTGGGGCACACTGATTTTCAACTACGGCCGCAATGAAGTACGCAACTTCCTGTACTCCAGCGCCTATTTCTGGCTCGACCAGTTCCATATCGACGGCCTGCGGGTGGATGCGGTGGCGTCGATGCTGTATCTGGATTATTCGCGCAAGGCCGGCGAGTGGACCCCCAATCAGTTCGGCGGCAACGAAAATCTCGACGCGATCCATTTTGTGCGCCGCACCAACGAAGTGGTGCACCAGGCGTTCCCCGGCGTGCTGATGATGGCAGAGGAATCCACGGCCTGGCCCCAGGTATCGCGCCCGGTCTATCTGGGTGGCCTGGGCTTCAGCATGAAGTGGAACATGGGCTGGATGAACGACACGCTCGCCTATTTTCTGCAGGACCCGGTGTTCCGCCAGTACCATCACGACAAGCTGACCTTCAGCCTGCTGTATGCCTTCTCGGAAAATTTCATGCTGCCGCTGTCCCACGATGAAGTGGTGCACGGCAAGCGTTCCCTGCTGGAAAAAATGCCGGGCGATGCCTGGCAGCAGTTTGCCGGCCTGCGGTTGCTGTTCACCTATCTGTTCACCCATCCGGGTAAAAAACTGCTGTTCATGGGTTGCGAGTTCGGCCAGGGGCGGGAGTGGGATCACGATCACGGCCTGGACTGGCATCTGCTGCAGCATGATTTCCAGGCCGGCGCACAGCGGGCGGTGCGGGATCTGAATCTGCTCTATTGCCGGCAACCGGCACTGTACCAGTGGGAATTCGAACCGCGTGGTTTCGAGTGGATCGATTGCCACGATCACAGCCAGTCGGTGATCAGTTATGTGCGCAGGTCGGAGAATGGCTTTCTGCTGGTGGTGCTGAATTTCACGCCGGTGGTGCGGGAACACTATCGCATCGGCGTGCCGGAGGAGGGCGTGTATGCTGAGTGTTTCAATTCGGATTCGGTGTTTTATTCCGGCAGCAATGTGTCGAACGGCGTTGCTATCCAGTCTGAACCGGTGGCCTGTATGGGCCGTGATCACAGCATCCGGCTGACACTGCCGCCCCTGGGTGGAATCGTGCTGCAAAAAATCGTATAAATCCTTCGATAACAAAGCTGAATAACAAAAAAGGAATCCTTCATGGCCACCCAGTATTTTCTGTTGGACGTTTTTGCTGATGCGCCTTTCCAGGGTACGCAGATACCCGTCGTGATGCCGGACAGGACGCTATCCAGCAGCGAAAAACTGCAGATCGCCAGCGAGTTTCAGAAGTCCGAGACCGTGTTTCTGGATACCGCGAACGTCGAGGCCCCGTTCAGTGTCTACAACGACACCCGGCAGACCATCTTTGGTGCCCATACCATTCTGGCAGCTGCCTACATAGCCCACGAGATGGGTCTGAGCCAGGATCAGGGCGCCTATACGTCATTTGAAATCGTGCAAAACAAGCAGACCATCAAAGTCTTTATCGACAAGGTGCCGGACGGCATCGGCTCCATCCAGTTTGCCCGCACGATTCTGCCTTCGATCGATCGGTTCACGCCGTCGCTGAGCCGTATCGCCAAAGCGCTCAATATCGATGAAAAGCATATGTCGTTCAGCAAATACCGCCCGATGGTGGTCAGTGTCGACAATCCGACGCTGATCATTCCTTTCACCCGGGCCGAGCACGTGCAGGCGGCGAAGCTCAATAGTGAATCCTGGTCCGAGCTGCTGTCGGAAACTTACGCTGCGGAAATTTTCCTGTTCGCGCCGAAATCGCACCAGGACATCGAGGATTTTCATGGCCGCATCGTCAATCCGAATGTGGCCAATAATGTATTTCCGCCCATCGGTAATGTAATGCCCGAATTTGTTGCCTACCTGGCCGAACAGAAGGAAACCGCGGATGGCACCCATACCTTCAGCATTGACCGCGGCAGCGAGCTAACGCGTAAAAGCGTGCTGCACGTGGAATTCGACAAGCGCCCCGGTAAAAGCATCCAGTGCCGTATTGGCGGGCGGGTGGTAAAAATGGGCGTGGGGACGTTGTTGTTCCCGTGAGATAACAACAATTTTTCCCGCGTTCAGAAAACCGTGTAAACGCTTTCTTCCCGCAGGCTGCCGGTGTGGAATGGATCACGCCGGTGCTGTTCTTCCTGCATTCGCTTGAAAACGTCCAGCAGTCCCAGGGTGGAACTGTCGTGGCGGGCGGCGGCGATCTCGTCGATGCTGGCGTTGCCCAGCCCGGCGGAAAAACGTTTGCCCAGTTCGGTGCCCCAGTGCGAGAACGGATTCAGGTTCCACAGTACACTCTGCACAAACCCCTCATGTTCATACAGTGCCAGCAGCTGGCCCAGAGTACCCGGTGACAGATCCGCCAGCAGCAGGCTGGTGGACGGTTTGTTGCCGGGCAGCCGCTGCTCATCGCTGGTGCAGTCCGCATCCTGTTCCGGCGTGGTGCCGCGCATCAGGGTTTCGGTCTGCGCCAGGAAATGCAGGAAGGTGGTAACGGATTCATCGCCACCGCTGGTATCGGACGCCACGGCAATGAAATCCGCCGGTATCAGATGCGTGCCCTGGTGCAGCAACTGGAAATAGGTGTGCTGGTTCTTGGTGCCGGCCGAACCCCATATCACCGGTGCGGTGGAGTAATTCACCGGCTGGCCCTGCAGATCGATCGACTTGCCGTTGGTTTCCATCAGGCTGTGCTGCAAATAGCCCGGCAGTAATTCCAGCAATTCGCTGTAAGGGAGGATCGCCTGCGACGGCGTGTTCCAGAAATTCGCATACCAGACCCCCAGCAATCCCATCAGCACCGGCACATTCTGGCTGAAAGGCGTATTCAGAAAATGCTGGTCGATCAGGTGGGCGCCATCCAGCATCTGCTCGAACCGCTCCATGCCGATGGCCAGCGCGATGGGCAGGCCGGCACTGGTCCACAGGGAATAGCGGCCTGGCAGCCAGTCCCACACCGGCAGGATGTTGTCTTCCGGAATGCCGAATTCCAGCGCGGCGTTTTTGTTGGACGTGATGGCGATGAAATGCTGGTGCATCGCATCGGCAGTGCTGGCATTGGACGTGACCCAGGCTTTCGCCAGCCGCGCATTCTGCAGTGTTTCCTGGGTGACGAAACTCTTGCTGGAAATGATGAACAGCGTGGTGTCCGGATGCAGCTGGGCCAGTTTGTCACGGATCGCCTGGGCATCGGCATTGGCGATGAAATGGGATTTCAGCGACGGCGAATGGTAGGGCGCCAGCGCCCGGCACACCATCTCGGCGCCGTTGCCCGATCCGCCCACGCCCAGCGTGACGATATCGGTGAGGGGTTTGCCGTTGTAGCCGCGCCAGCTCCAGGAGCGGATGTTCTCGCACAGGCGACGCATGGTGTACAGCACGTTGCGCACGCCGGAAGACACATCCTCGCCTTCGATGCACACGGGCAGGAAGGAACGGTCCCGCAATGCGATGTAAGGCACGGCGTTTACCGTCGGCGCGATTTGCTGCCCGCCGGCAAGCCGGTTGATGGCGTCCTTGAGCTGCTGCTCGTCGGCCAGTTCCAGCAGCGCATCCAGGCTGTCACCGTCGATGAAATTCTTGGAGTAGTCGATGAAAATATTGCCCACCTGCGCCGAGAATCGCTCGAAACGCTGGCTGTCCTGATCGAACAGCGTTTGCAAACGCTGGCCGGTGAGCTGTTGCTGCAGTTCCTGCAGGCGCTTCCATTCGGGAGCGTTGACGGGGTTCGACATGACGGACTCCATGGCAATCTGGCAGGTAGGCCCTGCGTGCGTGATCCTGCGCGCTGACGATGGGGCTGTAGTTGTCAGCATAGTGCCTGATCATGGGTGGCAATTTGACGGCAGTCAAATCCGGGTGGCGGGCAGTGGGGTCCTGCGCATTCTTCCATGCCAAAGCTCATATGCTAAAGTTACGCCAGTTTTCTCAGTCATTACGCCACCTTATCATTCCCTGCACGAAACCGGACACGCGATGAATCTGCTCTTTGCCACCAGCGAACTCTTCCCACTGATCAAAACCGGCGGACTTGCGGACGTGTCCCAGTCATTGCCGCTGGCCCTGCGGCAGGCGGGGGTGGACGTCACCCTGGTGCTGCCGGCCTACCGTTCCGTGCTGGCGCAACTGCCCGCGCCCCTGGCCCGGCTGCCAGTGAACGATGCCTTCGTGCCGGCGGAAACGGTGGTGCTGGAACATAGTCTGCCGGGCAGCGACCTGCGCCTGTTGCTGGTGCAGCCGGGTGATCTGTTTGACCGCGATGGTGGCCCCTACAGCGATGCCAAGGGCCTGGATTGGCCCGACAATGCCGATCGTTTCGCCCAGTTCTGCCGGGTGGTGGTGGCGTTGCTGGCGGGCCGTTGTGGTGCGGAGCATTTCGCTGCCGGCCATTTTGATGTGGTGCACTGCAACGACTGGCAGACGGGGCTGGTGCCTGCGCTGCTGGCGCTGGAACCGGTGCCGGTGCGCAGCATCTTCACCATCCACAATCTGGCGTACCAGGGCCTGTTTCCCCGCGCCACGTTCGACAAACTGGTTCTGCCGGTAGCCTGGTGGCATCACGAACGGCTGGAGTTTTACGGCAATTTCTCATTCCTGAAAGCAGGCATCGTGTATGCCGACGCCGTCACCACCGTCAGCCCCACCTATGCGCACGAAATCCTGGAAGAACCACTGGCCTGCGGCATGGGCGGGCTGCTGCAATATCACCGTCACAAACTGCAGGGTATTCTGAATGGCGTGGATTACAGTCTGTGGAATCCTGCCGCCGATCCCCACCTGCGTTTTCATTACGACGTCGACAGCCTGCCGGAAAAACTTCACAACAAACTCGATCTGCAACGCAGCCTGGGCTTGCGGCTGGGCAAATCGATCCCGTTGCTGGGCGTGGTGAGCCGGCTGGTGTACCAGAAAGGTGCCGACTGGATCATCGAGTGCATGCAGAGCCTGCAAGGGGAAAAACTGCAGTGGGTGGTGCTGGGCACTGGCGACCGCCAGCACGAACAGCAATTACTGGCACTGGCGCGGGCCGTGCCGAAACAGATCGCGGTGACCATCGGTTATGACGAAGCCATGGCCCACCGCATCGAGGCTGCTGCCGATCTGTTTGTCATGCCATCACGCTATGAACCCTGTGGCCTCAACCAGATTTACAGCCTGCGCTACGGCACCTTGCCGCTGGTGCGCGCCACCGGTGGCCTGGCCGACACGGTAACGGACTGCACCGATGGATTCGTCTACCAGGGCGATACGGCTTCTGATCTGGAACAATGTATCCGCCGGGCGATCAGTTACTTTAGCAAGAGCAAGACCTGGGAAAAGATGCAGCGCAATGCCATGGGCCAGCGGTTTGACTGGCAGCAGAGCGCGCAAGCCTATCTTGCCCTTTACCAGCACCGGGACAGCAGGAATTGAAGATGCATTACGACATCGTGGCCATCGGCAGCGCCACCGTGGACCAGTTCGCCGACACCGATTCCGAACTGATCCGCATCGAAACGCCCACCATGCAGGAAAAGCTGATCGCGTTTCCCCTGGGTAGCAAGATCCTGATCCGCAAGCTGGAACTGGCCACCGGCGGCGGCGGCACCAACTGCGCGGTGGCACTGGCGCGGCTGGGCCTGAAAACCGCATACCTGGGCAAGATCGGTGACGACGGCAACGGCGAATACGTGGTGCGTCAGCTGGCCGGCGAACATGTCGATTTCATCGGCCCGCGGGAAGGCAATACCGGTACCTCCATCATCCTCAACAGTTTCACCCACGACCGCACCATCCTGGCCTACAAGGGCGCCAACAACAATCTGCGTCCGGACGAGATCAAACCGTTCGACACCCATTGGGTTTATCTGGCGAGCATGCTGGAAACCAGTTTCGACACGGTGGTGGACCTGATCTGCCGCCATGCTTTCCGCGTCGCATTCAATCCCAGTAATTACCAGGCGGAACTGGGTTACCAGGCACTGTCCAGACTGATCGACCGGGTGGAAATCCTGGTGATGAACCTGGAAGAAGCCTGCAAGTTCCTGGGGCTGGATTACCGCAAGCCGCCAGCGGCCACCACGCTGCTGCAGGAAATGGCCAAACTGCCGCCGCGCATTTTTGTGATCACCGACGGCAGCGCAGGCGTGCATGTTTACGATCGGGAATTTTATTATCGCGGCCTGCCCGCGCCGGATCTGCAGGTGGTGGAAGCCACCGGTGCCGGCGATGCGTTCGCCTCCACCTTTACCGCTGCCTGCGTGCTGGGTGAACCGGTGGAGCGTGCCATTCACCTGGCCATGACCAATGCCGAATCTGTGCTGAAATACCGTGGCGCGAAGGAAAAGCTGCTGACCCGCGCCGAGCTGGTGGAAGCAGCGCAGCAGGTTCAGCGCAGTATCAGCAAAATGCCGCTGCCTGCTGCAGGCTGATTTCTTTTATTGCACCTTGCCTGACCGGAGCCCGTCGCCATGCAAAGTTCTGCCGTCATCACATTCCAGATTGATCAACTGATTCCCAATGCCGGGGAAAATGAAAGCGGCTGGATCGTGTCGGTCTGGGAAGGGGCCAGTGGTTTTCTGCAGAATCTGGAATTCTGCTGCGAAGATCCGTACCGTTCGGCGCTGGCGGAATATCGGATCAGCGCACGCCTGGAAGCGGCAGTGACCTTGCTGCAACAGGCCCGTGCGAAGGCTGGCAGCTTCGCCGGCTACCTGCAGCAGGCACAACAGGACAGCAGCCTGCCCACCGGCGCTGCGATCACCATCGACATCCAGGCGGCAAAGGGCAAACTGGAACTCTATTCGATGTACAACGCTGTGGGCACCTTCATTCACCAGCTGGTGCTGGCGTTCAATCTGGCGTTTCCCGGTTCCTGTCGGTTTGTGAACACCCGTTATGAAGGGCCGGACGCTGCCAAATTCGAAGCGCCGCAATTTGAATCCTCGCTGTTCACCAACGGCTGGCTCAGCGCGTTCGATGCCGACTGGCCCACGCTGAAGCCGGTGCATTTTCGCCAGGTATGGCAGTGGTTGAACGCGCGCGGCACCAGTGAAACCGACGTGGCCGTGGCCGAGATCAACAAGGTGCTGTTCGGCCTGCTGGAAATTGCCCAGCACCGTCATGCCGTCACCGCCCGCGACGCCATCCTGGTGGCACACCTGATCGAAATCCTGCTGAAAGTGAACGACGGCAACGTGCCTCTGATCCGCGAGCGCGTGGTTGCTGTGCTGGGGCCTTTCAGCAAACGCGCGGATTCCTTCAACGAACTGTACCGGCTGAAAGACCGCCTGCTGCGGGGCGATTACCCGGCGCGGCGCCCGGCACTGATCGTGCACGAGGCAGACGACCCGATCCTGCAACAGCTGGAGATGCACAATTCACCGGTGGAGCAGGGCGCCGCCATTGTGCTGGCGTTGCTGCAGGATTTGATCAACCAGGATGCGGCAGACTATGTTTTTACCCAGCAGGTGAGCCGTGTCTGACGCACAACGCCTGACGCGCAACGATCATCAATGAGCCGGGCACAATCTGCCCGCCACGACAGTCAATCAAGGAGTGGAGCATGAAAAAGATTGCGATTAACGGATTGGGCCGCATTGGCCGCCTGGTGTTGCGCGAATACATCCGCAACCGCCCCGCCAATCTGGAACTGGTGGCGGTGAATGATCTGGTGTCGGCGGAAAATATCGCCTACCTGCTGAAATACGATTCCGTGCACGGCCGCTTCGAACATGAAGTGACGTCCGGCGATGACCACATCACCATCGACGGTGTCCGCATCAATTTCTATCATCAGGCCGATCCGCACAACCTGCCCTGGAACAGCCTGGGTGTTGATCTGGTGATCGACTGCACCGGCGTGTTCACCCACCACGACAAGGCCGCCTTCCATCAGCAGGCCGGCGCGAAAAAAGTGCTGATCAGCGCGCCGTCGGAAACCGCCGATCTTACGCTGGTGGTGGGCGTGAATGACAAGGCTTACGACACGGCGAAGCATCACATTGTGTCGAACGCATCCTGCACCACCAATTCGCTGGCGCCGCCGCTGAAAGTGCTGGACGCGGCCTTTGGCATCGAAAGCGTAATGGTGACCACCGTGCATGCCTATACGGTGTCGCAGGGCATGGTGGATGAACCCAACAAGAAAATGATTCGCGGCCGCGCCGGTGCGCTCAACATCATTCCCACCAGCACCGGATCCGACAAGGCCACCGAGCTGGTGCTGCCGCAGCTGAAAGGCAAGGTGTCGGCGCTGGCGCTGCGGGTACCGGTGCCCGATGGTGCAATTACCGATATCGTGGCGGTGCTGCGACGCAACGTCACCAAGGACGAGATCAACGCCGCGCTGAAGGCCGCAGCCGAGGGCGACATGGACGGCATCCTGGGTTTCACCACGGAGCCGCTGGTGTCCACCGACATTCTGGGCGATGCGCGGTCGGGCATTGTGCACGGCCTTTCCACCCGCGTGGTCAACGGCAACCACGCCAAGGTGCAGGTGTGGTATGACAATGAGCACGGCTATGCGTGCCGGATGCTGGATGCGGCGGTGTTGATGTGTAGTGGGTGAGGCAGCCTAGCCGATACTGATCATCCGCAGGACGCCTCCCAACTCTGCAGGGAGGCGTTTCCCCCGTAAAAGACACCGATTTATCCCGCAGGGAAACCTTTGGACCGCGCAGGAAGCCCTGACCGGTGGCGCAGGGCGGCCTTCAATCCGCGCAGGACGGCTGATCCGGCAGTACAGAAACAGTTTTGGGCGGTATGGACACGGTTTTGGGCAGTACAGACGCGTTTTTTTGCCGCAGGGCGAGGGAAAATCGGCCCGGGAAGGCTTCCGGGCCGGGCGGGAATCACAGTGCAGCTTCGGGGGTGGTGTTTGATCCTGCATCGTCGCTGACGGCCCTGCGCGAGCGGAAGTATTGGCTGGTATAGCCGTTGCGGCGTTCGGCATTGTTGAATAGCGCGTACTGACCGCAGGCCCGAATTTCCTCCACTGCCAGCTTCAGCCAGGTATAGGCGCGGTCGCGCCGGATTTTGGCGCTGCTGTTCTCCATCCGGTCGCCATGCACTCTCGCCAGCAAGCTGCCCATCTCCTGCGCCAGGGTCGCGGCCAGGTCCAGCTCCGCCAGATCCAGATTGATCGCCTGCAGCGGCGCCGGATTGTCGCGGCCCAGATGGGCGATGTCGTTCAGATCCTGGATCATGTCGGCGTGCCCGGTGCCGGCGGTGATCTGGCTCACCCGCTTCAGAATCGCCGCGTCGTTACGGAAGGCATAGCGCATTGCCCGCAACAGACGATCCCGCAATTCGTAGGCACGGGGCGAGGACTGGTTCCATTCTTTTTCCGCCTCTTCGCGGCTGAAGCGCTCGCGGAACCAGTGGGATTCGGCCTCGCGCAACAGGCGCGCGCGGTGGGGCAGGTCATCGATGATGGACCAGTTCAGGCCGGCGCCGGTGAGGGCTTCTTTGTCTTTCTGGCACCAGTGGTGCAGGTCCTCTGCTTCCTGGATGAAGGTGTGGATAGGCATGTTGGGGACCCTGATGCTGTCGGCGGGCAGGGTGTCGAGGATCGTGGTGGTGGGGGATTGATCGGTGTTTGCGTCCATGGGGTGGAATCCTTTTTGGGTTTGGTGATTGAGGTAGTTGAATGCATTGGCCGGAGGGCAGGGCGCTGCGCCTGAGGTCTGCAGTTATAGAGACGGGCGGGAGGCGAATATTTGGGCGGTGGGGAGCGGGGATTTTTCACGTTTTGGGGTGGATTGGGTGGAATAGACAATTCAATGGACTAACTGGTAGTAATGAAGAAGATTAGGTTGGTCAGCGAATAGGAGGCGATACCCTCCGGGCTGGTTAAACTTGGCGTTGGCGAAAAACATTAATCCTAATAATTCGAGAAATTACGATGAATACATTGAGAGTCTTTCTTCCGTTCATACTTCTGGCGTCGCTGTCTGATGCTTTTGCTTTGGAGCAGTCTTCGTCTGTCAAGGTGTCAACCGTTCTGAAAGCCGAAACCAGCTGGGATGGAAAGCCGATTGAATACCCATCCGGCAAAGCAGAAGTGACCGGCATGGTGATCGAAATTGTGCCGGGTGGTGAAACCGGTTGGCATCTGCACCCGGTTCCTTCATTCGGTATGGTCCTTGAGGGTGAGCTTGAGGTGCAGCTGAAAAACGGAGCGGTCAGACGGTTGAAGCCGGGTGAAGCGCTGGCTGAGGTGGTCAATACACTGCACAATGGCCGTAATGTTGGCACGGTGCCGGTGAAACTGGTTGTGTTCTACGTTGGCTCGGTTGGGCAGGCGTTGACCGTGAAGGAAAACGGGAAATAGTTTGGCATGCGAACCGGTCACGCCCCGGCAAACCGCTGGGCGTAATAACGGGGAGAGATCATGGGTTCCGTACAATCAGGTGAATTGCCGCCAGACGCACTGCTCAACCCGTACCAACAAAATGGTGCCTACACGGACTGCTTTTACGTGGACCTGCCTGGTGTTGTATCCCAGGCCGCCTATGTTGAGGCCTTTTACACAACCCCGGTATTTAAAGTGGAGCGGCTGATTCTGGCGGCATTCGCGTTGAAACCCTCCACCGACCTGCAGGCGAAAATGCTGGCCCAGGCGCAAACGGAACACTATGCCGCCTGGAGCGTTGAGGGCAGAACCCCGAATCAATTGCTGCTGTGTGATTTTCTGGGCCGAACCCGGTCCTGGCTGATGACGGTCGTAGATGATCGCAGCGCGTCCCCTGTCACACGCTTGTATTTCGGTTCTGCCTTTGTCCCCGCTGTTGATCGGGCATCCGGGCGGGCCAGTTACGGAATTGCATTCCACGCGCTGCAGGGTTTTCACCGGGTTTACTCGCGGGTTCTGTTAAAGTCAGCGATGTCGCGGCTGCTGTCATTGCAGCACGGTTAGCAATTGTCATATTGTGCTTCCAACTCGAAGCAATTCAAACAACGGTGGAAAAACATGAGTAGCGAAAAATATCAGGCCGGCATGTCCGTGCGACGCGAAGTGCTGGGCGACGAATATGTGGATAGAGCAATTAACAGTGCCACGGATTTCACGCGTCCCTTGCAGGATATGGTGACCGAGAATTGCTGGGGCGAGGTCTGGGCGAGAAACGGTTTGGATAAAAGAACCCGTAGCCTCGTTACTATCGCGACCCTTGCGGCGCTCAAGGCTCCGACGGAGTTGAAGACCCATGTGCTGGGCGCGCTGCGCAATGGTTGCACAGTGGAAGAGATTCAGGAAGTGTTGTTGCACTCCACTGCCTATTGCGGTTTCCCCGCTGGAATCGAAGCTTTCCGGGCGGCAAAAGAAGTTGTCGAGGCGTGGCAGGCGGGTGGTTCTGCGCAAAGGTAGTCTGGCCTGTCGCCCGGTTGTCCCTGCTCAGGTTGATTGGTATCGTGGGCGTCACCTGTTCAAAGAAAGGAGAAGCTCACCATGGCAACCGGAACCGTCCGTTTTCACCGCGTGTTGCGCGCCCCGCCAGAACGCGTTTACCGCGCGTTCCTGACCCCCGACGCCATGGCCAAATGGTTGCCGCCCAACGGTTTCACCGGCAAGGTCCATCACATGGATGCCAAAGTCGGTGGCACGTTCAAAATGTCCTTTACCAATTTCACCACGGAGCAAAGCCATTCCTTCGGCGGTGAATACCTGGAACTGGTGCCCAACGAACGGTTGCGCTACACCGACATTTTTGACGATCCCAATCTGCCCGGCGTCATGCAGACCACCATTTCGCTGCGGGCCGTGTCCGTGGGTACCGAATTGAATGTGGTGCAGGAGGGAATTCCCGAGATGATTCCCACCGAGGCCTGTTATCTGGGCTGGCAGGATTCGCTGACGTTGCTGGCACAGCTGGTCGAGGCGGAAATCCGCGAGTAAGGTGGCGATCAGCAGTATTTGCAAGTGCAGTGGTTTTTCAACAGTCCGTTAGCGCCGCCAGCGGAACCAGGCCAGTGCAATGCCGATGCCCAGCGCACCCAGCAGGAGAGTGGACAGCGGCAGCCGCGTTTCTGCCGCTGCCGCTACTTCCGGCGGCATGTCCCCTTGCCCCATGGTCACCTTGATCAGCATGGGCTGCATGCCTTCGGCCACTTCAATGGAGACGAGCATGGTGGCATCCGATGTGCCGGTGGGCCCGTAGGTTTTCACCTTGGTGCCCTGCAATATCGCGCCGCGTTTTTCGTTCAGTGCCTGGAAAGCGGCGTACAGTTCGGGGCCCAGTACTTCCGTCAGTTCCTGTGACGAGCGTTTGCCAACCTGCGCTTCCAGCAAAGTACCAATGGTGCCGGCGGATTCCGATTGTTTCAGCTTGTCGGCAAGGAACACCACTTTCAGATCCTTGATATCGACCGGTACGCCTTCCGGTGAGGCCTCCAGCACGATCTTGCCGGTGGGATTGTCGGAGGCGGAAACCGCGATCAGCTGATAGGCCACCCAGATCGGTTTGGCCGGGTCGAGCGATTCTGCGCTCAGCTTGATGTTGTTGCGGAAAGTGGACGGCGCGAGGGGAGTGATGAGCTGATCCTCCGCGACCACACCAGCCTGGGCGGATGCTGCCAGAAAACTGCAGAGGACGATGACGCCGCCCGGCAGGGTGAAGATCTGCAACAGTCTGCTGAACAGAGAACGTGGTGAACGCTGGATGGTTGGGTACATCATGGACGAATCCTGGCAGAAAAGTTGTGTGCGGAATTGGAGCGGTTGAATAAAGGGTAGCGCAGTCTGTCGTGAAGCGGGAATCACTTCAATGAGTGATTGCCCGTCATGATCTTTCCCCTTATGGTGTTGCTGTTTTTGTTGGAATTCGCCATACAAGGAGTTGAACAGCGCATGAGTATTCCACCCGCCAAATGGCTGAGTCGCCTTACCCGCAATGCTTCCGCCCGCATCAATCTGGTCTGTTTTCCTTACGGTGGTGCCGGGGCGTCAGCTTACAAACCACTGGCGATGCAGTTGCCGGCCGACATCGACGTCTGGGCGGTGCAATTGCCAGGGCGCGAGAACCGTTTTTCAGAACCCTTTGCCCAGGATGCCGATGCCGCAGTGCAAGCCATCTCGGCGGACATCGATCGGCTGGGTCTGAACAATCTCATGTTTTTTGGCCACAGCATGGGTTCCGATCTGGCAGTGCTCTGTGCCAGTTTCCGGCAGCAACAGAAGCGGACGATGCCGCGCTTGCTGGTGGTGTCCGGCAACAAGCCGCCGCATATGCCGCTGCAACAGTTCTGGGCCAGCGCGCCCGAGCCGGCGCTGGTGCAGCATGTGCTTGCATTCGGTGGTATCTTGCCGGAGGTTCTGGCCAATGCGGAATTTGCCGCCATCTATCTGGAAAAGCTGCGCGCGGATTATCGCCTTTACGAAGGCATTGGGGCGCGTCCGCCGGTTATGCTGGATATTCCCCTGGTGGTCGTGCGCAGTGACACCGACCCCCTGCTGGCAGACGTTGACGTGAATGAATGGCGCCACTATTCCAGTCGTCCCTTCATGCTGCGCGAAGTGAAAGGTGGTCATTTTTATTTCCAGCCGGATGCGGGTGAACTGGCGGCTGTTCTGGCTGCAGCTGTGAAAGGGCAGATCACCTGAGTTGTTCGCTGAAAACCGGCGCGCAGAACACTGTGTGGATGATCCCTGTTATTGATCGGATGGAATGAACATGGCTTCAGCTTCAACTGCTTTTGTCCGATTTTCAGCGGGCGCCGCGCTGGTGGCCTGGTTTGCGGTGTCGCTGGAGTTGTATGTTGTGCTGTCGGGCCATTGGGCGTCTGGTAAAAGCCTGTGGCTGGGGCTGGTGCACTATCTCGGTTTCTTTACGGTGCTGACCAATATTCTGTGTGC
>JABLXQ010000051.1 GCA_013178375.1 Gammaproteobacteria bacterium
CCATGCGGCGGCGTTCCAGGTCGAGCATTTCTTCCGAGGGCAGTGCCGAATCCAGCTTGAAGGCTTCCTTCACCTTGCGGATGCGCGGTGCCTCACCCTTGCAGCGGGCGACGTAAAACAGCAGGTTTTTCAGCAGGTCGGTGGGCACTGCTTCATTGCGGTTGGCACCGGTATCGATGCTGTGTTTGAGTTGCCGGTCGAGCTGGCCGAACAGCATTTTCACCGACGTACCCAGTTCGATCTCGTTGCGGGAAACGCCGTCCACCAGCGCGGCGGACACCCACCACAACTGCGCCATCGCCGTATTGGAATAGAGTTGTTCCAGCTTGGTGAGGGATTTCGCCATGTAGCCCAGGTTGGTGGGCATATCCTGATGACGGATCAATCCCACCAGGGCGAACTGATACAGCTGACGGATTTTTTTCAGCAGCTCCGGCAATTGTGCCAGGGCTTCGGCGGATACTTTTTCCTTCGGCGCGGCGGCACTGCCGGCGGCCAGATCGGGTTTGAACAGCGCGGTTTCCGACAGCAGGCTTTCACCGCGGGCGGCACGCAGATCGTTCAGCAGCGGCAGCACCACCACCGGCATGTCGCGGCGGGCGGTTTTGATGCCGTCCAGATACACCGGCAGTTGCAGGATTGCGCGCATCAGCACTTCCTGCGCGTCGGCCACATGGGGCGTGGTCTGGTTGAGCAGGGCCTGGGCCAGCTTCTCCATTTCCTCGGCCACCAGGGCGGCGCCGTAGAACTCCACCATCTGCAGGGTGCCGTACACCTGATGCAGATGCGTGAGGCAGAAGCGCATCCGGGTGGAATCATCCGGATTGTCCACAAACGCTTCCAGCGACTGCTGCGCCTGTTTCAGGGTTTCGTCGATCTCACCCTTCACCCATTCCAGCGCTTGATAATCGTGGTGCTCAGCCATGTTCGCTCCGGGCTCTTCTCAAGAATGGTTGCGCTTGACGTAGGCAAGGGTGTCTTCGTACTGGACCCGCTCCAGGTCCGGGCGATGCCAGTCGATCACCTCGCCAACGCCCAACACCATCATGCCGCCTGGCGCCAACCGGTCCGCCAACTTGGTTACGATGTCCTGCTTGCGCCAGCGCTGAAAATAAATCAGCAGGTTCTGGCAAAATACGATGTCCACGTTCTGCACCGGCGCTTCTCCCAGCCCCAGCACATTGATCTGCGCGAAGCAGACCCGATCCTTCAGCCGTGCCACCACGCGGGAACGCCCACGCTCCACCGGCTCGAAATAACGCTGGCGGAATTTTTCCGGAATCCGTTCCAGCTTGCGCACACTGAACACGCCGTCGCGGGCCTTGGCCAGCGCCGGCAGACTGATATCGGTGGCGGTGATGCCATAGTAACGCTTGCCCGGAAAATCCTTCACCAGATCGTCCATCACCATCGCCAGCGAGTAAGGTTCCTCACCGGTGGCGCAACCCACGCTCCACAGTTCGATATGTTTGCGACCCTGCTTTTCGTACAGCTTGCGGCAGTAATTGCGCACCAGATCGAACGAATGCTGATGCCGGAAGAAACTGGTTTCCTGCACCGTGAGGCGGTCCACCAGCGTGGCCCACTCCACTTCGCCCACCAGACCCGACATCAGTTTTTCATAATAGGTGTCGTAATCGGTGCAACCGATTTCACGCATGCGGATAGTGAGGCTGGTTTCCAGAAAGGACTTGCGCTGGGTGGAAATCTGCATGCCGGTGCGGTGCTCGAGCAACGCCTGCCACAGCAGGAATTGCTCGTCGTTCATTTCCACCGTGGCTTGGTAGCTCCAGCGTTCCGCAGGCACTCACATCACTCCTGAAGACGGCGCGCGCACGCCGCCCTCATCACATTTCCGGCAGTTTGAAGCCCGCGACCGAGTTCCGCATCTGTACCGCCAGTTCCGCCAGGTTACCGATCGACGTTGCTGTTGCGGTGGTACCGGCCGAAGTCTGCGAGGTGATTTCCTGGATAACGTTCATCGTGTTGGAAATATGGCCCGCCGACGCTGCCTGTTGCCGCGCTGCGTTGGAGATGTTCTGGATCAGGTCCGCCAGGTTGCTCGATACGTTCTCGATTTCTTCCAGTGCCACACCCGCGTCCTGCGCCAGGCGTGCACCGCGTACCACTTCAGACGTGGTCTGTTCCATCGAGATAACGGCTTCGTTGGTGTCGGTCTGAATGGTTTTTACCAGCGCCTCGATCTGCTTGGTTGCTGCAGAAGCCCGTTCCGCCAGACGCTGTACTTCGTCCGCTACCACCGCGAAACCGCGGCCCGCTTCACCCGCCATCGACGCCTGAATGGCAGCGTTCAAGGCGAGGATGTTGGTTTGATCCGCGATGTCGTTGATCAGCGATACGATGTCACCGATTTCCTGTGAGGATTCACCCAGACGCTTGATCCGTTTCGACGTTTCCTGGATCTGCTCACGGATGGTATCCATACCGTGGATGGTGTTCTGCACCACTTCCGCGCCCTTGTTCGCAATCGATACCGAGCGCTCCGCTACCGCAGCCGATTCGGCGGCGTTGGCCGATACCTGGTCGATGGACACCGCCATCTCGTTGATCGCGGCCGAGGCGCCGGCAATTTCCTGCGCCTGGTGTTCGGATGCTTCGGCAAGATGCATCGCAGTCGCCTGGGTTTCCTGCGCCGCCGCCGATACCTGCACCGCAGTCTCGTTGATGGTGGATACCAGTGACCGCAGCTGGTCGATGGTGAAGTTGATGGAGTCCGCGATTGCGCCGGTGAAGTCCTCGGTTACTGTGGTCTGGATGGTCAAGTCACCGTCCGCCAGGTCGCCCAGTTCGTCGAGGAGTCGCAGGATCGCTTCCTGGTTACGCTGGTTCTGTTTCTCTTCCTCTTCCCGGCGATAGGCTTCTTCCGCCAGACGGGAACGGGTTTGGCCGATGAACGAGAAGCCGATGGCCAGCAGGAACAACAGCGCGAGTACACCGAAGATGACACCGAACACGGTGGACCAGATGCCGGTGATCGGCGTGCCTTCGAAGGATTTCACCAGGGCGCCGGTTTCGGTCAGCAGGGTTTGCGAATCGGTGAAGATGCTGTTGGCCGCGCCGCGCACCTGGAACAGTTCCGGGGCGCTTTCCAGAATCTCGTTGACGCCGTCATTCACTTCCGCGAACTGCTCGGAAATCTCGTTGAGGGATTCGATTGCAGCGGTTTCCTTCACGCGGGTAACGCCCAGGGAGCGGTCGCCCTCCAGCATGCCGGTGAGTACGCGGCCGAAGCGCTGGGTGTCCTGGCCGAAGCTGTCCGCCGCCATCACCGCGTCGTTGCCACCTTCCAGTACCTTGTTGACCGAGCGCACGATGCGTTCCGCCAGCAGTGACTGCCGTTGTGCCAGTGCCACCTGATCGCCGGGGGCTGCGGTGGTCACCAGCGTCTGCACCACCACGTCATACTCTTCCTGCAGCACCGGGATCGAGTTGTTCAGCGACTTGGCCATGTCGTGCAGGTTGATCACGGTCTGGCGGCCTTCCAGAATCACGTCGGAGCTCTGGGATACCTGCTTCCAGATCTTCTCCACCGACGCCATTTCCTCGGGTGCGCTGGTCACGAACACCGAATCCGGTGACATGCCTTCGTCCGGCGCGCCGTTCTTGATCGAGTCCCACACCAGACCAAACTCTACCCGGGCCTGGTCGAGGAAGGCGAACGCGTCGGCGTTACCGGCGGCGGCTTCCAACGCGTTCTTCGCGATACGCTGCGACAGAACCCGGAGTTCGGTAGCCTTGGTCACATACTTGGCTGACTGCTCTGTGTGGTTGGCCACAAAGTAGAAGTTCAGCAGCATCAGACCTACCGTGACGATCAGTCCTATGATGTAGAACGGAATCAGATTATTGGACTTGCTGGATTCCAGCTTTCCAGTGCTCGACGACATAGGCGGACTCCTGGCCGTTTGGTGCACAACTATTGTGATGGTGGATTGGTTAAAGACATCTCTAAAAACAGGTCCGACAGCGCCGGTTTTTAGAGATGTCTTCAATTAAATGTAGGCACAAATGCCCTTGATGGGTAGAAATACAGATGATCCATTCCCACCCGGTTTTTCCCCGCTCCGGTAATCCGCAGCGGCAAAAAGCGTGCGACCCCTCAGGAGGCCACGTTGAGAAAGCGCGGATCGCGCGCCAGCTCATACAGGCTGAACACAGCCCAGAATCCTTTTTCAGTAGCAAAACCGCCCTTCAGATACGGCCGGGTTTCCGCGTATTCACCGGGCACCGTAGTAGTGAAGGTATCCTGCGGAATGTGCTGCATGCCCAGCACCTCATCCACCACCAGACCGCTGTACAGTTCGCCCCGCTCCAGCGCCAGCAGACGGCGGCGCTTCAATTGCAATGCGGAAGGGCGGTTGAGAAATCCCAGCAGATCCATCACCGGCATCAGCCGGCCGCGCACGTTGGCAATGCCTTTCACCCAGCTCTTCACGCCAGGCACCTGCGTATAACGGGGAACGGATAGAATTTCGGACACTTCGTCCATCGACACGACATAACGGCGGTCGTTCAGTGTGAAGCCGACGCCGCTCCAGATGGCTCGGGCCTCTTCCTGGGCGGGCAATCCCTGGGCGTACTGACGGCTGAGTTGGGCGATTTCGGCCAGGGCGATATAGGCGCTGGAAACCTCGGACATAAGGTGGCTTATTTTCCGCTCATGGCGCGTTTGATGGTTTCGATCAGCACTGCTTCGTCTACCGGTTTGGTCAGATAATCAGTTGCACCCTGGCGGCGGCCCCACACCTTGTCGGTTTCCTGATCCTTGGTGGTGACGATGATCACGGGAATATGCTTGGTTTCTTCGCCCTTGCTGAGCTGGCGGGTGGCCTGAAAACCGTTCAGGCCCGGCATCACCACATCCATCAGCACCACATCGGGCTTTTCCTGGCGGGCCACGGCCACACCATCGGCGCCGTTGTCGGCAGTGATGATCTGAAAGCCGTGCTTTTCGAGGATTTCCTTGAATTTGTACGTTTCAGTGGGCGAATCATCAACAATCAGAACGCGAGGCATAACCCCTCCGAAATCAAATTAAAGCCGGAACATTCAGTGCGCGAACACACTCGAGCAGTCAATCAACCCTCAGGCCGCCTTAACGTGCTCTCGAATCGCTCCCAGTAGTTCTTCTTTGCTGAAAGGCTTGGTCAGATATTGATCGGAGCCGACGATGCGGCCCTTGGCCTTGTCGAACAGGCCATCCTTGCTGGACAGCATGATTACCGGGGTGGATTTGAATGCGCTGTTGTTCTTGATCAGCGCGCAGGTCTGATAGCCATCCAGACGCGGCATCATGATATCGACGAATATGATATTGGGCTGGGTATCGGCGATCTTCGACAGGGCATCGAACCCGTCTGTTGCAGTTATAACGGTGCAACCGGCCTTTTTCAGCAACGTTTCCGCAGTACGACGAATAGTTTTGCTATCGTCGATCACCATAACTTTCAGATTTTCGAAATTCTCTTCCATCGACATTGCCTTTGATTCAGAGCGATAAGTCAGCAATCTTATATTAGTTATAATATCGTTAGTGGGAGTTCGCAAACCGAAAGGGTGATTAAATCTTGTAGTTGCGGGAAGCAGCATGATTTTTATCACAGTTTTTCAGTGCAATCCATAAGCCCCTGTTGATCAAGCGATTTTTTAATCTTTAATTAAAGCGGATATTTATAACCAGACTGGGCGATCCCGTGTAACCTATATACTGAAATCCGCCCTGCCAGCGACGTTTTGCACTGCTATCGAGCGCACCACATGACCATCAAAGTCGGGGTGGTAATGGACCCCATCCAATCCATTACGTACAAAAAAGACAGCACCCTGGCCATGCTGTGGGAGGCCGATGCGCGGGGCTGGTCGATTTTCTACATGCGGCAGCAGGATCTGACCATCGATAACGGCAGGGCGATGGCGCATATGACCCGCCTGCACCCGCGTCACGATCCCCAGCACTGGTACGAATTCGGCGAGGATGCCTACGCACCTCTGGGCAATCTCGACGTGATCCTGATGCGCAAGGATCCGCCTTTCGACATGCCGTTCATCTACACCACCTACATTCTGGACAAAGCCGAGGCCGACGGCGTGCTGGTGGTGAACCATCCGCAAAGCCTGCGCGACTGCAACGAGAAAGTGTTCGCCACATGGTTCCCGCACTGCTGTGCGCCGACGCTGGTGACCAGCCAGAAGCAGCGGCTGCGGGCCTTTGCGGAAGAGCACGGCGATGTGATTCTGAAGCCGCTGGACGGCATGGGCGGCGCGTCCATCTTTCGCACCGGATCGAAGGACGGCAATCTCAATGTCATCATCGAAACCCTGACACTGCACGGCCGTCTGCCGGCGATGGCGCAGAAATATATTCCCGAGATCAGCAAGGGTGACAAGCGCATCCTGGTGATAAACGGCGAACCGGTACCCTACTGCCTGGCCCGCATTCCCATGGTGGGTGAAGTGCGCGGCAACCTGGCGGCAGGTGGTTCCGGTGTGGTGCAGCCGTTGACTGATCGCGACCGCTGGATTTGCGGGCAGGTCCGGGATACATTGATTGCAAAGGGATTGCTGTTCGTGGGCCTCGATGTGATCGGGGATTACCTCACCGAAATCAACGTCACCAGCCCTACCTGCATCCGCGAGATCGATGCCGGTGCCGGTACCAACATTGCCGGGCTGCTGCTGGATGCCATCGAACCCCGTCTGACACGAAAATAATTACAACGACATGGCTGCAGTTGCCGAACGCCCCACCATTTCTGCCAGTGACCGACTGACCTTCACACTGTTCATCGCGGCGATCTTTCACGCCATGGTGATCCTGGGTGTGGGCTTCAGCTTCAGTGAACCGAAACCGGCGCCCACCTCGCTGGAGATCGTGCTGGCACAAAGCCGCAGCGATATTGCACCGGAGCAGGCAGATTTTCTGGCCCAGGCCAACCAGCAGGGCAGCGGTGATCTGGACAGAAGCGCGCTGCCCACCACCAATGAACTGGCGCAGTTTGAGGACAGCAGGATCCGCGAGATCCAGCCGCTGCAGCAAACCGCCACCCAGAAACAGGTGCGGCCTGATAACCGGCCCGTTGTCACCACCCAGGGCCGCAGCCAGCAGAAAGTGGCGATCGCCAGCCCCAGCCCCGACGACCAGAAGGTGGAGATCAGCAAGGAAGAGCGGTTGGCCATGATCCAGCGCAGCCTGGAGATCGCCAGTCTGGAGGCGCAGCTGGAAGAACAGAAACAGACCCACGCCAAGCGCCCGCGCAAGCGCCAGCTCACCTCGGTCAGTACCAAGGAATCCCGCGACGCCTATTACCTGCATGCCTGGAGCAAGAAGATCGAAACCGTGGGCAACCTGAACTACCCGGCAGAGGCGCGCCGCAACAAGATCTACGGCAGCCTGCGCATGATGGTGGCGATCCGCGCCGACGGGTCGGTGCACGAAATGCGCATCCTGAAATCCTCCGGCTACCGGGTACTGGATCAGGCCGCGATGCAGATTGTGCGTTTGGCGGCACCCTATTCCGCCTTTCCGCCAGAAATCCGTCAGGATACCGACATCCTGGAAATCATCCGCACCTGGCAATTCGAGAAGGGCGACCGCCTGTCCAGCTTCTGAAACGGCTGCAACCGGAAAACACCTTGTTTTTGCGGCCGTTTTGGCCATTTTCGCCGGGTCTGCCTGGCAGCACGGCGCGCAAAATTCACTTGAACCAGGGCGCTGAAGCCTCAATACTGTAAACATGACTGCGTTGAAAAGTTCGTCCCTCAAGAATCATTTCCTGATCGCCATGCCCGGCATGGTGGACCCGAATTTTGCCCATTCCATTACTTATATCTGCGAACACAATGACGATGGCGCGATGGGCATCGTGGTGAACCGGCCGATGGAGCTGACGGTGGCCGATATTCTGAGCCACCTGCAGATCCGCGATTTCGACGATCAGTTTGGCGAAGTGCCGGTGCTGTGTGGTGGCCCGGTGCAGATGGAGCGCGGTTTCGTGTTGCACCGTACCCTGCCGGACAAATGGGACACGACCATGTGTGTGGAGGGCGATATCTGCCTGACCACCTCGCGCGACATCCTGGTGGCCATCGCCCATCACCAAGGCCCCGATGAAAGCGTGATTGCGCTGGGTTATGCCGGCTGGAGCGCGGGGCAACTGGACAATGAAATGGCACAGAACGCCTGGCTCAGTGTGAAGGCCAATCCCGACATTATTTTCGCCACGCCGTTTGAACAACGCTGGCAGGCGGCCGCGTCGCTGCTCGGCGTGGACATGGCGTTGCTGTCCGCACAGGCGGGGCATGCGTAAGCGCGTTGAATTGCACATCACCATCATTCCCTCCACCTTATCTGGCAATTCTGCATTCCAATGGCTGCATTCCCTTCATCACGCGCTGTCCGCCTGATGGCCTTTGATTTTGGCACCCAGAAAATCGGCGTGGCCGTGGGCCAGACGCAAACCCTTACCACCACCGCACTGCCGGAACTGCGCGCGAAAGAAGGCCAGCCCGACTGGAACGCGGTGGCAAAACTGATCGAGGAATGGCAACCGGATGCGTTCGTGGTGGGCGTGCCGGTGAACATGGACGGCAGCGAATTCGACATGACGCAGCGCGCGCGCAAATTTGGCCAGCGTCTGCACGGGCGTTTCGGCAAGCCCTGGTTTGCGATGGATGAACGCCTGACGTCGTTTGACGCACGGCAACAGGCGCAAGGGCAACGCAAGGGTCTGGTTGACAGCATTGCCGCAAGCCTTATTCTGCAATCCTGGTTCTCTGAAGAGTGGCCCCGTCTGTTAAAGGATGCCGACAATGAAAATGCCTGAAGTGGAACCACTGCTGGCCAGCATGACCCGCGCCCTGCAGGAAAAAATCCGCACACTGCCCAAAGCACCCGCCATGGTGGGCATTCATACCGGCGGCGCCTGGGTGGCGCAGGCGCTGCACACCGCGCTGGGATTGTCGCAACCGCTGGGCCTGCTGGACATCTCTTTCTACCGCGACGATTTCGAGGGCAAGGGCCTGCATCCCCGGGCGAAGCCGTCCAGCCTGCCATTCGCCGTCGACGATCAACACATCATTCTGGTGGATGAGGTGGTGATGACCGGCCGTACCATCCGCGCCGCTCTCAACGAGCTGTTCGATTATGGCCGTCCGGCGTCGGTGCTGCTGGTGACGCTGGTGGACATTCCTCTCCGCGAACTGCCAATTCAGCCCGATGTCGTGGGAATTCGCATGGATTTGCAGCCCGGTCAGCGGGTAAAATTGGCCGGCCCCACGCCCCTCACTCTCAAATTGATCGACCGTCCGAGTCTATGACAGCCAAAACAGCGCCGCACCAGCTGCAGTTGAACGAAAAGGGTCAACTGCGTCATTTCCTCACGACCGAAGGATTGAGCCGGGAACTGCTCACCGAAATTCTCGACACGGCGGAATCGTTCGTCAGCGTCGGCAAACAGGCGGTCAAGAAAGTGCCGCTGCTGCGCGGCAAGACGGTGGTGAACCTGTTTTTCGAAAACAGCACCCGCACCCGTACCACCTTTGAGCTGGCAGCGAAGCGGCTGTCGGCGGACGTGCTGAATATCAACATCAGCGCCTCGTCCACTTCCAAGGGCGAATCCCTGATGGACATGCTGTGGAACCTGGAATACATGGACAGCGACATGTTCATCGTGCGCCACGGCGACAGCGGCGCACCGCATTTCATCGCCGAATTCGTCTGCCCCCATGTGGCGGTTATCAATGCTGGCGACGGCCGCCATGCCCATCCCACGCAAGCCATGCTCGACATGTACACCATCCGCCGCCACAAGGGCGCGTTTGAAAATCTCACGGTGGCGATTGTCGGCGATGTGCTGCATTCGCGGGTGGCGCGCTCACAGATTCATGCGCTGAATGCGCTGGGCGCGCGGGAAATCCGCGTCATCGCCCCGAAAACGCTGGTGCCGAAAGACATCGAAGCCATGGGTGTGAAAGTGCACTACAACATGGCGCAGGGGCTGCAGGATGTGGATGTGATTTCCATGCTGCGGCTACAGAAAGAACGCATGGAATCTGCGTTGCTGCCGAGCGAATCCGAATTTTACCGTCTGTATGGTCTCAACATGGAAAAACTGGCGTTTGCCAAACCGGATGCGATCGTGATGCATCCCGGCCCCATCAATCGCGGCGTGGAAATCGAATCCGCCGTGGCCGACGGCGCGCAGTCGGTGATTCTGCAACAAGTGAATTACGGCATTGCAGTGCGCATGGCGGTGCTGTCGATGGCCATGAGCGGCCAGAACGCTGAACAGGCTGCACAAGCGGAAGGGGGTGAATGATGGATTTTTCGCGCCCCGCGTTCAACCAGCGCATCCGCATCAGCAATGGCCGCGTGATCGATCCGCGCAATAATCTGGATAAAACCACCGATCTGTTTGTGGCGGACGGCCTGATCGTCGGCATCGGCAGTGCGCCGGTGGGCTTCAAACCCGATCTGGAATTTGACGCCGGCGGCATGTTGGTGATTCCCGGCGCGGTGGACCTGTGCGCCCGCGTGCGCGAGCCGGGCCAGACGCAGAAAGGCAACATTCACAGTGAAACCCGTGCGGCGGCGGCCGGCGGCATCACGCACCTTTGCTGCCCGCCAGATACCAAACCGGTGATCGACACCCGCGCGGTAGCCGCGCTGATCCAGGAGCGCGCCTATCAATCCGGTTACGCCCACGTGTTGCCGATTGGCGCGCTGACCAAGGGTTTGCAGGGCCAACATCTGGCAGAAATGCATGCGCTGAAGGAAGCGGGTTGTATTGGCGTGTCACAGTTGCGCCAGCCGGTGAAGGACAGCCAGACATTGCTACGCTGTCTGGAATACGCCAGCACCTTCGACCTGATCGTGTTTTTCCAGAGTGAGGACAGTTCGCTGAGCGTGAAGGGCGGCGTGCATGCGGGCTCCACTGCCAGCCGGCTGGGATTGCACGGCATTCCCGATGCAGCCGAGACGGTGGCACTGAGTCGCGATTTATTGCTGGTGCAACAAGCCGGCGTGCGTGCCCATTTCGGTCAGCTGTCCTGCGCCCGCAGTGTGGAGCTGATCGCGGCGGCACAGCGGGAAGGTCTGCAGGTGACGGCGGATGTGGCCGTGCACCAGTTATTCCTTACCGATGAAATGATCGACGGCTTCAACAGCCAGTATCACACCCGCCCGCCCCTGCGCAGCGAGCGCGACCGGCTGGGATTGATCGAGGGTGTGAAATCCGGCGTGATCTCGGTGCTCAGTTCTGATCACCAGCCGCACGAAGCAGCGGCGAAATCCGAACCGTTTCCGTCCACCGAGTCCGGTATTTCCGCGTTCGCGACCTTCCTGCCGCTGAGTTACCGGCTGGTGCGGGATGGCGTGCTGAGCGAAGTGGAGTGGGTGCGGCGAATTGCCACCAACCCGGCCGCGCTGACCGGGCTGGATGCGGGCCATTTGGGCACCGGCAGCAATGCCAACCTGTGCGTGTTCGATCCGGGCAAGCGCTGGAAGCTGACGGAGCATTCCATGCTGTCGCAGGGCAAGAATTCCCCCTTCCTGGGTCAGCAGATGCAGGGCCAGGTGCGCCTGACCCTGAAAGACGGTGCCATCAGTTTTCGCAATTGACGCAGAGTTTCACTGCTGATTTCACTTTGCTATCGAAAGGTCCGGCGAAGCGCAGGGTTTCGCCGATCGCGGGAATGGTCAGCGAGCGGTATTCGCGACGGCTCCAGTCATACCATTGCCAGGCCATGTCGTCTGGCTGTTCCCGGCCGATGAACTGAATCCGCAGCCGCGACGGCCGGCCATCCACCAGAGCCTTCACCGTCACCCGCATTTCACCACCGGTACGCTGAAATCCTTCATGCATCCGGGTTTGCGGTGAGGTGAACAAGCCTTGCAACAATTGCAGCGAATAGGCTGACGACAGCATGGGATGATCCCCGTCCAGGCTTTGCAATGGCTGGGTATGATTCAGCGGCAAGCCCATCGGCGCCACCAGCTCGAATTCCCGCGCGGACAGGCGGGTTAGATCGAACGTCACCAGCCCGGGAGCCAGCAGATTCATTGACTGGGGTGTCACACCATTTTGGAAGCTCCACTCGAACGGCAGGTAAAACGCAGTGTTGGGAGCATGGGAGTTGACGATCACCAGGCTTCTTCGCTCGCCGCCGGGCTGGAAGGATTTGGCAACACTGGAGAACTGCCCATTGCTGGCGTAGGCCACCGGCAGTAGCTTGGACGTCAACAGAAAGCCGGACAGTGCGGGCAGGAACAGGTGCAGGCAGAGAATGGCGCCCAGCAACCCCCGGTTGAAACGGCTCCGTCGGGGAGGTGCCACCAGCCAGTGCAGCCACATGGCCAGAATCCAGAAAAAACCGATCGAGACGAACAACCCGCCCCGGGGTCCAGCGGAAATCAGCGCCGCCGCCGGAATGGCCGCCATGACCGAACCCGCCAGCATGAACTGCATGCGCGGACGGGCCTTGATCACGGGCCAGATCAGTGTCGCACAACCCAGCGCCAGCAGTCCGCAGCCCGCCACCAGCCAGGGCTGCAGTTCCGGGGATGCGCCGGTAAGCGCGCCGTCTGCGGTGGTGATGCAGGACGCCAGCAGTACCGGTACAACTTCCAGTGCCGATAACAGGAAATCTTTCAGTGAGTGGCCCGGGTCCACATAGAGCCCGATGTCATCCGCGCCGAAACCGCCCAGGTTATAGGCCAGTCGCCAGGTCAGCACGATCAGGGCATAGGGCAGCAGTGCCAGGGCAGTCGCACGCAGGCCGCGCCGTTCCACCAGTAACAGGTAGGCCAGCAGATAGGCTCCCAATGCGATGGAGGATTCCGCCGATACCAATCCCACCACAAACAGGGCCAGCGACAGTGCCAGTGCCTGGCGTGACCGCTCTTCCCGCCATGCCAGGAATTGTTCCAGCGCAGCACAGCCCAGGGCGCCGGCAATAAAGACGTTGCGCGCCGCTATCCAGTTGAAGTTCAACAGGTGGCTGAAATCCACTACCAGCATCAGGCTGGCCAGAATCGCCACGGAGGGGCTGGGGGAGATGCGCCAGAACAGGCGGTAACCGCTCCAGGCAAACAGCAGTATGTAGAGCAGCGTGTGCAGGACCTGCCATTCAAATACGCCCGGCGCGATGCGGTTGTCGAGCCAGTGCGTGAATGCGCTGACCGGACGGAGGGGATTCATGGTGGCGTTGTCGGCAGTCCACCAGGGCAGGTTGCCGTAGTCCCGGTAGAACGGCAGGCTGCCGGCCTCGGGTGAAAAGAAATGAAAGCCGTCGATCAGTGCGACCCAGAAGGATTTGTCGGGATCTGCCTTGGCAAAGCCCAGTTGATGCAGGGCCGGGTCGCCCGCCGTCATGGCGCGGATCAGGAAGTCATCGGTGGAAAAATCGCCGAATGATGTGGGCAAATGGGTGAACAAAGCGACCAGTAGAACCAGCAGTGCTCCGGCACGGTATGACAGGGTTATGCGCCGCAGGATGCCAGTCGCAATTCCCGGATTCTGTAGTTGAGTTTCCATTGTTCTTCCTTGACTGTGGTCTGCAACACGTTGGCATCGACCCCAGTCCCCCTGCTGTGGCGCTGCGATGAGGGGAACGATGCTACCCCCCTAATTGGGACAAAAGTACTGTCCTGGGAGGCCATTCTGCAGACTCTGTGACGCCATTCAACCCGTTTTCACAATCTGACAACAATGTAATTCGAAATTACCCTGATCCAGTTAGGGCTATGGTGCGGGGAGCGGATGATTTCCGGCCAGAAAACGCAAAACCCGCCGAAGCGGGTCTGGTTTCCGGGCGGGGAACGGGCTTACCAGCGCGAGCGCAGTGAATCGTCGTCCTGCAGGGTGAGGCCCTTGGTGGCATCGGTCAGGGAGTCCGGCGTGGATTCCGAGCCCAGTTTGATCATCAGGCGCAGGTCGTTGGGCGAATCCGCGTGGGCCAGGGCGTCCTCGTAGGTGATCTCGCCCTTGCTGTAGAGGTCGTACAGGGCCTGGTCGAAGGTCTGCATGCCCAGTTCGCGGGATTTGGCCATCAGCGGTTTCAGCAGGTGCACTTCGCCCTTGCGGATCAGGTCGGCCATCAGCGGGGTGTTGAGCAGCACTTCGATAACGGCGCGGCGGCTCTTGCCATCCGGGGTAGGAATCAGTTGCTGCGCCACAATTGCACGCAGGTTGAGGGACAGATCCATCCACAGCTGGCCGTGGCGGTCCGCCGGGAAGAAGTGAATGATGCGGTCCAGCGCCTGGTTGGCGTTGTTGGCGTGCAGGGTGGCCAGCACCAGGTGACCGGTTTCCGAAAACGCCACGGCATATTCCATGGTTTCGCGGGTGCGGATCTCGCCGATCATGATTACGTCGGGTGCTTGCCGCAGGGTGTTTTTCAGGGCGATGTCGAAACTTTCGGTATCCAGCCCCACTTCGCGCTGGGTGACGATGCAGCCCTTGTGCTGGTGGATGTATTCGATCGGGTCTTCGATGCTGATGATGTGGCCTTTGGAGTTGATGTTGCGGTGGCCGATCATCGAGGCGAGTGAGGTGGATTTACCGGTACCGGTGGCGCCCACGAAAATGACGATGCCGCGTTTGGTCATGGCGAGGTCTTTCACCACGGACGGCAGGCCCAGTTCGTCGATGGTGGGAATGCGGGTTTCGATACGGCGCAGCACCATGCCGACGAGGTTGCGCTGGTAAAACGCGCTGACCCGGAACCGGCCGATGCCGCGGGCGCTGATGGCGAAGTTGCATTCGTGCGTTTCGATGAACTGTTTGCGCTGGCCTTCGTTCATCACCGCCAATACGGTTTCGCGGGTTTGCTCCGGACTGAGGGAGGTTTTGGTGACCGGAATGATCCGGCCATTGACCTTCATCGAGGGCGGCACGCCCGCCGTGATGAACAGGTCGGAGCCCCCTTTTTCGACCATCAGTTTTAAAAGGTCTTCAAATTCCATCGTGCACCTCGAAGCTTGTCACTGTGCCGTTGCGTATTTCTATGCTGCATTCTATGAACTAGGTGGCGCGAGGTCTGGTGCTTTGATTCCAGACACGCCACGAGTACGTCCCTGTAGTCTCGTTCGCGGCCATCCATGGCCGCAAACGGTCTGGAATCAAAGCACCAGACCTCGCTTGAATTTGTCCGTCGGAGTGTTTTATCAGATTCGGAGTGCTGTGGTCAGACTCGAAGTGGAGTCCGTTACGGCGATTCCGGAACGTCAGCGGCCAAGGGTGAGCAGCCTTTCAGGAAAAGTATACTTTTCCGGTTGCGAACGCCGTGAGCATATTCGCGAATGGCTGGACCCGAAGGGGCCGCTGTCGAGCGCACATGGATGTGCTTGTAGCGTGTCCGGAATCGCCGTAACGGACTCCACGCCACGCCAGCCGATAAAAACACTTTAACCTTACCGGATCGCATCCGGATTTTTCGCCTTCTCGCGCGCCAGCTCCACATTCACCAGACCCTTGCGCACCAGATCGCCCAGACACTGGTCCAGCGTCTGCATGCCCAGTGAGGCGCCGGTCTGGATCGCGGAATACATCTGCGCGACTTTATCTTCGCGGATCAGGTTGCGGATCGCCGGGGTGCCGATCATGATTTCGTGCGCCGCCACCCGGCCGCCACCGTTTTTCTTGAGCAGCGTTTGCGACACTACAGCCTGCAACGATTCCGACAGCATCGACCTCACCATGGATTTTTCTGCGGCGGGGAACACGTCCACCACCCGGTCGATGGTTTTCGCGGCGCTGGTGGTGTGCAGGGTGCCGAACACCAGGTGACCGGTTTCGGCGGCGGTCAGCGCGAGGCGGATGGTTTCCAAATCCCGCATCTCGCCCACCAGAATGATGTCAGGGTCTTCCCGCAGGGCTGAGCGCAGCGCTTCGGCAAACCCCAGGGTGTCCCGGTGCACTTCGCGCTGGTTCACCAGGCATTTCTTGGCTTCGTGCACGAATTCGATCGGGTCCTCGATGGTGAGGATGTGTTCGTAGCGGGTTTCATTCACGTAGTCGATCATGGCCGCCAGGGTGGTGGACTTGCCCGAACCGGTGGGCCCGGTCACCAGCACCAGACCGCGGGGAAATTCGCAGATGTTGCGGAATACCTGACCCTGCCCCAGATCTTCCATCGACAATACTTTGGACGGAATGGTCCGGAATACCGCGCCGGCGCCCCGGTTCTGGTTGAAGGCGTTGACCCGGAAACGGGCCACGCCCGGCACTTCGAACGAGAAGTCGGTTTCGAGGAATTCCTCGTAATCCTTGCGCTGCTTGTCGTTCATGATGTCGTAGATCAGTCCGTGCACCTGCTTGTGGTCCATCGCCGGCAGATTGATGCGGCGCACATCGCCATCGACCCGGATCATGGGGGGCAGGCCGGAGGACAGGTGCAAGTCGGACGCGCCGTTTTTCACGCCAAAAGCCAGCAATTCGGTAATGTCCATGGGAAACCTTCCGTCGAACTTTCGGGATTGGATCAGAGTTGGGTGGTACGTCTTTCAAGCGTAGCAGGAAAACGCCGGGCTTCTGGCCGCCAACATCACCTAATTCATTTCTGTGATTAAATACCATACTTTCAGGCAGAATGCCTTTTTCGTGTGGATGACGTTGCTTATATACGTGTCTGCGCGCGCCCTGTACCCAACCCGCTGACTGACGACTGCCTGCCATGGACGACCCGCTAGCCCTCCACTTTCAACAGACCCTTGCCCGCATCGAGGCCGCCGCCGCGCATTGTCAGCGCCCCGCGCCGCTACTGCTGGCGGTCAGCAAAACCCAGCCGGCCGCCGCGATCCGTGCCCTGTTTGCGCTGGGGCAGCGGGCGTTCGGCGAGAGTTACTGGCAGGAGGCGCAGGGAAAGCTGGCGCAGCTGGCGGACCTGCCCATCGACTGGCATTTCATCGGTCCGCTGCAGGCCAACAAGACGCGGCCCGTGGCGGAACATTTTGCCTGGGCGCATGGCGTGGAGCGTGAGAAAATCGCCCGCCGCCTGAGTGAGCAGCGCCCGCCGCAGTTGCCGCCGCTGAACATCTGCCTGCAGGTGAATCTGGACGGCGAGGCATCCAAGGCCGGTGTGGCGCCGGAGGATGTGCTGCCACTGGCGCTGGCGGTAAAGGATCTGCCCAACCTGAAACTGCGGGGGCTGATGTGCATTCCGGCGCCGCGTGCGGATGCGGCCGAACAGCGTGCCGCGTTCCGGCGCATGGCGGAGCTGCTGGAACAGCTGCGGGCCGCTGGCATCGAGGGGCTGGATACCCTGTCGATGGGCATGTCGGATGATCTGGAGGCGGCCATCGCCGAGGGCAGCACGCTGGTGCGGGTGGGCACGGCGATTTTTGGGGAGCGGGGCTAGCAGCCGGTCAGTCCCGCTGATTATTTTCCTTTCGGATAACAACATCGATGACAGCGAATTTCAGACTGTGGGCCGTGCTGGTCCTGGTGGTGGCGTGCGGATTTGCGTTGCGCACCCACAAGGCCCTGCAGATCGAGAACTATCCCCACGATGACCAGATCAGCTATCTGGCGGCCAGCGGCAAGCTGGATGATTACGTGCGTTTCATGCCGGTGGACGGCCAGTTGCGCGTCGCGCCGGCGGCGGAGTGGCAGGCGTTCGCCCGTGCCGACAACGGCCTGGGCCCGGTGCAGTCAGTGCGTGAAATCAGCCAGTCGCTGCAGCAGCAGGATATTCACCCGCCGCTGTATTTTGTCTGGCTGCGGGGCGTGGTCAGTGTGCTGCCGGATCTCAGCCCGGTTACCGGCTGGTTCAGCAACGCGCTGTTTTATCTTGCCACGGCTTTCCTGCTGTTTCTGGTGGCGCGCCGTTTGTTGCGCAATCCGCTGGCGGCGGTGCTGGCCACCGGCATCTGGTGCAGTGGTGTGGCGGCAATCGAAACCAGCATTGTGGCGCGGCATTATGAAATCCTGGCGTTCTTTACCCTGGCCAGCACGCTTTACCTGCTGAGGTTGCTGGACACCGGCAAAGCCGGGCTGCTGGCGCTGCTGGGATATGGCGTCATTGCCATGCTGGGTTTTCTGGCCAACTACCAGTTTCTCTATCACCTGGGCGCGCTGTCGCTGGTGATTCTGCTGGCGGAATACCGCCGGCCGGCGCGGGTGCTGCTGTTTGCCGCTGTCACGTTGCTGGCGCTGGGTGCTGCGCTGGCGCTGTACCCAGCACTGTTGCAGCAGTCGACAGAAGTGGCAGGCTGGTCACCTGCCGTAACCTGGCCCGACCTGCAGTTCCGCATCAAGAACACGCTGGAGGAAGTGCTGAAATTTTGTGTGATCGGTTCGCTGCTGCTGATCTTCGTTGTGGCCAAACGCCGTGATGCATTGCGGCAACTGGATCAGCGCCTGTGGACATTGCTGGTCATCAATCTGCTGGGGGTGGCGGGTGTCTATCTCGCCTTCATCGCGCCGCGGCACGCCATGGGTGACCGCTATCTGGCCGCCTTCTGGCCCTTTCTCAGCATGGCGCTGGCGGCGGCGCTGTTCACGGTCTGGCAAAACAAGTGGTGGCGGGTGGTGGTGATCCTGCTGATCCTGGCGCCTGCCCTGGCCTATCTGAAAAAACCATTCAAGCATCCGGCGCCGCCAGAAGAGATTCAGGCAGCACCCGTGGTGATCGCCGATTTCGCCGACCGTGGTGTGTGGCCCTCGATCTTCCTGCATCTGAAACCGGAACAGGCCACCGTGGCGGGCAGTCAGGCGGCCCTGCTGGCACAGCCGGCGTGGATCGACACACTGGCAGCGGCTGGCGGTGGCATGTACTGCAGCGCGGCGGGCCTGAACGGCAACAGCCAGGCGCAGCAGCAACAGGTGCTGGATCTGCTTGGTGAAACATTCACCGTGGAGCCGGTCCGTTCGAAGAACCGGGGCATCCGGTTTTTCCGCCTGCGCAGCAAAAGCTGAAACCGGGGTTCAGTGGATGCGGCCATCGACGCGAGCCTGCCACAGGTACGGAATGAGCCGCATGGCTGGCAGCAAAAAACACAGGCTCCAGCACAGCGCCGCCAGCCCGATCCACAGCGCATATTGGTCAGGCCAGAGGCGAATGGCCAGCAGGCGGAAAAAGGCGCCCACGCCCATGCTGGCAATGGCCACGCGATCGAGCCTGGTGAACAGGATCTTGCGCCCGGTGTGACCCTGGCTGATGCGGATCAGCATGGCGGGAATGATAATGCCCATGCACAGGAACGTGAACGTGTGCGTGGCGGCCATGCCCAGCGCCGGCATCAGTCCGCTGACCCGCGCCGCTTCGAACGCGAGATGCAACACCAGCCCCAGATAGCCCGCGTACATGGTGCCGGTGTCGAAGCGGCTCCATCCGGCCAGCGGTTGCCACAGACAATACCGCAACAGCAGCAGGGCCGACGCCGCGAGCAGCAACCCGGCGGCCAGCGGCGCCGGCAAAAAGGCTTCGAACGCCGCCAGCAGCACCAGCGCCTTGATGGAAAAATCCAGCGCCGGCTGACGCAGCAGCACAAGCCCCTGACTGTTCTTCATGAATTGCGTGATGGTGCGCTCGAACATCACCACAAATGCAACGCGGAACAACCCCAGCGCCAGCGCACTGCCTTCACTCCAGGTGGACGGGTTCAACAGCAACAGTTTAGCCAGCAGAAACAGCGGCAGTGCGAGCAGGAAAAAATAATTGTCGCGGAAGCTGTCCTGCCGGCGATAGCGCACCAGTGTCCACATCAGGTACCCGGCCACATACAGCAGGAACAGGCTGGCGAGCAGATAGCTGCCAACCCGCAGTGCAAGGGACGCATCGGCGGACAGCACCGGAAAAAACAGGATGACCACGCGCTCCGCCAGCCAGAACAGCACCGCAACGCAGAGGCCGGCGCCGTGCAGCCCGCGCACGTTGACCCAGTTCTTGCTCGCCGTCAGCAGGAAGCCGCCCAGTACGGCCCAGCCAAACCCAAACAGCATTTCGTGGGCATGCCACTGCACCGGACTCAATCCACTGGCAGGGCGCGGCAGCCAGCCGCCGAAGAACGCCGCCCACATCAGCGGCAGCAAAATGCCTGCAATGAACGCCAGGGTGAAGAAGGGACGAAACCCCACCAGCCAGATCGGAGCCTGAAAAAATGATGCGGGTCGAGTGGTGACGGGATTGGACATGGAAGTGCTCCGCAGAAGGAGGGCGCAGGTTGATCGCGCCGTCCATTCTCGCCCACCCCAGCCCCTGTCACAAATTCATCTCGAAATCGCCACGCTTTTGGCGGACACTTATCACCCGGCTGAAACACAAAACTCCTATAAGCAGGAACCTCCTTTCCCATGACCACCAAGATCACCTTCATCGGGGCTGGCAACATGGCCAGCAGTCTCGCCGGCGGCATCATCGCCAAGGGCTACGACCCGCTCCACATCACCCTCACCGACGTCAACGACTCCCAACTGGCCCAGGCGCGCAGCAGCCTGCAGGTGAATACCTGCCGCGATAACCTGTCCGCCTGCCAGAAGGCTGACGTGATCGTGCTGGCGGTGAAGCCGCAGGTGATGGGGGATGTGATCGCGCCGCTGAAAGCCATCGTCAGCCTGCGCAAGCCGCTGATCATAAGCATCGCCGCCGGCATCACGCTGGCGAAGCTGGAAGGCTGGCTGGGAGCCGATGCCGCCGTCGTACGCTGCATGCCCAACACGCCCGCGCTGGTGGAAGCCGGTGCCACCGGGCTTTACGCTAATGCCAATGTCAGCCCGTCGCAGCGGGAACAGGCCCGCGCCATCATGGCGTCGGTGGGCCTGGCGCTGTGGGTGGAAAACGAGGACCAGATCGACGCGGTGACGGCCCTGTCCGGCAGCGGCCCCGCCTATTATTTCCTGGTGATGGAAGCCATGATTGCTGCCGGCAAGGCCATGGGCCTGTCGGAGCAGGTGGCGCGGCAGCTGACCCTGCAAACCGCGCTGGGATCGGCGCAGATGGCCATTACCGGCAGCGTGGAGCCGGCGGAACTGCGCCGTCGTGTCACCTCCCCGGGCGGCACCACCGAGCGGGCGATTTCGATCATGGAACAGCAGGGTCTGCGCGACACCTTCCTGCAGGCGCTGAAAGGGGCCTATGACCGTTCCAAGGAACTGGCGGGTTAACATCGCTGCCATTAGTCTTTATGATCTGACCCACCCTGACTGGCCAAGGAACCCTGCCCGATGAATGTAAGCGGCGCTCTGAACTTCATTCTGATCTACCTTTTTGACGCTTACATCATGGTGGTGTTCACCCGCTTCCTGCTGCAGCTGCTGCGGGCGGATTTCTACAACCCGGTATCGCAGTTCGTGGTGAAGGCCACCACGCCGGTGCTGAAACCCCTGCGTCGCGTCATTCCCGGTGTGGGCGGGCTCGACAATGCGTCCCTGGTGCTGATCTTCACCCTGATCGTGGCCAAGCTGCTGCTGTGGAGTTTCATCAACTTCGGTGCCCTGGCGCCGCTGCCGGATCTGGCGATTCTGCTGCTGAAAACCACGGCTCTGCTGCTGATCAACTATTTCTTCATAATCCTGCTGGTCAGCGCGGTGATGAGCTGGGTGGCGCAGGGCTATCACCCGGTGGCCGCCGTCCTGTTCCAGCTGTCCGATCCCATCGTCGCGCCGGTGCGGCGCCTGCTGCCGGCCATGGGTGGCATCGATTTCTCCCCCATGGTGGTCATGCTCGGGCTGTATGTCGTGCGCATCCTGTTCCAGCTGGACATGGCGTTCGTGGCCGGCATCCCGGTACAAGTGCCCTGAGGGGCGACGTCCGCCATGAGCTGGTACCGCTGGGACGGCGATGACCTGATCCTGGACTGCCGCCTGCAACCCAAAGCGTCCGCCGATGAACTGGTGGGCGACCTGGGCGACGAACTGAAGATCCGCATCACCGCCCCGCCGGTGGACGGCAAGGCCAATGCCCACCTGGTACAGTTTCTGGCCAAGGCCTTTGGCGTCAGCAAAAGCCGGGTGACCATCGAAAAAGGTGAATTGGGGCGCAGCAAACGGGTGCGCATTCAGGCACCTGGCAAATTTCCTGCTAATCTGAACATAATCAAGCCCTGTTAGCTCAACCGGTTAGTCAGGGCGGGGGCTGTGCTTTCCAGCAAAGCATGGCGTTCGTGAGCAGCATTGGGGTTTGAGCGGGCTTCGGGCAATGGATTCGGCGCGTCTTTCCAGTCAGATGGATGCCTATCTTCAGTGGCGGCAGGAAATCTTCCGCGAACTGACCCGTTACCGTGCCTGGCTGAACGAGCATCATGTGCAGAGTCCGGATCTGGAGAACAAACTCCAGCAGGCCATGCAGACGCTCAGGGACGACCGCATCACCATCGCCTTCGTCGGCGAATTCTCCCGCGGCAAAACCGAACTGATCAACGCCCTCTTCTTCGCCCATTACGGCACCCGTATTTTGCCGTCCGGTGCGGGCCGCACCACCATGTGTCCCACCGAACTTTTCTTCGACCAGCGTGCCCAGGACAGCTATATCCGCCTGCTGCCCATCGAAACCCGCATGGTCGGCTCCAGCATCGCCAGCTTTCGCAAGATTCCCGAAAAATGGGTTTTGGTGCCGCTCAACGCCAAAGATCCCAAGATGATGAAAAAGGCGTTTGCGGAAGTGGCCAACAGCAAGGCCGTCAGCGCCAATGAAGCGGCCGCCATGGGTTTTCAGGTGGAATTGCTGGAACCGGCACCGGACAAGCCCGACAAGGTGCTGATCCCGGCCTGGCGTCACGCCATGATCAGTTTCGATCACCCGCTGCTGCGGCAGGGGCTCACCATCATCGACACGCCGGGGTTGAATGCGCTGGGCTGCGAGCCGGAACTGACCTTCAGCCTGCTGCCGGAAGCGCAATCGATTCTGTTGCTGCTGTCGGCGTCCACTGGTGTCAGCGCCACCGATCTGGATATCTGGAACCGTCATATCCGCGATCTGGCGTTGCGCGAATCCACCGGCGTGTATGCGGTGCTGAATAAGATCGATGCCGTGTGGGATGAACTGGAAAGTGACGCCTACAACCAGAAGGCGCTCGGTACCATCCGTGCCCAGTGTGCGCGCCAGCTGTCGATCGCGCCGGACGAAATTCTTACCGTGTCAGCGAAAGAAGGACTGCTGGCCCAGGTGAGCGGCAATCAGGCGCGATTGCAGAAGAGCCAGTTGCCGGCGCTGGAGGAATTGCTGTCCAACGACATGATGCGGCGCAAGGAATTGCTGATCCAGAAAAGTGTGATCCGCGACATTCATGCCTTGCTGCACGGCAGCAAGAAAACCCTGTTGCGCCGGCGCGAAAATGCGCTGGAAGAACTCAAGGTAATGAAGTCCGACGAGTCCAATCGCAAGGAGCAGCTGGACAACCGGTGACCCATGCCAAGGCCGAACAGGGTTTCTATCACAAGAAACTGATCCTGCTGAAAACCAGCCGCAAGATGATCGAGCGCGAGGGCACGCTGATGCTGGAGCCGGTGAGCCAGGTGCGGCTGGATACCTATCTGAAGGAAGCCGGCAAGGCGCTGACATCGAGCTGGACCATCGTCGGCATGAACAACGCCATCGACACTTTTTTTGACCGGCTGAAAGCGGACATGAGCGCACTGGCGCAGAAACAGGAACAGATCCAGATCATGGTGGCCGATATCTATGCCCGCTACGAGGCAGAACAGGGGCTGGCGCCGCTGGATTATCCCCGTTTCAGTCCGAAGGAATATCTGACGCGCCTGGATGACCTGCGCGCCAAATCCGGCAGTTTCCGTCGCAACCTGCGCAAGCTGCTGACTGAGCAGAAATCCACGTCAAAGCGGTTTCTGGCGACGGTGGTCAACGAGGGTTCCAGCATTTACCGTTTGTATGAGCGCAGCGGCCGCGACTGGCTCAACAATGTGCTGATGCCGCTGTTCCAGAATGCCCAGGAACAAAAACACCTGCTGGACGAGCATGTGCAGAAGCTGCGGCTGATGGCCAGTGTCGACGGCAATGCCGCCGAGCGTGTCGAGCAGATGGAAGTGATGCTGAAGGATGTCGAAACCCAGATCGCGGAAGTGGAGGACATGATCAAGGGCCTGCGCAAGCCGGCCCCGATCCATCAGCAACGCAAGGTGATTCCGCTGATCACCTCGCAGTTCTCGCCGGCGCCGCTGAAAAAATAGCGGCGCCATTCTACTACTGCTGCTACTGCGGCGTGCGCATTACCATCAGCCGCAATTCCGTCATGTCGTGCATGGCCCAGCGAATGCCTTCGCGGCCCAGCCCGCTGTCCTTCACGCCGCCGTACGGCATGTGATCCACCCGCCACGACGGCACATCACCAATCACCACGCCACCCACTTCCAGTTCGTCCCAGGCTTTGTGCGCCTTGTACAGATCGCGGGTGAAAATGCCGGCCTGCAAACCGAAGCGGCTGTTGTTCACGTCTTTCAACACCTGATCGAAATCGGTGAATTTCGACAGGATCGCCAACGGACCGAACGCTTCCTCGGCGCAGGCATTTTGTTGCGAGTCGACATTTTCCAGCAGCGTCGCTTCCAGCATGTTGCCCTGGCGCTGGCCACCGCACAGCAGCGTGGCGCCGGACTCAATGGCTTCGTTGATCCAGCCGTGCAGACGTTTGGCTTCGCCTTCGCTGATCATGGGGCCGATGAAAGTGTCGGGATTTTTCGGGTCGCCGCTTTTCAGTTGTTTTGCTGCGGCAACCAGTTTCGATTTGAGTTGTTCGTAAATGTCGGCGTGGGCATAAATGCGCTGCACGCTGATGCAGCTCTGCCCCGACTGGTAGAAAGCGCCGATGATGATGCGCTTCACTGCGTCGTCGATGTCCCAGTCTTTGTCCACCACACAGGCGGCGTTGCCACCCAGTTCCAGTATCACGGGTTTTTTACCGGCGCGGGCTTTCAGATTCCAGCCCACATCCGGCGAGCCGGTGAAGCTGAGCAGTTTCAGGCGCGGATCTTCGGTGAGCAGATCCGCGCTGTCGCGGCGACAGGGCAGAATCGAAAACGCGCCTTTGGGCAGATTGGTTTCCGCCAGGATTTCACCGATGAGAATGGCACCGATGGGCGTGAGGCTGGCGGGCTTCAGCACGAACGGGCAACCCACCGCAATCGCCGGCGCCACTTTGTGTGCAGCGAGATTCAATGGAAAGTTGAACGGGCTGATGAAAGCGCAGGGGCCGATGGGCACGCGCTTGGTCATGCCGTAATAACCTTTGGCGCGGGCGCTGATATCGAGTGGAATGGTTTCACCGTACAGGCGCGACACTTCTTCCGCTGCAATCTTGAAGGTGTCGATCAGGCGCGTCACTTCACCCTTGGCGTCATTGATGGGTTTGCCGGCTTCAACGCAAAGCGCATAGGCCAGTTCGTCGAAGCGTTCGCGGAAACGTTTCACGCAATGTTCCAGCACGGCCTGCTTTTCGAAGACGGGCATTTTGCGCATTGCTTCTGCGGCGTCGCAGGCGGCGGCAATGGCTTTGTCGAGGGTGGCCGGGTCGGCCTGCGCCACTTCGCATGCCAGTTCTCCGCTGAACTTGTCATGCACTTTCAGATCGCGGTTGGCGTAAACGGCTTCGTTGGCGAGGTAGTAGGGGTAGTGATTGTTCAACATGTTGAATCCTGTGATGCGAATGTCCGGTGCCTGCGCCGGGGAGGTTACGCCTTCCTGGACACGCCGTAAACCCATCCCTGGGGGCTGCGCAGCGGCATCCCTGCCGCTGAGCGTCCAGGAAGGCGTAACCTCCCCGGCTCACGAGCCTACGTGCCGGCGATCTGTAATTTTTCCAGCGCATTGCGAATCTGCTCCGGAATCGGCACCGACTTGTTTTCCGCCCGGTTCACAAACACATGCACGAAGTCGCCGAACGCGCAGGCCTCGGTTTCCCCTTCGCGAAAAATACCCACGCCATAAGTGACCGAACTGTTGCCCAGTTTGTTCACCCGCAATCCGGCTTCGATCTTGTCTGGATAGGCAATGGGCTTGCGATAACTGCAGCCGGAATTCACCACGAATCCCACGATGGGTGCGTCGTGAATATTCAGGCCGCCCTCTTCGATCAGATAGCGATTAACGGCGGAATCAAAATAGGAATAGTAGGTGACATTGTTGACGTGACCGTAGATGTCGTTGTCCATCCAGCGCGTGGTGATGGGATAGAACAGCGCGTAGTCACTGCGGTTGATCGGCTGGCTCATCAGAAGGCGGCCCGGTAAATGTCGAGGGCGTCTTTTTCAGTGACGTCGCGCGGATTGTTCACCAGCAGACGCTGTTGCAGCATGGCATCGGCGGCGAGCTTGCCGAGGAAATTCTCCGGCACCTTGCAATCGCGCAGGCGCGCCGGCAGTTCCACTTCCATCACCAGATCCTCGATCCAGTCGATCAGATGTTCTGCCTGTTTGGCCGCCGTGCCCGGCTTGCATTCGCGGCCCATGATGATGGGCGCCAGTTCCGCATATTCACGGGCGGCATTGGGTGCGTTGAAGCGCATGACGTGGGGCAGTACCAGGGAATTGCTGAGGCCATGGGGAATATGGAAATGGCCGCCCAGCGGATAGGCCAGCGCATGCACCGCAGCCACCGGTGCATTGGCAAAGGCCTGCCCTGCCAGCAGCGCGCCCAGCAGCATTTTGCTGCGCGCTTCCACGTGGCCGCCTTCTTTCACAGCGGTGATGATATTGGCCGACAGCAGTTTCAGCGCTTCCCGCGCCAGCATGTCCGACACGGGATTTTTCTTGTGCCTGCTGGTGTAAGCCTCGATGGCGTGCACCATGGCGTCGATGCCGGTGGCGGCGGTGACCTGGGGCGGCAAACCCAGCGTGAGCTCCGCGTCCAGCAGCGCGATATCCGGTTGCAGTATCGAGGACACTACGCCGGATTTTGTGGTGGCGCCGGTGGTGACAATGGCAATGGGGGTGACTTCGGAACCGGTGCCGGCGGTAGTGGGCACCTGGATCAGCGGCAGGCGTGCGCCTTTCGCATTATTGACGCCGTACATATCGGGCAATGACTGGCTGCATTTGGGCGCTGCCAGAAATGCCACCAGCTTGGCCACATCCATGGAGCTGCCGCCGCCGAAGCCAACCACCAGATCCACCTTGTGTGCCTTGCCCAGGTCCACCGCCTTCAATACGGTGACATCGGACGGGTCGGCCTCGGTTTCATCGAACACCGCCACCTTCACGCCAGCGCTGGCAAAGCCCGGCAGCACCTTGTCCAGCAGGCCGACCTTGCGGATGCCGGGATCAGTTACAATCAGGACCGAACGTGCGCCCTGGTCCTTGCACAATTCGCCCAGCCGCGTTGCGCTGCCGGCTTCATTCAAAATGGTTTTGGTGGTGGTAAAAGTGAAAGCCTGCATGATGTTTCCACCTCGCGTGGTTCTGTCCTGCGGTTGAATTCCATTGCAACCATTCTGCCCGTAACCGTGGGAAACGCAAGGCAGCGCACCATAGCATGGACGGCTGCGGCATAAAGGCCAAGGGAAACGATCTAAACGGCCAGGAAGGGCTAATTTTGGTGGGACAGCACGCGGTTACGGCCCGCTTCCTTGGCCCTGTATAAAGCCTGATCGGCATTTTTCAGTAATTCATTGATCGATGTGCCCGAATCCGGTACCAGCGCACAAACACCGGCGCTGACCGTGATGCGCAGCGGCCCGGTAGCGGTATCCACAGGCAGATCCTCGATCAGCTGGCGGATACGTTCAGCCACGGTGACGGCGCCTTCCAGGGCGGTTTCCGGCAACACGATGCAAAATTCTTCGCCGCCATAACGGGCAGCCTGATCCGCCGGCCAGCGCAGTCCCTGCTGGACCCGTTGCGCTACCTCGAACAGACACTCGTCGCCGGACTGGTGGCCGTGCAGGTCGTTCACCTGCTTGAAATGATCGATGTCCAGCAGGATGACTGCCAGGCAGCGCTTGTAGCGCCGGCAGCGTTCCCATTCCTCCCGCAGCTGATTGTCGAGGAAGCGGCGGTTGTGCAGGCCGGTCAGCGCGTCGGTGTTGCTCAGTTCGCGCAGACGCAGGGTCAGCGCTTCCAGTTCGCGGGTGCGCTCCTGCACGCGGCCTTCCAGTTCCTCGTTCATGCGCTGCGTGGTTTTCAGCGCCTGGGCCTGGGCCTCGAAGCGCAGCCGGCGCTCGGCGTTGATGCGTTCCGCCAGTGCGAACGACAGCAGCACCACTTCCAGCGACGACCCTATGTGTGTGGCGTACTCGGTGAAAATGTTGGCCGGAATCAGATCGTATTTGTTCAGCGCCAGGATCAGCCCGCCCGACAGCATGCAGCCCCAGGCGATGGTGTAGTACTTGGCGGTTTCCTGGTGCCGGTACCAGCAGTAGATGCCGGCGAAGAAACAGATGATGCAGCCCGCGGCAGCCAACGGAATCAGGGTGCGGATGTTATAGCGGTAGGGCAATACGAACGCTGTCAGCACCATCACACCGCCAGCCACGGCAGTGATGATCAGGGCAATGTCCAGCCCCCGGTTGAAGCTGCGCAAATCCAGAAAACGGCGCGTGAATGTTGCGGCGAAAATCACTACCCCCGCCAGGAACACGATGATCGACTCATCGTTCCATTCCGTCAGCGTGGGCCAGAAATAGCGGAAGGTATGCCCGCCGAGACTGGCCAGAAATGCCGGCATGCACAGCACGTAACCCACATACAGAATGTAGGTGCGTTCCCCCAGCACAAAATAGATCAGCAGGTTGTACACCGCGATCACCAGCATGGTGCCGAAGAAAATGCCCTGCAGAATGGTGCGGGTGGTATCGAAGCCGAAGAACTCGTCGTCCTGCCACAGGGTCAGTGGTACCTGCACCGAACTGCTGGTGCGCACGCGCAGGTAAACATCCAGCGTCTGCCGGGGTTGCCAGTCCAGGGGAATCACGAAAAAGCGGTGATCGAACAGACGCTCGCGGTAGGGCAGCTTGTCGCCCATCTGGTACTGGTGCACTACTTCATCGCCGCTCACCACGTACAGGTCGATGTAATCCAGTACGGCGTAACTGATTTCGATCAGGCGCGACTGCTCGTCCGGCAGCGGATTGACAATGCGCAGATGCACCCACCAGGCTGAGTCGCTGTAACTCTTGTTGAGTACATCGCTGCCGTTGTCGGCCCACTGGCGGTCCGGCGCGCGTATCTGCTCCAGGGTCAGCTGCAAGGTGGGGTCTTCCAGATAGGCCACATGGCTGTCGAGGCTGACACGCCCGACATTCGCATCCAGCGCGAGGGGCTCTGCCGCAAAGGCGCCGCCGCACACCAGCAGGAGCAGACAGGACAAGCAGTACCGCAGCACGATCACGGGAACGGAATTCGCCTTTATAGAGTGGGGAAACATTTTCAGCTTAGCAGTAAAGTGACGACCAGCCAGGAATTGTGCGACTGCCGGGACAGATCGCAACGCCTGTTCCGGGCCCCGCGCAGGGGGTTATCTTTGCAGCAACTCGGTGTAGAATCCGTGGGCAGAACAAAAACTACAAAGGAAAAGCTCATGTCGTTCAGTCGCCTCACGGCATTGTTGTTCGGCCTGTCGCTGGCCGGCAGCGCCTTCGCACTCACCCCTCCGCTCAGCTCCATTGACGCCTACAAGGTCATCACCATCGAAGGTGAGGACATGCCGGTTGCCCTCGGCCAGAACATCGACGACCTGTCCCTGGCCGCCATCCAGGACAACGTGATGGAGCCGGTGCCCTTTCAGATCGACCAGTACAACACCGGCGGCGCCATTTATTTCGACGGCTGGGAAGTTCCCATGGCCGGTGACGCCAAGAAAATGGACCCCACCGACAAGCTGCTGTTCCTGTTCAAGGATGCCGGCGTCCGTCGCAAATCCACCGATCCCTACGATGGCGAGGTACTGGCGGAAATCAAATTGAAGGACACGGCAGGCATCGAGCGCTTCGTGTACCTGGTGCGGGGCTCACGTCTGCGTTCCGAGGAACAGTACGTGCGTTACAGCGCGGAAATGGGCGTGGTGGAAACCGATTTTTATTCCCTGCGCTACAACAAGGACAACCACCTGAAGTGGGACGATTTCCAGTACCTGAACTACGTGGGCGAGCGGCCGCTGGACTCCATGAAGCTGCGCCTGAAAACCGGACTGGTGTCATCCATTGCCCCCACCGAACTCAATAACGACGATCTGGTGGCCCTGCCCACCGGCGAGAAGATCGGTCCTATCCGTACCACTACCCAGCTCGATTTCACCCTGTATCTGGTCAAGCTGCCGATCCTGCAGCTGAGTTTGCAGATCCACCATTATCCGAAGGCGGTCATGTACGACGTGCGCGGCATCATTCCTGAAGTCCGCCGTTACCTGCTGAAAGATCCCAGCATCGCCATGACGCTGGATGCCAACCGTCTGCTGGGTTCCACCATCCGCATGGCAAATGGCCCCAAGGAACCGGGAGTGGTGGACGGCAAGATCGATGCGCTGGAAACACAGATGCGTCAGGTCCACTTCACGCCGCAACAGAACTGGTACTGGGTCAGCACCAAGCGCAACCTCGACATCGTGGCTTACCTGGATTATCTGGGCGATTTCAACGAGCCGATCTCGCCGGTAATCGATGACGACCTGACCCGGGAAGATCCACCGGAAGTATTCCCCGGCCAGCTGCCAAATGTGGGCTATCGTATCGACAGCTTCCCGATGAAGGGCTTCCTCGGCTTTGTGGTGAGCATCTATGTCAGTGATGGTCTGGAAGGCGATCCGGAGGTGTTCACGCAGCAGTTGCGTACCATTCCCGAACTGCAAGTGCGGCCGTTGTGATGCAGGGTTGCCGGGGCGCTGCCGTGCAAGGCGCTCCGGTAACCATCAGGTAATTGATCAGCGAATGATGGGCAACAAAAAACCGGCGAGGAGTGTTCGCGTCACCCCACGCCGGTCGGAGAAAAATATCAGTATCCCTTTTGTTTATTCCCTTCTGCTTATTCGGTTTCACCTTCGTGCAGCATGGCCTGGGCCAGCGAGAATTCGCAGGCCGGGCTTTGACCCTGGCCGGTCTTGCTGGTGAGGGTCAGGGTCTTGCCATCGGTCACGATGGAATAGCCGCCGTCACGCTCAACCACTTTCAGCTCCACGCTCTCGTCGCTCATGATCAGGTTCTGGAACAGGATCTGCTTGAACGACTGGTGCGGGTGATCGATGTAGAACTCGGTGTAATACTTGCCGCCGTTCACATCCAGCGTGACGAAGGTGGTTTCATTGGTGGTGTAGAAATTGGCGGCGCACATTTCCTTGCCTGCACCACCTTTCATTTCGATGCGGCCGATGCCGGAGCGGAACTTGCTGATGGTGTCATTCAGCAGGTTCTTGAATTCCTGGTGCACTGCGCCGTTCTCGCGCGGCACTTTCACGATGGTATTGTCCGCCAGCGCTACGCTGACACCGGACACGGCCACCAGCAGGGAGAAACCTATCATTTTTGTAGTTTTCATAACGCTCTCCTGTCAACGCAAGTGCTGAACCAGTAACTTGGGCAGTTGCTTGGCTTCTTCCGCCAGCAACAACTTGTGCGCATTCTTGTCGCCGGCAAAATACAGCCGCTTCTGATCGGAATCGATACTGTCTGCAATCTCGAACCGACCGGTGGCGGTGGGCACACTCACCACCTTGCCGTTCATGTCCAGGCTGGGAATCTGGCGCTGGAAATCCAGCGGGCCGTTGGCATCTTTCTGCCAGCGGTTGTAGAAATGCTTGATGTTGGCGGTGATCAGGCGCTTCTTGGCGGACTTGATGCACTCCACATAATCGGAGTTGGTCATTTCATCCTTGGGATCCGGACGGGTGCAACTGCCGCTGGTGTCATACACAATGTTCGCCCGCAGGTTCTGCTCGCCGATGGGGTCCAGTACCGCCAGGAAATCGATGGTGCGGGCTTCGGAAAAAGCCACCCGGGTAGCGGCTTCAATGGCGGCGCCGCCGCCCAGGCCGTGTCCGATCAGCACCAGCTTGGCTTCTTTTGGAATCTGGCGGATGTAGCCGCGGAAGGCTTCCTGGAAACCGGCGGTGCTTTGCGGTCCGCCGTTACTGTTGAATCCGTTCCAGCGCGCTTCAATGTATTTTGCGCCATAGGATTCCACCCAGTTTTTCAGGTGCAGTGTCTGCTCGATGTCCGGTTCCTGGTCACCGGAGATCACAAAGACATACGAGGTGTAGTCGGTACGGTCGAGCACCGGCCTGGCTGCTGCTGCGGCAGGCGCCGATGCTACGGGTGGCGGGGTGACAATGGTCTGGGCTGCCGGCACTGCCGATGTCACGCGGGATTGCTGGGCGCTGGCCTGTTCACGCTTGAACTGGGCGGCCAGCTTCTGGTAACTGCCCTGCTGCTGGGCAAGACGGTTGCGATCATTGCGGATCTGGTTGTTCAGGGCACCGATTTCGGCACTGGTGCGGTCACGCTTCTGTACCAGACCGGCAATGCGGGGATCCTTGTCCAGCGAGGAGTCGTCGTTGCCGCCATCCACTGCGTCCAGCTCGCTCTGCATGGCGGCCAGCTCGGACTTGGCCTGCTCCAGGTTCTGTGCCATCGGTCGCTTCTTTTCCGCCAGTTGATCCAGCTGGCGCTGGTATTCCGCCTGGCGCTTCTTGAACTCGCCTTCTTCCATGCTTTGCTTCAGCACGTTCAGTTCGGCGTAACGCAACTTGTCCCGCTCGATGTCGCGGCGGACCACGTCGATATCGAAATCCACCAGCCCGATGTCTTTCTCCAGGCTTTCGATGGCGAAGGTTTGTTTCTTGAGATCGCGGCGCGCATCAAACACCTGCTTGCGGCCTGCATTGCGCTCGTCGCGGACCAGCTTGCGCTTGTCCTGAATCTGCCGGTCCAGTGCCCGCAGATCACGATCCAGCGTGGCGACGCGGCTTTCAGCAGCGGCAATGCTCTTGTTGAGGCTCTGTACCTGGGCTGCGCTGGTGTCCAGCTGGGCCTTGGTGACGGCATTGACCGGTGTGGCCAGCAGGGCCGCCAGTGCCAGTACCAGCGCCACGACAGCATTGTTCCCTGAAGCCGCCCGTACGTTCCCTGAGGATCTGAAGGATGTCAATCTAACCATGATGACTCGATACTTCTTCTGGTTTTTAGTTATTGTTTTCAATGTTCTGTGGCTACTGACCGTCGGCGCCTAACTGAATTCAGGGTCGCCTGTGGCAGTAACCAGCGCTCTCAAATTTGTGAGGTGCGTCACGCGCCCCAGAATAAATCTCACCTCCGGACAGCGCAAGCGCCGTAACGCCGGGGTGTTTCTCCATTGACTGATAGTGCCATGAAGATGTGTTACAGACTGTTTTATCGATGTTTAAGTTTGGTCACGAAACGACCATAAAAAGCCCAATAAAAAGGGGTGCCGAAGCACCCCCAGTATATCGCGTTGCGCAGGGATTAACGCACACCTTCCTGACGGAGGGCGTTGGGCTTGAACTCCACCTTCGAGAACTTCACGTCCCAGTTGGCGCCTTTGGCTTCCTCGTTCTCGAAGCCCAGGGCCAGATAGCGGCCGGCGTTCAGGTCGTACAGGGTTTCAACCGCATAACCGGCTACGCCGCCATTGTAGTAATACATATTGTGGGACTCGGCCACCCGCCACAGGTTGCCACGTCCATCGTAATGATCGATTTCCGAGGCTACCCAGGTGTCTTCGTCGATGAAGAAGTTGCGCTGACCATAGATGTGGCGCGTACCTGGCTTCAGCTTGGCTTCCACCACCCACACCCGGTGCAGTTCATAGCGAGCGTAATCCTGGTTGATGTGGCCGGACTTGATCATGTCGTCGTATTTCAGGCCTTTCTCGTCCAGTTTGTAGGAGTTGTACGGAATGTAGATCTCCTTCTTGCCCACCAGGGTCCAGTCGTAGCGATCCGGAGCACCGTTGTACAGGTCGAAGTTGTCGGAGGTTCGCATGCCATCGGCTGCAGTACCCGGGCCGTCATAGGCCACCTGCGGTGCGCGCCGTACCCGGCGCTGACCGGCGTTGTAGATCCAGGCAAGGCGGGGTTCCTTCACCTGGTCGATGGTTTCGTGCACCAGCAGCACGTTACCGGCCAGACGGGCGGGGGCTACTACCTGCTGCTTGAAGTAGAACATCACGTTCTCATCTTCACCCGGCTGGATGTCGGTGAGCTTGCTGCGCACGGCCAGTTGGTCCTTGAACATGACCATGTTGTACGCGCCATTGGCCTGCGGGGTGGCCTGGCCGATGGTGCGCTCCAGGGAATCACCCCGGTAACGACCGATGTGGTTCCAGATTACCTCCAGGCCATTCTTGGGAATCGGGAACGGATAGCCCTGCAGGTTCAGCCCCTTCAGACCGGTGGCGCCTACGGTTTCGGTTTCCACCGCGTTCTTCTTGGTCAGCTCGATGATATGGTCTGGCCAGGTAGCGGTGCGGCGGGTTTGATAGACCGGCAGTTTGTAGGTCTGCGGATACTTTTGCATCATCGCGATCTGGCCGGGCGTCAGATTGGCTTTGTACTGCTCAAAATTCTGCGCGGTAATCACAAATTGCGGTTTGTCATCTGCGTAGGGGTTGCAGAGGAACTCGCCGCCCTTGTAGCAGGCCGGAGCCGTTTTCATGCCACCATCCCAGGCGGGAATGGTGCCGGCAGCGTTGCCGGCCTTTTCCGCGCCCACGGGGGTGAGCTCAGTGCCCAGTTTCGCCACTTCGGACGGATCCACCTTCGCCATTGCCGGTGAAGCCACCAGAGCGGCAGTTATCATCGCCGCAAGTACTTTCTTATTGAACATCATTTTCATATCCATAATTTAATTCCCCCTCAACTTAGAATGACGCGGATGCACTGAGGGAGTAGAAATCCCGGTCAGCCAGTTGGTTGTATGGTTCTGCGCCGTAGAAGTCGGTGTAGCCGACACTGACGGTGTAGGTGTTCTGGTATTCCGCATCCAGTGACAGCCCAAGCGCCTTGCGGTCCTTGATGAAGTTGGTGATGGGGCCTGGGGTCACACCGTCAACGTCATGGCTGAAGCTGATGGTGGGGCGCAGGTTGATACCGGCAAACACGTTGGAGTAATCGCCAGAGAAACGCATTTTGTAACCCCAGGCGCCGCTGGTGGGGTAGTAGTCGGAGTCTTCGGGGTAGGCAGAACTCGAACCCGCAGCGTTAGCACCCGCGAGCCAAGCGGTGTAGGGTGCGAAGATATCATCCGCAGTAGTAAATTGGCTGGCACCGCGGTTCACAAACACCAATGCGTCAACGGGAACCCAGGGATGGTTCAGCGAGGCGTTGTAGCCGCTATTGAGGATGGCTTCGTCTTTGTCAGGCAGATTCAGGTAAGAACCGGCAATGTCCAGCAAAACGGTCCAGCGGGATGCGCCCAGGACTTGATCAAAGAAGTGTATGAAGGCAACTTCGGCCTGGAAGTAATCTTCAGTGATATAGCCTGGGGCATATTCTCCGGCTTCATACTTGGCATAGCAGTCATAGGGTATTGGCGAATCGTGGCAACTGATCGATGGAAGGCCAATCGCACCACCCAGTGTATCCCCATCCTCCAGTTGGAAAGGCTGATCCTTGCGCATGCTGATTTCACCCGAAACAGAGGTGGCGCCGCCAGGCAGGCCCATCTCCATAGTGGTGTTGAAGCTTGCTCCGAACAGCTGAATGTCTTCCGGGTATTCAAGGAAAAAATCAGCCGAAGGCAGAAGGCGCGCAGCGACATTGGTGCTTGCGGCCAAATTTTGTGCCCATTGCCTTATTTCCACCAGTGACATCTGATCCAGCGGAACGCCAGTTACGAGCGGGATGGAGTTGAATGGTGGTGTTGATATTTCCGACGGAACTGGCATATGGCCTGAAATAATGGGCGCCTGGGAATGATAGTTGATGTAATAGGCGCCAAATTCCGTTTCGATTGACTCTGCGAAGTAGCGTGCTGCCAAACCAAACTGGCCGCCGTCATCGGCATCCTGGTCGTCGCCACGGGGCAGTACGGCCAGATCTGCGCCGGGGCTCGTCGCTTCTGCTCCGCCGGCATAGAATCCTCCCCAACAATTGGGTCCGGCCAAGTCGGTGGTGGAGAAGTACGTGCCGCACGCAGGCAGTTCAGTATTTTTCCATTCCAACAGCACGAAACCTTCCACAGAGAAGTTTTCGGTAAGTCCGAGAGATGCGTAGGCCGCTGCCAGCGGAAGCAGGGCATCTTTCACTTCCGATCCCGGGGTCAGGATAGCGTTGACGTCGATGGGATTGATGGTGTTGATACCGTTGGCAAAAAGAACGCTTTCGCCCCAGCTGATAACTTGTCGGCCGAGTCGCACGTTGAGCGGCATGTTGCCCAGGTCGAAATCGCCCCATACGAAGGCATCCAGAATATCGCCACCGCTACCCTGGCTTTGTGAGGGTTCCAGTGGGTCGCCATTGGCGTCCTGACGATAGTAGGCGGGCAGATCGGTAACGCCATCACCATTTACGATACGATTGTCGTAATAGGCTTTGCCGCGCACGAAGGCGCCGAAATTTTTGTAGTTGAGCTCAACGTCAGCACTGATTTTTACAACTTCGGAATAGGTGGAGCCCTTCTGCCACAGCAGATTGCTGTTGTCCTGGGAGCTGGTGCCGTGCAGGTGGTGCAGTCCGCCAGGGTTGTCACCTGCTGCTGCGGCTGCCGCGGCGTTGGTGTCACCCACGCCGCGATAATCCCGATCACTTGCCCGCCAGGCTGCACCGATTGAAACGGTCGTATCCGCCTGGACCTTGAATTCACCTTCTTCGTAATCGAACAATGCATAAGCCGGAGTCACCGCACCAGTCGCTGCAATCGCTGCAGCCAGGGCGGTAACCTTGAAGGGGTTATGATTTGCCATCAGAGTCGAACTCCATCTAGTTTGTTTTTATCGAGTGAACCAAAACGTGCGTGAACCAGAGGGGGGAGACGACAAGAAGGAAAAGAGGAGAGAGGCAGCAATCCAGGTACTTTCTTCTTGTTATCCCAGCATTTACCCGACCAATAGACGCACCTTCGCACTTTGGTTAGCAAAAAATATATACGTTTATTTACAGAACGTGAAACTTTCTTAATACATTTTTTCAACTTGGCCTCGAATCGCCTGATTTTTGGCAGATCCGCCCGGCTTTAGAGGTAAAGCAGTTAAAAATGGTGGGTTTTTATTATCTTTAGCGCTTTTTGTCCTGCACTTGTACAATGCGGGCCATGTCTGTAGATCCGATAGTCAATTCACTTAATGAAGCCCAGCGTCGAGCGGTGACGTCCGACGCAGATCGCCTGCTGGTGCTGGCCGGCGCCGGCAGCGGCAAGACTCGCGTGCTGGTGCATCGCATTGCCTGGCTGATCCAGGCCTGCCATCTCGCGCCGCACAATATTCTGGCGGTGACCTTCACCAACAAGGCCGCAGCGGAAATGCGTCACCGCATCGAATCCCTCTTGCGGGCACCCTTGGGAGCAATGTGGGTAGGCACCTTCCACGGTATCGCCCACCGCTTTCTGCGCCTGCACTGGCAGGAGGCCAAACTGCCGCAGAATTTCCAGATCCTCGACAGCGACGACCAGTTGCGACTGGTGAAGCGCGTCATGCGCGGCATGGAGCTGGATGAAACCCGCTGGCCGCCGAAGCAGGCGCAGGGCTTCATCAATTCCAACAAGGATGAAGGGCTGCGGCCCGAGCACATCGATGATTACGGCGATATTCACCAGAAAACGCTGGTGAATATTTACCAGCAGTACCAGGATGCCTGTCAAACCGGTGGCATGGTGGATTTCGCCGAACTGCTGTTGCGCAGCCACGAACTCTGGTTGAAGCAGCCGGCGTTGCTGCAGCACTACCGCCAGCGCTTCCGTCATGTGCTGGTGGACGAATTCCAGGACACCAACCGCATCCAGTACGCCTGGTTGCGCATGCTGGTGGGCAATGACAACGCGATCACGATTGTCGGTGACGATGACCAGTCCATTTACGGCTGGCGCGGCGCGCGAGTGGAGAACATCCGCCAGTTCGGCGACGATTTCGGCCGCGCCGAGGTGGTGCGGCTGGAACAGAATTACCGCTCCACATCCATCATCCTGAATGCGGCCAACGGCGTGATTACCCACAACAGCGACCGCCTCGGCAAAAATCTGTGGACCAGCGGTGCCGAGGGTGACCCGATCTCGGTCTACGCCGGTTTCAACGAAGTGGACGAAGCGCGCTTTATTGCCGAACGCATTCAGCACGCGCTGCAGCAGGGTCATCGTCGAGACGATATTGCAATTTTATATCGGTCGAACGCGCAGTCGCGGGTGTTGGAAGAAGCGCTGTTGCGCGCTGCCATTCCTTATCGCATTTACGGTGGCCACCGTTTTTTCGAGCGCGCCGAAATCAAGAATGCGCTGGCCTATCTGCGTCTGATCTGTCACCGCGACGACGACGCTGCTTTCGAGCGGGTGGTGAACACGCCCACGCGCGGTCTGGGTGACAAATCCCTGGAGCGCATCCGGGCGCTGGCGCGGGAACTGAAAATTCCGCTGTGGCAGGCGAGCCTGCAGGTGCTGCAACATCGCGAGCTGGCCACCAAGGCCGGCAATGCACTGAAAGGTTTTCTGGCGCTGATCGAACAGCTGGATCAGGAGACACGCGGCACCGGTTTGTCGGAACAGGCCGAGCGGGTGATCGGGGCTTCCGGCCTGATCGCGTTCCACAAGAATGAAAAGGACGATCGCGGCGAAGCGCGGGTGGAGAACCTGAAGGAACTGATCAGCGCCACGCGGGAATTCGAAATCTCGCTGCAGCAGGAAAGCGCCACGCTGGCGGCGTTCCTGGATCACGCGGCACTGGAGGCGGGTGAGACCCAGGCCGGCGAGAATGAGGATTCCGTGCAGATGATGACGCTGCACGCGGCGAAGGGGCTGGAATTCCCCATCGTGTTCATGGCGGGAGTGGAGGAAGGCCTGTTCCCGTCCATGCAGTCGGCGGACGATCCGCATCGCATGGAGGAGGAGCGCCGCCTGTGTTATGTCGGCATCACCCGCGCCATGAAAAATCTCTACATCACCTACGCGGAAAGCCGGCGCATTTATGGTTCGGAAGCATTGCATGCGCCGTCCCGTTTCATCCGCGAGATTCCCATTCACCTGTTGCAGGAAGTGCGGGCGTCGGCGCGGCTGACCCGGCCCATGTCGACGTTCGACTCCGGTTTTGGTGGCGTGCGCGAACGCTCGGCGGCATATCGTGGTAACAACGGTTATGGTGGTGCACGTATCCAGGCTGACGATTCGCCGTATCAACTGGGTCGCTCCGTGCGCCATCCCAAGTTCGGTGACGGCGTGATCATGGGGTGCGAAGGCCAGGGCCCCAACGCCCGTGTGCGGGTGAATTTTCGCGGCGAGGGTGAGAAATGGCTGGTAGCCCAGTACGCGCGACTGGAGTTTGTCTGAGGCGCTGTCCGACCCTGTAATTGTCGCGCGCACCGGTTACAGTGCGCGCGCTGAGGGTCGTCAGGCGGTGCGGGGTACCACGCGGGTGCGACGGTTCTCGTCAATCGCCACGAAGGTGAACTGGCCTTCGGTAACCTTGCGGCATTCCGTGTCGGAATGATGCTGCGCCCAGACTTCCACCCGGATGGTAATGGAGCTGCGGCCGATGTTCAGCACCTCGGTATGGCAGCTCACCACCGATCCCACTGCCACCGGCCGCAGGAACACCATCGAATCGATTGCCACGGTTGCCACCCGGCCCCGGGCCAGGCGGTTGGCGGTCACGGCGCCAGCCAGGTCCATCTGCGACACCAGCCAGCCCCCGAAGATGTCGCCATCGGCATTGGCATCCGCCGGCATGGCAATGGTTTGCAGTGCCAGTTCCCCCACCGGGGTGGGGATGTCATCAATCTGTTGTTCGTCCATTTTTTTATCCATGCTTTGTACTACCTAGAGTTATAGACCAAATCCGGCAACCAGGCGGCCTGCGTCGGCCTCCGGGCAATGATGCCCAAACGGTAACACGCCCCGGCGGATTGTCGAAGTGGAAATGGGGTCAGGTGTGCGCCCCGTCCCCAGCAGGCGGCCGCGGGCTTCGGTCAGACCTATTTTTGTCACCATGGGGGGATAGTCTTGCCTGGGAGGGGTGGCGATTATAACGGCAGCCATGCGGGCCTCGCAAAAACGGTTTGTGTCCATTTGCAAGGCAGCGGGCGGCAACAGATCTGTAATATAATTGTCACGAAGCCGTCCTATAGTTCCGAGCCCAGAAGGGAGAGCCCGATCCCGCATGCTCCCTTGGGAACACCCACCATCTCGGAGAAGATCATGAATTTCAAGAAACTGATTGCAGCTGTGAGCATGACTGCCAGCGCAGCTATTGTGGTGTCCGCTGCCCACGCAGAAACCAGTGTCGATTCCAAACTGCCTGCCTACGCCAAGGTCGGCGGCATTTCCGGCAACCTGTCCAGCGTTGGTTCTGACACCCTGGCTAACCTGATGACGTTCTGGGCGGAAGATTTCAAGAAGGCTTACCCCAACGTGGCGGTCCAGATCCAGGCGGCCGGCTCCTCCACTGCGCCGCCGGCACTGACCGAAGGCACCGCCAACTTCGGCCCCATGAGCCGCCCCATGAAGGATCAGGAAATCGAAGCCTTCGAAAAGAAATTCGGCTACAAGCCTACTGCCGTGCCGGTCGCGATCGATGCCCTGGCGGTGTTCGTCCACAAGGACAACCCGATCACCGGCATGACCATGGAACAGGTTGACGCCGTGTTCTCCAACACCCGCACCTGCGGTGCCGCCAAGGACGTGTCGAAGTGGGGCGATCTGGGCCTGACCGGCGCCTGGGCTGCACGCGACCTGCAGATGTACGGCCGCAACTCGGTATCTGGCACCTACGGTTACTTCAAGGAACACGCGCTGTGCAAGGGCGACTTCAAGACCAACGTCAATGAGCAGCCCGGTTCTGCGTCCGTTGTGCAGTCGGTGGCCGGTTCGGTCAACAGCATCGGTTACTCCGGTATCGGTTACACCACGTCTAGCGTGAAAGCAGTGCCCCTGGCCAAGAAAGCCGGCGCCGATTTCGTGGCCGCCACCGCTGACAAGGCCCTGACTGGGGAGTACCCGCTGTCCCGCGCCCTGTACATCTATGTGAACAAGGCCCCGAGCAAGGAACTGAGCCCTCTGGAGCGTGAGTTCATCAAGATGGTGCTGTCCAAACAGGGCCAGGAAACCGTGGTGAAGGATGGCTACATCCCGATGCCGGCGGACATGGCAGCCAAGGCGCTGGCCAAGCTGGGCATCAAGTAAGATTCCAGCCCCGGTGCCGGACTGCCGGGCTTGAGTCTGCATGTGGGGCTGCATTACAGTGCGGCCCCCGTTTTTTTGTTAAAAGAGCGGTTTTTTGATAGAAAGCCGTTTTGGTAGAGCACGCCGCCAGCCGGTGTTCGTCACAACAGAGTGAGTGTCACAGCTTATGGAAACGACCAGCGAATCGATGTTCGGGCTATCGGCCCAGCGGATGGCTCGGCTTCGCTACCTGCGCAAGCTCAAGGACCGGATCGCCACGGCCACCATCACGCTGGGTGGCATCAGTATCATCTTCGCGATCTGCCTGATCTTCTTCTATCTGCTGTATGAAATCCTGCCGCTGTTCATGCCGGCGTCGATCGATGAACGCAGCACCCTGAACAGCCTGCAGGTGAGTGATCCCTACGACGTGATGCTGGAAGAGCAGACCATGCTGGGTCTGGTCATTGACCGTCAGCAGGGGCCACTGTTCTTTGATGCCCGCACCGGTGCCGCCGTGGCCCATGGTGCCACTCTGCCGGCATCACCCATCACTGCCTTTTCCAAGGATGCGCCTTCGTCCCGCGCCTTTGCACTGGGCTTTGCCGATGGGGGCGTTCTGCTGCTGCAGCACGATTACGACGCCCACTACGAGGGCGACACCAAGGTGCTCGACCCGAAACTGAAATTTCCCATGGGCGAAACCCCGCTGCCCGTGCTGCAGGGTTCGCCGGTTAAACAGCTGGCGGTGCGCGATGCCGGCGATGTGTTGAAAATCGCCGCTCTTGACGACCAGAACCGCATTTTCCTGAAGGTGTTCGAGAAGGTCGAAAGCTTCATGTCCGACGAGGTGACCCTGGAGGAGCTGGACACTATCCAGCTTCCCACCGCATCGGCACCGGTGGACCAGATCCTGATGAGCCTGGACCAGCGCTGGCTGTTCCTGCTGGAAAACCGCAACCAGATCGAGATCTTTGACCTGCGCAAGGCGCCGGACCAGATGCGGGTGGGCCTGGTGCACGTCACTGAAGGTGAGGCCCGTATCACCCGCGCTGAATTCCTGCTGGGTGGCTTTTCGTTGCTGCTGGCGGATGACCAGGGCCGCATCGCGCAGTGGTTCATGGCGCGGGACACGCACGGCGCTGACTATATGGCCCGTGTGCGCACGCTGGAACTGGAGCCGGGCGTTGCCATTACCAGCCTGCAGTCGGAGCACCGCCGCAAGGGCTTTGTGGCCGGCGATGCCAATGGCAACGTGGGCATTTTCAACACCACGGCCGAACGTCTGGCGCTGGATGAAAAGGTCACCACCGGCGCGCTGGAGTGGATCGCCATGGCACCCCGGGGCGATGTGATGCTGCTCAAGGGCGTGGGCCAGCAGGCGCTGAATTTCGAAGTGGACAACGAGCACCCGGAAGTGTCGTGGTCGTCGCTGTGGGGGGAAGTCTGGTACGAGCGCTATGAGGAACCGGACTATATCTGGCAAAGCTCCTCTGCCAACAACGACAACGAGCCCAAGTTCAGTCTGATGCCCGTGACGTTCGGCACACTGAAGGCGGCGTTCTACGCGATGCTGGTGGCAATTCCGCTGTCGATCTGCGGCGCAATCTATACCGCCTATTTCATGGCGCCGCGGCTACGCACCAAGGTCAAACCTGCCATCGAATTGATGGGCGCGGTGCCCACGGTGATTCTGGGTTTTCTCGCCGGTCTTTGGCTGGCGCCGCTGGTGGAAGCCAATCTGCCGGGCATGCTCTCGATCCTGATATTGACGCCGATCCTGTGCCTGGTGACTGCCCTGGTCTGGTCCCAGTTGCCGCTGGGTGCGCGCACCTTTATTCCCGATGGCTGGGTGCCACTGATCCTGGCACCGGTGGTGGTGCTGTCCGGCTGGATTTCCATGGAGATCAGCGAACCGCTGGAGCACATGTTCTTCGGCGGCAACATGCGTCAGTGGCTGACCCATGATCTGGGCATCGATTTTGACCAGCGCAATTCCATGATCGTCGGCATTGCCATGGGCTTCGCGGTGATCCCCAGTATTTTCTCCATCGCCGAGGACGCGATTTTCGCGGTGCCGAAAAGTTTGACCCAGGGTTCGCTGGCCCTGGGTGCCACGCCCTGGCAGACCCTGGTGCGGGTGATCCTGCCCACCGCCAGCCCCGGTATTTTCTCGGCGCTGATGATCGGCCTGGGCCGCGCCGTGGGTGAAACCATGATCGTGCTGATGGCCACCGGTAACACGCCGATCATGGACATGAACATTTTCGAGGGCCTGCGCACCTTGTCCGCCAACATTGCGGTGGAAATGCCGGAGGCCGAGGTGGACAGCAGCCACTTCCGCATCCTGTTCCTGTCCGGCCTGGTGCTGTTTGTGTTCACCTTTATCGTGAATACGTCGGCAGAAATCGTGCGCCAGCGCTTGCGCACGAAATACGGCTCACTGTGATGAATTCTCTGCATAGGGTGTTGGGGCAATGAATAATTTGCGTGACTGGTACAGGAAAGGTGAGCCCTGGGTTTGGCTGAATGCCGGCGCCGTGGCCATCAACATCGTCATGGTGGTAGGCCTGCTGGGCCTGATTGCCGTGCGTGGGCTGGGCCACTACTGGCCTCATGCGGTGGTCGATGGCATTTACACCCATCCGGATGGCAGCGAGCAGCGCATCGTCGGCGAGATTTCTGATGAGGAATGGGTGCCCGCCAGCCGCCTGCGGGAATCCGGCGCCGAGGTGCCCGAAGGGCAGGACGTGGTGCAGCGCATCCTGGTGAAAACCGGCAACCGCGATCTGACCGGCCAGGATTTCCGCTGGCTGATCGCCGACGAGCTGCGCAATGCGAGCGAGCCGGAGGCCGTCATGGTGATCGAACGGCGCGAGTGGGGCAATTACTACGGCTACCTGAAACAGGTGAAGGAGCAGGGCACTGTGGTGGCCAGTGGCGATACCGCGCTGACGGAACTGCAGACCCGCCTGGAGCGCGCCCTGGCGTTGCATGAACAGATTCGCGGCATTGAAACCGGCGCGATCGGCACCATCAATTACGAGCTGGAAGAGCTGCGTCTGCGCGAACGCAGCCTGAGCCTGAAAGGTGCGCTGGACGCCAACGCCCAGCGCGAACTGGCGGAGGAGCGTGCCGGCCTGGATGCCCGCTACAACGCCCTGCACGCGCAGCTCAACGAACTGTACGCCCAGATCAAGCGTGACAGCCTGGTGGCGGAAAATATGGCCGGCGTCGAAACCGACATTCCGCTGGAGCGCGTGGTGCAGTTCTACCAGCCCAACGCCATGTCGCTGCCGGTCAAGATCGGTTTCTACTTCCACCAGTTCTGGGGCTTCCTCAGCGATGAACCGCGCGAAGCCAACACCGAAGGCGGTGTGTTCCCCGCCATCTTCGGTACCGTGCTGATGGTGCTGCTGATGTCGATCATTGTCACACCCTTTGGCGTGGTGGCCGCCGTTTACCTGCGCGAATACGCCAAGCAGGGCGCGATGACCCGCATCATCCGCATTGCGGTGAACAACCTGGCGGGAGTACCGTCCATTGTGTACGGTGTGTTCGGCCTGGGCTTTTTCGTGTATTTCATGGGCGGCAGTATCGACAGCCTGTTTTATCCGGAAGCCTCGCCGGCGCCGGTCTTCGGCACACCGGGACTGATGTGGGCGTCGATCACGCTGTCGTTGCTGACGCTGCCGGTAGTGATCGTGGCCACCGAAGAGGGCCTGACACGGATTCCCAAGTCCATCCGCGAAGGTTCGCTGGCCCTGGGCGCCACCAAGTTCGAAACGCTCTGGAAAGTCATCCTGCCGATGTCGAGCCCGGCGATGATGACCGGACTGATTCTTGCCATTGCCCGTGCCGCGGGCGAAGTGGCACCTCTGATGCTGGTGGGCGTGGTAAAGCTGGCGCCCACCCTGCCACTGGACGGCAACTTCCCGTTCCTGCACCTGGAGCGCAAATTCATGCACCTGGGCTTCCATATCTATGACGTGGGCTTCCAGAGCCCCAACGTCGAAGCGGCCCGCCCGCTGGTGTATGCAACCGCATTCCTGCTGGTGGCGGTGATCGTGGTGCTGAACCTCAGCGCCATCCTGATCCGCAACCGTCTGCGGGAGAGATACCGCGAGCTGGAAAACTGATCCGGCGCGAGTGGAGATAACCAATGACAGAACCAACGATGAAACTCGGACAAGGTGAAACCATGACCGCCGCAGAAAATCCCACGCGCACCCATGCCATGACCAAGGCGGTGAAGCCGGCCGGTGGTGGCACCCGCTCCCTGGCCAACGAGGAAATCTGCATCGACGTGCAGGATTTCAAACTCTTCTACGGCGAAAAACGCGCGCTGCACGGCATCAACATGAAGATTCCGAAGAAGCGCGTCACGTCTTTCATCGGGCCCAGCGGCTGTGGCAAATCCACCCTGCTGCGTTCCTTCAACCGCATGAACGATCTGGTGGACATCTGCCGGGTCGAGGGCACCATCCTGTTCGAGAAGGCCAATATCTTCGATCGCGGTGTGGATGTCACCGACCTGCGCCGGCGCGTTGGCATGGTGTTCCAGAAACCCAATCCGTTTCCGAAAACCATTTATGAAAACGTGGCCTACGGCCTGCGCATCCAGGGCATCAACAAGAAGCGCGTGCTGGACGAGCGGGTGGAATGGGCACTGAAAGGCGCAGCGATCTGGGAAGAAGTGAAGGACCGCCTCAACGACAACGCGCTGGGCCTGTCCGGCGGTCAGCAGCAGCGTCTGGTGATTGCGCGCACCATCGCGGTGGAACCGGAAGTGCTGCTGCTGGACGAACCCTGTTCCGCGCTGGACCCGATTTCCACATTGAAAGTGGAAGAGCTGATCAACGAGCTGAAAGAGCGCTACACCATCGTGATCGTTACCCACAACATGCAGCAGGCGGCGCGAGTGTCGGACTATACTGCATTCATGTACCTGGGCGACCTGATCGAGTACAAGGACACCGACACGCTGTTCACCAATCCCAGCGAGAAGAAAACCGAAGACTACATTACCGGCCGTTACGGCTGAGCCCTGACCCAAAGCGGTATTGATACCAGGACAACTCTGGCGCGAACCAAGCGAGAATCGACATGACCAGCGAAGAATACACACACCACATTTCCCGCCAGTTCAACGCGGATCTGGAAGAAGTGCGCAGTCACATCCTGGCGATGGGCGGCATGGTGGAAAAACAGGTGAGCGATGCGGTGCAGGCGCTCGTGGAAGGTGACAGCGGGCTGGCGTCCGAAGTCATCAGTAATGAAAAACAGGTGAACGGCATGGAGCTGCGCATCGACGAGGAATGCACCCGCATCATCGCCCTGCGCCAGCCCGCCGCCAGCGACCTGCGCCTGCTGGTGGCCGCCACCAAGGCCAACACCGACCTGGAACGGGTAGGCGACGAGGCCAGCAAGATTGCCAAGATGGCGATCCGGCTGTCGGAGGAAGGTGCGATTCCGCGCGGCTACATCGAAGTGCGCCATATCGGCACCCACGTTTGTTCGATGCTGCGCAACGCGCTGGATGCCTTCGCCCGTTTCGATGTGGAAATGGCGCTGTCGGTGGTGCGTGAAGACAAGGCGGTGGATATGGAGTATGAATCCGCCATGCGCCTGATGGTGACCTTCATGATGGAAGATCCCCGTTTCATCAAGCGCGTGCTGAACGTGATGTGGAGTCTGCGCGCACTGGAGCGGATCGGTGATCACGCCCGCAATATCGCCGAGCAGGTGATCTACCTGGTGAAGGGCAAGGACATCCGCCACATTCCGCTGAAGACGCTGGATGAGGAAGGCATCATCGGCAAGCCGACCACCAAGTCTTGACGCACGTCGGAGCCGGCCCCTGCGCCGGCTCCATTCAGCGGGTCTGCTGGTCTATCTGCTGCACCCGCTGGTCCAATATTTTCTGCACGTCCTTGGCCTGGTCCAGCAATTTGGGAATTTCTGTCACTGGTACCGTAGTGGGAATCGGTAGCAGGCTGCCTTCCAGTCCCTTGCCACTGGCCAGAGGATTGTTCTTGGTGATGCTGTTTTCCTGGGTATTGGCACTTTGCCGGCCGAAGGCGCGGTCAATTTCTTCCTGATTCATGCTCTGCAGCACATTGGCATTGGGGTCGGTGCGTACCACGAGATTGAGTGTGTTGCGATTGGGCAGCGTACTGAACTGCCACACGCCGTTGGCATCCTGCCAGCGGTAAAAGATGTTGTCCTGGGCTTTGATGTCCAGCAGCGCCAGTTGCTCCCGGGTCAGCCGGTCCGGGTTGAACGCGGTGCTGACGGTGCGATCGCTCCACTGGATCCACTGCTGGGGATCGGCGGCGGGCGTGTCGCCGGCGGGTGCGGCATCCTGCAATTTTGGCAGGTCGAATTTGGGCAATTTCAGATCCGCCAGTGTCAGCAGCGGCCGTCCGTCCGGCCCGTGCAGGAAGAACGGCCCCGCCAGTGCCAGCACCACCACCAGCATCATCAGTTTCACGAACAGTTTGAACATGTTTGCACCCCTCGCTTTCGGCTCAGTATAGCCGCTACCCAGCCCGCGGGGGATCGTTTACCATGGCCGGAAAAACCAGACAGGATCTGCCCCATGCCTTCCTTCGATATCGTCTCTGAACTGAATCTGCACGAAGTCACCAACGCCGTCGACCAGGCCAACCGCGAAATCGAAAACCGCTTCGATTTCAAGGGCACCAAGGCCAAGTTCGAACTGGACAAAAATGTGGTCACCGTCGTTGGCGACGCCGACTTTCACCTGCGCCAGCTGCTCGACATCCTGGAGGGCAAGCTTATCAAGCGCGGCATCGACATCCGCTGCCTGGACAAGGCCGATCCCGAAATCAATCTGGCGGAAGCGCGCCAGAAGGTGACGCTGCGACAGGGGCTGGAATCCGATCAGGCAAAAAAACTGGTGAAACTGATCAAGGACAGCAAGATGAAAGTGCAGCCGTCGATCCAGGGCGACAAGGTGCGTGTCACCGGCAAGAAAAAGGACGATCTGCAGGAAGCCATCGCGCTGCTGCGCAAATCCGAATTTGAAATGCCGCTGCAGTATGAGAATTTCCGCGACTGAGAAGGTGTTGCCCGCAGGCGGTGTTCTAGCAGGCTGCCGAGCGTGAGGTCGTCTGCGCATCGACGATATTTTTGCGCGGAAAGTGGCAGGTGAACGTGCTGCCTTCGCCGGGGGTGCTGTCGATATCGAGATGGGCGCCGTGATGGATCAGCACGTGCTTGACGATGGCCAGACCCAGGCCGGTGCCGCCGGTTTTGGCGTGGCGGCTCTGGTCGGCGCGGTAGAAACGTTCCGTCAGACGCGGAATATGTTTGGCGTCGATGCCAACGCCGTCATCCTGCACTGCCATGTGGGCGCCGTCGGGGTCGGCCCACCAGCGGATCAGGATATTGCCCTGCTCCGGTGTGTACTTCACGGCATTCACCACCAGATTTGAAAACGCGCTGCGCAATTCGTTCTCGTCGCCGAAAATCACCAGGCTTTCATCCAGATCAAGCTGGATATTGTGGCGCTTGTCACCGTTCAGCGCCTGGGCATCGCTGAACACCTGTTTCAACAGCCGTCCCACCTGCACCGGTTTCATCGGCTGGGCAGTATTTTCGGTTTCCAGCCGTGACAACAACAGCAGATCGTTCACCAGCATTTCCATGCGCTGGGCCTGCAATTGCATCTGCCCCAGGCCGCGTTTCAGTTGCGGATTGCTGTCGCTCATCACATCGAGAAAAGTTTCCAGATAGCCCTTGATTACTGTCAGCGGCGTGCGCAGTTCGTGCGACACGTTGGCGACGAAATCCTTGCGCATTTGTTCCAGGTTGTGCAGGCGGGTCACATCGCGCACCACCAGCAGCCGCTCGCCATCGCCAAACGCGGTGACCTGGTATTGCAGCACCACGCCCGGATGCAGCACGGCGGGAATTTCCAGGGTGCCATCGAACTGGCCGCGATTGAAAAAACGTACGAAGCGGGGATCTCGCAGCAGGTTGGTGATGGGCTGGCCTTGGTCGGTGCTGGTTTTCAGGCCCAGCCAGTGGCTGCCGGCTTCATTCCACCATTCGAGGTTGCCGTAGCGGTCCACCACGATGACAGCATCGCGAATGGCGTTGGTGGATTGCTGGGCGCGGGCGATGATGGAGTGGAGGTTGTTGATTTGCAGCCGCTGTTGTTTTTGCTGCTGGAACAGATGATCGTAGAGGGCGCCCCACAAGCCACTGCCTTCGGGTGCGTCGGCATCGTTGCCACTGCGCAACCAGCGGATCAGATCGCGGGCGCGGAACAGCATCCAGAAAGAATAGGTCACGCTGACCAGTGCGATGCTCCAGCCGGGATAACCGGTGGCCCAGCCGCCGAACGCGCCGATGGCCAGCAGGATCAGAAACTGGTTCAGTTCAAGGTTCCACTCTTTAAACACGCAACACTCACCTGTGAAGGGCGGAGTTCAATCATAGCCTAGCCGCCGTTCCAGTACATTGAGTGACAGCAATGCCAATCAGATCTTGGTGGAAAACCGGTAGCCGGTGCCGCGCACGGTTTGCACCAGATGATCGTACTTGTACGGCGCCAGCGCCTTGCGCAGACGGCGGATGTGCACGTCGACGGTGCGATCCTCCACATAGACATTGCCGCCCCACACCTGATCCAGCAATTGGGCGCGGGAATAGGCGCGGTCCTGGTGGGTCATGAAGAATTCCAGCAGGCGGTATTCGGTGGGGCCCATCTCCACCGGACGCTCATCGGCGGTAATGCGGTGGCTGATCGGGTCCAGCGCCAGACCGCTGACGAGGATGGACTTGCTGCGGTCGCCCTGGGCGCGCCGCAATACGGCGTTGATGCGGGAAATCAGTTCGCGGGTGGAGAAGGGCTTGGTGATGTAATCGTCGGCGCCGGCGTCGAGGCCCTGGATCTTGTTGTCCTCTTCGCTCTTGGCGGTGAGCATGATGATGGGAATTTCGCCGGTGGCTTCGTCGCGTTTCAGGCGACGGGCCAGTTCGATACCGCTCACACCCGGCAGCATCCAGTCGAGCAGGATCAGGTCGGGACGCTCGTCCACGATCCGGCTGTGGGCCACCTGGGCGTTTTCGGCTTCAATCCATTGAAAGCCCGCCAGCTCCAGGGCCACCGAGATCATCTCGCGGATGGCTTCCTCATCGTCAACGATCAAAACTTTGGTATCAGGCATGGCAAAAAGGTTCCGGTTCCCCAAATCAGCGTGCCCTATTAAATGCCGTTAATGTTACAGCAATATGACGAAAATGGGTCAACAGCGCCGGAAACGGGCGGGATTTGGGCGGAAACAGGTCATTTGTGTGCCGGCTGAAACAGCGTCGGTCCTGCCTGCCAGTTGAGGGAAGCTAGTTGAGGGAATAGTGCAGGAACAATCCGGCAAAGATTGCAGCGCCCACCCAGTGGTTGTGCAGGAATGCCTTGAAGCAGGCGTCGCGGTCGCGGGTGCGGGCCTGCCACAACTGCCATGTCCACAACGCCACCGCTGCCAGCAGACCGGCGTAGTACCAGACGCTGAATTGCAGCTGGTTGCCCACCAGCCAGAGCGCAAACAGGGCCAGGCCGTTGAGGATGCCCACCATCATCAGGTCGGCGTCGCCGAACAGGATGGCGGTGGATTTGATGCCGGCCTGGATATCGTCGTCCCGGTCCACCATCGCATAAAGGGTGTCATACGCCATGGTCCAGGACAGGGTGGCCATGTAAATCAGCCAGGCATACAGGGGCACGCTTTCTCCCACTGCCGCGAACGCCATGGGAATCGACCAGGCGAACGCTGCCCCCAGCACGACCTGCGGCAGGTAGGTGTGGCGCTTCATATAGGGATAGGTGCAGGCCAACAGCAGCCCGCCTACCGACAGAATGATGGTGAACAGGTTGGTGAACAGCACCAGCACAAAGGCCAGCAAACCAATCAGTGCCGCAACCGCGAGCGCTTCCTTGCCGCTGATGCGCCCGGTGGCCAGGGGACGGTTGGCGGTGCGCTGCACCTGGCCGTCGAAGTCGCGGTCGGCATAGTCGTTGATGACGCAGCCACCGGTGCGCGTGAGGATCACCCCCATCACGAAAATGAAGATCAGCTTGAACGAGGGTTTGCCTTCCGCCGCGATCCACAACGCCCACAGGGCGGGCCACAGCAGCAGATAGATGCCGATGGGCCGGTCCAGTCGTCCCAGCTGGATGAAATCCGGCAGCCGGCGCAGGGGCGAGTTGGACAGTTGCAGTTCCTTCAATGTGGCCACGGCGGGCTCCTGGGTTGGACGTGGAACGGGTCAGGGCTGGGTGAAACGGGCTTGGCGGATTATCGTCATTCCCGCCCTTCGGGTACATCCCCGGGTACAGACGGAGCGTACATCGGGCAGGCCTCCAGGAAGTACTCACTCACCAGCAGGGGCAGGCCTGCCAAGTAGAAGCAGGAACGCCGGCCCCAGATTTCACCTTCCGTCGCCCATGAGCGCCCCAGCTGCGCCCCGCTCAGACGCGTCACCGAGATGGGCCCGCGCCGTACCCGGGGATCGTTGAATAGCACGGCGCCCAGGGGTTTGGTGCCCAGATGGGTCAGCGCCCGGGCCGGACCTTGCAGCGTAGCGCCGGGGATCAGGGTGCGGGCAAACACCCAGGGCGTGTCGTGACAGCGCAGGGCCACTTCCCGCACGAAGGGCCATTCGCGCTGCTCCAGCCCCAGCTCGCGGCGCTCTTCCGGGTAGGCGGGCAGGAAGCCCTGCCGCAATACCTGCACGCGAAAATGGCCGCCGGATTCGCGAATCAGCCGGCGGGTAAGGGAGCCCGGGTCCAGCAGCCAGTCGCGAAAGGCGCGCGGCACCCTATAAGGCGGTTCGCTGCCACGACCACCCCGGTACAGGGCACGGTCATGCAGGATGGAAGGCAGAAACGGATGGGTCACGGATACCTGCTTAAGCTAAACGATTGAAACCATTCAGGACGGCAGTCGCTGATTCTATCCAAAATGCGGACGTTTGCCTTTTCCTGTTCGCTGTCCGGGCCCGGCTTTGCGCTTTTCCTGCTTGCTTTTTGAGGGGAGGGAACGTAATTTGCCGTTTCCCAAAATCCGCACTGTCCAAAAAGAGCTGTAAACGCAGGGGGTAATACCAACATGAGAAAGTACGAATGCATCGTATGTGGCTACATTTACGACGAAGCACTGGGATGGCCGGATGACGGTATTCCGGCTGGAACCAAATGGGAAGACGTGCCGGCCGACTGGGTGTGCCCGGATTGCGGCGTGAGCAAGGAAGACTTCGAACTGATTCAGGATTAAGTCTCGCGCTACCAGCAGTATTGCCTCGCTCTTTATCAAAGACTACGGAGACCGCGCAGTGGACCCCATCATCATCGTGGGTACCGGATTGGCCGGCTACAACCTGGCCAAGGAGTACCGAAAATTGAATCAGGCGCGCCCCCTGATCCTGCTCACCGCAGATGACGGCCGCAACTATTCAAAACCCATGCTGTCCACCGGCTTCACCAAACAAAAAAGTGCCGACGAACTGGCGCTGGCGGATGCCGCGACCATGGCACAACAACTCAACGCCGATGTGAAAACCTTCGTGCAGGTGACGGCGATTGACACAGCTGCCCGCACGCTCACCCTTTCCGATAATGAACAACTGACCTACGGCGAACTGGTGCTGGCCTGGGGCGCGGATGTGTTTCGTCCGCCGCTGGCTGGCGACGGCGTCGAGCAGGTGTATTCCGTCAACGATCTGCTGGATTACGCCCGCTTCCGCGCCGCTGTTGAAGGCAAAAAGAAAGTCGTCATCATCGGTGGTGGTCTGATCGGCTGCGAGTTTGCCAACGATCTGGCCAACGGCGGTTTCAATGTCGACGTGGTGGAGCCCCTGGGTCGTCCGCTGCCGACGCTGCTGCCGGAACAGGCATCCCGCGCGGTGCAGGCCGGGCTGGAAAGTCTGGGCGTGCAATTCCATTTCGGCCCCCATGTGAAAGCGGTTAATCGCAACGGCGAGCGCCTGGGTGTGGTGCTGTCTGACGACACAATGCTGGAGGCGGACATCGTGATTTCCGCCATCGGTCTGCGCCCCCGCATCAAGCTGGCGCAGGACGCCGGCATTGCGGTGAATCGCGGCATCAAGGTGGACCGCCACCTGCGCACCAGCGCGTCGAATGTGTATGCGCTGGGCGACTGCTCGGAAGTGGAAGGCAACGTCATGCTGTATGTGCTGCCGCTGATGGCGGGGGCACGGGCACTGGCGAAAACGTTGGCGGGTGAAGCAACCGCAGTGGATTACGGCCCGATGCCGGTGGCGATCAAAACCCCGGTGTGCCCGGTGGTGGTGGCGCCAGTGCCGGTGGGCGCGGCAGGCGACTGGCAGATCCAGGCGGAAGGCGCCAACGTCAACGCGCAATTCATTGACGCTGCCGGCGTGCTGCGCGGTTTCGCCCTGACCGGCGACGCCACTGGCGAGAAAAACAAACTGGCGAAGCTGTTGCCGCCGTTGCTGGGGTAAGCTCAGCCACTGCCGTCAATGCGAAGTCCCCGTCATCGCAAGGTGGCGGGGATTTTCGTTTTGGTACTGACATTTTCGTAACGCCATTTTTGCTCCACCGATTTTTTTACATCGCTCTTTTTTTACATTGATCTTTATTTACAGGACCTGCACCGTGAGCCAGACCGATTTTGCTTCCCTTGGATTGTCCCCTGAACTGCTCACCAATCTGGCGTCGATGGGCTATGCCGAAATGACACCGATCCAGGCCCAGAGCCTGCCGCCGATTCTGGCGGGCAAGGATGTGATCGCCCAGGGCAAAACCGGCTCGGGCAAAACCGCCGCGTTCGGATTGGGTCTGCTGTCGAAGCTGGACATCAAACGGTTTTGCATTCAGGTGCTGGTGCTGTGTCCCACCCGCGAACTGGCCGATCAGGTGGCGAAGGAAATCCGCAAACTGGCGCGCACCACCCACAACCTGAAAGTGCTGACCCTGTGCGGCGGCATGCCGTTCGGTCCGCAGCTGGGTTCGCTGGAGCACGGCGCGCACATCATCGTCGGCACGCCGGGGCGGGTGGAGGAACATCTGCGCAAGGGCAGTCTGGTGCTGGAAAACCTGCACACGCTGGTGCTGGACGAAGCCGACCGCATGCTGGAAATGGGCTTTCAGGCGGCACTGGATGCCATCATTGAAAAAGCGCCGAAGCAGCGCCAGACCCTGCTGTTCAGCGCCACCTTCCCCGACCAGATCCAGCGCATCGCCAAACGCATCATGCAGCAGCCGGTGCTGGTGAAAGTGGAATCCACTCACGACAGCGCCAGCATCGTCCAGCATTTCTACAAGGTGGAAAACGATGAGCAGCGTCTGCCGGCGTTGCGCTTGTTGCTGCTGCAGTTCGCGCCGGAATCCGCGGTTGTGTTCTGCAATACCAAAAAGGAAACCCAGGAAATTGCCGACGCGTTGCACAAGGATGGTTTCAGCGTGCTGGCACTGCACGGCGATCTGGAACAGCGCGAGCGCGACGAAACCCTGGTGCGGTTCGCCAACAAAAGCGCCTGCATTCTGGTGGCCACCGACGTGGCGGCGCGGGGGCTGGATATCGACAACATCGAAGCGGTGATCAACTATCAGCTGGCGCACGATTCCGAAGTGCACGTGCACCGCATCGGTCGCAGCGGACGCGCCGGCAGCAAGGGTTTCGCCTGCTCGCTGTTCACCGACAAGGATCACTACAAGGTGGCGCTGATCCAGGATTATCTGGGCCAGATCATCACCGGCGAACCGTTGCCGCCACGCAGTGTGCTGAACAATTCCCCGCTGCAGGCGTCCATGGCCACGTTGCAGATCGACAGCGGCAAGAAACAGAAAATCCGTCCCGGCGATATTCTGGGCGCGCTCACCGGCGAGAACGGCATTGCCGGTAATCAGGTAGGCAAGATCCATCTGTTCGACAACTGGGCCTATGTGGCGGTGAGTCGTGATGCCGTCAAACCTGCCCTGAAGAAACTGGCCGAGGATAAATTGAAGGGGCGGTCGGTGAAGGTGCGGTGGATTCGGGATTAAGCGGCGTGTCCGTTTTATAGAGCTATCGATTCCTTCGGATTCCCCCTTGCTCCCAACCGGTATACAATCGCCCCCTTTCTCGCTACCGGGCCGATCCCATGCAAAAAACCGAAGTGGAAGCCGCGCTGGCGGAGCAACTGGGCATCAGCAAAACCGCTGCCCGCGACCTGCTCAACGTGATTCTGGACGAGGTCACCCTGGCCATGAGCCGTGGCCAGCGCCTTGCATTACCTGGATTTGGCGTGTTCGAAGTGCGGGCCTATGGTCCCCGCAAGGGACGCAACCCGCAAACCGGCGAGCCGCTGGAGATTCCGGCCGGCCATGCCGTTCACTTCAAGCCGGGCAAGGCGCTGAAATCCGGCATTGTTTGATTTTTTACTGCTAACGGGAATGGTGTTATGAGGTTCTGGATTTTGCTGTTGATCCTGGGCTGGCGCATGAGCTGGCTGGCGAAGCACAACGAAAAGTTTCGCGAAAAGCTGGAAAACAAGGACATTGTGCTGCAGTTCCGCACCGCCGGCGGCCAGGTGGCGCGCTATTATGTGGTGCAGAACCAGACCGTGACGCCCCACGCCGGCATCCATCCCAAGCCCAGCATGTGCATGAGCTTCCGCGATGCCAAGTACGCCTTCGAGACCATCATGAAAGCCGGCAAGGACCAGATGGTGTTCATGAAAGGCATGGGCAGCAAGGACATCATTGTCACCGGCGAAGCAGCCGAGATGATGTGGTTCATGAGCCTGATCAAATTCCTGCCGCCGAAGAAAAACGGCTGAGATCCTTTTCACAACGGTTCAATTCATTCGGACGCAGGTTACAAAACCGGGAATAGTTACTTGTTTTGTAGCGTTTGTGTGACGAAACTTCTGCCCGCAGTAGCGCGGGTGCTGGCAGGTTGCTAAGCTGGCACCCAGGCAAGTTTGAATGTCTTTTGAACAGTTTGTGGGGACCAGGGGTGAGGGACGCCAACCGGGAACAACAGGGAAACCGCTTTTTTTCAGGCCGTCGGCAACGTCTGCCGCTGAGTGTCCTGCTATGGCTGGGACTGGTGGCTGGAGCCGACGCGCGCTCCGCCGCCGATCCGGCCCAGACCGCACTTTATTCCTCCAGCCTGGCACCCGCCGTCGCCCATCCAGCCTCCCGCACCACGATAACCGCTCCGGACGCCTCCGCCATCGACTGGTTCGCCCTGCTCGATGGTACCGGCGTCAGTGAAATCCTGGACCAGGCCAACAGCCTGATCGGACAGGAAGTGGCGAACCTGGAGAAGGCGCCACTGGGTTTTACGGCGGAGGAACTGGCGGCACTGCAGATGAACTTCCGCTTTCGCCTGGGCAGCGAGCGACTGAAGCAGAATCTGGTGGCGCAACTGCAGCAGAAGCTGTCTGCTGAGCAGGCCCAACATCTGCAAAAGCTGCTGCAATCCCCCCGCATGCAATTCCTGCAAACCCTGCAGGCGCAACTGGATGACGACCTGGTGCGCGAAGCCATGCGGTCGTACCGGGTGCAGGTGCAGGAATCCGCGCCCAGTGCGAACCGGGTTGAGCTGCTGTCCACCCTCGACCAGACCCTGCGCCAGTCGGCACTGGAAACCGATCTGAAAGTGGAATTGCGCAAGCAACTGCTGGTGACAGTGAGCCAGCTGAAATCCCACGAAACGATTCCCGAATCCATGCTGGATGAGCAGTTGCGTCCCTACCGTCAGGATGTGGAGCAGCAGATCAGCAAAAACGCACTGCATGCCTATCTCTACCTGTTCAAACGCACACCCAGTCCGCAGCTGCAGGATCTGATCAGTTCGCTGGATCAACCTGCCTTCGACAGCTTCATGTCCATCTGCCAGTCCACGCTGCTGGATTCCTTCCGCGCCGCCCGCGCGCAGTTGCAGCAGGACATGCGCCTGGCCAAACACTAACGCGGCTGCAAAGGGTGCTTCATGGTCATGAGTCTCACCGTCAGGAATGCCCGGGTGCTGCTGGTGGAAGATCACCGCGCGCTGGCGGAAACCATTCTCGATTTTCTGCAGACCGTAGGCTTCGAAACTGATTATGCGGCGGACGGACTGACCGGCCTGCACCTGGCCTGCCATCATCATTACGACCTGATCGTGCTCGATGTGATGTTGCCCGGTCTCAACGGATTCGAATTGTGCGCGCGTCTGCGCAATGAGAAGGCGATCACCACGCCGGTACTGATGCTGACTGCCCGCGATCAATTGCAGGACAAGCTGGAAGGTTTCCAGCATGGCGCCGACGATTATCTGGTAAAGCCGTTCGATCTGCCGGAGCTGGTGGCGCGGCTGGTAGCATTACTGCGGCGAGCGCGTGGTGAAGTGGCGCAGGATATTCTGCAGGTGGCCGATCTTACCTTTCATACCGGTACGCTGGAAGTCAAGCGTGCCGGGCAGACGCTGCACCTGTCGCCCACCTGTTTGCGCATTCTGAAAATCCTGATGCGGGAATCCCCCAGGGTGGTGACGCGGGAGGCGCTGGAGCAGGAATTGTGGGGCGACCTGTTGCCGGACAGCGACACGCTGCGCAGCCATCTCTACAAATTGCGGCGTGCGGTGGACAAACCGTTTGCACAACCGCTGCTGCACACGCTGGCAGGGCAGGGTTTCAAACTGGCGCCGGAGTGATGCGCAGGTCAAACCGGGTGCCGCTGCCTACCGTACTTTTCACTGCAATTGTCCAGCCCAGCTGGTCGCAGATTTTCTGCACGATGGCCAGTCCCAGGCCAAAGCCTTTTTCCTGATTGCCGGTGCTGCGGAAAAACGGATCGAAGATGCTGGCCAGTTCGTGGGCCGGTATTCCGATGCCGGTGTCTTCCACGCTGAATCCTTCCTCGCCGATTGTCAGTGTCACCTGGCCTGCCTGTGTGTAGGTGAGCGCATTGCGCAGCAGGTTGGAGAGTACGATGCTCACCAGCCGTTGCGGTGCACGTGTGCTCAGGAAACCGGTGTGCTGCAATTCAATACTCACCTGCGGCCGCGTATTCTGCTGGCGTAGCTGCTCCACCAGCAAGGCCGCGATATCGTTCACCAGAATGGTGTCGCCGCTGCCGTACTGTTCGTCTTCCCGCGCCAGCAGCAACAGGGTTTCCAGTAGCGCTTCCATGTCTTTCACGGTGGTATCCATGCGCTGCAGCTGGCGCTGCATTTTTTCAGCACCGATGGTGTGCGTGTGTGCAGAGCCATGGTCTGCCGGGCTATTTTCATCCTGTTCCGACAGCGCCTGCAGGTTTGCCAGTGAACCCTTGATCACCGCCAGCGGCGTGCGCAGTTCGTGGCTGGCGTAGCGGGTGAAGTTGCGCTCGCGGGTCACGAATTTGCGCATGCGCGCGAGAAAGGCGTCGATGGCGTCCACCAGCGCGGCGGTTTCGGCGTCGGCCGTGCTGCGCACGGATGTCCAGTCCGGCTGCGGCAACTCGGTGCGGTTGATATCGAAATGCGCCATCTGTGCCGCCACCTGCACAATCGGCGAAATCGCGCGCTTGGCCTGCAGGTAGGTGAGATAGGAAAGCGCGTACAGCACCAGCAGCACCACCGCCAGTGGTACGATGCCGAAGTAAAACGACAACCGCGATACCTGCTCCTCGTCGAACACCAGATACAGCGTGCGTCCGGCATTTTCCGATACGTGCACAATGGGTTGCTGCCCTTCGTGTTGGGCCCGCTGCATGCCGGCGGGCAGGTTTCGCAGCCAGTCCGGCGCGCTGTGACCGGCGACGGGATCGTGCAGGTAGCCCAGCAGGTTGAGCGTGTTCGGCAGGCTGGCGCTGGAATCCTGCTGGTAGCGCTGCCAGAAATAGTCGGCCTCGCCGGCGAGCGCTTCGTTCACCAGCAGATCCTCGGCCACCAGTGCGGCGGAATAGATTCCGATGCTGGCAGCGGCGCTGATCAGGATCACCTGGAACAGAAAGATCTTCAGCAGTTTGGTGTTGACGCGTGGACGTTGCACAGCACGACTTCCCGGCAGGAGTGGAATACCGATCCTATCAGGCTAGACAAACGGCTGTGAACGTTGCGTGAACGTCCGCCCCGAAACGTTCACCGCATGCTCACGGCGCGAACGCTAGAGTGGCGTTTCCAACAACAACAGGAACCAGGAGACGTTTATGAGCAGGCCCATCTTCAAGGCAACCATTTCCGGGGTAGTGCTGCTGTCGGCTTTCATGCTGGGCGGCTGTAATGACGATGACAACAACACCCGTTCCGGTGGGGAGCGCACCGTGTCGCCGGCAGCAGATGGCGTGGCCCGGTTGCGGGTCTTTCACGCGGTGGCAGATGCACCCAACGTGAATGTGCTGGCCAACGGCAACGCGATTCTGACCAACGTGCCCTACGGCGCAGCCAGTGCGCTGCTCGGCGTGAATCCGGCGACCTACAACGTTCAGGTGGACGGAATTCTGCCGGGCGGCACGACCACGGTGATTGGCCCGGCGGGCATTCCCCTGGGTGATGCTGACATCACCAACGTGCTGGCGGTGAATACACTGGCGGCCATCGAACCGCTGGTTGTCACCGTGCCGGATGCAACCATTGGTGCCAACAGTGTGCGTCTGACGGTTGTGCACGGTGCCGTTGCGGCGCCTGCTGTGGATGTGCATGTGACGGCGCCCGCCGATTTGCTGGGTGAACCGGTGGGTTCGTTTGTGTTCAGGGAAACCCTGGGTCCGGTTACTGTGCCGACCGGATCGTATCGCGTGCGCGTGACGCTGGCAGGTACTGAAAACGTCGTATTCGACACCGGTGCTGGCGGCCTGACGTTGTCCGGTGGCAGTGACCTGTTCCTTGCGGCGATCGCCAACACCGGACCCGGTGCTTCGCCGATCCAGCTGCTGGTGGCAGACGGCGAGGGATCAGCCATCCTGCGTGATGCCGCCACTCCCGCTGCACTGAAAGTTGTGCATGCGGCGCCCACGGTCGGAGATGCCGAAGTGTTTGTCAGCAGTGCGAGTCTCGGCCTCAACGATGTCGAACTGGTCGACACCATCGAATATCTGCAGATCATTCCGTCCGCCAGCAGTTCCGTGAACGTCGATGCCGCCCATGATTACCGCGTGAAGGTGGCGCAGGCGGGAACCGGTGCCGATGCGGCCCTGATTGATGTTGCCGGTGTGGCCTTGAATGCGGGTACTGCCTACACCGTCGTCGCCACAGGCGGCAGTAATGGCGCAGCGGCGCAATTGCTGCTGACTGCTGACGACAATCGTGCGATTGCCACGGAAGCGCGGGTAAAAGTAGTGCATGCAGCGCCGGATGCAGGCGTGGTGGATGTGTATGTGAACGCAGCGGGCACCGTATCACCAGCGGAAATCCTCAACGGTGATGTCGCTCCTGCGCTGGACAATTTTGCCTTCAGTGACATCACGCCCTACCTGTCTCTGGCAGCCGGTGATTACGACATCCGCGTAGTGGCCGGTGACGGCACGCTGCTGGCGATCGATACCAGCGTCACGCTCAGCAATGGTCTGGTTGCGACTGCGATCGCCCACGGTCCCGATGCGGTGGACAACACGCCCGCCGGTTTCGGCCTGCTGCTCACCACCAACTGAAATCACCTACTCAAAAGGATTTTTTCATGAAAGCCAAATTCTCAATCAGATTGCTGCTGGGCGCGCTGCTGGCACTTCTGCTCTCCGGCTGCAAGAGTGTGCAGACCGTTCCCTATGTCGACATCGAACGTTACATGGGCGTCTGGTACCAGATATCCGCGTACGAAACCTCGTTCAACAAAGGGCTGCTGGGTGTGACGGCGGAATATACGTTGCTGGCGGATGGCAGCGTGCAGGTTTACAACAAGGGTAATCTGAATACGTTGGACGGGCCGCTGGATGAAATCCTGGGCAACGCGGTGGTGGTGGACTCGCAGACCAATTCACGCCTGAAAGTCAGTTTCCCCGGGGTGCCGAATTTTCCGTGGGCGAATTATCTGGTCGTGATTCTGGATGCGGAGAATTACCAGTATGCGGTGGTGAGCGATCCGTTGCGTTACACGCTGTTCGTGCTCAGTCGCACGCCGCAGCTGGATGCGTCCACCTATGCAGACATTCTGCAGCAGCTGGAGCAGCAGGGTTTCAACACCGGCAAGCTGATCGACACTTTGCAGCCGACGCTGTGACACAAAAGGGAGCGGCGAAGTTTGGCAGGATTATTTGCCGTTCCTTTTCCCATTTGATTTGCCGTTGCCATTGGCGTGGCCGTTGCCACCCAGCCCGCGCGCGATTTTGATCAGTTCATCCTTCTGCGCGACCATGTGGTTGAGCACGCTGGCCACGTCCTCGCGGCTCAGGTGCAGCTCGTCAAACAGGGTGTCGTCCAGGGCATGACGGGGGCCCGGCACCAGTTCGACACTGCGCAGCAGCTGGTTGGCCAGATGCAGCAGGCGTGCATACACCGCCATGTTGCCGTTGAAGCCTGGGTGATGCTGCCAGCGCAGTCCTACCACGATTTCATCCGGCATGGACCAGCAGTCCATCAACTGGCTGCTGATGGTTTCCCGCGTCACGCTCAGCAGATGTTGTTCCACATAGAAGCCCTCGATGTGCGGGTTGGCCTCGATGCAGCGGTTGATGACTGAAAAATAGGGCGGAAAGATGTGCGCTAGCACCAGATAACCGTAATTCGACAGCAGGCCGCATAGATAGGCGAGGCCAATGGACGGGCGGTAATCCGACGGCATGGCCTTCACCAGACCTTCCATCAGGCTGGCGGTGAACACGGCCTGTTGCCAGAAGGGCTGCACGCCGTTGGGGCCGTCTTTGGGCAGTTCGATGGATTTGCCCAGGGCCAGGCCCAGCGCCAGGTTGATCACCAGATCGAAACCCAGCACCCGCACCACCGCGTCGTGCACCGAACGGATCGCGCCCGGTGCCGCGTAATAGGGTGAACTGGCCCAACTCACCACTTGCGCGGCCAGACTGGGATCTTTTTCCACGATAGCAACCAGCTCTTTCACGCTGGCGTTGGGATCGATACGCAGTTTGATGATGCGCTCGGCGGTGTCCGGCAGGGGCGGCATTTCCAGGGTCTGTTCCAGCCGCTGGCGGATGCGCAGGTTGGTAAAGTTCTGCACCGCCTGATGCACGGCGGCGCGGTCGTTCGGGTCCTGGCTCAGGCGGGTCAGGGGTACGCTGAAATCACCGCTTTGGGCATTGGCCACCAGCTTGGCGAACTCCGCCTGGGGCAGCGTCAGGTACTGGCCGCTCTGGCTCACTTCCAGATACAGGGTGGTGGGTTTGAGCAGGGCGCGGTCGATGATCAGGGGCAGGTTGTCGTTGAGCGGAATCGCCGGCAGGGTTTCCATGCCCAGCGAACTGGCCATCTGGCGGCTGGTATCCCGGCTGATGGCGGTGAGGTTGCGGCCCTTGTCCTCGCACAGTTTCTGCAGGTCCAGCAGCCGGTCGGCGGGCACCAGTACCTGGACCCGGCCGAGGGAATCCTCCAGCACCACCTGCTGCACGATCTGGCCGCGGGGGATCTGGTCGCCGCTGAGCAACGGGTGCAGGGGCGAAATGCTTTCCTCTTCGACAACCTGGTAGGTAATACCGCGCGCGTTCAGGCGATCCACGATTTTCTGCGGAATGGACATACTGCCGATCCTCGGGTGTGATTCCAGTAAGCATAGTGACCGGCCGGGGATGCTGCAAAGACGCGCTCCTCAGGCGGTTTCGGCAAAGCGGCCGCAGGTGGTTGATCAGGTTGGGGCGAGGGGGTGATCTGGCTGGCGGATAAGCAGTAAAAAAATCTTGTTGCCGCCGTCTTTCTCCTTGTGGACGCGCCAGTGGTAGGGCAGTTTGCTGCGGTCGAAGCTGTTTTCCGCCTCCAGGTAGATCTTGGCGTTGTCCGCCAGCCAGCCGCCGGTTTCCAGAAGATGGATGCAGGCTTGCAGAAGATCCTGGTGAAAGGGCGGGTCGAGGAAGATCAGGTCGTAGGGGGCGATGGTGCCGCTGGCGAGGTCGTTGCGGCGGGCCCGCAGCCAGGCTTCGGCGGCGCTGTGCCAGACCCGGCCTTTCTCGCTGCCCAGTTTGCCCAGGTTGGCGCGGATGTCGCTGCAGACGCGGGGATTGGCATCGACGAAATCCACTTCCCGCGCGCCCCGGGACAGCGCCTCCAGGCCGAGGGCGCCGCTGCCGGCGAACAGATCCAGGCAGCGGGCGCCTTCCACATCGAACATCAGCCAGTTGAACAGGGTTTCCCGGTAACGGTCGAGGGTGGGGCGCAAACCGTCGTGGGCGCTGAACTGCAGGCGGCGCCCACGCCACTGGCCGCCGATGATGCGGACTTCACCGGGGCCTTTCGGGCCGGCGCCGGATTTACCGGCGGGTTTGGTGGACTTTTTCATCGCGCGCTCAGGGCGTAGCGGTGGCAGTGGCGGGCGGCGCAGCCTGGGTTGCACCTACCGTCACCGTCAGCAGCTTGTCGGCCTGCACGATGCGGGCGAAGGCCTCGCGGATATCGTCTGCCGTCACTTTTTCCACCTGCTCCGGGTAGCGTTCCAGGTAATCCAGCGGCAGTTTGTAGAAGCCGATCATGCCCAGATAATCCACGATGTTGCCGTTGCTGGCGGTCTGTAGCGGGAAGCTGTTGAGCAGGTTGCGCTTGGCGTCGGCCAGATCCTTGTCGCTGGGGCCTTTTTCGATGAACTCGCGCACTGTCTTGTCCAGCAGTTGCAGGGCCTGGCTGGCCTGCTCGTTGCGGGTTTGCAGGCCCATCATGAAGGGGCCGGCCACCGCCATGGGCGCGAACTGGCTGTACACACTGTAGGCCAGACCGTTGTCCTGCCGGATCACCTGGTTCAGCCTCGACGCGAAACCGCTGCCACCGAGAATCTCGTTGCCCACGTAGAGCGGATACCAGTCCGGATCGCCCCGCTTCACGCCCAGGCTGCCGGCCAGGATGTGGGTCTGGGTGGAGGGAAATTCGATATGGTGCTCCACCGCCTTGGCCAGTGCGGCGGGTGCTGGTAGCGCGGGGGCAGCACTGCCTTCCGGCAGTTGCGCATCCAGCTGGCGGGCGATTTTCTCCGCTTCCTGGCGGCTGATGGCGCCGATCATGGCCACCACCAGGTTACGGCTGACGTAGTAGCGCTGGTGGAACGCCTTCATCTCGGTCACGGTGACGCGGGGCAGGCTTTCCTCGGTGCCGCTGGTGGGGGTGCCGTAGGGCGCGTCGGGGTAAAGCTGCTGGAAAAAGGCCTTCGCCACCTGGGAACCCGGGTCCTGTTTTTCATACTGCAGCGACAGCAGCAGCTGGTTGCGCAGGCGCTCCAGGCTGTCCTCGGGGAAGGTAGGGTGGGCCACCACGTCGCTGAACAGGCTGAGGGCGTGTTCGCGGTACTGGGGATCGGACAGGGTGCGCAGGCTGACTACCGCCATGTCGCGGTAGGCGCCATTGTCGAGCCGTGCGCCCAGACCTTCAAAATGGCGGGCGATCTGGTCCACATCCGCC
>JABLXQ010000052.1 GCA_013178375.1 Gammaproteobacteria bacterium
TGTTCGCGGGTCGGAAGAGTAGCCAGACGATCGATTTCTGCGGCGCCATAAGCAACACCACCGATCGCCAGAGCTTTCACTTCCAACTTGTCGTTTGTCTTGGCGTAGTCCTTGATCAGACGTGCGGCTGCACCCGGATCTTCAATGGACAACGCCAGGATGGTCGGGCCAACCAGTGCGTCGTGCAGACACTCAAATTCAGTGCCACGCACCGCGATTCGGGCCAGTGTGTTCCGAACAACTTTCAGATACACGCCCTGCTCGCGAGCCTGTTTCCGCAGATTGGTCATCTGCGTAACAGTCAGACCACGATAGTTGGCAATAACAGCGGACAGCGCACCAGTAGCGGCCTGATTGACTTCGGCAACAATCGCCTTTTTGTCTTCCAGATTAAGTGCCACTGATTTACCTCCTCAGTTATCCTCTTGCGAGGTTTTGCGGCGTCCGACCCAGATTGTTACAGCTGAATCCTGAACCACCGCGTCTGCGCAGGCAGGTTTAAGCGATCGGCCCTTGTTGCCGGCCTTTCGCACCTGCGGTCTTTAACGCGCCTTCCGCCGAAGCGGAAGGGCTCAAAGTCCGTTCAAGCCCGATTATGCTTCCAGGCTTGCTTGATCGATTGCGACACCCGGGCCCATGGTGGAGGACAGGGTAATACGCTTGATATAGGTACCTTTCGACGTGGCCGGCTTGGCCTTGCGCAGGTCTGCCATCAGTGCTTCGATGTTCTGCTTGATGGCTTCCGGTGCAAATCCAACCTGACCCACGGAGCAATGAATGATGCCGGCTTTGTCAGTCCGGTAACGCACCTGACCCGCCTTGGCATTCTTCACCGCAGTGACGACATCGGGAGTTACGGTGCCGGTCTTCGGGTTCGGCATCAGACCACGGGGACCCAGGATCTGACCCAGTTTACCGACAACCCGCATCGCATCCGGAGAAGCGATGACCACGTCGAAATCCAGGTTACCCTTTTGGATTTCTTCTGCCAGATCGTCCATACCGACCAGATCGGCGCCGGCAGCCTTGGCCGCTTCAGCATTTGCGCCCTGGGTGAAAACAGCAACGCGGACAGTCTTGCCGGTACCATTGGGCAGTACGCTGGCGCCACGGACAACCTGATCAGATTTACGCGGATCAACGCCCAGATTGACTGCAACGTCGATGCTTTCCTTGAATTTCACGGTGGACAGTTCATTCAGCAGGACCACAGCGGCTTCGACGGAATACTGCTTGGTGGAATCCACTTTTGCACGAATGGCTTTTTGTCTCTTGGTCAGCTTTGCCATGTCATCAACCCTCCACTTCCAGACCCATGCTGCGCGCGGAGCCAGCAATCGTTCTTACGGCTGCGTCCAGATCGGCGGCAGTCAAATCGGGCATCTTGCGCTTGGCGATTTCTTCCAGCTGCGCACGGGATACCTTGCCAACCTTGTTCTTGTTGGGAACGCTGCTGCCCTTGGCAATGCCAGTGATCTTGCGCAGCAGCACGGACGCGGGGGGTGTTTTCAGAATGAATGTAAACGAACGGTCACTGTAGACAGTGATAATGACCGGAATCGGCATGCCGGGCTCGAACGCCGGCGCCTGGGTCTGGGCATTGAACTGCTTACAGAATTCCATGATGTTGACACCGTGCTGACCCAGCGCCGGACCTACTGGCGGACTTGGGTTAGCCTGGCTTGCCTTGACCTGCAGCTTGATATAAGCCGTTATTTTCTTTGCCATTTCAACTACTCCTCGGGTATTAACGCTGAAAAATCAGCTCCCCGCACAAAGTAAAAATCCCTGCACGGCTTTTGCCATGCAGGGGTCTAAAAAATCTCAGCCTTTCTCGACCTGACTGAATTCCAGTTCCACCGGTGTGGAGCGACCGAAAATCAGTACCGCCACCTGAAGACGGCTCTTCTCGTAGTTGACTTCCTCAACCACACCGTTGAAATCGGCAAACGGCCCATCGACCACGCGCACGACTTCGCCCGGCTCAAACAATGTCTTCGGCTTCGGCTTCTCGACACCGTCTTCAACCCGCTGCAGGATAGCCGCAGCCTCACGGTCTGATATTGGAGCCGGCTTGTCGGCGGTTCCACCAATAAAGCCCATCACTTTCGGGCAATCTTTAACCAAATGCCAAGTGGCCTCGTTCATTTCCATCTGGACCAGCACGTAGCCCGGAAAGAACTTGCGTTCACTTTTGCGTTTCTGGCCACCACGCATTTCAACTACTTCTTCGGTTGGCACCAGAATTTCGCCAAATTCTTCTTCCATCGCAGCACGCTTGATTCGCTCAAGCAGAGAGCGCTTCACATGCTTTTCAAACCCCGAATAGGCATGAACCACATACCACCGCTTTGCCATTTTCAACCTCAACCCTTATCCGATGATGCTGGAAACAGCGGCGCCCAGCCCGAGATCCAATAACCACAGCAGGAGCGACATCAACGCCACAACCAGAACCACGATACCGGTAGTCTGCGCCGTTTCCTGCTTGGTCGGCCATACCACACGGCGGACCTCAGCCCTTGCGTCCTTCAGCAAAGCTATGAATGCGCGGCCTTTGTCTGTCTGAGCCGCAACCAGGGCAGCCAGCACTGACAACACCACCACACCGAGCAGCCTGTAGAGAAACGGCTGATCATCAAAATAGGCGTTCCCGATAACAGCTGCCGCGACCAAAATCGCAACAGCTATCCACTTGGCCACATTGGCTGGCGATGTAGGGGAAACCTCTGCGGTCGTGTTAGCACTCATAATTTTCAATTTTTCCCAAAAAGCGGCAATCCAGTCATCGCTTGCCAACCACGCTGTAGTGTTTGGCAGGCCAGGAGGGAATCGAACCCCCAACCTGCGGTTTTGGAAACCGCTGCTCTGCCAATTGAGCTACTGGCCTAACACACTTTCCTGCCTCACAGAGACAAGCGGGCCGAGGTTACTACCTCGGCCCCCAACCCTACAACTGCTTTTTATTCAATAATTTTCGCTACAACGCCGGCGCCGACGGTACGGCCACCTTCGCGGATCGCAAAACGCAGACCTTCGTCCATCGCGATGGGTGCAATCAGGGTAACGTCCATCTGGATGTTGTCACCCGGCATTACCATCTCTACGCCTTCCGGCAGCTCACAGGAGCCGGTAACGTCGGTGGTACGGAAGTAGAACTGCGGACGGTAGCCCTTGAAGAACGGAGTATGACGGCCGCCTTCTTCCTTGCTCAGCACGTACACCTCACAGATGAACTTGGTGTGCGGCTTGATGGCGCCCGGCTTGGACAGTACCTGGCCACGCTCCACGTCTTCACGCTTGGTACCACGCAGCAGCACGCCTACGTTCTCGCCGGCACGACCTTCATCCAGCAGCTTGCGGAACATTTCAACGCCAGTACAGGTGGTCTTGACGGTGGCCTTGATGCCCACGATTTCCACTTCATCGCCCACTTTGACGATGCCGCGCTCTACCCGGCCGGTTACTACCGTGCCGCGACCCGAGATGGAGAACACGTCTTCGATCGGCATCAGGAACGGCTGGTCGATAGCACGTACCGGATCAGGGATGTACGCATCCAGGGTTTCTACCAGTTTCTGCACGGCAGGAGCACCGATGTCAGATTTGTCGCCTTCCAGTGCTTTCAGCGCCGAACCCTTGATGATCGGGGTGTCGTCGCCCGGGAAGCCGTACTGGTCCAGCAGTTCGCGCACTTCCATTTCTACCAGTTCCAGCAGCTCTTCGTCGTCCACCATGTCGGCCTTGTTCAGGAACACGACAATGTAAGGAACGCCGACCTGACGGGACAGCAGGATGTGTTCGCGGGTCTGCGGCATCGGGCCGTCAGCAGCAGACACCACCAGGATCGCGCCGTCCATCTGTGCGGCACCGGTGATCATGTTTTTCACATAGTCCGCGTGTCCCGGGCAATCCACGTGTGCGTAGTGACGCACCGGGGAGTTGTATTCCACGTGGGACGTGTTGATGGTGATACCGCGAGCGCGCTCTTCCGGTGCCTTGTCGATCTGGTCAAATGCCTTGACTTCGCCACCCCAGGTTTCCGCGCACACGCGCGTCAGGGCCGCTGTCAGCGTGGTCTTGCCATGGTCTACGTGACCAATCGTGCCCACGTTTACGTGCGTTTTGCTACGTTCAAATTTTTCCTTTGCCATTGACCTATCTCCTGGCCTTTTATCGAGCGGTTTCTATGCACACACGAATCACGGACAAACAATTTGCTTGCCCGTGCTAAAAATGGAGCTCATAACCGGATTTGAACCGGTGACCTCTTCCTTACCAAGGAAGTGCTCTACCGACTGAGCTATATGAGCGTATCTTGGACAGCCGCATGGAGCGGGCAGCGGGAATCGAACCCGCATCATCAGCTTGGAAGGCTGAGGTTCTACCATTGAACCATGCCCGCAGAACCTCTGCCTGCGCCGACTGTACGGCACCACCGGACATCACGGAAGCCTTAGGCGGGCCGTTTTACTGCAACAAAGTGGTGGAGGGGGCAGGATTCGAACCTGCGAAGGCTGAGCCGTCAGATTTACAGTCTGATCCCTTTGGCCGCTCGGGAACCCCTCCGAAAACCGTTCCGCGATAGCGAAACCCGAACTGGAGCTGGCGAGAGGAGTCGAACCCCCGACCGGCTGATTACAAGTCAGCTGCTCTACCGACTGAGCTACGCCAGCACGTATCTGTTCTCCAATTCAGGCGGCGAATTCTACGCAAATTATTTAGCTTGTGCAAACATTTCACAGGCGGTATTGGAAATTTTTATGCCGCTTTCGTCTGCAAGGGTGGGTTGGAGGAGTTTTTCAATTTTTTCAACGGGTTGACCTGGCTGCAAACGCAGCCAAAACTGGCTCTCGGCGGGCTCTTTCTGGCGGATTTCAGCAGGGTAACCAGCCTCCCTGACCTTGTCCCGGACACCGGTGGCAAGCGCCTCCCGGGAAAACAATCCAAGCGAAATTGCGTTGCTCAGTTCCCCCGTTGAAATGAGGTAACTGTCAATCTTGCGGGTCTGTAGCTCCCTGAGCAATTGCAGGGCTTTCTGGCGATCAGGCTGCGGCGGCAGAATCACCCAATGACGAGTTGCATTGTCGGAACCTATCTCCTGCATACGGCTGTCAACTGCAGCCACCTGCAATTGCTGCCGGACGCCTGAGGCAAGATCACGGCTTGGAAAGGGTCCAACGGAATAGCAGACCAGATCTTTGGCAGGAACTGTCTTGGTCTCCACTGGCGTGGGCATGCTTGCCTGGGGCGGTATAGATGCCCGGGTCGTAACTGGCGGGGAGCCGGGGGGAACGGCAGGTTGCGCTTTTTCCGTCACGGATCGTGTAGCAAGAGAAGGTGGCGGCACCGAGCTACGCACACCTGGCAGACGCTCAGTCAACAGAACCAGTTGCTGACCCTGGGTTTGCGGAACTGCCTCGACGGTTTGCTCCACGACGGGCTGAGGCACTGAACGACGCCACAATTCCCACCCCAGATACACCCCGTTCAACAGAATCAGCGCAACAAAAATCCAACGCATGCTTTTCTCTATTCCCATGCCCGTTCTTCCACAACCCTGTTTGCATCCGCCAGCAAGCGCATGCCCGTGAATACCAAGTCGTCAACCTTCTCATAATGACATTCCAGGCAGGCAGCGACCAGATCAGCATCGCCACCGGTAATCAACAGTTTAGCCTCTGAATCTGTTTTACGAAGCCAGTGGAACGCACTTTCAACCAGGGATTTCATCGCATATACGGCCCCATGATAAACTGCATCGGTGGTATTCCGCCCCGGCACGACTCCACAGCCCCTCAATTTTTCGAAATCGACAATGACATTGTTTGTTCCTTGCAACAATGCCGTCACACCCAGACGCAGGCCGGGCAATATATAGCCCCCCAGATGCTGTCCGCCCGCATCAACGAAATCGATGGTGGCGGCGGTACCAAGATCCACCACCACAACAGCGCCTTGCACCTGCTGCCAACCGGCCACAACAACCAGCCAGCGGTCAATTCCGAGCCTGCCAACATCCTCATAGGCGCACCGAACACCCAGGGCCTCGGAGGTTACTCTGCAGGAAGACAGCTTCCGGAAACCCTGTTTGCGCAAGGCCTGCGTGAACTGCTGCAGTCGGTCATCCCGCACCACACTGGCGAAGACCGCCTCATCAGCAGCATTGTCGGCACCGCATATCATTCCCAGCGCAGCCGTCATGCCATCGTAATCAAACGCCCCCTGCTCCGGCACGCCCTGCTCGCGCCACCACTTGACTCTGGTATTGCCCAAGTCGAAATAGACACGGCTCACAGCTTTGGCCTCAGGCTCATCTCGCCTCCCTTCATGACCTGGATACCGCGATCAGTCAACAGTCGCAGCCCACCCGTTGCATCCACGCCATCGGCAACGCCCACAATGTCATCGGCGCCGGTTTTGATGACCACCGTTGCGCCACGATACTGATCCAGGGATTCCCACTGATCCTTGAACGCTGAAAAGCCATTCAGCTGGAATTCCTCGAGCATGATCAGCAACTGCGAGATCACTTCTGCCGCCAGCCTATTGCGCGACAATCCGGGATGCACGTCCTCGATTCTGGTCCAGGGCTGGTCAATACCGACGGCGGCGGCCAAGGGGAGCTTGTGATTGATTCCAACCCCAACGACCACTTGGCAACGCCCACTGGGATCACCGGTCATTTCCAGCAGAATCCCGCTCACTTTCGCATTCCCGATTAAAATGTCATTCGGCCATTTCAACCTTGCACCCTGGATTCCCAGAGCCTCGAAAGCCTTTACCACAGCGACTCCCGTCGCCAGGCTCAAGCCTTCCAAGGCAGCCGCGCCCTGAAAAAACTCCCAAATGCACGACAAATAGAGATTACAGCCGAACGGCGAAATCCAATGTCTTCCCCTGCGCCCACGTCCTGCTGTCTGCTGTTCCGCCAAGATCACCCACCCCGAACCTGGCGATTTGCTTGCCAGGCTGGAGGCCAGATCATTGGTCGAAGGAACCTCCGAATGCAACTGCAGCCCACGCAGCAGCTGCGCCGCCCGAGGCAGCATCTGCGCTCGAATGGACTCTTCACTCAGTAACTCCAGAGGTGCAGCCAGCCTGTACCCCTTGCCTTTGACTGATAGCACCTCTAGGCCCAGCTGCTCCAACTTTTGAATCTGTTTCCAGACAGCAGCACGACTAACCGACAGCTGGGCGCCCAGCTCATCACCACCATGAAACTCGCCATCAGCAAGTAGCTCCAGCAGTTTGTCCATCAAAGAAGTCTCGCGATCAATTCGCAGGTGATTTGAAAGAAGCTCTACTTGCAACATTTTTCGGGCAGAGCCCTTTCCGTCAGGATGAGCATAACCGAAAAAAGATTTGTTGCAGATTGCACTCCATTAGAAATGATTGATCCGCCCAGGCGCGGAGAGCGACATGAAGCCAGACTAGCGCTGCATGAGATGAATGGAGGTTTAGGCTATTGTCAGCGAGGCATGCAGTGGTAAGAGAGGGGTACTTGATGAGGAGTTTTTGCGAGATTTCAAAGTAAAAAGCCCCGCTCATTTGAAGAGCGGGGCTTTTTGATAGGAGCCTGACGATGACCTACTCTCACATTGGGAATCCAACACTACCATCGGCGATGCTGCGTTTCACTTCTGAGTTCGGAAAGGGATCAGGTGGTTCCACAGCTCTATTGTCGTCAGGCAAACTGGCATGATGCCGCGTTTGCATATTGCAGGGCGCACATCAAATTCGTTAACGAGGTATATTTTGAGTCGCAAGCTTTGGTGATGACATTAATTAGCGATGCTTGATAACCAAGCTATAACCTTGCTTAGGGTTATATGGTCAAGCCGCACGGGCAATTAGTACTGGTTAGCTTAACACCTCACAGTGCTTCCACACCCAGCCTATCAACGTCGTAGTCTTCGACGGCCCTTTAGGAGGATCAAGTCCTCAGGGAGATCTCATCTTGAAGGGGGCTTCACGCTTAGATGCTTTCAGCGTTTATCCTGTCCGAACATAGCTACCCGGCAATGCCACTGGCGTGACAACCGGAACACCAGAGGTTCGTTCACTCCGGTCCTCTCGTACTAGGAGCAACTCTTCTCAAATCTCCAACGCCCACGGCAGATAGGGACCGAACTGTCTCACGACGTTCTAAACCCAGCTCGCGTACCACTTTAAATGGCGAACAGCCATACCCTTGGGACCGGCTTCAGCCCCAGGATGTGATGAGCCGACATCGAGGTGCCAAACACCGCCGTCGATATGAACTCTTGGGCGGTATCAGCCTGTTATCCCCGGAGTACCTTTTATCCGTTGAGCGATGGCCCTTCCATACAGAACCACCGGATCACTATGACCTGCTTTCGCACCTGCTCGACTTGTTTGTCTCGCAGTCAAGCGCCCTTTTGCCATTATACTCAATGCACGATGTCCGACCGTGCTGAGGGCACCTTCGTACTCCTCCGTTACTCTTTGGGAGGAGACCGCCCCAGTCAAACTACCCACCACACACTGTCCCCGATCTGGATAACAGATCTGGGTTAGAACCCCAACATTACCAGGGTGGTATTTCAAGGTTGGCTCCACAGTGACTGGCGTCACTGCTTCAAAGCCTCCCACCTATCCTACACAAGTAAGGTCAGAGTCCAGTGTGAAGCTATAGTAAAGGTTCACGGGGTCTTTCCGTCTAGCCGCGGGTACACTGCATCTTCACAGCGATTTCAATTTCACTGAGTCTCGGGTGGAGACAGCGCCGCCATCGTTACGCCATTCGTGCAGGTCGGAACTTACCCGACAAGGAATTTCGCTACCTTAGGACCGTTATAGTTACGGCCGCCGTTTACCGGGGCTTCGATCAAGAGCTTCGCTTTCGCTGACCCCATCAATTAACCTTCCGGCACCGGGCAGGCGTCACACCCTATACGTCCACTTTCGTGTTTGCAGAGTGCTGTGTTTTTAATAAACAGTCGCAGCGGCCTAGTATCTGCGACTCCCAATGGCTTACCACGCGAAGTGTTCACCACCAGGAGCGTGCCTTCTCCCGAAGTTACGGCACCATTTTGCCTAGTTCCTTCACCCGAGTTCTCTCAAGCGCCTTGGTATTCTCTACCCGACCACCTGTGTCGGTTTGGGGTACGGTTTCTGATAACCTGAAGCTTAGAAGGTATTTCCTGGAAGCAGGGCATCGACAACTTCCCGCCACAAAGGGCAGTAGTCTCGTGTCTCAGTCTTAAGGGTCCGGATTTGCCTAAACCCTCAACCTACGCACTTTCCCCGGGACAACCAACGCCCGGTATGCCTAGCCTTCTCCGTCTCTCCATCGCAGTTATCAGCAGTACGGGAATATTAACCCGTTTCCCATCGATTACGCTTCTCAGCCTCATCTTAGGGGCCGACTCACCCTGCCCCGATTAACGTTGGACAGGAACCCTTGGTCTTTCGGCGTGAGGGTTTTTCACCCTCATTGTCGTTACTCATGTCAGCATTCGCACTTCTGATACCTCCAGCAAACCTTTCGATTCACCTTCAACGGCTTACAGAACGCTCCTCTACCACTCACCTTACGGTGAATCCGCAGCTTCGGTACCTGATTTAGCCCCGTTACATCTTCCGCGCAGGCCGACTCGACTAGTGAGCTATTACGCTTTCTTTAAAGGATGGCTGCTTCTAAGCCAACCTCCTAGCTGTCTATGCCTTCCCACATCGTTTCCCACTTAATCAGGATTTGGGGACCTTAGCTGGCGGTCTGGGTTGTGTCCCTTTTGACAACGAACGTTAGCACCCGCTGTCTGTCTCCCGGATATTACTCCACGGTATTCGGAGTTTGCATGGGGTTGGTAAGTCGGGATGACCCCCTAGCCCAAACAGTGCTCTACCCCCGTGGGTATTCGTCCGAGGCGCTACCTAAATAGCTTTCGAGGAGAACCAGCTATCTCCGAGCTTGATTAGCCTTTCACTCCTATCCACAAGTCATCCGAATCTTTTTCAACAGATCCCGGTTCGGTCCTCCAGTTAGTGTTACCCAACCTTCAACCTGCTCATGGATAGATCGCCCGGTTTCGGGTCTACACCTAGCAACTAAACGCCCTATTAAGACTCGGTTTCCCTACGGCTCCCCTACACGGTTAACCTTGCTACTAAATGTAAGTCGCTGACCCATTATACAAAAGGTACGCAGTCACCCCGAAGGGCTCCCACTGCTTGTACGCACACGGTTTCAGGATCTATTTCACTCCCCTCTCCGGGGTTCTTTTCGCCTTTCCCTCACGGTACTGGTTCACTATCGGTCAGCTGGGAGTATTTAGCCTTGGAGGATGGTCCCCCCATATTCAGACAAGGTTTCACGTGCCTCGTCCTACTCGTCTTCATCAACTGCGCACTTTCGTGTACGGGGCTATCACCCACTATGGCCGCACTTTCCAGAGCGTTCCACTAACACACAGTCAACTTAAGGGCTAGTCCCCGTTCGCTCGCCACTACTAGGGGAATCTCGGTTGATTTCTTTTCCTGCGGGTACTTAGATGTTTCAGTTCCCCGCGTTCGCCTCGTACACCTATGGATTCAGTGCACGATAACCACTAAAAGTGGCTGGGTTGCCCCATTCGGAGATCTCCGGATCAAAGGTTGTTTGCCACCTCCCCGAAGCTTATCGCAGGCTACTACGTCCTTCATCGCCTCCAGCTGCCAAGGCATCCACCGTATGCGCTTAGTCACTTGACCATATAACCCTAAAAAAGGTCATACTCGCTCGTAACTATCGAACTCTCGTTCGATTGTTAATCTTAACGCCATACCAATTTAACGCTTGACGACTCATCTGCAGATCTTTCAATCTGCAGTTTTACCTCGTTAACTTGTTAAAGAACCTTCAGCAAATTCATCATTTGCCTACTTTTCCGGTTAAAAAAACCAGAAGCAAAGAGCGTATGTAAATCGCGTTGTTTCTTCCGATTCAACACGCCGCTTGCTTCTGGCTTCTCTGCCTACTTCACTCCCATCCGAAGATGGTGGAGCCAAGGAGGATCGAACTCCTGACCTCCTGCGTGCAAAGCAGGCGCTCTCCCAGCTGAGCTATGGCCCCTCGTGCGCTTCCCAGGTCTACCTGCTCGTAAACTGGTGGGTCTGGGCAGACTTGAACTGCCGACCTCACCCTTATCAGGGGTGCGCTCTAACCAGCTGAGCTACAGACCCAGTCAACCTTACAACTCAGCCCTTCGACCGAGTCTGTCAATCCGTTAGAAGTAATAAGTGTGAGTGTTGTAGCTTTCGTCTGCTTTCATCTTAAGGAGGTGATCCAGCCGCAGGTTCCCCTACGGCTACCTTGTTACGACTTCACCCCAGTCATGAACCCCACCGTGGTAAGCGCCCTCCTTGCGGTTAAGCTACCTACTTCTGGTGAAATCCACTCCCATGGTGTGACGGGCGGTGTGTACAAGGCCCGGGAACGTATTCACCGCGACATTCTGATTCGCGATTACTAGCGATTCCGACTTCATGGAGTCGAGTTGCAGACTCCAATCCGGACTACGAACGGTTTTAAGGGATTTGCTCCACCTCGCGGTCTTGCTGCCCTCTGTACCGTCCATTGTAGCACGTGTGTAGCCCTGGTCGTAAGGGCCATGATGACTTGACGTCGTCCCCACCTTCCTCCGGTTTGTCACCGGCAGTCTCCCTAGAGTTCTCAGCTTAACCTGTTAGCAACTAGGGACAAGGGTTGCGCTCGTTACGGGACTTAACCCAACATCTCACGACACGAGCTGACGACAGCCATGCAGCACCTGTCTCTGCGCTCCCGAAGGCACCCTCTCATCTCTGAAAGGTTCGCAGGATGTCAAGACCAGGTAAGGTTCTTCGCGTTGCGTCGAATTAAACCACATGCTCCACCGCTTGTGCGGGCCCCCGTCAATTCATTTGAGTTTTAACCTTGCGGCCGTACTCCCCAGGCGGAGAACTTATCGCGTTAGCTGCGCCACTAAAAACTCTAAGGTTTCCAACGGCTAGTTCTCATCGTTTACGGCGTGGACTACCAGGGTATCTAATCCTGTTTGCTCCCCACGCTTTCGCACCTCAGCGTCAGTATCAGTCCAGGGGGCCGCCTTCGCCACCGGTGTTCCTCCAGATCTCTACGCATTTCACCGCTACACCTGGAATTCCACCCCCCTCTACCGTACTCTAGTCACCCAGTATCGGATGCAATTCCCAGGTTAAGCCCAGGGCTTTCACATCCGACTTAAGTAACCGCCTACGTGCGCTTTACGCCCAGTAATTCCGATTAACGCTCGCACCTTCCGTATTACCGCGGCTGCTGGCACGGAATTAGCCGGTGCTTATTCTGTTGGTAACGTCAATTCGCTTGGATATTAGCCAAACAACCTTCCTCCCAACTTAAAGTGCTTTACAACCCGAAGGCCTTCTTCACACACGCGGCATGGCTGGATCAGGCTTGCGCCCATTGTCCAATATTCCCCACTGCTGCCTCCCGTAGGAGTCTGGACCGTGTCTCAGTTCCAGTGTGGCTGGCCACCCTCTCAGGCCAGCTACAGATCGTCGCCTTGGTAGGCCTTTACCCTACCAACTAGCTAATCTGACGTGGGCTCATCTATAGGCACGAAGTCTTGCGATCCTCCGTTTTAACCCTCAGGTATTATGCGGTATTAATCCGGATTTCTCCGGGCTATCCCCCACCTATAGGCAGATTCCCACGTATTACTCACCCGTCCGCCGCTCGCCGGCACCCGAAGGCCCGCTGCCGCTCGACTTGCATGTGTTAGGCCTGCCGCCAGCGTTCAATCTGAGCCATGATCAAACTCTTCAGTTCAAATCACTTGGTTTCGGTCACTTTACGGCGACCAACCGGCTCTACTAACTACTCTCTTGACGAGATGTCATCAGCAGAACATACGCAGTACGTCCACCAACAACACCCACACTTATTACTTCTAACTGATTGTTAAAGAGCGTCGCCCTTTTCGAGGGCCTCTCATCGAGAGAGCGCGTATTCTACATTTCGCCTTCCCGATGTCAACATCTTATTTTCAGACTTGTTTAAGATGTTGATTTTTCTAAGCTTTCTGCCGTTTTTCTGTTTGGCTTCTGCGTCGAAGTGGTGCGCATTATAGGGGTCTCAGATTTCCCGTCAACACCTTTCTTTCAAAATTATTTCAGAGCGTTATGGTGACCCGCGCGAACTTCTTCTTGCCGGCCTGACAAACATAGGTGGCGCCTGGGCTAAGACGGCACTGGGGGTCGCTGACGGGCTGACCGTCGATGCGCACTGCGCCCTGCTTCATCATGTCCCGGGCACGTCCGGTGGTATCGGTCAGACCAGCCTGCTGGATGACATTGGGCAGGGGAATCCCATCAGCATTGTCAGCGACGAACTCGAATACCGGCATTTCCTCTGGCATCTCCCCCCACTTGAACTTGTTGCCGGCTCCCTTGTGGGCGTCACGCGCCGCAGCTTCGCCGTGAAAACGGGTGACGATTTCCTCGGCCAGCAGAGCCTTGATGTCACGGGGGTTGGCTCCATCCGCGACCTGGCGCTTGTATATCGCGATCTCCTGGTTGGACCGGAAACTGAGCAGATCAAAATAGCGCCACATCAAATCATCGCTGATGGACATGATCTTGCCGTACATCTCGGAGGGGGCATCACTGACACCGATGTAGTTGCCGAGAGACTTGGACATCTTCTGCACGCCATCCAGCCCTTCGAGTATCGGCATCATTACCACGACCTGGGGACTCTGGCCCTGGCTCTTCTGCAATTCCCGCCCCATCAGCAGGTTGAACTTCTGGTCGGTGCCCCCCAGCTCAACGTCGGATTTCAGTTCGACGGAATCCCAACCCTGTATAAGCGGATAGAGAAACTCATGAATGGCGATGGGCTGGCCGCTACGGTAGCGCTTGCTGAAATCATCACGCTCCAGCATGCGCGCTACAGTGTGCTGCGCTGCGAGCTGGATCATGCCGGCTGCGCCAAGCCTCTCCATCCAGGTGGAGTTGAAGACCACTTCGGTTTTGGCCGGGTCCAGAATCTTGAAGACCTGGTCCTGGTAGGACTTGGCGTTTTCCAGCACCTGTGCGCGCGTAAGGGGCTGACGAGTCTGGTTTTTTCCCGTCGGATCACCGATCATGCCGGTGAAGTCGCCAATCAGAAAGAGAATGTGGTGACCCAGGTCCTGGAACTGGCGCAACTTGTTGATCAATACGGTGTGGCCAAGATGCAGGTCAGGAGCGGTGGGATCAAAACCGGCCTTGATGCGCAAGGGACGACCTTCCTTGAGCTTTGCAATCAGCTCGGGTTCCAGCAGGATTTCCTCGGCGCCCCGCTTGATAAGGGCCAGTGCATCTTCGACAGCTGCTTGGGTCACGATTCCACCTTGATTCAGTTGGCTTGCAGTCAAAAAAGGGGCGACATTGTAACACAGAGGGTTCTTGGGTAAGGGGTAGAGGCGCGGGTGACGAACGGTTTTGATTGTGTAAAGTTATGTGATATAAACCCCAATTCGACGCACAAAGTTCAGATATTATAAATTTTGATCTAGTCTGAATAATTAGTACTTTTCATCCATTTTGAGCATAAATTACTCGTTTTCCGATGGCTGAACTCAATCGCGCCCAGACAGTTACACAAACTTACCCTCGCAAACACTTGCTGGCTGCGGCACTCTGTTCTGCCGCAATGGTGGTGGCCCTGACGCTGCTGCCCTCGCCCGATGCAACTGCGACCAAGACCATCCGGCTGGATTCCCCCGTGGTGTCGGCCGTGCCGACCCTGCTGGAAGCCACCCGTGACATCATGGCCGAAATGGAGGAGAAATCCGCAATCCAGGAGCAACAGGCTGCAGAGGACCTGGCAACGGAAGCAGCGGATTCTGCCTTGTCAGCAGTGGAACCGCAGGAGTTCTGGCAGACCCAGACCGTGCGTTCGGGCGATACCCTGTCCCACGTTTTCAAGCGCGCCGGGTTGAATGGTCAGGATGTCCAGGACGTGCTGGATGCAAAGGGCGACGTTTCGGCATTCAAGAAAATTCATCCGGGCCAGCAGTTGCGGTTCGATATCCGGGATGCAGGGCTGACAGCGCTGGAGTACGTGATCTCCCGCACTGAAAGCCTGAAGCTGGAAAAGAAAGAAGACGGTTTCCATGCCAGCGTGCAAACCCAGGAGTTGGTGCCCTATACCTCCTACGCGGAAGGTTCCATCAAATCATCGTTGTTCGTCTCCGGTCGCAAGGCTGGCTTGTCCAATTCCATGACCATGGAGCTGGCAAACATCTTTGCATGGGATGTGGACTTTGCGCTGGATATCCGCAATGGCGATTCATTCAAGGTGATCTACCGGCAGTTTTACCTGAATGGCGAGAAGGTTAAAGAAGGCGAGATCCTGGCCGCGCAATTCACCAACCAGGGCAAGACCCACACCGCGATCCGCTATGAAACCGACGATGGCAATGCCGAGTACTACACGCCCAACGGCGAGAGCATGCACAAGGCTTTCCTGCGCAGTCCGGTGGATTTCGCCCGCATCAGTTCCCATTTCAATCTGGCACGCAAGCATCCGGTGTTGCACACCATCCGCGCCCACAAGGGTACCGATTACGCCGCCTCGCGTGGCACCCCGATCAAGGCAACAGGCGACGGCAAGGTCGTGTTTGCCGGCTGGAAAGGCGGTTATGGCCGCGTGGTGATTCTACAACACGCCCAGGGCATCCAGACGCTGTACGGCCACATGAATGGGTTCGCGCGCAATGTTCGCGCTGGCAGCCGGGTGAACCAGGGCCAGGTGATCGGCTACGTGGGCAATACCGGTCTGGCGACCGGCCCGCACCTGCACTATGAATTCTATGTCAACGGTTCTGTGCGCAATCCGGTGACCGTGAAGCTGCCACAGGCCAATCCGATTGCCGCCGCGGAAAAGGCAGAATTTTCGGCCCTGGCCTCGCAGATGCAGAGCCAGCTGGCTACCTACGCGGCGACCATTCGTAGCGAGAATGTGGCTCGCGTCGACGTAAATGAGTGAAGACCTGTACCTGGGTCTGATCTCGGGCACCAGCGTTGATGGCATTGATGCCGCGCTGGTGTCCTTCCAACAGAATCGTCCCATTCTGATTCAACACCTCCTGCATCCCTATCCCGAGACAGTCCGATTTGCACTCCAGACCCTGTTCGTGCCCGGCGCGAATGAAATCGACCGCATGGGTGAGCTGGATGTCGCGCTGGGAGAACTGTTTGGAGATGCAGCCAATGCGCTTTTGCAGAAGGCCGGCGTGTCACCCGGACAGATACGTGCGGTAGGCAGTCATGGCCAGACGATCCGACACCGGCCGGCCCTCGCTCACCCTTTTACCCTGCAGATCGGCAATCCCTATGTGATCGCCGAGCGCTGCGGTATTGATGTGATTGCGGACTTCCGCCGGCGCGACATGGCGGTGGGCGGCCAGGGCGCTCCACTGGCTCCCGCCTTTCACCGGGCCTTCATGGCGCATTCTGACGAGTGCCGGGTGGTACTGAATCTGGGGGGAATTGCCAACATCACGCTGCTGCCGGCCGACGGCAGACGCCCGGTGGCATTCGACACGGGCCCGGCCAGTGGCCTCATGGATGCCTGGATTCGACTGCAGCAGGATCTTCCCTATGACCGGGACGGTGCCTGGGCCACCAGTGCACAGCCTGACGCCGGCGTTCTGGCGAGCCTGCTGGAGGAACCCTATTTCCGCATGCCTCCCCCCAAGAGCACAGGCAAGGAACTGTTTCATCTCGATTGGGCGCGGACCCGCGCCAGCCTGGATACGCTTGACCCCGCCACAGTGCAGGCGACTTTTCTGGAACTGACGGCGGTGAGTGTGGCCCGGGCCATCGCATCGGTGGGGGGCTGCGACCGGGTGCTGGTCTGTGGCGGTGGTGTGCACAACGGGGCGCTGATGGCCCGTCTGCAAGCCGTGTTGGGCGTTCCGGTTGAATCCACTATAGCAATCGGCATCGACCCGGACTGGGTGGAAGCCATGGCCTTTGCCTGGCTGGCCCGGTGTCATGTGCAGGGGGAGAAGCTGGATCTGGCGCCCTTCACTGGCGCGGCAAAACCCGTACTGCTGGGTTGCCGCGTGCCAGGCACGGGCGCTGACTGAAGAAAGCTACCAGAATAAAATCAATCAGATAGAGAAAGACGAGCCACACCCGCAGGTAGTGGTGGCATTGGGGTTGCGGACCACGAACTGCGAGCCCTGCAACCCCTCGGTGTAATCCACTTCCGAGCCCATCAGATACTGGATACTCATGGGGTCCACCAGCAGGGTAACGCCCTGATTCTCGATCCGGGTGTCCCCTTCCTTTTCGGCTTCGTCAAACGTAAAGCCATAGGAAAAGCCCGCGCAGCCGCCACCCGTGATGTAAACGCGCAATTTGAGGTTGGCGTTGCCTTCCTCGTCGATCAGGCGCTGGACCTTGCGGGCAGCACTGTCGGTGAAGGTCATGGCTGTGTCGGACATGCCGGGCTTTCTCCTGCTGATGAACTACTAATGCGGGATTATCGTAAGCCTGACTAATCCAGTCAAGTATTAGCCGGATTGCTCAGGCCGGGCTCTGCTTGGTTTCCAGCGGCGGCTGCTTGTCGTCCTTGCGAGGTTGCCGGCCGAGATCCAGCGCCGTCGCGGCGGGATTGGGCAGGGCTTTGGTGGGCTGGACGTGGACCAGGGCACCGTTGACCTCTGCTCCCATCACCATCTCGATCAGCTGGTAATGCACGTTACCATTGACCACGGCCTTGGCCGCCAATTCCACATGCACGGTGGAATGGACGTCGCCCGATACCTTGCCATTGATGACGACATGAGGCACATGGATTTCACCCTCGATGACACCCGCTTCGCTCAGGCGCAACAGGGATTCGCTGCCGGGCTCGGCCCGCACGTTGCCCTTGATGGTGCCTTCCACCAGCAGACCACCATCGAAAACCACGTCGCCATTGACGACGGTGCCCTTGGCGATCATGGTGGTTTTGCCCGCGTGGCGGTCGAAGTCAACCTTTCTGTTCTTATCCTTTCCCCACATCGCTCGTTACCTCTCGTGCTTTCCAGTCAAACCGCCGATCCAGCTTGGTGGCCTTGCGGCCTTTCGCCTGGGCGATCACCTCAACCTGCTCCGGGGTGAATCCCGCCGGAACCAGAATTTCTCCGCTTATGTCCTGAAAAAAGCGGAAGTTGAACGGCAATCCTTCGCCCTTGGCCGGATCGGCCGTAATCCTGTCGAAAGAGAGGGTTTCCGTTACCCCCTCCCGCGTGCCCACCAGATTGATCATGATGGTACCCGCAATGGCGTCCGCGTTGTCGGCCACCTGGGTCACGACCACCTTGAAGCGGAAGCGCCCGGCGTCTGGCATCCGTGTCAGCTCCAGCCGCTGGATGCGCAATCCCCTGGCGGTGCCCTCGGGCGACATGATGCCTTTGTAGAACGACACGGCTTCTTTCAGTTCGGAGACGCGGTTCTGCAACTTGATGTTCTCCAGCCGGACCTGCTCGCTGGCCTTGCGTTCCACTTCACTGCCGTGTCGCAATACTGCGGTTTCCTCCTGCAGCTGTTGCAGGCTTTTCTCCAGTTCGGGCACCTGGGTGCGCAGATCGGAGCGCTGGTCCAGCGGGTGGACATTCTGCCGCAATCCCTGCCAGTAGCCCCCAGTGTAGGCCAGCCCGGCCACCAGCAATGCCAGAGCCGCCAGCCGCACCCGCCGCTTTCTCTTTGCCCCGGGCCGGTAAGGCACCAGCATCATTTCCGGATCGGGACTCGGGACGAGGCGGGATTGAGGGACCATGACTGCTCCTATGGCATCAGCGCCACCTGTTCCAGGCCGGCGGTTTCGGGAAGTCCGCACATGATGTTCATGTTCTGCACCGCCTGCCCGGCCGCGCCTTTCACCAGATTGTCGATGGCGGACAGGACGACGACAGTGTCGCCATTCTGCGGACGGTGAATGGCGATACGACACACGTTGGAGCCCCGCACACTGCGGGTTTCCGGATGCGAACCGGCCGGCATGACGTCGACGAACGGCTCGTTGCGATAGCGTTCAACATAAAGGGCCTGGAGATCACCGGCGTTACCGACAGTGAGGCGCCCGTACAACGTGGCATGAATACCACGGATCATGGGCGTGAGATGAGGCACGAACGTAAGCCCCACATCGCCACCCGCCACTTGATTCAATCCCTGGCGGATCTCCGGCAGGTGACGATGGCCGGCAACGCCGTACGCTTTGAAACTTTCGCTGGCTTCACACAGCAGCGATCCGACTTTGGCCTCGCGCCCGGCACCGCTGACGCCGGATTTGGCATCAGCGATCAAATGCTGCGGATCAATCAGGCCCTGTTCCAGCAGCGGGATGAAACCGAGCTGCACGGCGGTGGGGTAACAACCGGGATTGGCGACGATGCGGGCTTTCGCGACAGCGTCACGATTCACTTCCGGCAGGCCATATACGGCTTCCTGCAATACGTTCACGCAGGCGTGAGGAATTCCGTACCATTGCTCCCAGACTAGCGGATCGTGCAAGCGGAAGTCTGCGGCCAGATCGACAATTTTCACATTGGCATCCAGCAGTTGCGGCACTGTCTTCATCGCAACGCCGTTGGGTGTGGCGAAGAACACGAGATCACACTTTGTCAACGTGGCGATATCTGGCTCGCTGAAGCGGATGTCGAGATGGCCGCGCAGGTTGGGATACAGATCCGCCACCGGCTGGCCGGCTTCCGAACGGGACGTGACAGCCGTGAGCTGCACCGACGGGTGCTGTGCCAGCAACCGCAATAATTCCACTCCGGTATAACCGGTTCCGCCCACTATCCCGATTTTCAGTTTCCGCGTGCTGCTCATGTTCGATCTCTACTGTCTGACTGCAAAACGAGGTGCCATCATAATGCAGGTGCGCGCCAAGAAAAATTGCAACGCGTTGTTTGATCGTCATTTTTCGGTTAAAAACCCAGTACGGCCCGGTGACGACCAGGTTTTTGCCTGATGACTGCGTCAGTCACGGGCCGGAGGCGGCCGCCCTCCAAACTGCGCGGCCCACTCGCACAGCCTTTAAAGGATAGTCAGTAATCTGTTCGAGGCATTAGATCCGGTTCGCATACACAGCAAGTTAACGGTGCGGCCATCAGCTTGCCCGGTGCGGTGATTGGCCCTACCCTGCTGATCCGGCTCACCCTAAACCCATACCCATGTCACTGACAGGAATTCCGATGCTCTGGGTCAAAGCGTTTCACATCATGGCTGTCATCACCTGGTTCGCTGCGCTGTTTTATCTGCCACGCCTGTTTGTCTATCACGCGCTGGCCAATGCGGAAGGTGACAAGACCGGATCGGAACGGTTCAAGGTCATGGAGCGCAAACTTTACCGGGGCATCATGACGCCGTCGATGCTGGTGGCGCTGGGACTGGGGCTGTGGTTGCTGGTGGATCGCTGGAGCAGTTATTTCCACAACGCCACCTGGATGCATATCAAGCTGACGCTGGTGATTCTGCTGATCGGCTACCACCATGTATGTGGTGCTTACATGAAAAAATTCGCGCGGGACGAGAACACCCGCAGCGACCGGTTCTACCGCGTGTTCAACGAACTGCCGGTGTTCATTCTGGTGGCGGTGGTCATTCTGGTGACACTGAAGCAGCCGCTGTGAAGGAAGGTTGACGATGAAGCCACGCATTTTTCCCATGGACCCCGACCGCGAGTATTTCTTTGACGAAGGTTGCTTCATCAATGAACTGAGCAACAGTGCAGACGACGCGGCCGTGTCGATCGCGCAGGCGCGGGTGGCCGTTGGCAATACCACCCGCTGGCATCGTCTGCGTGACACCACCGAGCGCTATGTGATTCTGTCCGGCAGCGGTCGGGTGGAGGTGGGCGATCAGGTGCAGGCCGTGCAGGTGGGCGACGTCGTCATCATTCCACCGCTCTGCCGCCAGCGTATTGCCAACACCGGCAACACGGATCTGGTGTTCCTCGCCATCTGCAGTCCGCGCTTCCAACCCGACTGTTACGAAGACCTGGAACCCGCCTGAGTTCATCAACTGAATCCGGCCCACAGACCACCCGGTGTCAGCAACAGGGTGAGGCTGACCAGCATGAGAATCGACAACAGCAAATCGAGCAGTCCGGCGGCGGCGCTGTGGGGGGACGGTGTCATTTTTTTCCTCCTGAAAATGCGGCGGATGCCTGGGGTGACGGAGTACATTCAAGCACCAAAAAAAGGCACTGCTGCGACTGTAAACCGATGCATCCCGGATCAATCAGGGCAAAATCGGGCAACCATTTCCGGACTGGCATTTTTTACACAAATAAACACGCGCGCCCTCACGCCTGACGTTATCTCGCAGGCCGTGGGCAAGTCGCTCTTTCGCAACACTAATTGGCACCGCTGTCGCACACGGCACAAGGGAAGCACCAAAAAGGTGCTGAATTTGCGGCATATTCGCGCCTTCAAATCCTTGACCCCGTTCACAAGCCTGACTAGACCTAAATCGAACTGACCTGTTTTTGATCACGCACCCTTCTGAAAGGAGCCGCCCGTGAAGCGCATTCTGTTGCCATGCGTTGGCCTTGCTTTGTCTTTAATTTCCTCCTCGGCCTTTTGTGCTGACGGAGATGTCACCGTGAATCTGAATGCGACCTGGGTGGTGACGGCTGCCATTCTGGTTTTCTTCATGCAGGCAGGTTTTGCGCTGCTTGAAGCGGGCAGTACCCGGGCGAAGAACTCGATCAACGTGATGATGAAGAACTACATGGACTTCTGTCTGGCCACCATGGTGTTCTGGGCGGTGGGCTATGGCGTCATGTTCGGCGAAGCGAAAACCGGCTGGTTTGGCAGCTCGGATTTCTTCCTCGATGGCGCCAGCGATCACGACTACATCCTGCTGCTGTTCCAATCGATGTTCGCTGCCACAGCGGCCACCATCGTCAGCGGCGCGATCGCGGAGCGTACCAAGTTCGTCAGCTACATGATCGCGGCGATTCTGATCACGGCGATCATCTATCCGGTGTATGGCTGCTGGGCGTGGAATACCAGCGGCTGGCTGGCGCAGAAAGGGTTTGTGGATTTTGCCGGTTCGACCGTAGTGCATTCGGTGGGTGGCTGGTGTGCGTTGGCGGCGGCCATCATCGTTGGCCCGCGCCTGGGACGGTTTGACCGCGACACCGGCCAGGCCCGCGAAATTCCCGGCCACAATCTGTCGCTGGTGGCGCTGGGCGGATTCATTCTGTGGATGGGGTGGTTCGGCTTCAACGCCGGATCGACGTTGTCTGCTTCGGAAAAAATCGGTGGCATTGCGCTGAATACCCAACTGGGCGGTTGTGCCGGTGCGCTGGGCACACTGATTTACTGCGCCATTTTCCGTAAACCGATGTTGCTGACTGCCTGCGTGAACGGCAGCCTGGGCGGCCTGGTGGCTGTTACCGCCGGCTGCGCCAGCATGGACCCACGTTACGCGATTCTTACCGGCTTTGTTGCTGGTTTCATTATTCTGCCGTCTACCCGTCTGCTGGAATCCTTCCGCATCGACGACGTGGTAGGCGCGATTCCCGTGCACCTTGTTTGCGGCATCTGGGGCACGCTGGCGGCGGGCCTGTTTTATCGCGGTGACCTGTTCAATCTGGGCCGGGTGAGCACCCAGCTAGTGGGTATCGGCGCAGCGGCCGCCTGGGCCTTTTTCGGCAGCCTGATACTGCTGCACCTGATTCATCTGGCCATTGGCATGCGGGTGGACACCAGCGATGAACAGCGTGGGCTGGATTTCACCGAGCACCATGAAGTGGGTTATCCGGAGTTCCACCAGCTGACTCAGAGTTTCAAGTAATTCACCAATAACTAGAAAGGTGTGCCATGAATATGCTCGACCGCAAGGCGGCTTTCGTGAAAGTGCTGGCTGCCAATCTGACCCACGACATTCAGGCGGATGTGATCCGGTTCTGGGAGGAAAAATACGCCACCAAACCGCAATTCGGCATCAGCGCGTTTCTGGATGAGCTGTACAGCCGCTATCAGGTGGCAATCAAGAAGGGGCAGCTGTTCAAGGAGCTGTCCCGCGCCATCATGACCGTGGGTGGATCAGGCAATTCCGCCGCCACAGCGGCCAATTCCGGCGCGGATTCCACGACCATCGCCGGCGCCGATCTGGAGCTGTTCCGGCAACTGATGACGGAATTCCTGCAGCGGGCCGCGCCGGCGGATCGCCAGAAAATAACCAAGGCGCAGTTCGAAGGCAGCCAGCAATTGAAGTTCGACGCTGACACCAACGCCTGCAAGCAGGTGCTGGGCTGGTTGCAGCGGGGAGGCAACATGCCCGCCGGTCAGCTGGACCTGGCGTTGCTGAAGAAGCTGTTCAACTTCGGCTATATTGAAGCATGTCAGTTGTATGGCCCAGTGCGGGCGGACCAGATGTTGACGGGGGCACTGCAGGCTGCAGGTTCACTGCATCAGGGCGGAGCGCGCTCCCCATCGCAATTTGTCTGACGGCAGGCGGCTTCACCAGGGAAAGTACGGACGAACCGGCTTATTTAAGGACGAGGACACGGCATGTCGTTCAGGATCGAAGTGGACACTGAAAACCAGCTGGTGCGTATTCGCCATGAAGGCGAGATGAGCCCCGAGGAGATGTACAAGGGTCGCAGCGAGGTGGGCGCGTTATTAAAGCATCACGGCTATCGGCGGATGCTGGTCGATACGCGTGAAATCGAAGAGGGGCCGGACACGCTGAGCGCTTTCGAACTGTCGTCGAGCCATCGCCAGGACCTTTCGTTGCAGGTACGCCTGGCCATCCTGGTCACCCCGCTGTTGGAACCCAACGCGCGCTTCAGCGAAAACGTCGCTAACAATCGCGGCTTTCAGGTGCGCGTCTTCCTGGACGAAGCCGCCGCCATCGCCTGGCTGCTGGCATGACCCAGCCGGCAAAAGGAATTCACCCCGATGAAAACCATTCACGCTAACCTGCCCCGCCCCTCCCCCCGGCCCACACTGCTGGCGCTCACTCTGCTGATCGCGCCACTGGCGGCCTGCTCGAAGGAGCCGGAACCCGCACCACCTGCCGAGGAAAAACCGTACGTGCTGATGGAAGGCCAGCGCGCCGCCCTGGACAAAGCCAAGCAAACGGAACAGGTGATCGAGGACGCCGATGCCAGGCGGCGCAAGGAAATGGAAGCGCAAGGCTTGTGACACCGCCATCAATTTAGTACAGTCGCTTTACCATAAAAACATCGGACTCCGCAGTCATGGACCTCAGCAAGCAGCAGCGCATCCGTCTGGAACCGCGCGACGAATTTACCCATCCCATTGAAGCCGCAAAGAATTTCAACGAAAGCATGTACATCAACCTGTTCGATCCGGCAGCCAAAGCCGGCGGCTGGTTCCGGGTAGGCAACCGTCCCAACGAGGGCCATGCGGAAGTATCCTGCTGCGTGTACTTCCCCGATGGCCGGGTGGGCTTCATGTTCCAGCGCCCCACCATCAGCAACAACGACGCGCTGAACGCCGGCGGTATGTGCTTCGAGGTGATCGAGCCCTTCAAGCACCTGCGCCTGACCTACAACGGTAAACTGTGCATCCTGAAAAATCCGCAGGACATGGCCGATCCCAAAACCGCGTTCAGCAACAATCCGATTGTGCCTTGCGAGATCTCGATTGATTTTCGCGGTGTGTCGCCCATGTACGGTGGCGAGGCAGTGGACGAAAACGGCAACCCGGTGGAAGAAAATCCCGAGGAGTCCTTCGCCCGCGCCCATTACGAACAGCACATGTCCGGCAGCGGTTTCATTCGCGCCGGCAACGAGACGCTGGAACTGAACGGCTACGGCCTGCGCGACCATTCCTGGGGCCCGCGCTTCTGGCAGAACCTGTACTGGTACCGCTGGCTGCCGATGAATTTTGGCGCGGACTTCGCGCTGAATGTCTCCATCGTGCAGATGGCCACCGGGCGCCAGCATATCTGGGGCATGGTGCTGAAAAACGGCAAATACCATTTCATCGAACACGCAACGCTGCGTACCGATTACGACGCCCAGTGGAACTCGCAGCGCCTGTATATTCATGCGAAGACCGACGAAGGCACCTATGACGTGGAAGGCGATGTGCTGTCGCTGATTCCGCTGCGTAACCGGCGCCCGAAGGACAACGGCGAGTGGATGAACACGCGCATCACTGAAGGTTTCACCGAATTCCGCTGCAACGGCATCACCGGTTACGGCATGGCGGAATACCTGGACCAGATGGTGAACGATCTGCCGGTGGGGCGTGCGGTTTGACCAGCGTAAACGTTGCAGTGGATTTTGCCGATGCGCTGGGTGAAATAGCCCGGCGCGCGCTGCACGACAATGGCCGCGTGGAAAAACTGGTGCGCCTGTCGGGTGGCGCGTCGGCTGAAACCTGGCGCTTTGAATGGCACGGCAGCCAGCAGATTCTGCCGTGCATTTTGCGCCGTTCCGCCGTGGCCGGGCGCGATCAGTTTTCCACGTCCATCACCAAATCCACCGAAGCGCAACTGCAACGGCTGGCTCGGCAACAGGATGTGCCTGCACCGCGCATTTTGTTTGAGTTGCAGGACAGCGACGGCCTGGGTGATGGCTATGTGATGGAGCAGGTGCAGGGCGAAACGCTGGCACCGAAGATTCTGGGCGAACCGCGCCTGGAAAATGCGCGCTCGCTTTTGACTGCGCAATGCGGTTCCATTCTGGCGGGCATTCACCGCATCGATATTGCCAATGTAAAAAACCTGCTGAGCGACCAGTCCGCCCTGCCCCAGCTGCAACAGCTGGAAGCGCTGTATCGCAGTTTCGAACAGCCGCAGCCGGTGTTTGAATTCGGCCTGCGCTGGTTGCGGGAAAATGCGCCGCCACCGGTACCGCTGGCGCTGGTGCACGGCGATTTCCGCAATGGCAATTTCGTGGTGGATGAAACCGGCATGGCCGCCGTGCTGGACTGGGAACTGTCGCATCTGGGCGATCCTGCGGAAGATCTGGGCTGGCTGTGCGTGCGGTCCTGGCGCTTTGGCAAGCCGGAAAAAGAAGTGGGCGGCTTTGGCGATCTGACAGAATTATTGCACGCTTACGCACAGGCCGGTGGCACGCCAATCGATCCGCAGCGGGTGCGCTACTGGCAAGCCTTCGGCACGCTGCGCTGGGGCATCATCTGCCTGTTCCAGGTGTTCAGCCATCTGCGCGGACACCAGCAGTCGGTGGAACTGGCCGCCATCGGCCGCCGCGTATCGGAGACCGAATTCGATTTTCTGGAGTTGATCCGCTGATGCCAACCGACCGCCCTACCCCGGTGGAAATCCTGCAGGCCATTGATGGTTTCCTGCAGGAGAAAGTCGCCCCGCAGGTCGACAAGCACACGCAATTTCATCTGAAAGTCACCGCCAACCTGCTGCGTTTGTTGCAGCGGGAATGGACTCAGGGCAATGCGCTGGAACTGGCCGAGCTGGCGCGACTGCAAGCCTTGCTGAACAGTAAAAGCGACGACCTGACTGCACTGAACCAGCAACTGTGCGACGCAATCCGCGACCAGCAATTGGCGCTGGATGACGCTGCATTGCTGGAACATCTGCAACAGACCACCCGCGCCAAGCTGGCGATTGATAATCCGCGCTATCTGGCGGGGCGATTCATTCCGTAGCGCACTAGGTAGAAGAGGGAGCATCAACCAGGGGGATCACCACCGCCGCACTCACTGGTCTACACTGAGCTATACAGCCACTTCAGATCATGACCGGCATCCCATGTCCCTGCTTCGTCTTGCAACGTTGATCCTGCTTCTGACCTTCTGCCATCACGCGCAGGCGCTGAGCGTCGACGTGAACGAAGTATTTACGCAGAAGGATATCGGCCCAGGTGTGGAATTCCTGGTGGACCCGGCCGGGGAACTGACAGCCGATAACGTGAACGACCAGCCGGGCTGGCAGGTATCCACCGCCACCGCGCTGAACTTCGGCTTTTCATCCGAGGTGTACTGGGTCCGGTTTACGATCCGCAACACTGGCACAAAACCCATCGACTTGATGGTGGAAAGCCGCTTCCCGTTTCTGGATCACCTGGATGTCACCCTCCTGTCGGACCATGCGCCGCCACAACAGCTTGCGCTGGGTGACGCATTGCCTCTCTCCTCCCGCCCGGTGCGCCATTCCCACTTTCTGGTGCCATTGCATGCGCCCGCACAAAGTGAGGTGCGACTGCTGCTGCGGGTGCAATCCACGTCTGCGGTGCAGATTCCACTGACGCTCTGGGAAAAAACGACGTTTGTCGAACGGGATCATTTGCGCTCGATCTACTACGGCCTGCTGTATGGCCTGGTGCTGTCAATCTGCCTTTATCACCTGCTGATATTTCTGTCGGTGCGGGAAAGCGCGTTCTTATGGTACGCCCTTGTAAACCTGAGTCTGGCGGGCACCTTTGCATCGATCCACGGCGTGCCGTCGGTTTTGCTGGGGAACATCAATATCGGAATCAACGACAAGATACTGCTGTTGTCCATGGCAGGCTGCGCCACATTTACCAGCCTGTTCACCCACGAAGTGCTGCAGATGAAAAAGGCGCGCCCACGTCTGGCGCTGGCGCTACGCGTGGTGGTGTACCTGGGAATTCTTCAGGCGGCGCTGTCGTTCGTGCTGCCTTATCCACTGCTGATTCGGGCCATGGTCGTACTGGTGCTGGCTACCCTTGCGGCGAACATGGTGGCCCACGTGCGCCGCTTCCTCGATGGCTATCCTCCGGCGCGTTATATATTGCTGGCGGTGCTGGCAGCGGCAGTAGGCGTTGTGGTTACCTTGCTGGAAAAGCTGGCGCTGCTACCCAGCACCTGGCTAACAGAAAACGCCATTCAAACCGGCGTCATCGCGATGACGCTGCTGTTTTCATTTGCCCTTTCCTATCGTATGAACATGGATCGCCAACTGCGCGAGAATGCCCAGGCGGAGCTGATCGCATCGCAGCAACAAATCAACGAGAATCTTGATCGCATGGTGCGGGAACGCACCGATGCACTGGAGCAGGCCAACACCCAACTGCAGGAAGCCAGCAACACCGATGCGCTCACCGGTCTGCGCAACCGACGTTATTTCAATGAATCGTTCGAACTGGAATTCAAGCGCGCATTCCGCGAAAAAACGCCGCTGTCACTGCTGCTTCTGGACATTGATCATTTCAAGCAAATCAATGATACCTATGGTCATCCCTTTGGCGATCTCTGCCTGACGCAGGCGGCGCAAGTCATCCGCTCCCAGATTCGCCGTCCGCCCGACGTGGCGGCACGTTATGGCGGTGAGGAATTTGTGGTGCTGTTGCCTAATACTCATGAAGACGGGGCACGTCATATCGCCGCGGCGATCTGTGAAAGCCTGCGCAAGACGATCATTTCGGATGACACCCGGAAGGTTCGCATCACTGTCAGTATTGGGGTGGTGAGTCTGAAGCCGGGGGCTGAGGATTCCACAGAGTCGCTGCTCAAGCGGGCGGATGTGCTGCTTTACCGGGCCAAGGAAAACGGACGGAATCGGGTGGAGTGGGATGTGGACCGGCAGGTGCCGCAAGGGTGACAACGATGAATTGCCCGTGCCGAAATCATCCAGCGCAAACGCAACACCCGCACTGCGGAAAGGATAGCTGAAAATCAGGGCTTACCGCCCTTGAGCTGTGACGCCTTGAGTTGTAATAAAAAGAAATCCAGCAGCGGACGATTGTAGTCATCCTGCCACAGATGATTGACCAGGCTGCGGCGCCCACCCTGCAATATGAAATCCGGCTCGCCGGGATAACCGTGCTGACGCAACTGCGCGCCAACCTTTTCGCCGCAGGAACTGTCGTTGATACCATCCAGTGCGTGGCGGAAAATTTTGAAGGTAGGTTTGGTGGCCGGGTTGGCGCTGTCCCAATTTTTTTCGTTCGGATAGCTTGGCGCTTTGCAGGAATCGGGTTCAATGATCTGCTTGCCGGTCTCGTTGTCGAAGCCGGCGCCGCGCACCTTTTTGCGAACGGTCATGCCGGCCTGGCAGATGCGGTGCCAGCCATAGGGGTCGCCGCTGGACACCGGGGCAAACGCCGTCACCCGGTCATCGAAATGGGTGGCCGCGCGCACTGTCATATAGCCGCCCGACGACAGGCCAGTGAGAAAGATTTCCTGCCGGCTGCCATCGGGGCGCAACGAAGGAATGCGCTGGTTGATCACCTCGCCGATGAAGGGCAGATCCAGATTCGGTCGATTGCGGACTTCGTCGTCCCAGATCTTGCCGCAGACGCGGCCTTCGTTGTCGGTGACACGGTCGGACGAATTGAGCAGGAAGACGGCGAAACCCTCGGCCAGCGCCAACTCGCTGAAATTCACCTGCGCCTTGGTAACCAATACGTTGGCCACACACCACTGAAAATGCTCGCCACCACCGCCGTGCAGCACGATGATCGCGCCCTTGTGCCAGGGGCCGGCGGGAGCTTTCCAGAGCAGCACGCGGGGGATGCCGGACACCTGCATTACCGTACGCTGCCAGCCTCGGGACAGGCATTGTTTTTCCTGGTAAGTGGGATCGGGTTCAGGATTACTGGCAAGGGTTGGGGTTGGGAGGCTGGCCAGTGCGGTGCATAGCAATAGGACGCTGAGTTTTTGCTGCAATATTTGCTGCAATAGTAGTTGTGACATGCAAGCCCCGCTGATTGACCATCAACCCTGGGCCGAGAATGCCACATGACAGGCAAAATCGCATTGAGGAAAATGCCATCCCTGGCTTCAAGTTCATCCTGGCCGGGCGGGTCGCATCATTTGATTGATGAATCACTGTCGCGGGAAGGATGCCGATGGGCGGCGATGGCCTTGATGAATGCCGGCGCGATATGGTCCGCATCGGCGCCATTCGCCAGCAGGATACCCTTGTCATTTTCCGGCGCGGGCCCGATGCCGGCCATTTCCAGCAACTCCCGTCCGGCGCCCAAAGCGAGCATCGCTTTGCAGTGCCTGAACTGATCTTTTACAAACTCCATCGTATGCCCGTTATGCGCGAGCGCCTGAACCGCCTCGCTGCCATCGGGCAGCACCAGCGCGTCGAACAGGAATCCCGGAGAATTCTCCATCGACCTGTCCGCTTCTATTTTCTCGCCGGAATCGCCAGCGAACACGCCCACTCTTGGCCCCACGAAATGAACGACGGCGCCGGCATCAGTCAACGCATCATAAAGACTGGCGAGCGATGCATGGTGAACGCCCTCTTCCACCAACACGGCAATCTGACGTGTGCGGATACCGCATTCGCCCGGCAGCGCCAGCAACGACAACGCCGGCGATACGGTAACCTCCGGCGGCTGCGGATCGGCAATGGCTTTCGGCATTGCGGCGGGCACCTTCATGCCCAAACCAGCCGCGACTTCTGTGGCCAGTTCCAGCGAAACGTTCACCAGCGAGGACAACATCCGCTCACGAATGGCGGGTACGCCGACCTTGCTCAGTTCGAAGCGGAATGCCGCAACAATGTGGGATTTCTCGACAGCCGTCTGACTGTCGAAGAACAACGTGGCTTGCGCATAGTGCTCGGCAAACTTCGCTGGCTTGCCACGCACTTTGTCTTCGGCAATGGCCTCGGGGAAGGACGCGAATCCGGCGCTTCCATCCTGAAGGGGGCAGCCACCTGCCAATGAATTCGGCTCGTAGGCAACGCGCCCGGAATGCAAGGCCTGACGATGCATGCCATCGCGCTGATTGTTCTGTACGGGGATATGCGGTGAATTGATCGGGATCTCATGGAAATTGGGGCCGCCCAGTCGGGTGATCTGCGTATCCACATAGGAATGAATCCGGCCGGCGAGCAACGGATCATTGGAGAAATCAATGCCCGGTATAATGTGCGCCGCGCAGAACGCGACCTGCTCGGTTTCCGCGAAGAAATTGTCAGGGTTGCGGTTCAGCACCATGCGCCCAACAGGCGTAAGCGGCACCAGTTCCTCCGGTATCAGCTTGGTTGCGTCGAGCACATCGAAGCTGAAGCTTTCGGCTTGTTCTTCGGTGAATATCTGCAGCCCCAGCTCCCACTCCGGGAATTCCCCCGCCTCGATAGCCTCCCACAAATCACGCCGGTGAAAATCAGGATCCGCGCCCGATATTTTCACAGCTTCGTCCCAGACCAGCGAATGCGTACCCAGCAGCGGCTTCCAGTGGAACTTGCAGAATACGGATTCACCCTGCGCGTTGACCAGACGAAACGTATGCACGCCGAAGCCCTGCATCATCCGATAGCTGCGCGGTATCCCGCGATCCGACATCACCCACATCAGCATGTGAGTTGACTCTGGCATCAGCGAGACGAAGTCCCAGAAGGTGTCATGCGCCGACCCCGCTTGCGGCATGCCGTGATGCGGTTCCGGCTTGACGGCATGGACCAGATCGGGAAACTTCATCGCATCCTGAATGAAGAATACCGGTATGTTGTTGCCGACCAGATCCCAGTTGCCTTCGTCGGTGTAGAATTTCACCGCGAAGCCACGGGCGTCACGCGCGGTGTCTTTCGAACCACGTTCGCCAGCCACTGTGGAAAAACGCACGAACACGGGTGTGATTTTGCCTTTCTCGGTGAACGGTGCCGCGCGCGTGTACTGGGCCAGCGCATCGTAGGCTTCGAAGTACCCGTGCGCAGCTGAACCCCGTGCATGAACGATCCGCTCCGGGATGCGTTCATGATCGAAATGGGTGATTTTTTCCCGCAGAATAAAATCTTCGAGCAACGATGGCCCACGCAGCCCGGCTTTCAGGCTGCTCTGGTTATCGCCGATGGGAACACCCTGATTGGTCGTCAACACACCGGCGTCCGGATCTACCGTCACTCCGGGTTGCGGAGCCGGGCTATTGTCGTGGCCGTACTCCAGCGCCTTGTTGCTGTTATAGGGCATTGCGGCGACAACGTCGTCGCTTGCCCTGGCTTGCTCTGCGACGATGTCGTTCGTTCTGAGCACACTATTGCGGCCCTGCACTACCGTGGCAGACTTTTCGCCTTTCTTTTTCGTAACCATGATTCTTCCCCGGTGAGGTGTCAGGACTTCCGTGTTGCGTCGGTGCGTTGCTGCTGCTCAACGTTGCACGCTCAATGGTTTCAGGTTCAATAGTTGAAACCCAGACCCACCGTATAAGCCCAGGCACCGTCGTCCTGGAACGCATCGGCAGCATCATCGGTGCTGCTGAAAAGGAACTGGTATTCGACGCGGGCGAGGAAATAGGTCATGGTTTGCACGTAGTACTTTACGCCCCCTTCCAGGCCGGCAAAGGCGCTGTCATCAATGCCGTCACCGTAGACCCCACCGAGGCTGGCGCCAACGAACGGCCGCGCGCGATCAGTAAGAAATTGATAGTTGAGGTAACCACGGGTAGAGCCGTTCCAGATATCATCGTCGCTGTCTTCGGATTCAATACTTACGTAATTGATGCTTTGCCGGACACCAGCCACCAGGTGATTCTGCAGATACCAGCCCAGATCGCCAGTTACGCCTAAGCCGCCGCTATTGAAATCCTGATCGCTAGTGCCGGTTCCAGAGATGGAGAATTCCTGATCGCCCTCATGTGGGCCAAAATCCGGGGATTGTGCGACTGCTGCCATGGGCATTGCACCGCAAAGACATAAAGTGGTTGCCACAACGTTGAATTTTATCATGGGAGTTTCCTCGCTTGAGGTGTTCAGATTGCATTTCTGAAATGCGCCATTACCTGCCTGGCACAGACGGGTCTCTGCGAATGCCAAGGTAGTCAGCCAAGGCAAAGGCATGCGCACATGATCGGCGCCAGATCACCCGGCTGTCTGTTCGTCAACACACTAAAGAAAAATTGAAGGCAGCGCCTCTCGATACCGGTGCGCCAACAGGAATCCGGCGCCCAAACCCTATTGGGCGCCAGTTCATCGGAAGCATTATTTCAGGCCTTCGACCTAGCGCGCGAAGTTGTCGAGGACTGGCTGATGAGGATTGCCACCCGCGTGATCGACGGCCGCTGGCTGGCAGGAAAAAGATGCTGGAGTAATCAAAAGTCCGTTGTTCGCATCTTTTTGTAATTACCTGCAATAATTGTGGCCTTCCCCTGCGTCCCCTGTACCGCCAGGCCAGCAGAATCGCAAATCCGGGCCTATGCGCTACGCTGTTTTTATAGTTCGCTTTCAATCAAGTTCTTCGTCAGCAAGTCTCCTGCACTGCAGGGGTAACCCTCGGGCGTTCAATGTCGAGCAAAGGGACCAACAACATGTTTTCCGAAAAGATTTCAGGCTGGAAAATATTCCGCGGCGCGCAGCGTAGAAGAGATGCGCAGGCCCGGATGGATGCCATCAGTAAATCAATGGCCATCATCGAGTTCACGCTGGATGGAACAATCGTTACAGCCAACGACAATTTTCTTCGTACGATGGGCTATTCGCTGTCTGAAATACAGGGTGAACACCACCGCATGTTTGTCGAACCCGGCTATCGAAACAGCAACGAATATCACGCGTTTTGGGATCGGCTGGGCCGTGGTCAATACGAGACCGGGCAATATCTGCGCATTGGGAAGGGTGGCAAGCAGATATGGATTGAAGCCACATACAATCCCATCCTCGATGCCAAGGGGCGGCCTTACAAAGTGGTCAAACTCGCCACCGATATTACCGCCAGAAAATTGGGCGATGCGGATTTCGAGGGGCAGCTTTCTGCCATTGGCAAATCCATGGCCGTCATCGAGTTTTCGCTGGATGGAAAGATATTGACTGCCAACAAAAACTTTCTGAATACACTCGGCTATTCACTTGAAGAAATAGAAGGCCAGCACCACAGCATGTTCGTTGATCCCGCTCAGCGCCAAAGCATCGAGTACCGCATGCTTTGGGAGAAGCTCGGCCGCGGCGAATATGAATCAGGGCAGTATCTGCGTGTTGGCAAGGGTGGAAGACAGGTATGGATACAGGCTTCCTACAATCCTATCGTGGATGCTTCCGGTAAATGTTTTAAAGTCGTGAAGTTTGCCACCGACATTACCGAGCAAAAATTGCGTGATGCTGAATCTTCCGGACAACTGGCGGCGATCGGAAAATCGATGGCTGTGATCGAATTCCTGCCGGATGGAACCATCCTTTCCGCCAACGACAATTTCCTGAAGACGTTCGGCTATTCCCTTGATGAAATAAAAGGCAAGCATCACAGCATGTTCGTCGACGCGGCCTACCGCCAGACCCCGCAATACCGGATGCTCTGGGACAAGCTTGGCCGTGGTGAGTACGACTCCGGGCAATACCTGCGTATCGGCAAAGGTGGCAAACGGGTGTGGATTCAGGCTTCGTACAACCCCATCCTGGATGCCCGAGGAAAGTGCTTCAAGGTTGTGAAATTTGCAACGGATATTACCGAGCAAAAAGAACGCAACGCGGAATTCGAAGGTCAGCTCGCCGCGATCGACAAATCCATGGCGGTCATTGAATTTACGCTGGACGGCCAGATTCTGAAGGCCAACGAAAATTTCCTGAAAACCATGGGCTATTCGCAGTCGGAAATTACCCGCCAGCATCACGGCATGTTTGTCGAGCCCGGCTATCGCCAAAGCGCGGAATACAAGCTTTTCTGGGAACGGCTTGGCCGGGGCCAATACGATGCCGGGCAGTATCTGCGCCTGGGCAAGAATGGCAAACAAACATGGATTCAAGCCTCCTACAACCCGATCATGGATGCGAACGGAGCTCCCTTCAAGGTCGTAAAATACGCGACGGATATTACCGAGCAAAAAAATGCCGCAACGACTACGCAGCAGGTCGTTGAAGATGTCATGCGGGTAATGAGCGCAGTTGCCTCTGGCAACCTGACCGAAAAGATATCGAAGAATTACGAAGGAGCGTTTTCAGAGCTCAAGGCCAATGTAAACGAAACCTGCAACAAGCTCACGGAGATCATCAGCAACATCCGGCAGTCGTCGTCGTTGATTACATCAGCTGCAAACGAAATTGCATCCGGCAACTCTGACTTGAGCCAGCGTACGGAAGAGCAGGCATCATCACTGGAAGAAACGGCAGCCAGCATGGAAGAGATGACCAGCACGGTCAAGCAGAGTGCGGAAAACGCCGTGCAGGCAAGTCAACTCGCGGCGGAAGTACTGAGCCGTGCCCGCTCTGGCGGGGAAGTGGTTGAGCGCGCGGTTCAGGCGATGGACGAGATCAACCGTTCCAGCAAACGGGTTGCCGACATCATCGGCGTGATTGATGGAATTGCCTTTCAAACCAACTTGCTGGCTTTGAATGCGGCTGTCGAAGCAGCGCGAGCCGGCGAACAGGGCCGGGGGTTCGCTGTTGTGGCAGGTGAAGTTCGCAGCCTGGCTCAGCGCTCGGCGGGTGCGGCAAAAGAAATCAAGGAGCTGATTCGCGACAGCGTGAACAAAATCGCCGATGGCACCCAGCTTGTGAATCAATCCGGCCAAACCCTGATCGCGCTGGTCGATACCATCGGCAAGGTAGATTTGATGATGCGCGAAATCAGCGACACAACCCAGGCGCAGAGGGAGGGTATCGAGCAAGTGAACCAGGCGGTTACGCAAATGGATGAAGTGACACAACAGAATGCAGCGCTGGTGGAAGAGGCGACCGCCGCGAGCGAATCGATGGCAGAGCAATCACAAAAACTGCAGCAGATGGTGGGTTTCTTCACGGTGGGCGGTTAATGCTTTCGATATTGATCCATCGGCATTGCTGCGTGTGACTGGCGAAACCAAGCCCGAGTTCGGCCAGGGCATTCTGCATTAACCGTGACCCAACGCCCTTGCTCTGGTGCGCCGGCAGAACGGAGATCGGTCCAAGCCCGTACCAATCGCCAGAACCATCTGCTTTCAACCATCCCGGGAATACCACGTTCGGATTGCACGCAGCACTATTTCCGGCCTTCAACATAGCGTGCGAAGTTGTCGAGAATTGCCTGCCAGCCGCCTTGCTGCTGCTCAACGGAGTGGGTCTCCTCCGCGTCAAACGTGACCCTTACATTAACCCCGTCGGAACCCTCGGTGAATTCTACCGTCGCAAATCTGTCGCCAAAAGCGTATTCAATCCGGCGCTCAGGAACAACCGATGTATAGGTGCCTTCGAAGTCAAAGCCAAAGCCGCCATCCTTTGCCTCCATTCTGGAGCAGAAATGCCCACCGACCCGGAGATCCACGCTCGACTTCGTGGTGTGCCAATCATCCGATGCGGCGTTCCATTGCACGATGTCTTCTGGCGTGGTGTATGCCTGCCACACGCGTGAGGCTGGTGCCCCAACCTTGGTCTCGACTGTAATCTTCATGTTGCCTCCTGAATGGGTGTATCAAAACGGTGACGAGTTACCACTATTGCCTGACAACCCGTCTCACACTGGATAGTCGAACAAGGCGACCGCGATTCGACAGCGCTCAGAAAATTATTTGATTCACCGGGATTGGCCGGGGGAACGTGCCACGTCAGTCTGCGGCAGCGAAATGCGCCATCTGGTCTGCATGCGCCTTCACGAAGGCAGGGCGGGCCGTGGCGCGCGCGACATAGTCGCGACAGGCCGGGTGTGCCGCCAGCCCGTCGAGCCGGCCGACAAGGCGCAGCACATCCGCCATGAGAATGTCGGCGACCGAGAAGGAACTGGCCAGCCATTCGCGCCCTGCCAATACCGACTCCATGTGCTGGAGCCGGGACTCCAGAAACTTGTTTATACTTTTCCGTCCCGGCGTTTCTTCGGTGTCACCGGAGAATATGAATATAAACCATGGCAGGCTCGCCATCTCGACGGAATTGAGTGCGGCGAACATCCATTCAATAACTTCGCTGCGACCGCGCGGATCGGCAGGCATCAGTGCTTCACTGCGCTCGGCCAGATGAAGCAGGATCGCGCCGCTCTCGAAGATTGAGATGTCGCCATCGGTCAACCACGGCACTTGTCCAAAGGGCTGGTGCGAGAAGTGCCCGGCACCCCGATCGCGAAATGGCACACTCCTGACGCTATAGGGCAAGCCGGCCTCTTCCAGCGCCCACCGCACACGCAGGTCACGCACATAGCCCCGCGGCATCTCGGGAACCCAATCGAAGGTGGTCAGGGTGAGTTGGGTCATTTGGTGGCTCCTTTCGTCACGAAGATTGTTTGGCGGTCCAGGTCATTCGGAATGACTTGCCAAGCGCGCTGCTTACATACCTTGTGCGTTCTTCTGCCTCAACCCCCAAGAAGGCCAATGGCACCACAAAAATACTTCAGCATTTTAGATATAGCTGAAACGTGATTACTCTGGGAGTAATGCCCCAATCCTGGCCTCAAGCTCATCGATCAATTCCGGGTCCATAAACTTGTACTCGTCCGGAATATCAAGAACGTGAACAGGCTTATACTGAAGCAGCCTTCCGAAATCTGCCATAAGCCGATTCTTGTGCTTTTTCTCCATCACAAAGATCAGATCCGCCCACTGTATATCTGCAGCGCTGACAGTCTTGCGTGCATTCGGACTGGTACCGGCAGACCTGGCACTGAAACCCGGTCTCTGGCGCCACAGATGCTCGGCCGTCGGGCTGCGCCACTGATTTCTGCTGCAAACAAATAACAGTTTTTTCATGTGTCCCGCTTTCAAGGGAAGCTCATTGTCCAGCGATTGGCGAACGGTCCGTGCTGGATACTTAACTCTGAGCATTTCTATTGCGCTATACGCTTTTCTCGACGATATGGGTCGGCTTGCCGTCAAGGCTCAGCTGGTTCCGGTCACGCCAGTAGTCTTTTATGCCTTCGTCGCCCTTCTTCTCTGCCCAAGCCGATAGCGCCTCGCGATCAGCGACATAATCAAACAGTGGGACCGCCATGCCGCAAGAGGTCTGGACCAGATCGATGGACAGATCGAATATCTGCCTTGCGCCGGGGATCGGCGGAAACATTGAAATCAGCGACGCCCATTCACCTTCATTGTGGTGCACGACTTTGGCTGTGCCATAAAGCCTGAGAATCATCGGATCGCCCGATAACGACATGAACATGATCGTCATCCGGGGATTTTCCTGCACATGAGCGGCGGTTTCATTACCACTGCCGGTGACATTCAGCCAAATGACGCGGTTTTTATCGAGAATCCGCAGTGAGTCGAGACCCTTGGGAGAAAGATTGACGCGCCCGTCAGCCGCTGCGGTAGCCACGAAGAAAATCTTTTGGTTCTCGATGAATGATTTCAGACGATCTGAAATTTCCTGGTATTTCTGTGCCATTGCTGTCCCTCTGCAGATGACTGTACCGGCACCCGAACTGTATTGGGCGCCGGTTCATCGGATGCATTATTTCCGTCCCTCAACATAGCGCGCGAAGTTGTCGAGGATTGCCTGCCAGCCACCTTTGTGCCAATCATCCGATGCGGTATTCCATTGAACTATGTCTTCTGGCGTGGTGTATGCTTGCCACACGCGTGAGGCGGGTGCCCGAACCTTTGTTTCGACTGTGATCTTCATGTTTCCTCCGGGAATAGCCAATTCTCAATTTCGGGTCACTACGACTTTTTTTGTCTCGCCTTTTGCAACGGTAGCCGTTCCGTATGCAATGCCGCCTGCCTGTTGCATATCCCCCTGGTTCGCAGCTTCCCATGTGATTGCGCAACTCACATACCAGGAACCCGCCGGCAATTCTTTGAACTCAAAATTCCCGCCGGCATCAGCCACCGTGGTTCGGTTGTACTGTTCCAGCCTTGGATCTACCGACCCCACCTTTTCGCCATTGATGGTTCTGCGAACCCTGAGTTCTGTGGTGTAGGCATTGACAGGCACCAGCCGCACAATATTGCCTGCCGCCAATTTGACATCACCGCCCCGTGTTTTTATGAACGCCTGGCCCACAATGGTGGAATTGCCCTTGGCAGTGGACCATGCAAATTCCGATGGATTAAACGTTTCCTTCATCGGGATTACGCTGGGTGTCGTCGCGCATGAAGCAATAAAAAGGGTCGCTGCAACTACAGCGGATCTACCAAGCATTGGTAACTCCTGAACTCAATTATGGAATGTTGCTGATTTGAAGGGCTGGCTTCCGAACTCCTTGGCATGATCATACTCATCAAGAAGTATTTCAGGCCGACGGCCTTATGGGTTGCTCATTAAACCATAAATCATTAATCCGGTGAAAACGACTGCTCCAACAATATAATCCTGTATCCCGCTGGACAAAACAGATGGCCAGCGAGCCCAAACAAGAGGAACAGTCGCTTTACCAAATACGCCTGCCGGTGAATCCAGCCTGAAGAAAGGCATGATCATCCATTGGATGAGGCAATTTTGGCTGATCGCGGGGAACATTTTTCGGGTTTCATCTAAGGGCGAGGAGCTGTCACTGGGATGAGATCACATGCATAACGACCTACGCATACAACCAGACATTCGCCTGAAAGAAACGTCTTCTTTTCTTGGGGAACTCGGATCACTAATGCTGCATCTTCGCCCCCAGGCTCCGGTTTATTTAATAGGTCAATCGCTCAATCCAATCCACCGTACCCAGATACTGCCGGTATTGTTCAGTCAACGAGTTGTCCCTCAGATCCAGAATGCTCAGTGCAGGATTGTCGCTGATGTCCAATGAGCTGATCTGATTGCCAGCCAGATCCAGGTCGGACAATTTTGCATTGTTGGAAATGGATAGGTTCGTCAGTTCGTTGTGGGAGGCGATCAAACGATACAGTGAGGTGCTGGCACCGACATCCAGTTGCTGTAGATGGTTGTTGTCCAGGTAAAGGAATGTCATCTCGGTCTGCATCGACAAATCAATATTGGCCAATTCATTGTGTGACAGGGAAAGCAAGTAGAGTTTGGGGTTGTGTGACAAGTCGACCTGAGTCAGATGGTTGCCATCAGCCAACAGTGATTCCAATGCGGGATTCAAGCTGACATCCAGTGTAGATAGGTTGCAGTTATTGATGGATAGGTATTCCAGCAGCACGTTGCGCGAAATATCGAGCTGATTGATAGGGCTTTCATCAATGTCCAAATAGGTGAGCAGTGGATTGTGAGTGATGTCGAGAGTGGTAAATTGGTTTTGGTTGGCCCAGATCCATCTTAGATTGGGGTTGTTGGAAGCATCCAGATAAGTAAGACCTGAATTAACAGCTGCAACGATTTTCAGATTGGGATTGTTCGATATGTCGAGACTGCCAATATTGTTTCCGGTAACGAAAATCTCTAATAGCTGACCAAGATCCCCTAATTCCACAGATGTTAAATGATTGTAAGACAAAGTCACCGCCAACAAAGTTGTATTGAAGGACAAGTCTATGGATTCAAGTTGATTTCCGTACATGTCAAGCTCTAACAACGAAGCTTGCGCAGATAAATCAATTTCTACGATGACGTTGTTGCTTAGATTGATTGTCTGCAGTTCGCTGTTGTGGGAAAGGTCAATAGTTTGAATATGGTTTTCTTGGAGACTCAACTGGATAAGTTCTGGGTTAGTGCTCAGGTCTATTGAGCTTAGGTTGTTTTCATCTGCTTTCAGTATTTGCAGGTTGGGGTTGGAGGATAGATCCAATGCATTCAAACCCAGTCTATCTATATGTAATTCCTTCAGCTTGGGACAATTGGACAGATCCAGCGCGCCAACCAGTGTGCTGTCCAGATTCAAATACTCGAGATGATGGTTTGCGGACAGATCCAACGTTGTGATGTCGTTGTGGTCCAGTGACAGATTCTTGAGTTTGGGGAAAGGAGAAACGTCAAACTCAGTAAAGCTATTGGTGGTCAACACCAGTTCTGTCAGGTTGGCGAATATTTCGATGCCCTCACTGTCCGCGATAAATCGGCTGTGGCAGTTCAGTGAGGTGAATTGCTCAGGCCTGCTCCACTGGTTGAGCTGGGCGTTGTCGCTGACACATTTGCTCAAGGCGCTGTCCTTGAAATTGATCCAGGAGAGATCGTCATTCAAATTGCCGGAAGTGCCACCACCACCGCCACCGCAAGCGGTAATCGTCAGTGTTAGAATCATGACCAAAAAAGAGTAAATAACGGCTGGTGCTGATTGAGTTGATAAAAACATGCGGTTACTGCTGGCTTCTAATAGAGGATGGATGTTGAACCGGTGGCGACGATTTTACCTTAGTTTGATGACTTTAAAAGCTTTGACCGCATTAAAACAGAAATGCCTACAACAGCTTCTGGGCTTAAACAATCAAACGTCCGCTCCCAGCTTGAAGTAGGCTCCTACGATTTAGCCAGCAAAGGGCGAGAAGGTAGTGTTCATAAATCTGTGTCATTTCCCTACACTATCCAAAAAGGAACTGACACATGGCAATCGATTTTGATTTTGACGCTGCTCTCAAAGCCCTTCGTTCAGGCCAGGACCTGAATGGCGAGAA
>JABLXQ010000053.1 GCA_013178375.1 Gammaproteobacteria bacterium
GTATCAAGGCGGTATTGCAGAAAGCGTCCTCGCTGGATGTTGATGCGCGCCTGCTCACCGTGTCGCATGCCTTCCATTCCAACATGATGCAGCCGATGCTGGATGCCTTCCGCAAAGTGGCGGAATCCATCAGCTACAAACCGGCCACACTGTCGATCGTGTCCACCGTGAGTGGTCGCGCCAACCAGGGTGAAATGTCCACCGCAGGCTACTGGGTTGAGCACGTCAAGCGCCCGGTACTGTTCGTGAATGCGGTGAAAGAACTGCCCGCACTGAAAGTGAATGTGTGTCTGGAAGTGGGCCCTGGCGCCACGCTCACCAGTCTGGCGCAGCAGTGTCTGGGTCAGGATGGTTTCACCTTCGTGCACAGCCTGCGCGCGAAACAGGATGCCAGCCGCCAGTTCAACCTGGCTGCCGCGCAACTGTACTCGCGTGGTGTCGACATCAACTGGAAGGGCTTCGATGCGCCTTACAGCCGTCAGCGCGTTGCGGTTCCGGCTTATGCCTTCGATCGCAAGCGTTACTGGCTGGGTGACAACGACAACGGCATGGTCTCCGCCGGTGGCAACATGGGTCAGGCTACCGACAACGTGCTGATGATGCTGCAGTCGCCCATGAGCGACGACTACTACTTCGAAAACTCGTTCGGTGGCCGTCATCCGTTCAACCTGGATGATCACCGTCTGTATGAAGTGGTGGTGGCGCCCGGTGCTTTCCACGTGGCCAACACCATCCTCTGTGCCCGCGACGCATTCGGCGAGAAGCCGGTGAAGCTGGACGATCTGGTGTTCCCCGAGCCGCTGATCATCGAAGGCGACAAGAAACGTCGTCTGCATTACGGCTTCAAGAAAGTCGCGGCAAAGGATGGCGTCGATCAGTATGAAGTGAAGGGCTTCAGCCGCCCCGATCAGAAAGGGTCGGAAAAAGACTGGACCATGCACTGCAGCATGAACGTTGCGTTGTGCGATGGCCCTGACGCCACCCAGGTGCTGACACCGCAGGACATCGAGCAGATCCAGGGCCGCGCCACTATCGCCTTCGACGGCCAGATGTTCTATGACGAAATGTGGAAAGTGGGTTACCAGCTGGGCTCGCAGTTCCGTTGGATCGCGAAATTCTGGCGTCGCCCTGGCGAGACACTGACGCAGCTGCGTCTGCCGGAATCCGCGCTGGAGCAGGGCAAGTACATGATCCATCCGGGTCTGATGGACTCCTGCTTCCAGAGCTCGGCGCTGGCCACCATGCACGAGGAATTCGATTCCACGAAAGTGGATGCCATCTACATTCCGTTCGCGCTGGAAAACCTGCGCTTCTTCCGCAAGCCCACGTCCACCCTGTGGTGTCACGTGAAGATCAAGAACCCGCCGGAAGATCCGAACGCCGTACTGGAAAGCTTCTCGCACACCATCCAGGTGTACGACGACCAGGGCAACATCCTGATCGACGTGGAAACCCTGCACAGCAAGCGCGCGCCGAAAGAGGCACTGCTGCGGGCGCTGCGCAAGGACGCGTTTGAAAACCACTATGAGATTCACTGGAAAACCCAGAGCATCCCGGCAGACCAGGAACTCAAGCCGCTGCAGAACACCTATCTGGTGATCGGCGAGGCAACCGCACTGGCCAACAGCCTGCGCACCGAACTGCTGGCCAAAGATGTGAAGACGCTGCAGGTGGTGTGTGATCCCTCGGCAACCTTCGCCCAGGCGGATGGCAAAGTTACCCTGAACCCGGAAGACGGTGGCCAGTGGATGACGCTGATCCAGAGCGTCGGCGGTATCGCCAACGTGGGTGGCCTGATCTATGTGGCGCCGGATGCCGAACTGGCTGACGATGTGGAAATCATGGATCTGGAAATCCGCATGTTCTCGCCGATCCTGAACATGCTGAAAGCCATGCAGCTGATGTCGGGCTCGTCGTCGCCGCGCCTCTGGTGCGTGACCCAGTCTGCTGTTGCCGCACAGCGCAGCGACACCGCACTGAACCCGGCGCAGACCGCGCTGCTGGGCTTCGGCAAGGTGCTGGACATGGAGCATCCGGAATATTCTTCCGTACTGGTGGATGTGGATGCGGAAAGCGACGAGCGTGCTGCCCGTGCCATCATTACCGAACTGCAATTGCCGGCGAAGGAAAAGCAGGTCGCTTACCGTCGTGGCAGCCGCATGGTGGCCCGTCTGGCGCGCAGCGGTGTTGCAGCGCAGGGCATGCCGATTCCGCCGGCGCCGTACCGCCTGATCATCGAGAAGAAAGGTACGTTCGAGGATCTGAAGTTCGTACCGTTCACGCCGCGCGTACTGGGTTCCACCCAGGTGGCCGTGAAGGTGCTCAGCGCAGGTCTGAACTTCCGCGACGTTATGGGCGTGCTCAACGTGTACCCGGGTGAAGCGGGTCCGCTGGGTGGCGAATGTATCGGTGAAATCATCGAACTGGGCAGTGAAGTCACCAAGTACAAGATCGGCGACGTGGTGATGATCCCGCTGACCGAGTCGTGCATGAGCACCCAGACCATCGCTGAAGAAGCCTTGATCTGCCGCGTGCCGCGCAACCTGTCCTTGAATGAGGCTTCGACTCTGCCGGTGGTGTACTGCACCGCGCTGCATGGTCTGAAAAACCTGGCCAAACTGAAGAAAGGCGAGCGCGTGCTGATTCATGCAGGCGCCGGTGGTGTCGGTCTGGCGGCGATTTACATCGCCAAGCATATCGGCGCGGAAGTGTTTGCTACCGCCAGTGAAAAGAAACGCGATTACCTGCGCAAGATCGGTGTCGAGCACGTGTTCGATTCCCGCTCGCTGGATTTCGCCCAGGAACTTCGCCGCGTAACCGGTGGTGAAGGTGTGGATGTGGTGCTGAACTCGCTGGCCGGTGAATTCATCACTACCAGCATGGCGCTGCTGAATCCGGGCGGTCGCTTTATCGAAATCGGCAAGGCGGACATCTGGACGCAGGATCGCGTGCAAGCGTTCCGTACCGACATCACCTACGAAGCGTTCGACCTCGTTATCGTCACGTTGCAGAACCCGCTGCAGCTGAAAGAACTGATGGACGAGATCGTCGACAACGTGGAAGCCGGTCATTACAAGGCGCTGCCGTTCACCGTGTTCAAGCACAAGGAAGCGATGGAAGCTTTCCGCTACATGGCGCAAGGCAAGCACATCGGCAAGATCCTGATCAACCGCGACGATCCGGCGATCACCATCAAACGCGATCGCTCGTATCTGATCACCGGTGCCAGCGGCGGTCTGGGCATGCTGTTCGCGAAGTGGTTTGCTGAACAGGGCGCAGGCGAAATCATCCTGGCTGCACGCCGCGACGTGCGTGAACTGGATGCCGCCGGTGTTGCTGCAATCGAGGCGCTGGGCGCAAAAATCACCACCGTGAAAGCCGACACTGCGGATCGCGCATCGGTGCACGGCATGATCGAAAGTGTGAAAGGTAGCAGCCTGCCCCTGGCTGGTGTCATTCACGCCGCCGGTGTGCTGGCCGACGCCTTCGTAGTAAATCAGGACATCGCCGGATTCAAGAAGGTCATGGGTCCGAAACTGGCGGGTGCCTGGTATCTGCATGAGGAAACCAAGCACATCGATCTGGACATGTTCGTGCTGTTCTCGTCGCTGTCGTCCATGCTGGGCGCACCGGGTCAGGCCAACTACGCTGCCTCGAACGCTTTCCTGGATGGTCTGGCGCAGTACCGCCGCGCGAAAGGTATGCCGGCCATTGCTGTGAACTGGGGCCCCTGGGCCGAAGTGGGCATGGCGGCCAACAGCCAGGTTGAAGCCAACGCGAAAGCCAGCGGCGTGCACCTGATTCCGCCGGCCGACGGTCTGGCCTGGTTTGGCCAGGTGCTGGAGTCCAACCCGATCCAGCGCGGCCTGATGGTGATCGACTGGGCAGCTCTGGCCAACATGACCGGCAGCATTCCCGCGTTCCTGTCGGAACTGGATGTGAAAGCCAGCGTGGGCCTGGATGCGAATCTGCAGAAGATGGCAGACGAATTCCGCGCCGGTCTGGCGGATGCACCCATCGACGAGCGGACACCGATGCTGATCGACATGATCTGCGAACAGATCAAGCGCGTAATGGGTCTGGACGAGTCGGATACCATCAACCCCAACCAGCCGTTGCAGGAACTGGGTCTGGATTCGCTTATGGCGGTGGAACTGCGTAACATCCTGTGCGCGCTGATCGGCAAGCAGCTGCCGGCGACACTGATGTTCAAGTACCCCACTGTGTCGAGTCTGAGTACCTTCCTGATCCAGGACATGTTCCCGGATGAGGTGGCAGCAGAACCGGTTGCAGCTGAACAAACACAAGAAGAAAAAGCGACGGAAGAAGACGATCAGCTGGATGATCTGTCCCAGGACGAGCTGGCTGCCATGCTGGCTGCCGAACTGGGCAACGACAAGGACTGATCGCAATAAAGTCCGTCAACAGCTGACACCAGGCGCCTTCACCGGCGCCTGGTTTTAAAAATAGGGGCAGCAACATGAGTGGCAAGTCAACGCAGGACTTGATGCTGAATGCGTTAAAAGAAATCAAAACGCTGAAGCGTCAGCTGGCGGCCTATGAGAAAGCGGCCCATGAACCCATCGCCATCATTGGCATGGGTTGCCGTTATCCGGGGCAGTCGGTAAGCCCGGCAGAATTCTGGAACAAGCTTTACAACGGAGTGGATTGCATTACCCAGCAGGAAAACAACGAACGCTGGAACATGGATGATCTGTACGACCCGAATCCGGATGCGCCCGGCAAGATCTATTCGAAAGGTCTGGGCATCATCGAGCGGCCGGATATGTTCGACGCTGAATTCTTCGGCGTGTCGCCCCGGGAAGCGGAGGATATCGATCCGCAGCACCGCATACTGCTCGAAGTCTGTCACGAAGCGATGGAAGACGCCGGCTATGCGCCGTCCCGTCTGAACGGCAGCAAGACCGGCGTGTTCGTCGGCATTGCGTCGTCCGATTATGCGCACCTGGGCAGCATGCTGGGCAGCGCCGATAAACTCACGCCATGGCAGGGGATTGGCAATGCCGCCAGTGCCGCGCCGTGCCGGATTTCCTATTTGTATAATCTGAAAGGCCCCGCGCTGGGCATCGACACCGCCTGTTCGTCGTCGCTGGTGGCGCTGCATTTCGCCTGCCAGAGCCTGCGCAACCGTGAGTGCGACGCGGCCTTTTCCGGCGGCGTGCATCTGGTGTTGAATCCTGCGATCTCCATCGTGTTTGCGAAAGCGCGCATGTTGTCCGCCGATGGCAAATGCAAAACCTTTGATGCCGCTGCGGATGGCTATGTGCGCTCTGAAGGTTGTGGTGTGGTGATGCTGAAGCGGTTGTCGGACGCGATTGCTGACGGCGACAACATTCTCGCGCTGATCAAAGGCACCGCCATCAACCAGGATGGCAAGTCGCAAGGATTTACCGCCCCCAACGAAACTGCGCAGGAAGAAGTGATCCGCGCCGCGCTGCAACAGGCGCAACTGGAACCGGCGCAGGTGAGCTATGTGGAAGCGCACGGTACCGGCACGCCGCTGGGTGATCCCATTGAACTGGGCGCACTCAATTCCGTGTATTGCGCGGGACAGAATCGCCGGCATCCGCTGCTGGTGGGTTCCGCCAAAACCAATATCGGTCACAGTGAAGCCGCCGCCGGTGCCGCCGGCCTGGTCAAGCTGGTGCTGTCATTGCAGCACCGCACGATTCCACCGCACATCCATTACAAAACGCCAAACCCCTATATTCCCTGGAGCAAGATGGCGATCCAGGTGACCGACAAACTCACCCAGTGGGACAACTTTGCCGCACCCGATGGCAAGCTGCGCGCCGGCCTGAGTTCATTTGCGTTCACCGGCACCAACGCCCACATCATTCTGGAAGAATACAAGCCGGAACCGGCAACCGAATCACCGACAGCGGCCGCACCCTGGGTGCCGTCACTGGTGTTAACCTCTGCCAAACAGCCCCTGGCAGTGTCCCTGTGGCAGGACGCTCTGAAGAATCACATGGATGTGAATACTTCTCTCACCGTGGCGCAGATTGCGCGCACCTGCGCTGCCGGACGCGATCACTACAAATTCCGCACGGCCCTGCTGCCGCAATCGGCGGAGCATCTGAAAGCATTGCTTGTTGCCAAAAAAGGCGAGGGCGTGCTGACCGGTGTGAAGCAGAAGCCGAAATACAAGATCGCGTTTGTGTTCTCGGGGCAGGGCGCCCAGTTTGCCGGCATGGGGCGGGCGTTCCATGAACATATTCCCGCATTCCGCAACCATTTCGATCAGGTGGCGGCGCAACTGAATCCGTTGCTGGACGTGGAACTCACCCAGCTTCTGTGGGGCGAGCACAGCGACAAGCTGGATCAGACCCGTTATACCCAGCCGGCATTGTTCGCGCTGGAATATGCGCTGGCGAAAACCTGGATGCAGTGGGGTGTGAAGCCCGATTGCGTGTCGGGCCATAGCGTTGGCGAAATCACCGCTGCCTGCATTGCCGGCGTGTTCAGTCTGGCGGATGCCTGCAAGTTGATCGTGGCGCGGGCACAATTGATGGGCGCCACCGCGCAGGGAGCCATGCTGGTGGTGTTTGCCAACGAAGCGAAAACCCGCACGCTGATTCAGGCGTCACCCGGCCTGGAAATCTGCGCTGTGAACGGTCCGCTCAATACCGTGGTGGGTGGCGATCCTGCGCTGGTGGATGCACTGGAAGCACAGTTGGCGGGGCAGGACATCCAGTTCCGCCGTTTGCCGGTGCAACACGCATTTCACACTGCTGCGATGGACTCCGCGCTGAAACCATTTGCGGAAAAGCTGAATGGCATTGCTTTCACCAGTCCGCGCATGCGGATTTATTCCAACCTGAATGGCGAGCATGTCGGCAAACAGATGGCCGAAGCGGATTACTGGGTGCAGCAGATCCGTCAGCCGGTGCAGTTCATGGCCTGCGCGAAAAGCATCATCGATGCGCAATGCGATCTGGTGCTGGAAGTTGGCCCCGGTACCGCGTTGATCGCCATGTTGCAGGAAGTGGCGTCGTCGTTGCGTGCGGGCGGACAGGATGTGCAGTCGCTGGCAACGGTTGGCAGTCTGCAGAAGAAAATGCCTGCGCTGGATGCGCTCACCCGTTCTCTGGCGCAGTTATATGTGGCCGGACTGGATCTGGACTGGGCTGAAATCATGCCGCTGAAACAGGTGGCGGCGGTGGAGCTGCCGACTTATCCGTTCCAGCGCAAGAGTTTCTGGAACGAAACCTTGCGCGAAGCGCTGACACAGCAGGATCTGCCGGACAAGGCACGCAACTGGTTGTATCAGATGCGCTGGGATATTGCACCAGCACTGCCGGTTGCGGACAAGATTGCGTCAGCGAAGCGCTGGGTGTTGCTGTTCCCGACTACAGCGCTGGCCGAACAGTTCGCCGGTCTGTTGCCTGCCACTCAGTCGAAACAATGCGGCAGCATTGCGATCGAAAATGGCCAGGTGACGCTGAATCTGAACGGCACTCGGGAAATTCTGCCGGCGGACGGCAGCGCCAGTCCGTGGCTGGCCAGTGCGTTGCAGGGCAGCGCCTCCGAACCGGTGCGGCTGGTGGTGTCGCTGGCGCAATTGCCGCTGGTTGCTACAGCAGCGGATTACGATGCACTCACTGCACTGTTCCTGGCGCTGGCGAAAACGCTGCAGACTGTTTCCCATTGCAATCTCAGCATCATCACCGAAGCGGCGCAGGGCATGAAAGGCCAGCAGGCCGTCGTGCGGGCCGATCAGGCAGTGGTGCTGGGCTTTGCCAAGAATTTGTTACTGGAAATGGCAGACCGGATGCAGTCCACCATCGACGTGGAAGACTGGACGGCAGCGACCGCGCAACTGTGTGCAAATGCATTGCAGGCCGCGCAGCCTTCGCCCTTGCTAAGTGTTCGGCAGAATCAATTGCTGACACCCTCACTGCTGCGGGTGGAAGGCGACCGGCTGTCGCAGCGCAAACTCAATCTGGACGCCAACAAATTTTACGTGGTGGCCGGCGGTACGGGTGCCATTGGTCTGGCCGTGGCCAACTGGCTGGCAGGCAAGGGCGCGTTGCATATCGCGCTGCTCAGCCGCAACGGTGCCCGTGGTGACGACGCGCAACAGCAGATCGAAACCCTGCGCAAGAATGGCGTGCAGGTTGTGGTTCCCGCCGTGGACCTCGCCGACCGTGCCGCGCTTGATCGCGTGCTGCAATCCCTGCGTGCCGAACATCCCATTGCGGGCGTGATTCACGCCGCCGGCCAGTTCGAACTGGTACCAGTGGGCGAACTCACCACTGCACGTTGCAGCCAGCTGATGGCGAACAAGGTTTTGGGCCTGCAATGGCTGGACGAGCTGTGCGCTGACGACAAGCTGGAATTTTTCGCCGGCTTTTCCTCGATTGCATCGGTGTGGGGTTCGGCGGGCAACTTCCATTATTCTGCCGCGAACCAGGCTGTGGACGCCATCATCCAGCGTCGTCGCCAGCAGGGCAAACCGGCACTGGCCATCAACTGGGGGCCGTGGGCGGAATCCGGCATGGTCAGCGACGAATCCGGCGCCCAGGCTGCCAAGCGCGGCCTGCTGCAGCTGGAAAAAAATATCGGCGTGCAGACCTTTGGCCGCCTGCTGGGCAGCGACGAAATCCAGATCACCGTGGCCGACATCCAGTGGAATCGCTTCAAGCCGCTGATGAGCATGCTGCCGGTAGGCGCGTTGTTCAACCGCGTCAACGATCTGAACGGCGATGTTCCTGCAGAAGTGGTAGTGGAACTCAACCAGGAAGACCTCGCCTTCAAGGAAGAGCTGGCCACCTGCGCGCCGGAAGAGCGGGCGGACCGTCTGCTGGTGTATCTGCGTCACCAACTGGCCCGCGCACTGCAGCTCAATGCACTGGAAGTGGACGACACCCAGCCGCTGATCGACATGGGCATTGATTCCCTGCTGGCGGTGGAGTTCAAGAACCGTGTCACCCAGGTCACGCAGGTGGAACTGCCGGTGGTGCGTCTGCTGGGCGGCGCCAGTCTGCGCGACGTGGCGAAATGGATGGCCGAAGGATACGGCGATCTGAATCAGGCCGATCAACCGGTGCTGGATGATGAGCAGGCGCTGGTCGAAGGCGTTCTGTAGAAAGATGGCAACGAGGCAGGGAAGAGGAGCCTGCCTGCAGATCAAGACACGCGGTGAATACATCCTTGTACGCTCGACAGCAGCATCCATGCTGCTGACGGTCTTGATCCGCAGACAGGCTCCTCTTCCCTTCCGGCATTGAATTGAGCGACAGGTATTCTATGACTTCCACCCACAACATCACGCTGCTGCTGCAACCGCACTTTGAACAGGGGCTGGAGTTGTGGCTGGAAGGCGGCATGCTGCGCTTCAAGGCGCCCAAGGAAGTGCTTACACCTGCGCTGATGGGGCTGCTGAAACAAAACAAGGAAGCGATTCTCTCCTGGCTGCAATCAGAGCAAAGCAAAAAAGCCGAACCGAAAATCGTCGATGAATATCCGCTGGCGTTCACTCAGGGTGCTATCTGGATGCTGTACCGGTTCGCGCCGAACAGCCCGGCCTACAACACCACCTTTGCCTGTGTGCTCAACGGTGCGGTGAATGAAACTGCTGTGCGCCAGGCTTTCCATGCGTTGCTGATTCGCCACCCCGTTCTGCGCAGTACTTTCGCCGACACCGACAACGGTCCGCGCCAGCGGGTGTGGGATCACATCGAGATGCCGCTGCAGTTTATCGACGGCAGCCAGTGGAATGAACAGCAGCTGGATGAACAGCTGAACCAGGAAGCCGACGCAGCCTTCGACCTGCAGAAAGAACCCTGTCTGCGGGTGAAAATCGTGCGCAACAGCGTGCGCGGCGACATTCTGATTGCCACCATCCAGCATGTGGGCGCTGACCTGTGGGCGCTGCTGATCGTCGCCAAGGACATCAAGGATTATTACCAGCGCGCCGCGCGCGGTGAGGTGCTGTCGCTGGAACCGCTGGCCGCGACCTATCGCCACCATGTCGAGTGGCAACAGCAGTTCATGGACAGCGAGCGCGGCAAAAAGGAACGCCGTTTCTGGCAGCGTGCGTTGCGCGGTGCGCCGATGACGGTGAGCCTACCGACGGATTTTCCCCGGCCGCCGGTGCTGCTGCTGCAAAGCAAAATCATCAAACAGGAAGTGGAGTCGGAGCGTTACCGCGCCATCCGCGCGTTCTGCAAAAGCCACAGCATCACACCTTTCGTTTTTGTGCAGGCTGCGCTGCAACTGCTGGTGAGCCAGCGCACCGGCGCGCAGGATTTTCTGATCGGCACACCCACCATGGGTCGCTCCCGCAAGGGCATGGACCAGGTGGTGGGTGATTTCGCCAATCCGGTCGTGCTGCGAGCACAGGTGCAGCCGCACGCGACGCTCACCAGCCTGTTCCAGCAGGTGAAGCGTACGCTGCTATCGGCGATGGAGCACCAGGAATATCCGTTTCCGTCCGTGGTGCAGGATTGCAATCCGCCCCGTGACAGCAGTCGCACGCCGCTGTTCCAGCTGATGTTCGTATGGCACCAGGGCAACGCCGAAATGGCGCAGGACGACTGGATCAAGTCGGTGCTGCCCATGTCCGGCCCGCGCGGCGCGCCTTATGATGTGATGCTCGCGGTAAGCGATCTGGGTGACCGTTTTGAATTGAACTGGACCTACCAGACCAGCCTGTACCGTCCCGAAACCGTGGCTCGGATGGGCCAGCAGGTGCAGCGGTTCATGCAGCAGTTTCTGCAGGCGGATGGCAACTCGTCAGTGGCAGATCTGGTGGCGGCAATCGCAGAAGATGCGAAGCAAGGCGGAGCGGATCGCATCCTGCCACAACCGCAGCGTAATCTGGCAATGGAGTCCGCACTGCTGGAACAGATCCCGGCCCTGGCCGGGCAGGAATTTTGCGTAATTCAACAAAGCCTGCACGGCGAGGCAACCCAAACACCAATCGAGTTGCAGCGCATGTTTATTGGTTGCGGGGATGAGCGTCGCCGCTTCGACTGGCAGCTGGAATTGCAGCAACAGATCCAGCCAGGACAGCTGGACGATATTGTGCTGTATCCGCAGCTGCCACGCACCAGCGCTGGCAACATCGACATCGCACAACTGGCCCAGCGCCCGCTGGTGGATCATCCCGCCGTGCAGGTACGCCTGCGTGATGCAGGTTACGCCACTGACGATCTGCTGGTACTGCGCAACCTGGTCCATCGCCCAACCTGGGAATCCGAAGAACTGGCGTCCGCGAAAAAATCGTCGACGCAGCGAGCTGCATTGCGTGCACTCGATATCAGCCAGCGCCCCGATGCCTGGGCGACCGGCGCGCCGCTACCGCCAACGGCCGTCACCTCTTCCCACCTGTTCGAAGCGCTGCAGAAAACGGCCCAGCGTTATCCGGACCGCGGCCTCACGTTGCTCGACAACGATCTGCGCGAATCCCGTTACAGCTACGCACAACTGGTGGATGACGCGCATGTCGCCGCCGCCGGATTCCAGCGTGCCGGCGTTGCGCCCGGCGCCATCGTGCTGCTGCAGATGCGCTTCGACCGCCGCTTTTTTGCGGTGTGGTGGGGCGCGGTACTGGCCGGCATCCGCCCGCTCAATGTGGCAACGCCCGAGCAGTACAACAACCGCAACGGTGTGGCGCAAAAACTTTACAACGTGGCGCACAACTTTGCCGAGCTCACCGTGGCGGCAGACCGCGAGCGCGTGGATGCAACCCGTTTCTGGCTGGGTGAATCCAAACAGGTCATCGATGCCGACGCGCTGCTGGAACACAGCGAGCGCTATGAACTGCATGCTCTCAGCCGCGATCCGGTGGCGTTCCTGCAGCTCACCTCCGGCAGCACCGGCACACCAAAGGCCATCCAGATCACCCATCATGGCATTCTGCATCACATCGCCGCGTCCGCTGTCCACAATGATTACAGTAGCGACGACATCAGTCTGAACTGGCTTCCGTTCGATCACGTGGTGCCGATCCTCACCACGCACGTGAAGGACTGCGTGCTGGGAATTCAGCAGGTGCAGCTCACCACCAGCAGCGTGCTCAACGATCCGTTGCTGTGGCTGAAAGCAATGGCGGATTACCGCGTCTCCTACAGTTGGGCACCGAATTTTGCGTTTCAGCGCGTGGTGGACGCACTGCAGCAGGCAACACAATTGCCGGAACTGGATCTGTCTTGCGTCAAAATCCTGATGAACGCTGGCGAACAGGTGCTGGCGCCGGTGGTAAAAGCCTTTCATGCTGGCTGCGCAACCTTCGGACTGAAACAGAATGCGGTGCAGCCGGCCTTCGGCATGGCGGAAGCCTGCACCTGCATGACCTACAACAACGAATCCGATCATCTGCTGTCGGTGCATTTCAATAACACGCTCGATCCCACCGTGTGTGACATCGCGCCAGCGGAGCAGGCCACCCATGGTTTTGTCGATCTGGGTTCTGTCGTGCCCGGTGTTGAAATCCGCATCACCAATGATCGCAATGAGCTGGTGAAGGAAGGCGTCATCGGCCGACTGCAGATCCGCGGTCCCGTGGTGACGCCGGGTTATCTCAACAATCCTGACGCCAATGCTGAAGCCTTTGTCGGCGACGGCTGGTTCAATTCCGGCGATCTGGGTTTCATGTGGAACCGCCGTCTGGTGCTGACCGGCCGCGAAAAAGAAATGATCGTGGTGCGCGGCGCCAACTATTACTGCTTCGAGATGGAGCAGGTAGTCGCGAACATTGCCGGCGTGGTGCCCACCTTCGTTGCTGCCACCGGCGTTGCCTTGCAGGACGGTTCCAACAGCGACGCGCTGGTGCTGTTCTATGTCAGCGACGACAGCGTCGATGCTACACAACTGGAACGCCAGATCGTCGCCCGCGTGGCGGAAGCCTTTGGTGTGACGGCGGAATATGTAATCGCGGTGGACAAGGACAATTTCTACAAAACCACCAGTGGCAAAATCCAGCGCGGCCAGTTCAAGAAAAATTTCGAGAAGGATTTTTACGCGAAAGAAGTGGAATCCTGGAATCAGCGTCACCGCGAACCGGTGGACAGCGTGCAGACCCTGTTTGCGCTGGGCTGGCGCGCTGACGAGGTTCAGCTTTTGCCGCAGCAGATAGATATGAAGGTTGATCTGGTGCAGGCCGGGGCAGCGGATTTGCCGCAGCAGCTGGCAGCGCTTGCCACGCAAACGCAACGGCATCTGCTGATTCTGCTGGGTACGCTGGAGGTGGGCGGACAAGTTATCCTGGCAGGCGATCAGCTCAACGCCCAACTATGGCAGCTCGCTCAGGCCGCCCGTTCCCTGGTGCCGCTATTGCAGATTGTCGATGCTGCCACTGCACAACGCATCACGATTGCTGTTGCAGGGTCATCCAGCGAAGACACTCTCCTGTTCAAGCCCCTGCTGGAAACGCTGCGCCAGGAAACCGGACTCAACCTGCTGACCGGCTGCGTGATTGCGCGCGAGCTGGCATTATCCAGTGAACTGTTGCCCAGTGGAGCGCTGCTGCACCCCGGCATTCGTCACGCATTGACAGCACCCGCCGCGCTTCCCCGCTGGATCGATTCAAAATCGACACAACAGCCGTCGCAACAGCAGCCACAACAACCGGTCCTGCAAGCAGTAGACGCCAACCTCGCCCAGGCAGACAACCTCCCGCGCAGCGGCACCTGGCTCATCACCGGCGGCCTTGGCGCGCTGGCAGAACCGCTGTGCGAGTGGCTCGTCACCCGCCTGAACGCGAAACTGATTCTCACCGGCCGCTCCACGCTGGAAAGCAATCGTCGCGCCCAGTCCCGTTTCAACCAGCTCAGCGCCCGCTTCGGCGCGGAAAAAATTCGCTACCTGCCAATGGGCGATACGCAACCGTCCGCGTGGCACGAAAAAATTTCCGCACAACTGGCGCCGCTGAAATCCACCCGGCTCGATGGCATCTTCCATCTTGCCGGCCATCTGGCGATGCAATCACTCGCCGATATCAGCGCGGAACATTGGCACGCCGTCACCGACAGCAAAATCCAGGATGCATTCGCGCTCGCCCAGTATCTGCAGCAGCACTGGCCGCAGGCGGCGTTCGTACAGTACGGTTCCCTCAACAGTCATTTCGGTGGCCAGTCGGCCGCCGCCTACAGTCTGGCGAATGCGGCGCAGGTGTGGCTCACCCGCCATCTGAATCAGCACACCACCATCCGCAGCTGGTGTCTGAACTGGAGCGTGTGGCAGGGCACCGGCATGGCCCAGCAGTTCAGCGCGGCGGAACTGCGCATGGCGCGCAACAAGGGCCTGATTGCACTCGATGTGCAACGGGATTCCGTCTGGCTGGAAAAAACATTGCAGCTGCCACCCGCCAGTTACTACATCGGCGTCGATGCCAAAGCCGAGGCGATGGAAACCCAGCTGGACTGGTTCGCCCGCACGGCTGAACATCTGCACGTTCACCTGCAACCGCCGGCCGGCGCATAGCAGCCGGATTCGCAAAAAGCGCGCGACATCGCCACCAGCGCCATCCGGGAAATCGTGCCCCGCGTGGGCGATCCCGTTATCGAACAACGCCTTTGGTCAGCACGCTGGCAACTGGACGCGCAGCAACGGCCGGAGCCAACCCAGTTCCGTGCCGCCATGGACAACGCTGCCAGCCACAGCGTGCCACCTGCCAACGACACCGAGCAGGCGCTGTGCGAAATCTGGAGCCGGGTGCTGGCGCGTCCCATCACCGATGTCACCCGTTCCTTTTTCGAATATGGCGGCCACTCCATCAACGCCACCCAGCTGGTGTCTGCGATCAACCTGCGTTTTTCCACCGCGCTCACGGTGGCCCATCTGTTCCAGTACGCCAGCGTGCGCGAACTGGCGAACTCGATCCTGGAACAGGCGCAATCCGGTTTCCTCTCGCTGGCGCTGCAGGACTGTATCCAGCGCGGCAACGACTTCCGTCTCGACTGCGTGAACCCGGATTCAACCTCGCCGCTGAACGTGATCTTCCTGCCCACGTCCGCCGGCATCGCCAGCGCGTATTTGCAACTGATGGCGCAGCTGAAGCATGCCCGCCTGCACGCCCTGTCCGCGCCGCTGACGGCAGCAGGGGAACGGCCCATCGAGGAATCCGCCGCCACCTTCATTCGCCTGATAGACCAAGCAGGCATCGACCTTCAATCCATTATCCTGGTGGGCTGGTCGATGGGCGGTGTGCAAGGCTATGAAATGCTGAAACAATTGGCGGCTGAGAAGCGTCCGTTGCCCAAACTGGTGATGCTGGACAGCGGCTTCGGCGTGGGCCTGCACCCGATCACGTTCGATGCCGATTTCCAGGTACTGATGTTTGCGGTGGAATTGGGCCTTTCGATTCAGGATTTTGCCGAATTCAACCAGCAACCTGACCTGCTCACAAAACTGAAATGGCTGAAACAATATCTCGCTACTTTGCACATTGAAGTTACAGAGGAATTGTTGCTAGAGTGGAGTGTCGCCTATCGCAAGCGTTTAAAAAGCCTGGAAACCTATGGAAAGGGAGACGAGCTTGAAAACGCCGACATCACCCTCATCAAGGCCGCGTTACATTCCCACGGGCGCGACGATCTGGGTTGGGGCGACACCAATAAAAACATTAAATGGCAAACCGTTCAGGCGGACCACCAGTCCGTCGTCAGGCATCCGGAAGTTGCCGAATGGTTGCGTCAGTTCTGCCAGCGGCAAGCAAGCTAACAGCCGCGCAGATAGTTCAGAGAGAGATGACCAATGGGAAATACTATGTCACGCATCGGATGGTCTGGCTGGGGCAAGGGATTGTGCCGGTTGATGGTGGGTTCGGCACTGTTGACGGGAACCGTGGCAGCTTCGGCGGCGGGCTTCTCGGCGGCGAGCACCTGCAACCCGGTGGCGGTGGAAGCCTGTGGCCTGCCATTCCCCAGTGATCTGTTCCGCAATCTGACCGGTACCTACAACTACAGCGATTCCATCCTGGATCGCAATGTCAACGGCGCCACGCACCAGATCTTCCCGGTAAAAAACCAGTTCCCAGCCTCGTTCCAGCCCAGCAAGATCTTCAATAACAGCAACGGTTTTTCCGCGCTGGGTCCGGTGCTGTTCGAACTGAATGCGTGGCCAACGCACGAGATTCCCGCCGATGGCGCCGGTCATGTGGTCGTGTTCGACATGGAAACCGACGAACAGATTCCCATGGTGGTGTCCCTCAGTCATGTGGCCAATCCGCAGCGCGATTTCCGTGAGAAGCGCCCGGTGATCATTGCCTGGCCCCGGTCCCGCTTTGAATTTGGCAGGAAATACGCGGCGGTGCTGCTGAAAACCCCGTTTGATGCGGCTGTAGGCAATACCAGCACGTTCGTCCCCAGCGAAGGCATGGCCAAGGTGCTCAACAACAGGGGGGGCTATTTCGTCCAGCCCGCCTACAAGGGTGCCCTGGATGTGGTGGACCGCAATGGCATTGCCCGCAGCGACATCCTGTCCCTGACCTGGTTTACCGTGCGCACCGAGGCCGACGTCACCACGCCCATGAAGACCATGGTGCAGACCGCCCTGAACTACCCCAGCATCGTCACCAAGCTGGAAAAGCGCGACAGCCTGGGCGACCCCGAGCATGGCCGGGTTACCCTCAAAGGCGAAATGTCCCTGGTGAATTTCCGTGCCACCGATGGTGGCGTTTATCCGCCGTACCAGCCGATTCTGGACCCGGCTCTTGGCCGGACCGAGTTCGTCCTCACCCTGCCCAAATGGAATCAGAATTCCGCCATCCCCATCTCTGTCTGGGGCCATGGACTGGGGAATTTCAAGGAACTCACCAAGACCGGCTACGTCATGGGCGATCGCCTCGGCATGGCTACCGTCGCCATCGATCATCCCAATCACGGTACCCGCATCAAGCCGATCGGCAACAAGGAACCCTCCATCGTGGTGGCGGTGCAGTCGCCCATGACCATCATGCACCTGCTGGGCATGTTCGTGCAGGCCACGGTGGACCACAGTGTCGTCATCAACCACGCGCATCAGGCCTTGCCCCAGGCTGTATCCCAGTGGCGCAATAGCGAGTACCCGGATCTGCCCCAGCTGGATGGTTCCCGCGTAATGTTCGATGGCATGTCCCTCGGCGCCATGGTGGGTACTGCCATCGGTGCGGTGGCGCCTGATCTGTCCGGTGCCTATCTGGTGAACGGTGCCGGCAGCCTGATGCACATCTTCTCGGAATCCACGTTCTGGGATGACATGACCAGCCACGTGATTCCGCAGTTTTCCAATGGCGCGGAACTCACCTTTATCCTGGGCATGATGCAGCACTATGTCGACATCGCCGACGGCAATAACTTCGCCCATTTATATCGCAATCCGCCCGCAGGCCAGGACGTGCGTCCCCTGGGCATGCACTATTCCCTGGGGGACGGCAGCATGCCCAATGCCGCCACCCGCGCCAGCGCCGAAATTGCGGACCTGCCACTGCTGAAGGAAGTCATCGAGCCGGAACCGAACCTGCGTGAAGGCACCGCAGGTCGTGACGGATTCGAAGATGGTTATGGTCTGGTGCAAAGCGGATACGGACTGGAACTGGCGGATCAGGTCAAGGATCAGATCAAGGCGTTTGATCCTACCCTCGGAGCAGGGCTGGACACTGCCGGCATGCTGAAGAAGCTCACCGGCATCGACCTGGGCAACAGCGTGCTGGGCGATCTGAGCGGGGACATTCTGTCCACGTTCAACCTGGGCAGCGTTTCCAGCTTCGAGGACTTTGTGGATCTGGCATACGAAGGCAGCGTCGAGGATTTCCTGACCCACTTCAACCGTGGCACCGTGCAGGCTGTCCAGCACTCCATCGACTGGCGCTGCAGCGTGTTGCAGTTGCCCACCGATCGTTGCGACATGGCCAAGGCCAAAGCCGTTGAGGACAGCAAAAAGTACGCAGAAGGCAATACCGGCAACATACCGGGCATCGGCGGTGGCGATGGCAGAAGCCCCATCGACGATATCGATGACATCATCAATGAAAATATCGACAAGGTGCAGGTGACCGAAGGCAGCGCCGGTTCGTTTGAATGGATCATGCTGGTGCTGGTCATGCTCCTGCTGGCACAGCGCAGGCATGTCCGTGCTGCCGCCTTCCGGCCCTTGGGCCGGACGCGGCATCCGGACTGATCCGGTCAGGCTTCCGGCATGACCACCTTGATCGTCCGCGTTCAATCCCTGCTGGCGCTGCTCCGGCAGTCCCCACAGGCGCGGGTGTTTGTGGCTGCGCTGCTGTCAGCTGTCACCTGGTTTGCCTGGGCCTTTTGGGCCAATCGCCACGACATCGATCACGCCTGGATTTCCGGCCTGTCCCAGGGATGCGTCAGCTTCATCACCACATCGGTCGGCAGCACTCTGCTGGAATTTTTCTACCGGCGCATCGGCGCAACACTGGCTGGCCGCATCGCTTCGGTGGCCATGGTCAGCGGCTGCTCCCTGGCTTTCATGGTCAGCGTTCACACGCTGGCCCATACCCCCAACCTGCTCACTACCGTTCTGCCTGTATTCGCGGTTGTCCTGCTGTATTGCAGCAGTTACGTGATTGGACTCCAAAAAATAAAAAACCAATATGAAAATAACCAAGTCGAAGTGGTATCGCCCTGAAGTTCCAGCCGTACATTCCAGTTCACTGATCGCCTGCGCACTGATTGCCTGTTCCGGTACCGCCAGCGCGGATTCCGCCGAGTGGTCCGGCTGGGTGAATGCCCAGACCCGCTACTACCCCCAAACCGGCGAATCCGTCGATGAAACCGTGTACCCGGCGGCGGCCGTGCAACTGGAATACAGTCAGGCGCTGGGGGAATCCGACCAGCTTACCGGCAGTGTTTTCGTGCGCGGCGACAGTGTCGATGACGAGCGCAACCTGGCCGATATCCGCGAACTGCTCTGGCTGCATTCCGGCGAGGCTTACCAGTTTCGTGCTGGCGTGGGCCAGGTGAGCTGGGGCGTCAACGAGCTGTTCAAGGTGACCGACCTGATCAACCAGAAGGACCGTTCCGAGCTGCCGTTCCAGCGTAAACTGGGCCAGCCGCTGGCCTCGCTGTCATTTTACGTGGGTGAGGATCTGATCGAGCTGTACACGATGCATGACGTCCGCACGGCATGGTACCCGGGCGAGGACGGCCGTCTGCGCTACCCGATCCTGGTGGACAACGACAACGAAGTCTACGACTGGGGTAAAACCAACCGCTGGGATTTCGCCGGCCGCTGGAAAACCCGCCTGTGGGACATGGATCTGGCGCTGTCGCATTTCTACGGCATGACCCGCGATCCCTATTTCATCTTCAATTACGATTTCAACAATCCCTACCTGATTCCGGTCTATGAGAAGGTCAACCAGTCGTCTGTGGAATGGCAGTACGCCTGGAACGATCTGCTGCTGAAAGCCGAATACACCTACCAGACCGGTTCCCTGGAGCAGTTTGAATCGGCGGCGGGCGGTTTCGAATATACCTTCGGTTCCGTGTTCGGTTCGGCCATGGATGTGACCTGGTATGTGGAAGGCATCTGGGATAGCCGCGATCATATCTACAGCACTCTGCTCGATCATGACGTGGGCGTGGCGGCGCGGCTGGCATTGAACGATACGCGGGACAGCAACCTGATCCTGGGCGTGGTGGCGGATACCGAGTACGACGAAATGTTCGGCACTCTGTTCTGGACCAATACGTTCGGAGAAAGCTGGACGCTGAATCTCACGGGCCAGTACTTCATGGCCAATGATGATCGTTATGATCCCCGCGACTACATTCCGTTTTTTGAACAGCTCGTGCAGGAAAACCCGGCCTCGCCGGAGTCGGTCGATTATCTGCTCAGCCTGCTGGGGGACGTCACCATCAGCAAACCGCAGTATGATCGGGTGCTGGAATTCGTCGAGCAGTTGCAGCAACCGGATTACTGGTCCACTGTGGATGTCGCGTCGGTGCCCCAGACCATGTTTGATCTGTTAAGGATTTCAGATAACTCACAAAAAATGAACCTGATCGAAAGGGATAGCTACGTACAGGTCGATGTGTATTACCACTTTTAATCGGGAGAGTTTTTCATGTCACGTTTATTGTTCGCCGCCATACTTTTGCTGACGGCCACCTTCGGTCACGCCGAGGCGCCGCTCACGGGCAAGGACATCATCGAGCGCGCCAAACAGAATGCCAGCGGTTTCCAGGACATGACCCATCGCGTGCGGATGGTGCTGGTGGATGAAAAAGGCGGTAAAAGCGATCGCGAAATGTTGCTGAAGGGTCTGGTGGAAAAAGACGGTACTTCACACAGTCTGTCGATCTTCACGGCGCCGCAGCGGGAGAAGGGCATTGCTCTGCTGAGCGAAGCCAAGGCCGGTGAAGCGGACCAGCAGTGGTTGTACCTGCCGTCCACCAAGCGGCTCAAGCGCATCACTGGCGCCAATCGCACATCGTCGTTCCGGGGCAGTGAATTCACCTTCGAGGATCTGTCGGACCAGAACAGCAGCCAGTACCGTTTCGACCTGATCAACCAGGAGGCTTGCGCCAGCCAGACGTGCTTCGTGATCGACCGTTTCCCCGCTGCGGGAATGGAAAGCAGTTACAGCAAGACCCGTCTCTGGATCGACACCGAACACTACCGGCCGATCAAGGCGGATTTTTACGATCAGTCCGGCAAACTGCTGAAAACCATGGAAGCCCATGATTACAGCCTGTTTGACAACAAATACTGGAAGCCGGCGCGGGTGGTGATGAGCAACAAGACCAATGGCAAGGCCACCGAAATGCTGTCGCTGGAACTGAAGATGAACACCGGTCTGCAGACATCGGAATTTACCGAGCTGGCGATCCGGTCCTGGCGCTGAACGACGAACGTTGACTTGCGGTTTTGGACCCTGCTGAATCACAGCAGGGTTTGGATCGGGGCAGGGTTTACTGGCGCAGGCTTCAGACCGGCGCGACGAACTCCGCATCCTGCAATTGCGAGGGTTCGTCATCGTTCAGGAACTCGCGGTACTGATCCAGTGCGTGATTCTTTTTGAATTCCCTCGGGGATTCCCCCGTCCACTTCTTGAACGCCTTGCTGAACGCCGATGAATCGCAGAAGCCGAGCATCAGTGCAATTTCCGTAATGCACTTGTCGCTCTTGGTCAGATAGCTGATCGCGAATTCCCGCCGCAGCAGATCCAGTTCGTTCTGAAAATTGGTACCCAGGCTGTTGAGCTGACGCCGCAGGGTGCGGCCACTCATGCCCAGTTTACGGGCGGCGGTTTCCAGCGATGGAAACGCTCCCACGCTTTGCATCAGGATCAGGCGCAGTTTTTTCGGCAGGTAATTCAGATTGATCGATGGCAGTGATTTCAGAAAATCCTGTTCGGCCATGCGCGCGATTCCCTTATTGGCAAGCAACAGTTCCCGTTGTGCCAGTTGCTTCGACACCACGAATTCATTGTGTTCAGCATTGAACCGTACCTTGCATTTGAAATAGCGGGCATACACCTGACTGTATTTCGGCTCCGGGTAGGAAAATGCGATGTATTCCGGCTCGTACTCGCTGCCCAGCAGAAAATGCAGGATATTGTAGAAATTTACCGTGATGGATTCGATGAAAAAGTGGGAAACCGGCGCCAGGGACATGCACTCCAGAATGCGCAGCCCCACAGTGTTCTGGGTTTCGAAATATTCCATGGTGAGTGGCGGAAACGCCTTTTCGCACAATCGGCTGGCGGCCTGCAGGCACTCGGAGTAGGTAGGCTGCGCCATTGCGGAGACGCCGGCCATGCCATGGCAGGTCAGCCGCATCTGCTGGCCCACCGCCAGTCCGCTGTAGGGCATTTTCAGCATGTCCATGGCAGCCGTGATCAGTTTGACCGCATGGTTGATCGAGATGGGCTGTGGATTGTGCTTGTAGCCGATTAGGTCGATGCCCGCCTTGCGGCAGACATCGTCCAGCGTGAAGCCGAGCCTCTCGGGAAACTCCAGATAGGAAAAGACGTAGTCGGGCAGGATGATCGGGGTGTCTCGGTCCATAATCTGCTTTTCGCTATTATTTTTGTTTTTGCTGGGTTCACTGGATTATATGTGAGCTGCCTTAGGCCGCAATATACCGAACGTGTTGGAATTTTGTGATTGACTCTGCTGCCGGGCCGTTTGGATTCTGCAGACAATTTCCAGTGCTTACTGACACAAGTCAGTTCCGATTATGGCCTGAAATGGCCAAAAAGGGCCGGAATTCTGGCACGCACCTGCTTTCCCGTCAAACTTATACCCACCGGCGCGGATCCGTCCGGCCCGCCCTCGCAATCTTTGTTGCTTATCCGTAACGTCTTGTTCCTGACTGTAATATTTCGTCGCTGGCCCGATCAGTCATTAATCTGGCCAGCTGTCACAAGCGTGCCCTGGTTCTCTTCCCTTAGTCTGATCCACAGTGTTTACGTGTCCCTGCGAAACACGCCACTAGAACTATAAACACAACAAAAACGATCAGACTAAGGCAGGCAATATGAAAAAGCGCACTTTGCTATCGGCTCTGGTGTTCGTGTTGGCGGCGGTGTTCATTGCACCGATGGCCAATGCAGCCAGCACCTACTCCAAAACCAAATACCCCATCGTGATGGTGCACGGAGCATTCGGCTTCGACAGCATCCTGGGCATCGTCGACTACTGGTACTTCATCACCAGCAACATGCGCAGCCGTGGGGCGAACGTCTATGTTGTGAACATGAGCTCCGCTGCGCTGCACGAAAAGCGCGGAGAGGAACTGCGTAGCAGCATCCGCCAGATCCTGGCACTGAGCGGCGCATCCAAGGTCAACCTGATTGCCCACAGCCAGGGCGCCACTGCATCCCGTTATGTGGCTGCACTGGAACCCCAGTGGATCGCTTCCGTTTCCTGCGCCCACTGCATGAACGAAGGCACCCAGTTTGCTGACGGCTTCAAGGCTACCCTGGCGGCCATCGGCATCGGCGGCCAGATCGTCGATGCAGGCGTGACCCTGCTGCTGGAACTGCTGGAGCTGATCTCCGGTCCGGGTTCTGACGGTGATTACAACGCGCCGCTGAACGTTGACCAGTCCATGATGGACCTGGCCAGTGGCTCCCAGCACGCTCCTTCCTATGTGGAGTTCAACGCAGCCTATCCGGCGGCCATGCCTGCCTACAAGTGCTGGAATGACAACGGTGGCCGCAACGGCCCAGGCGCAACCCTGACTCAGGCCAGCGGCGCTGCCAGCGTCAACGGCATCAGCTACTACTCCTGGGGCGGCAATGATCCGTACACCGCATGGCTGGACCCGTTCGATATCATCGTGATTCCGCTGGCGTTCCAGTTCATGGGCGGCGAAGCCAAGTGGGACGGTCTGGTACCGACCTGCGGTATGGCGCTGGGCAAGGCACTGCGTCTTGACTACAAAGCCAACCACTTCGATGCAATCAACCATGCTCTGGCCATCACTGCCTTCGGCATGAACATCCCCAGCATCTACTACACCCATGCCAACCGTCTTAAGCAAGCCGGCCTCTGATGAGCTGCGCGTTTCATCGCGTTTGACATAAAAAGCTGGGCGCATTTTCGGATGCGTCCAGCGTTGTTTTTTATAATAAGAGGTGTAAACCCATGAACAAAAAATCCGCTTTAGTGGTCGCCGTCGCCGGTATTGCGCTGGCAGCAGGCGGTTACCAGTACCTATTCAAGTCAGCAGTATCCAAACCGGCCGATATCCGGCAGCAATTGATGGCTTCCGAAGCCGAGGCCAGCAAAGCGGTCGTGGAAATGCGCCCGGCTGACGTGCTCAAGCGGCAGCAAAAACCCACACCCGAACAGCTCAAGGCCAATTACCAGAAATTCATGGCCAATCGCCCGCCTTATCTGGATGACGTGGAGCTTCCGGGTGAATATTCGGTAGATGAAAACGGCAATCTGATCGTGAACGGTGGCGTGAAGGATATGCTGGATTATTTCATGCTCGGTATCGGCGACATTCCGTTCGACCAGTTGCATGATCTGATCGCCGGCAACATGTACACCTCGCTGCAGGAACCTGCCTTGTCGCAGGCATTGCAGCTGCTGGACAACTATTTTTCCTATGTCGATTCGTATGATCAGTGGGAGAAAGGCTTCGACAAGGAGCAGCTGGTTGCGAACGATCCCGCCAATCTGAAGACCCTCATGCAGGACCTGGAAAACCTGCGTCGCCAGCATCTGGGTGACGAAGCTTATGAAGCTTTCTTCGCAGAAGAAGCCCAGACCAACGCGGCGTATGTAGACGCCCGTATCGCCCTGCAACAGGAAGGGCTGAGCGAATCCGAAAAGGCAGCCATCCGGGAGAACCTGGAGCAATCATTGCCTGAAAGCGTCCGGGTTGCCCAGAAACAGGCCATGGTCCAGGTGGATCTGGCGGAGAAAACCCAGGCGCTGGTCAACAGCGGAGCATCGGAGCAGGAGATTTACCAGGCCCGGGTGGAAATGGTGGGCGAGGAAGCCGCCCAGCGTCTGCAGGCAGTGGATGCGGAGGAGAAGGCCTGGGAACAGAAACGTCAGCAATACAAGGCGTTGCTTACCGATGTACCAGGCACCGATGGTTTGAGTGAGGATGAGAAAAGTCAGTACATTGCCGATGTGGCGCAGAAGGAGCTGGGGTTGAGCGCCAACGAAATCAAACGCATGCAGGCGCTTGATCGCATCGAGTCAGCGGAATCGTCTGTGCAGTAATTCTTGTATCTATCCGGTTTTAAAAGCTGGAAAGCGGCGGCATCTATTAAAAGGTGCCGCCGTTTTTGTTTTGTGGCACTGGACAGGCCATGTCGCGCGGGCGTGGCGGCCAAAACCGTGTGCAGATCGCGCCATAACCGGCCCATTCATGACGCACGGCAACTCTTGCGGCGAAAAAGGTTTGTTATGCTCTTTCCTGTTAATTGACGGGAATGCCTGAGGGAGTGTCATGCAACGACTGTCGCTGGAGGACAATCTTTTTCTGTGGCTGGAACGACGGCAGCAGCCGCTGCATGTGGCTGGACTGCAGATCTACTCGTTTCCGGAGAATGCCAACGGTCATTTTGTTACGGATCTGGCGCAGTTCATGCGTCAGTTCGCGGCGCCTTCCTCGCCCTTTGATCTGCGGGTGATGTCGCGCTGGAGCGGCAATTTCTGGCAGCACGACCCGCATTTCGATCTGGATCACCACTTCCGTCATGTGGCGTTGCCCAAGCCGGGTGGCATCAAGGAACTGCTGTCGTTCATCTCGGCCGAGCACAGCAATCTGCTGGATCGCAGCCGGCCCATGTGGGAGAGCTATCTGATCGAGGCCGTACATGGCCGCCATTTCGCGCTCTATACCAAGATTCACCATTCCCTGATGGACGGTGTCTCGGCGATGCGGCTGGGCATGCGTATGCTGAGCGAATCGCCGGAGCGGCGCGATATGCCGCCGATCTGGCAACTCCCGCCGCCCCACCGTGACCACACAGCGCAGCCCACCGGGATGGTGGCCCAGGTGCGGGCGATTGCCCATCTGGTGGGGGAGCAGGTCGATTCCATTCCCGCGGTCGCCCGCGCGCTGGTTCAGACGGTGCAACGGGCTCGCGCCAATCCGGAATTGGCTAATCTCTACGCTGCGCCGCAATGCCGGCTGAACAGTGCGATTACGGGGTCGCGCCGGTTTGCCGCCCAATCCTTTGCCACCAGCCGGCTCAAGTCGATTGCGTTACTGACGGGTTCCACCTGCAATGATGTGATTCTGGCTGTTTGCGCCGCTGCGCTGCGTGTTTACCTGCAGAACAGCAACGATTTGCCGGAAAAGCCGCTGGTGGCGATGGTGCCCATGTCCCTGCGCAAGGATGACAGCGAGGGCGGCAACCAGGTGGCGGTGATCCTGGCCAATCTGGCCACCCACAAATCCGATCCGCTGCAGCGGCTGGAGATCATTCGCCAGTCGGTGAATGAAGGCAAAGAACGCTTCTGTGCGATGACCAAGGAGCAGGTCATCAATTACACCGCCCTGACCCTGGCGCCCACCGGCCTGTCGGTGCTGACCGGCCTGCTGCCGCAGTTGATGGCCTTCAATGTGGTGATCTCCAACGTGCCAGGCCCGAAAGATCCGTGCTACTGGAATGGCGCCCGGCTGGAAAACATGTTCCCGGTGTCTGCCATCGTCAACCACATGGCACTGAACATCACCATCATCAGCTACCAGGACCGGCTGGAATTCGGCGTGCTGGGCTGTCGCCGTACCCTGCCCAGCATGCAGCGTCTGCTCAACTACATGGAGCAGGGGCTGGAAGAACTGGAACATGCCCTGGGGCTGCAGAACCACGCCAATGGCAACGGCCGTGCGGCGGGCATCCGGCGGCGCGGCGAGCTGCAGATCGCGCCGGAACAGCAGTAAGTGATCGTGTGTGCACTGAAGTCGGAGGGGCGATGTGCTTGTGACCGGCTGATCAAACTGGCTTTAGTTTGGCGATAAGCCTTTATTGCTTCGGCCTTTTGCTGCATCCGGTATCAGCGGTTGCCGGAATTCAAAGGATGAATTAGAGTGTACGAATGTGCACTGAATATCTGACGAGGATTGGATCATGGCAACGCACCCGGCTTCCGAGCCGTCCGCCACTTATGTCCCTACCACCCGCCCGGACAGCAGCCTATTTCTGCTGAAATGGCTGTTTGGCGTGATCAGCTTTGTGCTGAAGTCCGGCAGTGAACTGACCCGGCTTACCGGCGAGATGCACCATACGATTGCCCAGACACCGCTGCCTTTCGCCAAGGATGTTGAGGCCGACCTGCAGAAAGCGCCCCGTGCCTATCGACTACTGGGTGCTGTAATGGGGCAGGGCGCTGACCGGATTCATAACTGGCTGGAGCACATTCCGGACGGAGACCACCTGCCGGTTCCGCTGCGGCGCTTTCGTGCCGGCATCAATGGCGTCATGGGGGACAAGCTGCGGGAATGGCGGCACCCGCTGGCCCAGGACATGAAGTGGGTGGATGCGGAAGGACATACGCTCGACCTGCCCGCATTGCAGGCAAGTCATCCCAGGGGCGTCGTGCTGTTCCTGCATGGCCTTTGCCTGAGCGAATGGGACTGGCAGGGTGACAGCAATCAGCGCTTTGTCGCTGAACTGAAGGAGCAGGGTTACGGCGTGGCCTGGCTGCGTTACAACAGCGGCCTGCCGATCTGGGAGAACGGCGCCGCCCTGGCGCGTCTGCTGGAAGAGCAGTGGTCGCCGGCTGCAGCGGGATCGCTGGTGCTGATAGGGCACAGTATGGGCGGCCTGCTGATTCGCAGCGCGTTGCATCAGGCTGGCGACGCGGGCTGGACCCGTGCCGTGACACACGCGGCTTATCTGGCGTCTCCCCATGCCGGCGCGCCACTGGAACGGATCGGCAACTTCGCCAATTCACTGCTCGGTGTTTCCCCTTATTCGAAACCGCTGATGGCGCTGGGCAATATTCGCAGCCTGGGTATTCGCAGCCTGCGCCACGGCAACGTGACACGGCCGCTGGATGCCAGTGAGAACCAGGTGCCGTTGCCATTGCAGGAGGGCGTGCGTCATTTTCTGCTGGCGGCCAGTCTGGCGGATGATCCGTCCAAACGCTGGATTGGCGACGGCCTGGTGCCGGTGCAGAGCGCGTTGGGGGAAAGCCATTTTCCTGCCGGTCAGGGGCAGGTTGAGCGCGTATATATCGACAACATGGGTCATTTGAGATTGCTGCAGGACGAGCGCACCTATGCTGCGTTGCGAACCTGGTTGCATGCGTAGCTTTTTCAAACCATCAGCTAGCCGAAGTTCAACGCAAACTGGGTGAACGGGGTGTGCGACCGCTCGTTGAAGCGCACTCCCACACCCAGCAGACGCACCGAGATGCCCTTGCGCTGAAACGCTTCGTCGCAGAGGGATTCATACACCGGCAGTGTAGGTTCCTGCACGCAACATTCCATCGTCGTGCTGGTGAAATCCGCGAACTTTATTTTCACAAACGCTTTCTTTACCTCATCCTTCTGGCGTGAACGGCTGAGCCGGTTTTCCAGACGCTCCTTCAGCGCCGGCAACTGGCGGATGCAACTGCCCAGATCCGGCAGATCCTGTGCATAGGTGTGCTCCACACTCAGTGATTTGCGTTCATCCCGTTCCTGCACCGGACGCTCGTCGCGGCCATGGGCCAGTTGATACAGATACTCCCCGAAACTGCCCACTTTCTCGATGAACTGAAAATGATTGCAGGCGCGAATGTCGGCGCAGGTGCGAAAGCCCAGCCGATGCAAGCGCTCCGCCGTCACCTTGCCCACACCGTGCAGTCTTTCCACCGGCAGGTTCAGCACAAATCCATCCACGTCTTGCGGCGGAATCACGAACAGACCATCCGGCTTCTTCCACTCGCTGGCAATCTTGGCCAGGAATTTATTGGGCGCCACGCCGGCGGACACGGTAATGCCCACCTGCGCGCGCACCTGCTTGCGGATCGCTTCCGCCATGCGGGTGGCGCTGCCCTGAAAATGCGATTGATCCGTTACATCCAGAAATGCTTCATCCAGTGACAGCGGTTCAATCCGGTCAGTGTATTGCCGCAGTACCCGCATCACCTGCTGCGACACCTCGCTGTAATAGCGGATGCGGTGCGGCAGGATGATCAGCTCGGGGCAAAGACGCATGGCATAGGCCGACGCCATGGCCGAGCGCACACCGTAGCGCCGCGCTTCATAATTGCAGGTGGAGATCACGCCGCGCCGGCCGGGATCGCCGCCCACCGCCACCGGCCGGTTGCGCAATGACGGATCGTCGCGCATTTCCACCGCTGCATAAAAACAGTCGCAATCTATATGAATGATTTTTCGCGTCATGGGAAATTTTCGTGAAAAAGACTTTGCCAAAACTGCGCTGCTGATATACTGTAATTATATACAGTAAATGGTGGTCGTGAAAAGCAGTCGCGCTATTTATTTGGATGCAGCGTGGATTTGAATACCAGGTGAATCCCAAGCCGGGCAGATGTGGAAGTTGCGCATTGCGCCTGTCTACTTTCACCCATGATGCAAGCGATGTGAGATACGCGGTCAGGAGGAATCAGGTCATGCAGGAACAAGGTCAACTGCCCTTTGAAGTGAGCGGACATGCGTCGGTGCGGCCTGCGGTGGCGCTGAAGCTGTTGCGGGAACATGCGACCTATCTGCTGCGGGTGCGGGGCGATGCCATGCAGTCTGCCGGCATTCACGACGGTGACCTGATTGCAGTGCGCAAATCCGTGCGGGCAGGCGAGGGCAAGTTGGTGGTGGCACGGGTGAAGGATGCTGCGGCACCGACGCCGCGCTGGCGCGGCCGGCAGTCTGATCCGGCCTGGTCTGAAAGGACGGCCAGCCTGCCGTTTATCCTGGCGCCGGACAATCTGGTTATCAATGGACGGTTTGTCGGCGTGGTGCGGGAGCGCAGAACGCTGCACTGATCTGATCTGGTCGGAAAAATAGGACGAAGGTTATTCGAGTAACGCTGAAAAACAGAAGACTTCTCGCGCAGTAAAATCGTCACCCAACGTTTACTGCCTCGTTTGGCTGCGGTTAATCCCGCAGCCTTTTTTTATTCGAAGCCCTTTTTATTTAAAAAAGTGCGCCGGCGGTTTTGGAGCAACAGCCTGCCAGCCGCCGGTGATTGAACTACTCAGAAGAACAGAGCCACCAGCAGGGCAATGGCACCCAGTGCAACGCCAGCGATGCCCAGCATGTTGTTGCCGGCGCCACCGGATTTCTGCGCCAGCTGTTCGGCGATCATGTCGCGGGCGTTGGCGATCTCGCCTTGCGCCACGTCCTGGGCGACGGCGCGGCTGATTTCATGGGCCGCTTCCTTGGCGGTTTCACCGGCGGCAGCGGCTGCGGTGAACTGGGCGATTTTCTTCACTTCCTCGATCAATTCAGGCGAGGCGTGACGCGTGGCGTCGATAGCCGTTTCCAGCGCACCCAGATTGCTGGAGATGCGGTTTTCCAGCTGACGATTGACCTGCTCGAATTTTTCATCGAACAGTGCGGCGGCAATGCGCTGGCTGTTGGCGTTGCTGAGCTGGTTGATGCGGGTATCGGACTGCGAATTGAGTTCCTGCCGCAGCGACTGCTTGGCGGATTCGATGTCTGCCTGCAGTTCCTGTTTCAGCTGGTCGCGAACAGAATCGCCCAGGGATTTCTGGAAAGACTCCATGCGCTCTTCGATGATCTTGCGCACCATGTTTTCCACCACGCGGGTACTGATGCCCACGGCCTGGGTAGGAGCGGCTTTGCTATCGGCAGGTTTTTCGTTCGACGCGGACTGCATGTTGTCACCGGAATCGAGTTTGTTGAGGATAGCCATCAGGGTGGCGGACGGAGCAGGTTTGGGCAGAATGGCATAGGCGCCAAGGGCCAGGGCCTGTTCGCCGTAGTCGGTGCCTTCCTTCGAGGTACACATGATGATCGGGATGTTGCGGGTGTCCGGATTGGATTTGATGGCCTTGGTGGCTTCGAATCCGTCCATGCCCGGCATGAGGTGGTCCATGAAAATGATATCGGGGTTGTTGCTGGACAGGTAATTCAGCGCATCACCTGCCGACTCGGCAAAATCCGTTTTGATGCCTTGTTGCTGAAGCAATTTCTTCAATGAAAACCGGGCGGACTTGGAGTCATCCACCACCAGAGCGTGTTTGATAGCCATGGGCACTTCTTCTGTAGTACTCGATCAGATATGTCGGAATTGACAGTATAGACCGCATTATGGACGCGATCCCCGTCAAACCGCCGGATTTGGGCACATTAAGCGCTTGTTAAGTATGACAAACTTTAACGGGGTTTGCCGAGGGCAAATCGTCGGGATGGGTTGACTGTGGGAAGGCGGCGGGGCGCGGGGCCGGAAAATCCGGACAGTTTCAGCTGATCCGTCAGCTAATCCAGAGCGCCACAACCCCTCCCATCAGTGCCACTGCCAGCCAGAATGGGATCAGGTACCAGCGATCCCGCAGCAACTGGGGTATCCGCAGCAACCGGCGCTGGCGGCGGCGGGCGTTGTTGGCCCGGATGCGCAGATCCACTTCCTGCAGGATGTCCTGCTTCAATGTCACCTGGGTCTGGGTCAGATCCTGCGCCAGGACATCGAATTTGGCGGTGATGTGGTGGCGCAGTTCCAGGTTGAGCTGGTGCAGCTTGGAATCGGTGATCGAGTGGATCAGGGTGGCGAGGCCTTTGGCCGGGTAGGTGGAATGGCCGGACTGGCCCTGCTCCACCTGCCGCAGGCGCTGGTCGATATTCTGCTGCAGTTCGTCACCGACCCGCTGGATGTGTTTTTCCATGGTGAAGGTGAGATGGTCGCGCAGGGAAGTCAGCTGCTGGTCGATACTGCTGGCGATCTGGTCCGCCTGGGCCGGGCGCTGGTAGGCGACTCCTGCCAGCACCTCGGAAATCTTGTTCCAGGTGGCGGGCTTGGGAATCACGCCCACGGCACCGGTGGCCATGGCTTCCTGCTTGTAGGCCTCGTCGTTTTCGCTGGTGTACATCACCACCGGGATGGTGGCGGTGTCGGGATTGCTGCGCATGGCACGGATCGCTTCCAGGCCGCTCATGCCGGGCATGGTGTGATCCATGAAGATGATGTCGGGCTTTTTGGTCTTGAGGTAATCCAGCGCCTGGATGCCGGATTCGCTTTGGTCCACCTGGGCGCCCTTGCGCTCCAGCAGACGTTTGAGTACGTTCCGCGCCGAGGCGGAGTCGTCGACCACGAGGGTTTGCAGTGCTGACATGGAATAACCGCCGTTATTTTTTGTTATGAAGGCGAATCGCCAATTTACTGCAGTTGTATTCAGTATGTCTATCGCTTTGAATTGTTCAAGCTGTCGTCATCCTGCCGGGATTCGATGGCATCCAGCAGCAATCGCATATTGCGGGCGTTGGCTTTGAAACTGGCGTCCAGAATGTCGCCCAGAATGGGCACTGATCCCGCCAGCACGTCGATCAGGATATTCACCAGCATGCGCAGCTGAATCCGCCCGGACACGCCGTATTTGCGTGCGCCGATCAGGATGAACAGCGAGGCCAGACCCGTGAGCACGTCGCCGGCCACCGGAATCAGGCCGATAATGAAATCCCAGCCGACGCGGTAGCGGGTGAAGGGGATGCGGAACTGGTTGTCGAGCAGATTGGCCAGTCGTTGCAGGTTCTGGATCGAATAGATGCCGGTTTGGCCGTTTTCCACAGTGGTTTCCTTTACCTTGGGGGGCAGGGGATTCTACCATCGGGTCTTTGGGCTTTTCTAATCAGGTGTTTGCATGGCAATTACGGCAGTGCAGGGCCGCTGCGACGCGCGTTTCGAATTCGTGCGCCAGGCGTTTTCCGATCTCATGAACGAACCGGGCCAGCGTGGCGCCGGGGTCAGCCTGTACTGGCGCGGCGAGACCGTGGTGGATCTGTGGGCGGGTACCCGCGACAAGGATGCCCGTCTGCCCTGGCAACAGGACACCCTGGTAAATGTGTTTTCCACCAGCAAGGGAGTCGCGGCGTTGGCAGTGCAGAAGGCGCTGGACCTGGGCCTGCTGGATCTGCAGAAAACCATTGCCTATTACTGGCCGGAATATGGCTGCGAGGGCAAGAAGGATGCCCGGGTGGGCTGGATTCTGAATCATCGCGTCGGGCAGCCCGCGATCAAGACGCCGCTGCCGGATGAGGCGCTGTTTGACTGGGAGCGGATGATATCTACCCTGGCGCAGGAAAGTCCCTGGTGGCAGCCGGGTCAGAGCCACGGTTATCACATGGTCACCTATGGCTGGCTGCTGGGCGAGGTGTTCCGCCGTGCGGCGGGTATTTCCATCGGACAGTTTTTGCGGGAGGAACTGGCGCAACCACTGGGGCTGGATATGTTCCTGGGGGTGCCTGAGGCTGAATTTTCAAGGCTGGCGGACCTGTCCGGTTCCCGCGACCGGCCTCACAGTGGCCGGCTGTACCTGTTCGACAAGGTGCTGGGCGAGCCGGAATCCATGACCTCCAAAGCGCTGACCAATCCCAAAACGCTCATGACCAGCTCCAATGCCGAGGCCTGGCGGCGGATGGAACTGCCGTCTGCCAACCTGCATGCCACGGCGGCGGCGCTGGCGACCCTGTACGGCAAGGTGGCCTGTCGCGAGGGCGTGCTATCGGCGCAGGCGCTGCGGCGCTGTCAGCAGGAAGAAAGCGTGGGGGATGATCCGGTGCTGCTCACCCGTACCCGGTTCGGGCCCGGTTTTTTGCTGCAGCAGGTGGGGCATCCCGAGACCGGCTTCGGCCCCGGTACCCAGGCGTTCGGCCATCCTGGTTCCGGCGGCTCGCTGGCGTTTGCCGATCCTGAGCAGGAATTGGGTTTTGGTTTCGTGATGAATCAGATGGGACCTTATGTGATGGTGGACCCGCGCCCGCGCCGTCTAGTGGATGCGGTTTACCAGTGTCTGGCGCGGATCTGAACGATCCGCATTACAAGGATTCCCTTTTGACCCCTTCTTCCCAGGAAAAACGTACGGTCTTGCTGCTGGCGGCAGCCCAGGCCCTGTTTCAGACGTCCGCCGTCATTGTGGTGACCCTGTCCGGGTTGGCGGGGCTGCAACTGGCCGAGGACAAGAGCCTGTCCACCCTGCCGGTGGCCATGATGATGGTGGCGGCAGCAGTGTTGATGATTCCAGCCTCGTTGCTGATGCAGCGCTTCGGCCGCCGGGCCGGGTTTCTGGCCGGCGCGATGCTGGGCTGCCTCGCGGGGCTGACCGCGGCGGCGTCACTCTGGCTGCACAGCTTCTGGCTGTTTGTGGTGTCCAGCATGCTGGTGGGGGGCTATCAATCGTTCGCCCAGTACTACCGGTTTGCGGCGGCGGACGCCGCCAGTGTCGCGTTCCGAAGTCGCGCCATCGCCTGGGTGACAGCGGGCGGTGTGGTGGCTGCACTGGCCGGTACCAGCATCGTCAAGCTGGCGCAGGGGATCGGTAGCGATCCGTTCCTGTACGCGTATCTGGCCATGGTGGCGCTGGGGCTTGCGGCGCTGCTGGTCATTTCCCGCCTGCAACTGCCGCCGCCTCCGGTGGCCACGGTGGAGGAGGGCAGTGCACGTCCCCTGCGGCAGATCATGCGCCAGCCGGCTTTCATCACCGCGTTGACCGGGTCTGCGGCGGGCTATGGGGTAATGATGCTGGTGATGACGGCCACCCCGCTGGCCATGTTGCAGTGTGGTCAACCTGATTCCGCCAGTGTGATCCAGTGGCACGTGCTGGGCATGTTCGTGCCGTCCTTTTTTACCGGTCACCTGATTGCGCGGTTCGGTGTGCTGAATGTAATGCTGGCCGGCATTTTGTTGCTGGCTGGGCACGTGGCAATTGCGCTGAGTGGAGACGCTTACCTGCATTTTCTATCGGGGCTGATTCTGCTGGGGATGGGCTGGAATTTTCTGTTCATCGGAGGCACGGCGTTGCTGACGGAAACCTATCGTCCCAGCGAACGCGCCCGCACCCAGGCCACCCATGATTTTCTGGTGTTTGGCGTGATGAGTGCGGGGTCGTTTGCGGCGGGCAGTCTGCTGGCCCGGTTTGGCTGGCAGATGGTGAATTGGGTGGCGCTGCCGATACTGGTCTTTGCCCTGGTGGCGGTGCTGATGCTGGCGTGGTCGCGCAGGAAAGCTATTGCATAAATCGCGGATGGCTATTTCAGGAATCGCTGATGGCTCTTCCCGTCACATTCCACACCCGTCGTGCTGTGTTTGCAGGCGCAGAAAAACAGGATTTCATCTTTGGGTGCCGTAAAGGGAACCGGCTGGAATGCGGTTCCCGCATGACTGTTGTCGCAGAATGGCTGGCGCTGGCTCAGTCCGCAGCTGCACCAGAAATAAGTGAGGCCCTTCAGCACCCGCACCGGGCATGGCCGGGTGTCGGCAACCCTGGGTGATGTCGGACGAGACGGTTGCTCAGGCACGGGACATGAATTTGCCGGTCTGCGTATTCACCCGCACCACTTCACCCACTTCCATGTATTCCGGCACCTGGATTTCCAGCCCGGTGGTCAGCTTCGCCGGTTTGGTGCGGCCGGTGGCGGATGCACCCTTCATGTTCGGCGCAGTTTCCACGATTTCCAGATTCACCGACTGCGGCAATTCGATGCCCACGCAGCGGTCTTCCACGAACAGCGCCTGAATGCCTTCCAGGTTGTCGGTCAGGTAAGGAATCTGGTCTTCCAGCGTATCGGCATCCAGGCCATGCTGGCTGTAATCTTCCTTGTCCATGAAGATGTAGCTGTTGTCGTCGATGTACAGGTACTGCACTTCGCGGCGGGAAAAATCCACCGACTTGAGCATGTCGTCGCCGGTGAAGGTTTCATCCAGTTTCTGCCCGGTCTGGGCATGATTCAGCCGCATCTTGTACAGCGTGGCCGCACCCCGTGCCGACGGGCTGCGCACTTCAATATTCTTCACGATATAGGGCTGGTCGTTGATGGCGACCACGTGGCCTCTTTTCACGTCGCAGGCTTTGGGCATGTCAGATCACGCTGGCGGGCAGAAGGGTGGAATCGATCATCACCTGGGCGGTGGATGAGTTGGCGATGAAGCATTTGGCGTGGGCGGCGTCCTGCAGTTCCTGCAGGGTGGTCATATCCACCGGCACGGAAAACTCGACTTGCGGCTGCAGCAGTACGCGGGTGACGCAGATGCGGCCGGCACGGTTCTTTTCCAGAACGCCGGTGGATGTGTCGTGATAGCGGATTACCGATAGCCCGCGCTTGGCGGCCTGCGCCATGAACGACAGCATGTGACAGCTGGCCAGTGAGGCGACGAAGGCTGCTTCAGGCTCGACAATGCCGGGAATCATCGCGGCGCCGCGGTCGGCTTTCAGGATCACGCCGTTGTCGAATTGCCAGCTGTAGGATTCGTTGCCGTCCGGTGCTTTTTCCCAGCGTATCTTGAATATGTACTTGGCCATGTTGTGCCTGCAGCAGGGATCAGAGCGAAAACAGCAGCCATTGCAGGCTACCTATCAATCCACCAAGGATGAAGCCGCCACAGGTGCCGGCGATCGCCAATGGATCAAGAACCCATTTCATCTGCTGATAGAATAGCTGATCCGGCAGTTTTTCGATGCGGGACAGCAGAAATTCCGTCAACGCCTTGCCGCGGGCCTGATTGAAATCCTCGTCCTCGAACGGCTCCATGAAGGATTCTGTGAGCTTATCCGACAGAGACTGCTTAAGGTTGACATAGCCCAGCGGCCCCACTGTCAGCTGGGCGACCGTGCGCACGTTCAGGTCATCCATCAGTGGTGCGATGCGTTTTTTGATAATGGTCTGCGCGTGGCGGGATTTGCTGCCCAGAATCAGCGCGCGGGCAATGTTGCGCGGCGACAGAACGGTCTGCGCCAACAGGGTGGCCAGTTCGCGGTCCTGCTGTTCGCGCAGGCGGGAATAGGGGCTGCGCCAGGTAAAGGAACCCAGCTTCACCGGCGTCAGCGGAAACTGGAGCCAGTTCTGGCACAACCAGAAAAATCCGGTACCAATGGCGATGGCGGTGATCAGCCAGTAGGTTTCGTTCTGCAGCAGGTGCAGTGGAGCCGCCACCATCAGTTGCACCGCGCCTGCCGCCAGGCCGCAATACAGGCACAACCACGCCAGCTTGTTGAAGCCTCGCAATGTCAGTGCGTGATAAAACCGCAGCAGAGTCCCCGGATTGTCCTTCTCGGCAAATTCGAACAGTTGCTGATAGGTGACCATGCGGCGCACGTTGTCGCCCAGTTCTTCCACAATGTCGTCGATGATGCGCGGCAGCATCCGGTGGGTGCGGGCGTAGAACCGGTTCTTCACCAGTATCGGCATGTTTTCCCACAGCACGCGATTCTGGTTGGTCATCACTTCATCGATGAAACTGTCCAGCTGCGGACGCAACCGTGCCAGCTGGTGCGACACGATTTTTTCCGGCCCGATCTGCTCGAAAACCTGGTCGATGGTGCCCAGCCTTTCCAGCAACTCGCGGGACCAGTGATTGATGAAATCGCTGATGTGGGCGTAAAAATAGCCCTGCCAGCCAAACCAGCTGCGCACGCCGACCGGACGGCGGGGAATCAGGCTGGACCATTGCGCCAGCCGCAGGGTCAGCCAGCCGCAGACCGCCATCAGCAGTGGTAGCAGGGCCGGAGCAACGCCAAGCAGGTGATCCGGGGAAAACGCTTGGATCATGTCGACTCAACGCCCCCTCGTATCATTGAGACTCTCCTGGTTGCGGCCGGTTTTGGGCCACTCTGCTGGCGTGAATTGGTTGGAGTAACGATGGGAAGGCCACTCAAGATTTATTATGGTTCAGCATTTTATTGTTCTTTCAGAAATGACGGGTCATTACAGATCAGATCATTGCCGCGATGGCTCCTGGCGAGCCGTGCTGCATTCTACGCCGGATGGATGCTGGCTGGCTTTGGCTTTTTTTGCGCCACATCACGGCTTCATGATCATAGTCACTAAATACTCACGCCGGAAAACATGAACACCAGCTGGGCCAGGCCTGCCACAAAACCCAGCGCGCCCCCCAGCGCGATCAGTATCCACTCGTCTTCCTCGAACGCCGGCCGCAGCAGCGCCTGAAAATCTTCCGCTGACATGGCCTGCATACGGTCGCGGAACATGCGTTCCACCACCTTGCCCCGTTCACGGGTGAATACCGGATCATCGAAGGATGCCAGCGACATCTCGATGGTCTTTTCCTCGATGGCGCGTTTCAGGCCGACAAACCCTTCGGGACCGACTGTCAGTTGTGCCACGGTCTTCACGACGCCACCGTCAATGATCGGGCGCAGGTGCCGTTTCAGCATGGCCTTGGCGCGATCGGAGCGGGGGCCACGGAAAATTTCCGTCATGATGTGGCCAACTGTGAGAATGTCCTGGGTCACCAGGCGACAGAACACTTCGGACACCGCATTCTGGCGCCGCAGGAACAGGCCCTGCAGCGTGATGGGGCCAACTTTCACCGGGTTGAGCGGACGGAAGATCAGGTTCAGCGCCAGCCAGTTGGTGGCCAGCCCCACGAACAGCCCGCAGGCGGGCAGCGTCCACCAGCTTTTGTCGAACCACCACCAGAGCATCTGGGGTATGCCGAAGAGCAGGCCGAACCAGAAACCGGAGTTGATGACGAATTTGAATTCGGCTTCACCGCACTCCAGAAACACGCGGTTTAGCAGGTGCTTGTCGGCCGACAGTTTCTTGATGATCAGGTCCTTGGGGTCCACCAGATCTTCGATGTTGGCCTGCATGTCCTCGATCAGGCTGTCGAGCATCTGCGGCAACTGCCGGCGGGCACGGGCGTAGGCACGGTTTTTCAGCACGTTGGGCAGGTTTTCCCACAGCACCGCATTGCGTTCGTTCATGATGTCGTCGGTCAGTTCCTCGATGCGGGAATCAGCGACCTTGATGATGTGATGGGCGATTTTGTGTGGTTCGAACTCGTCGAAGATCTCCTGCATGGTGCTGATCTTGTCGAGAGTGTTTTCCACCACGATGCCCGCCATCTTGCGGCCACGCTTGGGGATGATGCCCTGCCAGCCCAGCCATGGCGGGATGCCGAAGAAATTGATGGGGTAAAACGTCATCTGGATGGCCACCCAGTTGGTGCCCCAACCGATGATGCCGGCCACGAGGGGGATGCTCATATAGGCCCAGAAGTCCGGGTGGTTTACAAACTCGTTGTAAAACTCAAGCATCGAGTGATGTTCCCTGAAGGTTACAGAAAGACCACAAATGTCGTCGAATACAAGACGTATAGGCCCAAAAAGCCGGGGTATTATAACGTGCACAAAAAAGAAATCCCGGGATTTTTGGGCAGGCCGGTGGTAAATTTCGGCATCCCGCCGGGATGCCCAGAACAATAACGAAGGGTGCCTTTCCCCATGCCGCAAACACCCGAAGAATCCATGATCCGCTACCTGGCCCTCGAGGTGATCGAGGCGGCCATCAATCTGGCGTTGTCCCATGAACCGGGGGCGCTGGAGCGGGTGCGGGAACACAAGGGGCGGGTGCTGCGGATCAAGACCACGGGCCCGGACTGGATGTTTTTCGTGGCCCTGTGCGATGACGGTGTGCAGCTGTTTGCGGAATACGAGGAAGTGGTGGATGCGCGTCTGACCCTGCCGTTCACATTGCTGGCGCAGTACGTGCTGGGCACTGGTTCGGACGAGGTGCAAGGCGCAGAGGGTGTGCGGGTCAGCGGCGATCTGCTGATGCTGGCGGAGCTGATGCAGATCGTGCAGCAGTTCAGCATCTGGACCCTGAGCAAGCGCATCATCAATAACTGGCTGCCGCAGTATGAAGGCTTCAGCGGTCTGCTCGAAGCGCTGAAAAACCATGATCCTGCCTGGATCGTGCGGCTGGAGCACCTACCCCAGATGGCCAATGAAACCCTGCTGGCAGTGCGCGCCCAGTCAGAGCTGCAGCAGCGGCAGATGAACGAGCTTCAGGCAATCCGCCGGCAACTGGACGCTGACCGCCGCGCCAACCAGATCAGCACCATCATCGGTTTCTGCCTGATCCTGGTGGCGTTCCTGGCCCACAACGGGTACCTGCAGGTGCCCGCCATCGAAAATATCTCGCTGGATACCCTGATTCTGCTGATTCTGTCGGTGGTGTTGCTGGTACCCCGGATGCTGGGGCGGCGCTGACGGATTTTTCCGGCGCTCAGTCGTCGTCGAGCGGAGTGCCCGGCTTGCGGGTGCGGGTGCGGGTCGCCATTTTCAGGCTGTCGCCCATCAGGTCCAGTCCGGTTTTGGCGATCGTGCGCGTGGTTTCCCGCAGCACTTCCCGCGACGGCAACGACTTCACCCCTTCCAGCATGCCCTGTTTTACCCGCTGTTCGATCTCGGGTCCCACTTCCGCCTTGAACCGCTCGATGGCTTCCTTGATAGCGATGTCGTAGCGGTCCTTGGCCTGGCGGCGCAGGATGTAATAGCCGATGGCGAGGGTGAATACGCTGGACAGCAGCGCCGTGGCTACCACGGTGAACAGGGTGACGCCCATGCTCAGTGGCCCGCCTTGTCGAGTTCTTCGGCAATCTGCTCCATGGCGGCCGCCAGCCGGTCGATCTTGTCGTGCAGCAGATCCAGATCGGATTTGCGGCTGATACCCAGCCGGCCCAGGGCTGAGGATACCCGCAGATCGAAGGCGCGCTCGATGCGGTCCATGGTCTGGTTGGCGCGGTTTTTCAGTTCATCCAGCTTGGAATCCGCCACCAGCTGCTGGCCGCGGGAATTGTTCTCCTTTTCAAACACCTGGCCTTTTTCCACCAGCCGTTCGAATTCCTCTTTGCCTTCCTCCTCCATCAGCGCATAGGCACCCAGCCCGGCCAGCCAGATCTTGTTGGAGTTGCGCTTGATTTCGTCGGATTTGCTCATGGGGTGTCCTTGTTGTGCTTCCGTGGCGGGTGGGTCTGGTCCATAGTGATCGGTACTGGAACAAGCTTATCACCCGATCTTTGCAGGTGCTAAGCTGGCCAGAGTGTCGAAGGAAAATATAACCTATGGACAAAGCCCGGTCAGGTCAAGCCGG
>JABLXQ010000054.1 GCA_013178375.1 Gammaproteobacteria bacterium
TAACTCGCAGTGGATGTTTCGAGAGTGATGCACATGATCAATGAAAAAAGCAAAGACCTGCCGTCATCGGACGCGATCGATATTCCCGCGCTGAAAGAAAAGTACCGGCAGGAGCGCGACCGGCGTCTCCGCAAGGAAGGGCAACAGCAGTATGTTCAGCCCAGGGCAGAATTTTCCAATGCCTATGAAGCGGATCCTTACACGCCGGTCACGCCGCGAGATGCACTGTCGGAAGACATCGACATTGTCGTGCTGGGTGGCGGCTGGTCCGGCATCCTGACAGGCGTTCAGTTGCGCAAGGCGGGCATCGGCAACTTCCGCATCATTGATCATGCCGGCGATTTTGGCGGCGTCTGGTACTGGAACCGCTACCCCGGATTGCAATGCGACAACGATGCCTACTGCTATTTACCTTTGCTGGAAGAAACCGGCTTCATGCCGACCAAAAAGTTTACCGACGGCTGGGAAATTCGTGAGTACGCCCAGAGCATTGCCCGGCAATACCGGCTCTACGAAAATGCGCTATTTCATACTCTGGTCAGCGCCCTGCGCTGGGATGAAAATGCCAAACGCTGGCGCATCAGCACCCGCCAGGGCGATGAAATCCGTGCCCGCCATGTGATCCTGGCCAACGGCCTTTTGAATATTCCAAAATTACCCGGCATTCCCGGTATCGACAAATTCAAAGGCCATCTTTTTCACACTGCGCGCTGGGATTACGACTACACCGGTGGCGACCAGAAAAAACCGGCGCTCGACAAATTGTCCAGCAAGCGGGTGGCGATTGTCGGAACCGGTGCCACCTCGATTCAATTGGTGCCCTACCTGGGCAAATACGCCAAACAGTTCTACGTGTTGCAGCGCACGCCCTCCTGCGTCGACACCCGTCGCAATTCGGTCACCGATCCTGCCTGGGTAAAAACCCTGAAGCCAGGCTGGCAAGCCGAGCGTCGCGCCAACTTCCATCGCGGTGCCAACGAAAGTTTTCAGAAAGGCGAAAAGGATCTGATCTGTGATATCTGGACGGAAGTCAATCGCAACCTGGCGGCCGAACGGGAAGAGCAGGATTGGCCTGAACTGACGCCTGAACAACTATTCGCGCGTTATGAAGACATGGATTTTCGTGTGATGGAACGCCTGCGGCGGCGGGTCGATTCCATCGTCAGGGACAAGGCGACCGCTGAAAAACTCAAGCCGTATTACCGTTACCAGTGCAAACGCCCGACCTCCAACGACGAATATTACGACACCTTCAACCGTCCCAATGTCAGCCTGATCGACGTGTCGGAATCCCAGGGCGTAGATCGCCTGACGGAAACCGGTTTCGTAGCCAATGGTGTTGAATACCCGGTGGACTGCATGGTGTTTGCCAGCGGCTATGAAGTTACCAGCGATCTGGACCGGCGCTGGGGATTCGACGTATTCGAAGGCCGCAACGGGTTGTCGATGTACCAGAACTGGAAGGGCTCCTACAAAACCTTCCACGGTGTCATGACCCACGGTTTTCCCAACCTGTTCGTGATCGGCCTGAATCAGGGTGGCTTGAATTCATCGCTCACGGTGAACTTCGAGGAACAGGCACGGCATGTCGCGTACATCATAAAGCAAACAATGACGCGTGGCGGCGCCAGCGTGGAGCCCACCCAGGAAGCGCAGAACGCCTATGTTCAGCACATTCGCGAAACCGCCATCGATCGTACCGAGTGGATTCGCGCCTGCACCCCGAGTTATTTCAACAACGAGGGCAAACCGGACGTGGATGAAAACGGCAACGAGAAATTTCGTTTCTATCTGGGCGAGGTTTATGGGCCTGGCTGGGACGTTTTCATGCAACGCCTGGAAGACTGGCGAAGCCAGGGCGATATGCAAGGCTTGAGTCTGTCACAATAAAAATTGGGGTGTGTCGTGGAAAAACAAGTCAGGATCAGAGTTGAAAATTTGTCGGAGCCGCTGCTGATTCCGGCGGATGCCTATGTCTCCAAAGACTACGCCGAAGCGGAAGCCGACCGGCTGTGGGCCAAGGTTTGGCAGCAGGTCGGCCGGGTGGAAGAAATTCCCGAAGTAGGCAGTTTCATCACCTATGAAATCTGCGACGACTCGATCCTGATCGTGCGCAGTGCGCCAGACACGATCAAGGCCTTCCACAATGTATGCACCCACCGCGGACGCAGACTGGTGAGCACGCCCAAAGGTGCCCACAGCGCCGCAGGCAAACAGAAGAAATTTGTCTGCGGCTATCATGCCTGGACCTTTGACACCAACGGCAAGGCCACTTACATCCTCGATCAGTCGGACTGGAAAGGACAGCTCACCGAGATGTGCACCAACCTCAGGGAAGTGAAGGTCGATACCTGGGGTGGCTGGATCTTTATCAACATGGATATTGAGTGCGAACCCTTGCGGGAATTTCTGGAGCCAGTCGCGTCCCTGCTTGATCCTTTCGAATTCGAGCAGATGCGTTACCGCTTTCGCGCCTGGGGAATTTTTGACTGCAACTGGAAAGTCGCGCTGGAAGCGTTCCTGGAACCCTATCATGTGGCGGGCACTCATCCGCAGCTCACCAAGTATGGGGATTTCTACGCCTGGAGCCGGGCCCTGGGTCGTCACGGCCACGATGGTTATGACACCAAGGAACACAAGGTGGCAGGGCAAGACGTGGCAGCGGATACCAGTGTGCATCGCGCCGCCAAGGGTGAAGATGCGCGTATATCCACCGCGCAAATGCAGCAGGAATTCTGGGACACCGTGGGCGCTGCCACCACCGAAACCCTGGTAAAAGCCGCACAGCGCCTGGTGCATGAATTGCCGGCTGGCACGCCAGCTGCGGAAGTGCACCATCACTGGCTGGAGTCTGCCCGCCGCGATGATGCGGAACGCGGTGTCATATGGCCGGAAATTTCCGACAAGCAGATGTCGGATGCCGGGCTGGCGCAAAGCATTTTCCCCAACATGAATTTTCTGCCAGGGCCCACCTTTTTGCTTTACTACCGGGTCCGCCCTTACGGCACAGATCCCGACAAATGCATTTACGAGGCGATTGCGCTCGATCGTTTCCCGCCCGGGCAGCAACCCCACACCGAATGGCAGTACCTCGAACAGGATCCCGACCGCTGGCCTTACGTAATCGGTCAGGACATCTCGAACATGATCGAGGTGCAGAAGGGTCTGAAGTCCCGTGGTTTTGCCGGCAATCTTCCCAATCCGTGGCAGGAACGCAAGGTCAGCAATCTGCACCGGAATCTGGCGGAATATATGGGGATGGGTGAACCTCGGCTGCTTGAATCGGAGTTGCCTGGACAATGAATATTCCCAACCAGATCACTCCCGACAATGGCAACGACATGCAGTTCGTCAGGCAACATCTGATTGATCCGGAAAGTTGCCTGTGTTGCGGCAGTTGTGAGGCCGCCTGTTCTGAAGGCGCCATTCAGACCGACCGGCTGATGCAGCGATATGTGATCGATCCGGCGAAATGTAACAATAGCCATGCCTGCCTGGACGCCTGCAGTTCAAACGCCATCAAAACCTGGCAGATGGTTCCGGCCGGCAAGCCATACTCCATCGAAGAACAATTTGCATGGGATGTGCTGCCGCCGAAACTGGAAATAGGCGGTCAAACTGTGCCGCTTGTACTGGATGAAGATGAATTGCCACAGGGACATCCGGCGCCGGCGTCTGCCAGCGAACCCGTTACGTTCCGTTATACCCAGCAAAAACCGCTGGCAGTGCGCATCGAAAGCAATGTTCGCGTAACGGATTCTGCCTCGGACACCGATATTCACCATATCGTTCTGGATTTTCAGAATACTGACTTCACTTGGCTGGAAGGTCAAAATATCGGTGTGCTTCCACCTGGCGAGGATGCCAATGGTCACGCCCATCATATGCGGGCCTATTCCATTGCAAGCAGTCGCGGCGGCGAAGCTGCCGGTAGCCGGCAGATGGCGCTTACGATAAAGCGCGTCATCGATGTGCAGGATGGCAAACCCTATTACGGCATCGCTTCCAATTACATGTGTGATCTGAAGCCGGGGGACACCGTACGCTGCATCGGCCCCATCGGCTCCCATTTCCTGATGCCGCAGGACCCCGCCAGTCGCATCCTGATGATCTGTTCTGGCACCGGCATCGCGCCCATGCGCTCGTTCATCCAGCAGCAACAGCGCATGAGCAACAATCTCCGGGTCCCGCTGCAGTTGTTCTATGGCGGGCGCACCGAGGCCGAGATGGCCTATGTGGATGAACTGCAGCAGGTGCCGGAGACGACACTGGCCCTGCATCTGGCGCTATCGCGCAGTCCGGCGCACCCAAAACGTTACGTGCAGGATCTGTTGTGGGAGCGTAGCGATCAAATGGCAGAATTTCTGCAGGACCGGAATGCCCACATTTTTATTTGCGGCATGATCGCGATGGGACAGGCGGTGATGAACCTGTTGGCCGAGATCGCAGAACAACACCAGCTGCCGTGGGAAGATCTGCACCACAAACTGCTCCACGAGGGGCGCCTACAAATCGAAACCTATTGATGTTGCCTGTCGTGGGGTGCCTGAGTCCGGCAAAAGCGTCAGAAATTCAGAATTGTCGCTGAAAACCAAGCTCAAATATAAGAATCTCAACTTTTGTTTTTATGTCCTGGCCCGCATAAGAGGGATACACAACATTTGCAGGGTCGCAGCCATTTCCCAATGCCGCTGAACAAGCCGGGAAATCTGTTTCTGATTTCATGTGAGCTACAGCAAAGTCGATATGGCTACCCGAATCCAGATCCAGACCAAATCCGAGTGAAAACAGTTTCGCATCATTCAATGGGATCAATGCATTGGGAGCGTCTTCAGGCACGGCAGATGGCCGATCCTCAAATCCTCCGCGCAATACCAGATGATCATTGTATCGATACTCAACACCTGTTCCCCAATAGGCCACATCACGCAGACTGATCTGATAGTCGACGGAATTGGGTGTAATGCCGTTCTGGCCACCAGTTCCCACCAGATCAGCTATGGCACCCCATTTCAGCAAAGCGACGTCCACACCAAAATCGAGCTGGATCTGACTGAACGCCGACCATTCAGTCCACCGGGCATCAAGGTTCCATTTCCAATCTGGCGTGACCTGAAGACTCAATCCCGCGTTCCAGCGCTGGGGAAGTTCGTACGAAACAGTTAAAGGTCCTTCGGAACCAATTTGAATTTCTTCCGGTGTGGGCAATGGCATGCCTAAAGCTCCCGTGATGCCACCCACAGCTTCTATCGCATCGCTGCTGTGAAAATTGTAGAGGAATGTCTTGAATGGATCGTAAATGGGGAAAGAAAACGCACCATCCATCTCCACATCCACTCTGGAGTTATAGGACAAACCCAACGACATCCAGGGTGTTGGCTTCCACAACAGGCCGAGGTTGTAGCCAAGTACAATATTCTGGTCAACCTCAAACGATAATTTTCCAAATGTCGTAAATGGGGGAACCTCTGTACAGACATCGACTACTGAGCCTGGATCAATCCCAAGGGAATTTTCGCCAACCTGCTTGGGTGTTCCGTCAGAATTACAAAATGTGCCCTGGATAAAGGGAGAACCGAGAAAAAATATGGCTACATGAGGCTCGTGTATGGGCAATTCCAACCCCATACCCGAATAGTTGAAATTCACCGATATACCAAGTGAAAGCTCATCTGAAACTTCATAGGCCACTGTCGGCGAAAAATAGGTAATGAGTGTGAAAGAAGCTCGTTCCTGCGCAAATCGACCTGGGTCATCAGGTGCAACATGCATCCCATTCATCATGGGTGCGTACACATTGGTACCAAAGGTAAAACGGCTGCCCCGGGGACTATAGGAAGCTCCGCCAGCCATGCCGGCGCCGATGGGCATGTCTATCATGCCTCCTGGCAGCATCAGAGTAGGACCTCCCTCTGATTTACTCTTTGTATGCAGCGTCTCGTTGTAGACGTACTCGTCCCAGGGACTTCTTCCATATAACAGATCGCCATTTTCATCTTCGAATTCTTTGTGTTGCTGCCGGTAGTTCTCAATCATATCCGTCATGTATTCGCCATATCCTCCCAACTCCATCTCTGTGGAAAATATGCCCACTATCCCCTTGATAAACACCTGGCGGCCTTTCAATTGTGTCAACCCGGCGGGATTAAAGTGAATGGAGTCAATATCAGGGGGATCAGCAGTAACCGCGTGACCGAGCGCCAATGCTTTTGGATTTCCGATGGTAATGCTATCGGTAAAGGAAGCATCTGCCGTCGGAGAAATGCCGAGCAGTATCAAAACAAAAATCGGAAATATTCTCGAAAACGAAAAGGCCCGGTCTTTAACTAAATATTGTTGTGTTTTCATATCGAATTGACTCAACAGAGCTTCTTATTTTTTTTGGTCAACAACACCAACCCGGCCTCTATGTTCTAAAACCGGGAAGGACGCGGAACTCGTTCTGGAGCAACGGCTGATGCTTCGATGGCGTGCCCTGCGGTGCGATGCCGCCGTTGAAGGTTCTCAATGTTCGGTCAAAAGCCAAAGAAGAGTACGGGGCGGGCACTTCCGTGCGCGCAGCTTTTGAAGGCAAAGGTCCTGCAATCACCGGAGATCAGCCGAACGCAAAATCTGGACGTGCGTTCCATCCATGCCAGCTCCCCGTTGCCTCGACTCCCTCCCCTATCACGGGCAAACCGTAGCGCATTTTTTACTTTCGAGAAAGTAATATTTTGACTTTCTAGTAAGTAGAGTATTGAATTGCAGGTAAGCAAATTGTGTGTGAAGATCCGTCCAACCACGGCAATCCAGGATTCAGGCGCGAAGGCGCTAACGCAGAATGAGCAAAATTTCCGCTTCAAAAACAAGCAGTTCGAAAGCTGAGCGCAGCAAGGCCGCCATTCTTGCCGCCGCTGAAAATCATTTTTCCCGCCTCGGCTTCGCTGCCACCCGGCTGGAGGACATTGCGGACGAGTTGGGTTTGACCCGACCCGCGCTGTTCTACTACTTCCGGGACAAGCAAACCCTTTACGACGCCACGATTGCCGCCTCCTTCGAGCCCCTCGCCAACAAGCTTGGGGAGTTGCTGGAGTCCAACCTCAGTATTTCAGAGCGGATAGAGCTTGCGGTCGGAGCCTGGGTTGACTCGGTGGTGGCACGTCCCAATCTGGCACGCCTGATCATGCGTTTCGTCGCTGAAGGCATTGAGCAGCCTACGCGGCTCATCTTTGCCCAGAACGATCAGCTTCCAATGAAGTTTTTCGGGCTCTTCCAGGAAGGGCGGGCAAGCGGTGAACTGCAACCGCTGCATGACGATCCGTTCCACGCCGCCAGCGCCGTTATCGGTACCACGGTTTTTTATGTTGCCGCTGTCACAGCCTTAGTGCCCAGCAGTCATTTCGAACCTCTCGATCCGGAACAAGTAGCAATCCACCGACGTGAAGCATTGCATTCGGCGCGCCGGTTGCTCGGTATCAAAGACCGCGGAACGGCAGCAGGCCAATAAAAATCTTGGAATGAGAGATCCGGTGTTTATGGAATACAAGTCAGCGGCGCCGCGAATCATCGCACCGAAAAGCCCCAACCTTTTTCAGATTGCGCTGGAGATTCAGAAAAAAGGCCCGTTGCAATTTTTTACGGATCAATGGCGTATTCAGGGAGATGTGCCCCATTTGCGGATGGGGTTGCACAACTTGTTTTTTATCATCCATCCTGATCATGTAGGCCATGTTCTCCTCACCAACCGCAAGAACTACGACAAGCTGAAAACATGGGACGTCACTCGCCGACTTTTATTGGGCAGTGGATTAATCGGTGCAACCGGTGCGCATTGGAAGCGCCAACGTAAATTGATGTCCGCCTTCTTCACACCGAAAAGCGTCGAACTTTACTTTACGCTGATGTTAAACGCCGCCAGCGACGTGACAACCCGGTGGGAAACTGCCAGCAAGTCCGGTCAGGCGCTGGACATAATGGAGGAGATGACACGGATAACCGCATGGATCATCCTGCGCTCAATGTTTGGTATGGACCTCTCCGAGGAGAGGTTACGTACCATTGAAAGAGACGTGGAAACCATGATTCGTTTTGTGTACCGCAGAGAGATGTTGCCGGTAAAAGCACCTCTGTGGGCACCACTTCCCAGTCACGTTCAGTATCGGAAGGCTACATCGCGAGTCCATTTACTGATGCGAGAGGTTATCGAAAGGCGCCGGTCTATGCCCGAATCCAGCTGGCCCAACGATCTTCTGTCCAAGCTCATGTCCGCGCGAGATGAAGAGTCGGGTGAAACCATGGCCGATGTTTTTGTGCGTGACGAGTGCATTGGAATCTTTATTGCGGGCCATGAGACTTCCGCGCGCACCATGGCGTTTATGTGGTATTCACTGCATGAAAATCCGGAGGTGGCTGCGCACTTGCGCCGGGAGCTGGATGCGGTAATTCCTGAAAACCAGCAGCCAACGCTGGAAGATCTTAAACAGTTACCCTACCTGACTCGGGTCATCAAGGAAGTGCTGCGCCTGTATCCCCCGGCCCCGGCATTTCCACGGGACCCTGTTACTGAGGAAACGCTGAATGGTGTGCGGCTGGAGGCAGGGGCGTTCGTTATGGTCGCGCCCTACTTTACCCACAGGCACCCGGATTTCTGGACTAACCCTGAGCACTTTGATCCGGATCGTTTCCTGCCAGAGCGCGAGAGGGAGTTTCATCCTTATGCTTACTGTCCTTTCGGGGGCGGGAACAGGATCTGCATCGGCAACAGCTTCGCAATGCTGGAAATGAGCGTGCTTACGGCGGTATTGGCACGGCGGTTTGATGCACACCTGATTGCGGGGCACAAACCTGAGATTGAAATGGGCGGTACGCTGATGATTCGGAATGGCCTGCCAATGCATATTGTCCAGCGTGTCTAACGCTGTAAATCAGCCGCTATTAAACACAAGTTCGGCCTTCTCAATCCGGCTGCAAACATGATGGACTGCTAGCGTTTCCATTGATCACGTTCTGCAGCAGCGCGATGTCCACACCCTCCAGCACTAGCCGGCAGTGCCGTACGATCTTCCATGCCAATACGGTACGCAATCCGACCCAGTTACACAGCCAGTATGGCAGCGTGGTGTCATCCAGATCCGTAAACCGTTATCACCCGACAGCGAATTTCACCGGTTTGAGATTGACGCCCAAATCAAAATGACAGGCGAAAGTGGGTCAATTTTGTCCATTGTTTGAGCGGTGGGTTTTGTATAAGTTTTGACAAGACAAAAAACAACAAGAGTCTCGACCATGATGCAGGTCTGTATTTCATCCACTGGGTTGTATTTGCCACCGCGCATTCAGTCTTCTGCTGAGCTGTCTGATCTGATCGGTCGCAGTGAAGACTGGATTCTGTCCCGGACTGGCGTGCGTCAACGTCGGATAGCGGAAGAACGAATGGATTTTTTGGCGGCCCGGGCGGCGTTGGCGGCGATCGGCGACGGTCCCCGGCCAGATTGCATCATCAATGCATCCTTGACGCCGGTGCAGCTGATTCCCGATAGCGCCGTGTTTATCCAGAAAGCGCTGGGCTGGGAGGGCGTTCCGTGCTGGTCTATGCATGCAACTTGCCTGTCATTTGTGGTGGCACTTCTGAATGCGTCGGGACTGATACAGGCAGGAATTTATCGGCGCATCCTGGTGGTCTCCGCCGAGGCTGGTACGCCCTGGCGCAATCTGGAACAACCGGAAAGCGCTGCGTTGTTTGGCGATGCGGCGGCGGCGGCGCTGATCGAACAAAGCAGAGGTGAAAGTGCCGTCCAGGACTGGATCATGCACACCTGGCCGGAAGGGTCCGAGCTGACCGAATTCCGGGGATGCGGTTCGCGGCATCCGCCGGGGCATCCGGATACCCGCAGTGAAGACAATCTATTCAATATGCAGGGCCCCAGAGTGTTTCGAATGGTACTGATGCATATTTCCCGGGTGTTGCGCACGTTGTTCCAACGCAATGACCTGACGTTCGATGATATCGATCTGTTTGTTCTACATCAGGCTTCCGGCCCCGGAATGGAGGCTTTCGTCAAACTGGGATTTCCGCGGGAAAAAATCGTCAATATCGTCTCCGACTACGGCAACTGCGTGGCTGCGTCGATTCCGATGACACTCGCTATCGCCAATGAGCAGGGTCGGTTGCGGCGCGGTGATCGGGTATTGATTGGCGGCACGGGTGCGGGCTTGTCCATTGCCTTTGCCCTGTTGCAATGGTAATTCCATCCTAAAAAATCTTGCCAGGAAGAGCACTCATGTTGCATCGCATGTTCACGGCGTATGGCATTGTCGCGGACCAATTCAATCAGCGTCTATCGCCTCTGGTGACATTCACTGGATTTCTGGTACTCCATGGATTGGTGACCTTGGGGCTGGCTATTGATCATGTTTTTTATCCGGCTTTGCGTCGTACCAAAATCAAGAGTCCCATTGTTATCGTGGGTAACCCCCGCAGTGGCACAACGTTTCTGCACCGCTTTATGGTGGCGAATGATCTGGGCGCGGGCATGCGCATCTGGAAAATGCTGTATCCGTCACCGACATTGCAGGTGCCGCTGAAGCCGCTTTTGCCGCTGCTGGAGAAGATCAGTCCGGCCCGTCATCACGCCCATGCTGCGCACGAAACCAATCTTACGGCGATCGAAACGGATGATCCTTCGCTGCTGTTTCGCTATTTTGACGGACTATTCCTGTATGGCTTTTTTTACGCCTGGTCGAAGACAGAATCTCTGGACGAATTTGAACGTCACTTTGTGGCCAGTGCAGAGCGTGATTTCAACTGGTATGAAACCCTGTGGCGTCGCAATCTGGTGAGCGAAAAGCGCAACCGGGTGGTGGCAAAGCTGTTTTCCCTGTCCTTGCGCCTGCCGCAATTTCTGCAACGCTTTCCGGACGCAAAAGTTCTATATATGGTGCGTGACCCGCTGGAAACAGTGCCTTCCGGCCTGAGCCTGGTGACGGGCGTGCTCGACGGTCGTTTTGGCTTTTGGTCGTTGCCGGTAGAGCAGCGTCAGCATTTCATCGAAAATCTGTATGCTGCATTGTTGCGTCTGAGTTTACGGTTCCATGAAGATTACACTGCAGGCCGGATTCCTTCCCGCAATCTTTATATCGTCGCCTTTCCCCGCCTGATGCAACAGTTCGATGTGGTAATGGAAGATATCCTGTGCTTCATCGATGTCGATCCCACTGTTGAGATGCAACAGCAGATTCGGCAGATTGCAGAAAAGCAACGCACTTACAGAAGTGGGCATGAGTATGATCTGGCCTGCTTTGGTCTCACCGAAGAACGCATTCGGCGGGACTATGCCGTGATATACGACACTTTCCTGCAGAATGCGCCAACCTCGGTGCAGAAATCTACGAAAGCGCAGCAGCCATATCCGGCTTAACGCTGTTCTTGGGTACCCGGCAGGCGCGGTAGAGCTGCAATCCGCGTGCTGCCCACACCACTTCCTTGCGGATATCCTGCTCCCGCCTCTGAACTGGAAATCGTGGTGCTGCCGCGCAATAGTTTGACAGGGTTTTCCGTGCAGGGTTGTCCGTCAATGGATTTGTCTTCCTTGTCTATCACTGGCGTTTGACCAATGGCTGCATGGGTTGCCGGGGTGTAACTGTCACAGATCTTGTCAGGTTTGTAGATCGAAACTTCGAATTTGTCATTGCAGACTGCCGTCATCAGCAGAATTGGCAAGAGCAATGACCATGCGGCGCCACGGATATGCAGCGCATTCGAAAAGCGCGTTAGCTTCATAGATGTAGCTCCCTTGGTTTTATTATTGTTTTCTGCATCTTGTTATTGTTATGCAACCGATTCGGTTGATCGGTTCGATGGGTGCAAGGAATCGTTTAGAAATGGCCTGATCGGCTGTGCGAGCAAGACCAGGCCATTTCTGTAGGGTCCATTACGGGGAGAGAGCGGTATTCTGCGTCGGTTTCACCCAGTCTTTCGGTACCCGATAGGCGCGGTATTGCGGCAACAAGCCCCGCGCTTTCCACACGACTTCCTTTTCGGGTGTCACTTCCAGCATCACACCGGTAAGGCCCTCGGTGATAAAGGTATTACCATTGGGCAGACGCTGGACGTTACCCATGATCAGGCCATGTCGCGGGTGATTGAATTCCCACACCACGGAAAAATCGATGGGATTGATTTCCAGCGTCCGGGAGCGACGGGTGCGTGCATGCTGGTCGCCATAGCCGGAATTTTTGCCGTTGTCGAATACCAGTAAATTGCCGGCACCCGGCAGACCTTCGGGAATGATGTGGGCGGCATGGGCAAAGTTCAGGCCATCGAAATCCGCGCCGGGATTGCCGGGCGAATAATCGGGTCCCAGGCGCCACACGACGTTGCCGGTAGCCTTGTCGATGATGATGACCCAGCGGGCATGAGGAGACACCATCATGATGTTATCTGGATTAAAGCGTTCATCACCCAGTTCCGAATACCATTTGTTGGGTCCGATATAGGAGGCGGTGTTGATGTGCACCCAATCGGCTAGCAAATCGCGCTTGATATCCTTGAGCGCTGATTCGCTGAACCCCATTTCGTCGATATGATCCTTGGCATACCACTGCCACAGCACATTGCCGCTGGCATCGATTTCGTATAGCACGCTATCTACTAGCCTACCTTTTCGGATGTCCTGTTCTGAGTATTTGTATGTCAGGTAGCTCAGTACCAGCATATTGCCGCCCGCGGCGGGGCCGATCATGTCCATGCCGGGAACGTAATAGCCGACCGGATTTCCACCGCTGAACTGGAAGTCATGATGCTGTTTGGCGGAGTTCTCGTCCCAGTCACTGAATTCCCATAATACCTGCCCGTCTGCCGACATCTGGCGCATTGCTTTCTGGACAAAGCCGCCGATTTTGGATCCATGGCACAGGATGGAGGAATCGGGTAACAGCTTGGCTGGGTTACCGGCACAGGCATAGCGGGTGATGACGTTACCCTCCATGTCGATCACCGGTGTGTAACCACCCAGCGCGCTGGACGGCAGGGTGTAACTATCCCAGACCTTGTCGGGCTTATATATCGATACGGTATATTTTTCATTTTTGTCACAGCCGCTGATTCCGACAAGCAGGAAAAGCGCCATTGCCAGCATACCGTTGTGGAACGTTCGCCTGCTGATACTACGAAAAATTTTCATTCTGAATCCTCATGTGCAGTTTTTGTTTTTCTTGGGCTTTAGCCAAGCATTGCGCCATGGCGCCATAACGTGCACAAGGTTGAATTGAGGCAAAAGCAGGGACTAAATCTGCATTATTTCCTCAGACAGAATTTTTCTGGTCGGGAGACCTGGCGGCGTTTCGCACAACGGATGCGACAGCGACAGGAAATCCAAAGGAGGAATGACTGTAGCGGCGTGTGAAGCAGATCCGGCCGATAGCGTTCAGGAGCTGCCATCGGGCAGTGACCTGCAATTGCCGAATCAGGACAGAAATTGCCCGATTAGCCGCTTGTTGGGCAAAGCCGGTAATCGGTTAAATCCCCGTACCGTTCTCACCGGAGTGTTTCTGTCATGATCCTGATGCCTTCCTACCACAATCTGGTCGACATGCTGATGCAGCGAGCACTGCGCAGCGGACGGGCCGTGTACGCCAATTTCCTCAGCAGCAACGGCAAGCTGGCGGGACAGCTGACCTTTCAGGAACTGGATCAGTCAGCCCGGCAAATCGGAAAGGCTTTGCAGGAGCAAAGTCTGGGTGGCCGCACGGTGTTGTTGCTGTTCTCGCCGGGGCTGGATTATATCCGGGCCTTTTTTGGTTGCCTCTATGCCGGCGCCATACCAGTGCCTGCCAATCCGCCCACCGGCACCAATGACCTGCAGCGTCTGGATAAAATTGCGCAGGATTGCCGCGCGGGCGTCATCCTGTCCAACCGCGGCTTGCTGCCCCTGGTAACCGGTTGGCAAAGCGGGCTGGGTGAAACCCGGGACGTGCCCCGCATCAGTATCGATCGTCTGCTGAAGACGACCCTTCCAGCGGGTTTTGTTCCTTTCCAGGCCCAACCCGACGATGTCGCCTTTCTGCAATATACCTCCGGGTCCACTGGGCACCCCAAGGGTGTGGTGGTGTCCCATGCCAATCTGTTGGCCAACTTCGCCCAGATCCTGCAGGGCTTTCTGCGTGACAACCCGGTGGTGGACTGGCTGGAAGAATTGCGCTCCGTGTGCTGGTTGCCACCGTTCCATGATATGGGGCTGATCGGCGGTATCCTGACACCGATTTTTGCCGGCGCCCAGGTCACACTGATGGCACCGATGACCTTCCTGCGGCGACCCGAAATCTGGCTGGAAACCATCTCCAGCCAGCGTGCTCACATTAGCGGTGGACCCAATTTCGCTTACGAATATTGCGTGCAGATTATTACTGAAGGGCAACTAAAGAATCTGGATCTGTCCCGCTGGAAGGTGGCGTACAACGGTGCCGAACCGTTACAGGCGGATGTTATCCAGCGCTTTGCTGCACGATTTGCCGGATGCGGCTTTGATCCCAGCGCGTTCTTTCCCTGCTATGGCCTGGCGGAAGCGAGCCTGTTCGTGAGTGGCGCGCCGGGCGGTCGGGGTGCCCGAACGCTGACGGCCGATCAGCACGCATTGCAGCAGGGTCGATTTGTGGCGCCCGACCCACAGTCCCCGGAGCGGCATCAGAACCTGGTCAGTAGCGGCCGGATTGCGGAAGGCACCGACGTCAGAATCGTGCGGCCGGACAACCGTCTGCCCTGCTCCGAAGGCCAAGTGGGTGAAATCTGGGTAAGCGGTCCGTCGGTGGCCCGGGGATATTGGGCCAAGCCGGCACTGTCGGCGAGTACCTTTCAAGCCCGAATCGAACAGGAGGCCCATTCGGAGTGTTATTTACGGACAGGGGATTTGGGTTTCCGCTGGAAGGATGAACTGTATGTCACCGGCCGCATCAAGGAGCTCATTATCGTGGCCGGTCGCAATCTGTATCCCCAGGATATCGAGCAGACAGTGCAAGCAAGCCACGGGGATTTCCGGCGTCGGGGCGGTGCGGCTTTTGGCTTGCCGGGCAGCGGGCGGGAGCAACTGGTCGTTCTGCAGGAACTGCAACGAACCGGAAACCGCTACCATGATCTTGCCCTGCTCTCTGCCAAAGTAGCCCGCGCGGTGGCGGCACGACATGGTGTGTTGCCAGCGGCAATTGTGCTGCTGCCGCTCAACACTCTGCCGCGAACCTCCAGCGGCAAATTGCAGCGGATAGAAGCACGCCAGCTGTATCGGGATGGCCTGCTCACACCGTTGTATGTCTGGCGCCCCGGCAGCACCCCTCCCGCTCGTGGTGTGACACAGTTGCGTCCCGGCAACGCCGAATTACTGCATCTGGACTGGCAGAAGGAGCTCTGTCTGGAAGTGCAGCTCTGGGTGGCGGAAAAGCTGGATGTGGAGCTCCACCATGTGACTCTCGATGTAACCTTTGTCGATCTGGGAATCGATTCGGTGGAAGCGGTGGAGCTGGTGAAGCGCCTGCAGGAGCGGGTCGGTCGGACAATCCCCCCTATCGAGATGCTGCGCTATCCCACGGTAAAGGCGCTGATAGAGCACCTGGCAAAAGAGCGACAACAGCATCAACTATTTATACTGCGACAGCAGTGCGAAGAGACATTCGACCTGGGTTCCAAATAAAATTGAGTGTCGTGGCTATAGGCGGGCTATTGCTTTATGCGGACTGGCAAACCCGGTCAGAAGACTAAACAAACTAACCTGTTAACGATCGTTACAATTTCGGACAAAAATGGCACAGCGCGGCTGGCCTTTTGCGCCACGGTGACAAAATTATCCCTTTTTTACTGTCCCTTGAGCAGGAATAATCCAGCAACACTCATAACCACTGTAACACTGTCGTCGTGTGAAAAGGATTGTCCTCGCTTCCAGCGTGTCTGCACTTTGGCAGGGCCGCCACCGCTTTCTGCGCGCATTGCGCGTTTATCTGGGTATCCTGCTATCCAGCCGGCGCCTGGCAAAACAGATTCGGAGCGGCGCCTATTCCCGCGACGGGATCACCGCGCTGCAGCACAAAGTGCACACTGAAAATGCCCAACGCCTGTTTCAACTGTTCCAGGACAATGGTGGCACCTGGATCAAGGCAGGCCAGTGCCTGAGTGGGCGTCCGGATTTTCTGCCACCGGAATATATCGAGGCACTGCAACCGCTGCAGAACAATGTCGCCCCCCAGCCCTTCCACCGCATCGAACCGGCCCTGATTCGCCACTGGGGCGAGCACTGGCGCGATCGTTTCAGCAAGTTTGACGAAGTGCCGGTTGCTTCCGCATCGATTGCACAGGTGTACAAAGCCAGTCTGCCGGATGGCACCCAAGTGGCCATCAAGATTCTCATTCCTGGCATTCATGCACTCTATGAACAGGATCTGGTGCTCTATCGCATTCTGGCGCGCGTGCTTGCCACCCTGTTACCCCAGCTGGATGTGGTGGGCACCGTCCGTGTTTTCCTTGACTCTCTGCAGCAGGAACTGAATTTCATTCAGGAAGCCCGCAACGTCACTGCCTTCGGCCAGTTGCCCCATCTGCCCCGCGTGCGCAGCCTGACCCTGCTGCCCGACCTGAGCAATGCTGATATCGTGACTACCGAATGGGTGGAAGGCACCACGCTGGTGGAATATCTGCGCCAGGCCAGCCCGGACACCCGCTACGAATTGCTGTCACTACTGCAACACAGCTATATCCAGCAGGTCATCCGCTTTGGCACTTTCCAGGGTGATGCCCATCCCGGAAACTACCTGATAGATCAGGACGGCAATCTGGTGTTCGTGGATTTCGGTTATCTGGGCAGCCTGTCCGATCGGGAGCGGCTCAGCTATATCAATCTGATCCTGGCCACCATCGACGGCGATGCCCGCAGCCTGCAAATGGCCCTGCGCGACGGCGGCTTCAACTGCTTGTTGGATGATTTGTTTTCGTCACGGCTGCTGGAACTGTTCCACACCTGCACCCGCAAGGAAGGCCAGAACATTCAATTTCATCAAGTTGAAAAAATGGTGCAAGAGGTACTCGACAGCATCCGTCAACGCCGCGCCAATGTGCCGGCCCATTATCTGGTGACCGGCCGGGTGTTTGTCACCCTGACCGGTCTGTTCAAGCTGTTTGGTGTGGTACCCGAACGCATTGACATCCGCGCCATCCTGCTCAGCACCCAACCCACCACCGACACCAAATGATTCCTTACCGTGCCAAAAAAATCGGACAGTGCCGGCAGATCAAAGATAGAGTCGTTGACCTCCCGTAACGGGATAGCCAGAACTTCTCATAAACCGTGACCTGGAATCCGCGCTCTGCCAGTTCGTGTGCAGCACTGAGGCCGCTGTACCAGTAACGCCTTTCACAAAAGTTCTTCTTTCCATTTTGCTCTCCTATGGATTTCTTAATTGGTTTTTACGCCTTACGACACCCAGTCCAACTGCCTGCAGGCTGTGTTCAGCGCTCGCAGGGTTTCGAAAATTGCGCGCGAGATTTCAGCACAGGCTGCTCATCGCGAACGCCTCTTGCATTCGCCGCGATTTGCTTCCACTTGAAAATTGCGAAAATGCCAGTGTCTGGCTCCATGGAAAACATGGTTGAAATCAAGAAATATCGGTTTCATTTGCTGGCGGGTGAAATAAATGCGAGGCCATAAAATAGACTTGGCGAGCCGCGCATGGATACCATCCAGTTTACTAATTTAAGTGCTTTACAATATTTTTGCCAACTCTATATATATGTTTTTATTATATATTTACCTAATTTAACAAATTAGCAGTACCGGTGGGTTTAGCTTTTTGTTGACTACATAGTCGCCAAAATTTATATTGCTACCAACAAGAAAGCATACAAACGCAATAACAATAAAATCGCAGATCAGACAGGAAGAGGCGCAGCGTATGATGCTCAAAGTGGCGATCGTTGTGATACCGGAAGCATTTCCCCATTCCATCATCGAACCGCTGGATGTGTTCAGTCGTTGTCAGACGATTTATCAACGCAGGACCGGACAAGTCCACAGCCACAAACCACAGGTCGCACTGGTGGCAGAAAGCAGGGAGCAGACAATCGAGCTCAATGGCATTCGCATCAGCCCGACACACGACATCACGACAGCGGAAAAATTTGACGTGGTGTGGATTCCTTCCCTGATGGTGGACGATGCGTTGAGCTATCGTCAGCGCAAAAAAATGCAGCGCTGGATCAAAGATCAATTTCAACACGGCGCCGAGATTGCCACTGTCTGCACCGGTGCATTTCTGCTGGCAGAAACCGGCTTGCTCAATCATCGTGAGTCGACGCTGCACTGGTCCTATTCGGATTTATTTTCCGAAAAGTATCCGCTGGTGCGGGTCAAGCCCCACGTACCCATCCACTGCGAGGATCGGCTGTACAGTGCCGCCGCGGATTCCGAATGGATCACTCTGGCCACCGAAATTCTGGAACGCAAATATGGCAAGGTTTTTTCCACAAAAACCGCCGAGATGTTTATCTTCAACGGTTATAAACGGGTCAGCGGCCAGGTGTTCGAAAGCAGGTTTACCAATCAGACCCAGGATGCCATCATCGCCAAGACCCAGGCCTGGATTTCCGAGCATATTTCAGAGGAAAACCTGATTTCCCGCGCCGCCATGGAGTTTGGTCTGAGTGAAAGCTCCCTGGCCAGACGCTTCAAATCCGCCCATCGGGAATCGGTGATCAATTTTATCCAGCATGTACGGATTCAACGTGCCAAGGAAGCGCTGGAGATGACCAAATTGCCGGTGGAAAGGATCAGTGATCTGGTGGGTTATCGCGACAGCAGCTACTTCCGCCGCCTGTTCAAGATAAAAACTGGTATGACACCCAAGCAATATCGCAAGCAGTGCAGCGCCTGAGTGTCATGACGCCGGTCGTGCGTGGCCGGCGTCCTTGAACAGGAATTTGAAATAGAATTCCACGCTGCTCACCAGGGTGCCAGAGTCACTCAGTACCCAGGAATAAAGGGCACCAATACAAATATCTGACACGATCCGCAGCAGATCGCCACCAGCCAGATCGGGAATTTCCTCATCTTTTTTCAGACTGGCAAATAGTGCCTCGGCTATTTTCGAGTTGGCATGCATGATGGAGTGATGCATGCGCTGGATTTCCGGCATGCACTCGCCGGCATCCTTGATCAGCACATGGACGAAGCTGCGATTATTATCCAGGTGCGCCGCCACCGCGAGCGCTGCTATTTTCAACCGCTGCAAGGGCGGCTCGGTGCCGGTCAGCAGCTTGAGCACCACCATGTCACGAATATACTTGAAATTTTCTTCTACGATCCGCAGCAGGATCTGGTCCTTGCTGGTGAAATATTTATAAATGGTGGCCTTGCTCATGCCAGCAGACTGCGCTATGTCCGCCACTTCAGTATAACGGAATGACTTTTCTGCAAAGAGCACTTGGGCTGCTTTCAAAATTTGGTACAAGCGGTCATTCAGATCGTTGTCGAGCCAAGTCGGATTGTCTTTTTTCTTTGCCATGTTTCACCAGGGAAGCGTCCGCTCAGTCTGCGGCGGGAATGCAAGGAATTGTACATGAGTTAGGGTCCGTCGCGAACGCCATGCTGCCTCAAATAGGCACGGGTATCATGCCAAACCAGCGGTTGAAGGCCCTCCGGCAGGTGGCCGCACCGTTATAGCCCAGCTCTGCCGCCATCACCTCCACCGACAAGCCTTGTTCCAGCAGGCATCAGACCGCACACAGCATCAACCATTCATCGAGCAGGGCCTGGCAGGCTAAACCGGTCTGCCAGCTGGGACTTGCCACAAACGCCTTGCCAACCGGGTCGCGGGCGGTGATGGGAATACGGGCGCCAATCTCCTGTAGCGCGAGAGGTTTACCGCTATCGATCACCACGTTGCGCAACAAACGACGGTATTGCACCAAGCTCATACCTTGAGCTCGCCTGTTCACTAGCATCCAGTTGCAACCCTGCTTTATTTCAATATTTGTAATTCAACAGTTTTTCATAATTGGAACAGCCTCATGTGCCATTGATGGCTTTCTCATGGACACACGATTAAATACTTCTAAAAACAATCGGAGAATTTCAAATTTTAACGGGTATTTTCGTCGTGATTAGCAAGCCATTCTATTGAACATCACAAACCCAGCGCTGTAATCTGCTATAGCAACGCTAACTCAATTCAATGCAAATACATCACCTGCGTGATGAGCCAAAACAATAATCACAAAATCACTTGTTACACCCACTTGAATAATAAATGTGTAATTAGGTGCATGGAGCTCAGTCATCATGAAAATCATCAAATACCCCATATATATATTCTCAATTTCTGCCAACTTAACAATGACTGCATTGGCTGCTGACAGCGCCGATTTAGAAAGCTTCTTCAATACCAACATCAAGCCTCAAATGCAGCTTTGCGGCGTATGCCACGTTCCTAATGGTCTTGCCGATGTTGAAGGCGGTGATGGCTTCCTGCTGTACCCTGATCGAAGCCACTACGAAAGCTTTTATGACGCGTGGGTTGTTTTGGGGAAAGGCGTTACCAATAACCGCCTACTCACCATGAATTCCGATCCAGCGTTAAACCACACAGGATTGCAGAACTGGCCTACAACCTCTGCAAACTACAAAAATGCTAAAACATTACTGACATGCTGGGATCAGCCAACGGCATGCACATTGGCCCCTCCTCCCGATAGCGCTGATTTATCCGTATCCATGACTGGCAATACTGGACAAAACAATGGCGGCGTTATCCGTTATTCCATTACCGTGGCAAACGCAGGCCCTACCACTGCACATTCTTTGGAAATTACCCATCAGCTTCCCACACAAGTGACATTAAACGCAGTAGCGCCCAGCTCAATAGCTTACACATCAACTGGCGGTGAAATTACGCTCTATCTTGATTCTCTGGCAACGGGAACCAGCCAAGTCATTAATATGACTGTTAATACAGCCACGACCAACAATTCCACAATGAACTTTACCACCTCAGTCAGTGCTATAACGGGAGACGCAAACCTCGCAAACAATACCAGCACAGCGAAGTTTGGCGGAGGCATTACAACAAATAGCGCGGATTTATCTGTATCCATGACTGGCAACAACGGAAAAAACCAGAACGGCGTTATTAGTTATTCTATTACAGTGGCAAACGCTGGCCCGAATAGTGCAAATTCTTTGGAGATTACCCATCAGCTTCCCGCGCAAGTGACATTAACCGCAGTAGCGCCCAGCTCGATTGCTTACACATCTGATGGCGGTGAAATTATCTTCTATCTTGATTCTCTGGCAACAGGAACCAGTCGAAGCATTAATATCACAACGAATACAGCTACGAACAACAAAACCAAAATGGACTTCACCGCCTCTGTTAGCGCTGCAACAGAAGACAAAAACCTCGCAAATAACTCAAGTACGGCCAGGTTTGGCGGCAGTGTTGGATGGTTTTTTATAGTGTTTTTAGGGCTGCTGTTCCTGGCCCGCACCTTTAAAAAAGAAGCTGCTGAAGCATTTTATATCACTCGCGTTTACTAAAAATACATTCAAACCTTCCCACAAAAAAGCGCTGCTAGCAGCGCTTTTTTGCGTTCTCCCAGATCAATTTCATTTCATCGCATGCCTCTACTTCTTATCTTCTGCATTTATATGCTTTTAGTTTTGATGATGCACTACGCTAAGACAAAATCAGTGAAAGGATATGGCAGAAGAGGTAAAACATCCCACCTGATCGTTCATTCAGAATTGATTTAGGCTACGGATTGGAGAAGGTTTTTGCGAAATTGAATTTTGCGAAGTCTAGTTGATACGAAAGAAGCGTGCCCAGTCCAGTCTCTACGGCACGCCGAACAGCCAAAACGAGTGAGCAAAACAGAAACACAGCCGGGGCATTCTTAAGGGTAACAAGAAAAACGTTGGGGCGGTGTCCTACGCCGCCCCAACTCTTTTTTGGTTTACAGAGTCTTCAAATATTCCAGTACCGCGCGTCTATCATCTGCGGTCAAATGATCTCCGTAGGTATGTCCTTTATTTGAGTTTCCAGCCTTTCTTGTATCGTAGCGTCCCCGGCCAATACCGATACCAGTCGCCGGCTTCACTTCAAAATTTGGTCTCCAGTCGAGAGGCTTGTTTTTCCAGCCCACGGCATTCCAATCATAGTCGTTGTCCTTATAGTTACTGGTCCATACGGTTGGACGCTTGGAGGAATCCAGAACCGCTTCCAGGGTAGGTACCGAGCCGTTATGGAAGTATGGAGCAGTGATGAAGACGCCGTCGAGAGGCGGCGCATAATAGCCGTTAGTCTTCTCAATACTTGACGTGCCGCGCTTGCCGTACCAGGAATCATCCCACCAGCTCTTCACGGGATAAATCCAGTTCTTCTGGGCCAGGTAGGGGTCCGTGCCGACCTCTTCCAGGTCCACCAGGAAGTTGGGATATGTTTCCTCGGCTTCATTTTCGGAATAGGTGCCGTGACAGACTGCGCAGTTTCTCAAGAATACAGGTTTGCCGGCACTAGCCAGGTTACGATCAATTTTTGGTCCAAAATCCTCGAACTTGGGTACTGGAATCTCTTCCTCTATCCACTTCTGGACGTGAGCAAAATTGTTCTGAATTTCTTCTGCCTCTTCAATACCGTCAACCGAAAACCAGCTCATGTAAAGCATGTGATCGGCCTTGGCACCACGTCCTGTACCAGCCTGATAGAGAGCATTCTTTTTCTTCGTCAACCACCAAGCGGGGAAATCGATCCAACCCTTCATGCCGGAACTCGGATTGTGCCCCTGCAACCTGTTTATCCTGCCGGTCCACTTCAGTGTATCTTGATCATGACGCATGCCAAGCCCGGCGAAAACGTCGAACAGGTGGCCATGAGTTGACGCGTCACGGAACAAGCGCAACAACAAGGTCAAGCCCTGATCGAGCTGAACCAAGATGTCGCCACGAAACACGGCAGCTACACCGATACCCAGTACATTGAGGGTGAAACCGCGCGCGTCTGTACCGATGAAATGGTTGAAACGCCCCAACCCTTGCACAAGCTTCCCGTCAACGGTGCTTGAGTGACACACCGTGCAGTTGGGTGCAGCAATGTCCTGGCGACCGACTTTCACCGCATTCAGGTTATAGGGCAGCTTCCTGTTGCGTGCATCATCTCGGTAGGGAGGCCGTTGTGCGCTTGGAATTCCACCCTCAATTAGCCGGGAAGCGGTGACGAAAGAAGGATAGGAAACACCGATACGGACGTAATCACCGCCGTACATGTACATTCCGCCAAGGGCTGCATCGGGTTCAATCATGGGCCTATTGGTTAGCAACGCACCGTAGTTATCGTAACTTCTATCAAAGTCGTAAAAATAGTTACCTGGATCGGTTGGCTGCGGCTCTTTCTCAACGGTCGTAATGCTGTCCCATTTCACGCAACGCTGTCCGTCGGCTACCAGGAAACCATTATCGCAGGACTCAGCGGCAACGGCTCCCATTGGTAGCGAAAGTACCGATACTGTAGTCAAGGCAAGGGGCCATTGACCCCATTTTCTATTGATTATTTGTTTCATTAAGGCGTCCTCTTATTTTTCTATCTTCTGCATTTAGTTACTTCTTGTGGTCACTACTGAAAGTGCATAACTACACTTTCTCAGCACGTCACATTAATAGGAGAACTTGCTCGCCTTCAACTCGCAATTAAATGAAATCCTGGATTCGTTTCTGAATATTGGGTGAGTATTTCATATAGGCCATTTAACTGCTCAAACCATAGCTTTCACCTTTACTACAACCAGATGGATGAATTGATAGAGATGAAATCTGATGGCATTGCATAATGCATGCATGATCAGGATTTTAATGCCGATGAACTGGGATTTCGTATGGTGGCTTGAAGCTGACACAAAAAAAAATCGGTGGCACTTTGGAAGCCACAAACGTCCGCATGCGGAAAGTGGGTCATCAAAGGGATCTGTACTTGAGATAGTCAAGATCGGTGTCCACTTGGCCTTTAGTGGACACCTACGGCGGCGGGTTCAGACTTGAAAACCAGATGGAATGGCCGAACGGTTTCGGCAACTGTTGTATGTGGGCTAGCTGCGACCACCTTGCCCATGGTCGTTCACTCCAGCGTTCACTTAAGGATAGACCACATCATCACCTATTGATTGAGAAGCACGCTTACTAGCTAGACCAGAAATCAATACCACGACGTTTATCGCGCAAATTGAAATCACTGTAATTCCCCAATGAATCGCCAGCCTTTCTTGCTCGTATGAAGTCAAACCAGCAAAAAACAGAAGGATGCATACCACGTTCAACACAATGGCCGTTTTGGTAAACTTAAATCTGGGCGGGATGGCGTTAATTGAAAGTATATTTGGGATAGAGATAAACAAAACAGCAAGAACAACGATCAACCTGTCCTGCATACTACTTTCCGGGTTTGTGTGAATAACATTATTAAATATGGCGACAGCCACAATACCAACCACATACAACACATTGGTCGCTTGCATTGCTTTAAACACATTCATTTGTGCACCCCTTGAAATCTCCATACATTGATAATTGGTTGACTTTTCATTGACGACCCGTTTTTTCAGTGAAATGCAGCTCCATTTCCTCTACCTTCAGCGAGTAGGTGTTGGTTGAAGCATCATAAGTTACAGGATTCATAGAGGCAAAATTGATGCTTTTATTGAAATCCGGACTTGAAAAAGTTATGTTGCCGGCCACTAAACCAAGCGCCGGAAATGAGGTTGTAACGCTGATCGTAACTCGCTGGTTGTTTTCATCCAGAAATTGGCTGGTACCTCTTATTCGACGCATGGATCCAATCTTACGGATATCGATTTTGTCAGTCAGCATTCTGCCTTCTTGAACAAACCCTTCGCCATTGGCTTTATAACGAATTTTCACAAAATCATATTCCGGTGGCAGCACTTCAACTTTCTGTGGCGCAGAGATATCCGATTTCCCGGATCCCGTTCTTGGGTCTACCTCCCCATCAGTAACTTTTAACGTAACATAATAGGTGCCTGTTTTTGCAAAAGTGTGTTCTAGCCTGGCACCTTTGGCGCTTGTATTGTCTCCGAAATCCCACTCATAGCTCACAATACCGCTATCATCGTAGGATTGCGTACCATCCAGAACCAAAGTTCGATTCCCATAAGGCAGTTTGATAACGCCGCCATAAGGATTAAATGCACCATTTTTCTCTTTCGCGTGAACAATTGACTTTGGGTAAGTGGTAATGCTCTCTCCATTACGCTCACTTAAGCGAACACCTAGCTGCTCAAGAAATAGTGGAACTTTAAGAAATCCTCCCGATGCAATAACAGGCTCACGTTGATTCACTTTTGATTGTAATTCCGGTGTGGTTTTAACACCGTGCATTAAGGCGTTGCGGATGGTGAGAATATTATTGAGAGCTTGGTTGGGTGTATCAGACCGCATGAGTTCTGGCCTAACCGATAGCCCCATTGCAATAGCGGCTGTCACATAGGGTGCGGCAAACGAAGTTCCATTATTGCTATTTGGGCTAAATAAAGTGATATCCAGCAAATCGTTGGAAGGCCATGTACTTTCTAACTCCGTGCCAGGAGCGGCAAGATGCGCATGGGAGCCATAGGAACTATGATCATGGGGTTCTGGACCCGTCTGGTCCCAATCAGCTGCCAAAGTCCCCCGCCTATTGATTGAAGCTACGTTAATAATATTGGGCTTATCCCATTGATATGGAAAAAAATCCGGATTCAGCGTGCCACTATTGCCAGCGCCGGCAACTATGATAATTCCTTTATCCTGCGCTTCCTGAACCAATGATTCTACCGTGGCCTTCAGCTCTGGATCAGATTCCACAGCACTTAGCGCAACCGCTGATGAAAAATTGATGACATTGGCGCCGTTTTCTATCGCATAGCGAAAGGCGTTTTCTAAACGCTTTGCTCGCTCTGCAGGGGAAACGGGAATCAGGCCTAATAATTCCAATGTTGAATAAACCCGCAATGACATGATTTTAACAGGCATGTCTCCCGCCAAGCCTACAACAGAGTAGCTATTATCCTTTTCTGCGGCAATGATGCCCGCAATAGGCGTGCCGTGGGGGAACAAAATATCGGATGGATTAGAATCGTCGTACACAAAATCGTGGCCAGGAGCCAATCGATTAGCCAAATCGCGATGTGTCCTGTCAACGCCGGTATCGATGACAGCAACAACAACTTCAGATTGTGGTTTATCTTTTACCATTTCCCATGCGGTCATTACATCCACATCGGCGTCGTTAGGCTGCTCGAATCCCCATTGGCTGTAGAACCTGGGATCATTGGGATAAGTTGCCGATTCCACAACAGAGTAGGACGGTGATGAAAGTAGTGATGAGATGAATGCTCCCATCAGAGTCTTTTTAAATGAAATTTCTCGCATGGATACCCCAACTGTACTTTGTCAACTGTGTTTATTTTTGTGTCTTTTGATACAGGACAGATAAGCGAACCGAAGCCCCAGGAAAAAGCTGCGTTTTCTTGGGGGTGGTTTCAACCATTCAATTAAGTGATCTGAAGATTCTGATTGAACATGGGAAGCGACTTAATACGCTCTCCAGTCGCTTGATACATGGCGTTGGCCAGTGCAGGCGCCACGCAGGGAACACCTAGTTCACCCACTCCTCCTGGATTTTCGTCGCTGTCTATGATGTGCGTTTCAATTGCAGGCGTTTGGTTGATTCTCAAAATGGGATAATCGTGAAAATTGTTCTGTCTTACTTCGCCATCTTTGAAACTGATTTTGCCCATTGCAGAAGACAGACCAAACACAATCCCCGATTCGATCTGGGCTTTCACCAAATCCGGATTGACTGCGATACCACAATCCACGGCGCTGATAACGCGATGAACATTGAGTTGATCGCCATCCAGGCTAGCTTCAACAACCTGTGCAATATAACTATTGTATGAGTTGAGAAGGGCGATGCCTCGACACATGCCTGCTGCAGCAGGACTCGACCAGTTTGCGGCTTCAGCCACGGTATCCAGCACCTGACGGCAACGGCGGTTGTTCGCCAACATGTTGCGGCGAAACTGATAAGGATCTTGCCCTGCTGCTTCGGCCAACTCATCTATGAAGGTTTCCAAAGCGAAGATGTTGAAAGAATTGGCAACCGAGCGCATCCAGTTAACAGGCACCTCGCTTTTTTCATAGTGAACTTCGGCTCTCAAATTTGGAATGTCATAGGGAATATCCCGTATTCCTTGTGCTGTTCGAGCATCTTCTCCAATCAACGCGATAAACGATTCCATCAGAGGGCCGATTGCCGCGGATTGAGAGGCAATACGCCCCATAATGGAGGTCACTTCTCCTCTTTTGTTGAGGGTGCCGGTCAGGCGAACCACAGCACTTGGGCGGTAATATCCACCTTTAATATCATCTTCTCGGGTCCAGACGAGTTTGAGCGGCTTTTTCACTTTTTTAGCAAGATGGGCTGCCTCTCTAACAAAATCCTGATCCATGGTGCCGCGCCGACCAAATCCGCCACCGCTGAGCATAGTGTGGAAGTTCACCCGCCTGGCAGGGAGGCCCAGCACGCCAGCGGCGGCAGCGTGATCCGCGTCTGGCCATTGCGTGCCACACCAGATTTCACAATCACGGCCATTGTAATCAATCACCACATTAAGTGGCTCCATGGGAGCATGTGCAAGATAAGGAAACCGAAATGTAGACTCCAATTTTTGATCGGCCCGAGACTGCGCCAAGGCTACCCGGCCAGTATTTTTGCGAACAGTCCCCGGTTTATCCATCAAGGTATCGTAACGGGCATATTGGTCTTCTGAAGAAAATATCGCCGCTTCACTAAAATCCCATACAGGACGAAGCTTTTCCCGACCTTGGTAGACCGACCAAAAGTCGGTGCCAATCACAGCAACGCCGCTTGGAATTTCAACTACATCGACTACACCAGGGCTGGCTTTGACGTCGGCTGCATTAAAGCTGATGAGCCTGGCTCCAAATTTAGGGGCCCGTTTAACCACAGCGGTTAACATGCCAGGTAAATAAACGTCAAAACCATACTTGGCAGAACCGTTGGATTTTCCAGCCCCATCCAAACGCACTTTGGACTTGCCAATGATGGTGAATTCAGAAGGCCTTTTTAAGGTCGGAGATCGAGGCGCGGAAATCCTGGCGGCTTCGGCAGCAAGCTCTCCGTAGGTTGCACTGCGCTTGTTTCTGGGATCAATAACTTTACTCAATTCGGTTTCTAACGAGGAAGCTGAGACACCCCATCTTCTTGCGGCTGCTTTGATCAGCACTTCTTTTACCGCAGCACCTGCTTCTCTTTGCTGTTTGTATAAAGAGCTAATGGTGACACTGCCGGCGGTCAATTGAGTAAAGGTTTTGGGATTGTTGTACTCTCGAGTGGGAGACGCCAACTCCCATTGCACTAAACTCCAATCAGCATCCAATTCTTCCGCAACCAACATAGGGAGAGCAGTTAGAGTGCCCTGGCCAATCTCAGCAGCGGTTGTGATGATGGTGATGCGATTATCTGAAGTGATTCGAACAAAGGCATTGGGTTGTAAAGCGCCGTCAACGGCTGTTCTTTCATTTTCCGCCGCCGTTAAAGGTATGTGCCAGGCAGCCAGCATTCCGCCCCCGGCAGCAGCAGAGAGTTTCAAAAAAGATCGACGAGAAACAGGAGGCACTTTAGTCATGATGTATTTCTCCTGCAATTAGCTTTCAGAAACGCTGTGAATGGCTTTGCGTATTCGATTGTACATACCGCATCGGCATAGATTTCCAAACATGACTATATCGATATCAGTATCACTGGGGTTGGGGTTGCCATTCAGCAGGGCAACAGCAGACATGATTTGACCTGATTGGCAGTAACCACACTGATGCACATTTTGCTCTGTCCAGGCTTGCTGAACTTCCTGTCCCATGGGGGTTTGGCCGATGCCTTCAATAGTGGTGATTTCGCGGCCTATGGCGGCACTGGCGGGAAAAGTACAGGCTTTAACGATCTCGCCATCCACATGAACGTTGCAACTACCACAGAGTGACATGCCGCAACCGTATTTAGTGCCTGTTAAATGGAGCTGATCTCTTAATACCCACAACAGGGGAACATCGTTGGACGTGTCGACAGTGAATTTTGTCCCATTAATCATTAGATCTGGCATGGGCGCCTCCATCAATTATTTGTTGTTATGCGTATTTGCTTTAACACTGATGATTCAATAATTATTTGTATTCTGAACGGTCTCACTTTCCATTGAGTTTTCTCTCATTGCCATAATAGCAAGCATATAAATTGTTGATCGAGAAACTTCAACTTTTGACGCGCACAGTCGTCGTGATTGGCAAGCCACCATGTTGAACATAGCGAATCCATCTCTATATTTTTCTGTAGCAATGATAATTCGTCACACTGTGAATTAATCGTCTGCGTGACGAACAATAACAACAATCACAGCAATCGCTTGTTTCACTCCATCAAATAATAATGCGCAATGGGCGCACGGATAATTTAAGCCTGATAATGCTTAAATACCCTCTGTTTTCCTTCCGCATTTCAGGTTCAATATAAGTTCAATATCCTCAGTCGAGATGACACCACCCATGTGTTCTTCGGGAGGGAAAACCTATTGTCTTACAGAAAACATCAGGCCTTGATCACGCCAGGGAAGTGAGCAAATGGGAGAACAACAGGGCCGCCGGACCAGACGGCTCTGTTCCAGCGCTAAATCGCCCATTTTGATACAACTTGCCGCACCACCACGGCAGGATGAGCTGCGCTTGATGGGGACCCTGTTGCGAAATACGCGGAAAAACCAAATGGCAAAACCTAGGAAGCCATGACGTAAGTGAAAGGATTTAGCATCGATGGGATGACTGGGTAGCTTACGCCAAGGATACCTCTGACAGGATTTCAGCAAAAATGGGGATTATTACTTCACATCCTCGAATCACTGCAGTGCTCACTAAAATCCATGAAAAATAATAAGAGGAGTTGGATTGTGAAGTGTATTCGCACGTCGGCCTTGATGACGATGTTGATTTTACTATTCGGCTGCAAATATACGGTAACGGTGCATAACCCAGAAAAAGTCTGGCCCGGCTATGTTTTGCCCTCTCCTTCGCTAGGCAGCATTACGTCGGCAATGGATATGGATGGCAACGTTGTGAAAACCTATCCATGCCCTGGATTTCCCGCCAAAATGTTAAATGATGGCTCCATCATTTGTAATAACTTAAAAGTCGGGCGCTTAGTTGTGCCTGAAATTCGTCAGGTGTCCGGGGATGGTCACATTCTATGGCGATTCAGGAATTGGTCTCACAATTCGGCGAAGCAGCATCATGACTATCAGCTCGCGGGTAACCCGGTTGGTTACTATGCTCCTGGAATGACAATGGTTGGCCCGGCTGATGGTGGCAATATCCTGGTGATGGCTAATGAAACCCTGGCGCCTTGGGAGCAGGATATTCATTGGGGCTTTTTAAAAGACGACGTTATTTACGAAGTCGATCCGCTGGGAAACATCGTTTGGGAATGGCATGCCAGTGAACACATTGATGAAATGGGGTTTACCGATTCTGCCCTAAAAAGTATTCGCCGCAGTTTGTCTAGCGACTGGCTGCATATGAATACCGTTTCCTATATAGGCCCGAACAAATGGTACGAAGAGTTTGGCGATGAACGTTTTCATCCCGAAAACCTTATTGTTGGATCGGCAAAGTCAAACTGGGTTGCCATTATCGATAAAAAAACCGGCCATTTTGTCTGGCGTATGGGTCCTGATTATTCTGAGGGCATGCCAGGTGCGAACCTGGGTGGTGTACGCTTTTCTCATAATGCCCACATGATTCCAAAAGGCTTACCCGGCGAAGGCAATATTATAATATTTGATAACGGCACATCGTCTGGTCGTGGCAACTTGGCGTTGAAGGGCGTGCCTTATTCCCGTGTACTGGAGTTTAGTCCAATCGATTTCTCTCTGGTGTGGGAATACACCGACGATAAATTATTTAGCCCGAACATGAGTAATGCCCAGCGCTTACCCAATGGCAATACCTTTATTACCGAAGGGTTGAGTGGAACATTATTGGAAGTCACTGCCGACAAAGAATTGGTATGGGAAGCCCATGGCCCGCCAACCTATCGCGCCTACCGCATTCCGTTTGAGTGGGTGAGTAGCCATGAGTAGTCACTGCAAGGTGGCGGCCGCAGAGCTATATCTTCTGCCATGCATCCAATTTAACCCTCACCTCATTTCGAGTATTTACTATTATTCAACTCGTATTATTTATTTAGGATCGTATGCGCAAGATGCCAAAACAGAAACGTTCCCGCGAAATGGTGGAACGGCTTCTAGACGCCACCGCAGCAGCATTGGCTGAACGCGGTTTGGATGACACAACAACCAATCATATCGCCGAAAAGGCAGGTGTGAGCATAGGCTCCTTGTATCAATACTTTCCCGACAAGGATGCACTGATGGAAGCGTTAATGGTGCGTGTCAGCGATAGAGTATCCAGCGTATTTCGCGAACATGCCACAAAATTGGAATACGTTAAATTCGATTTGAAAACCGTCTCCAATTATTTAATTTTGTACGGCATTGACGCCATTAGAAACGACCCCGTGTCACAGGAAATCATGAAAAGCTGGAACAGCTTACCTCTTGAAAAATTACTTGACCCATTGGAGAAATTTTTCCTGTCGATGGCACAGCCGTATTTTGTGCGCCACTATCAAGATTACCCGATACAGCACCTGGAAGGAAAACTGTACGTATTAATCAATTCCACCTTGCTTACGGTAGCGCGCTATTTGCAGAGTGCGCCAAACAACGCTATTACAGAAAAGAATTTGGCTCATATTCTTTCTGACATGATTGTGGCTCTGCTTGCGCCACAAGCCAAAGCCTGATGTCTGTTGGAAACGGTTTTTTAAATGTGCCTCGCTTCCCTGGCGTGACATTTCGATCCGCGTGATACTCACACCGCCTGCGCCGCCGCATACGCCGATGCCCAGGCCCACTGGAAATTGAATCCACCCAGCCAGCCCGTTACATCCACCACTTCGCCGATAAAAAACAAACCCGGCCGGGTTTTGCTTTCCATGGTTTTCGATGACAGGAAATCCGTGTCCACGCCGCCCAGCGTCACTTCCGCCGTACGGTAGCCTTCCGTGCCAGCCGGTTTCAGCACCCACCGCTGCAGTTGTTCCGCGATGCCTTCCAATTGCTTGTTGCTGAAATCTGCCAGCGGCTTTTCGGCGGCGTCCGCCCACCATAACGCTTCCAGTTCCAGCACCAGTTTGCGCGGCAGTTTGTCCGCCAGCAGATTGCGCAGCAGGCCTTTACCACCAGCTTTTTTGGTATTCAGCAAAAATGCCGCGACATCCTCGCCCGGCAGCAGGTCCACATTTACCGTTTCCCCCTCCAGCCAGTACGACGACAGCTGCAACACCGCCGGACCACTCAGGCCACGATGCGTAAAGAGAATATTTTCGCGGAAAGAATTGCGCTCGTTGCTGAGCACCACGCCCACCGACAAACCGCTCAAGCGGTTCGACAGTTCCTTGAAAGAATCTGTGAAGGTAAAAGGCACCAGCCCCGCCCGCGTTGGCAGCACGTTCATGCCAAATTGCTGCGCGATCTCGTAACCAAACCCGGTCACCCCCATCGACGGAATCGACAGGCCACCGCTGGCGATGATCAACGTACCGGTTTCCACCAATCCCTGATTCGTGTGCAGCATGAAATGCTGGTTGTGTTCCACCGCCTGAATATCGCATTGGGTGCGGATCGTTACCCCTGCGCTGGTACACTCTGCCAGCAGCATGTCCAGAATGTCCTGGGCGCTGTTGTCGCAAAACAGCTGGCCGAGTTTTTTCTCGTGGTAGGGAATGCCGTACTGGGCCACCAGGCCGATGAAATCCCACTGGGTGTAGCGCGACAGTGCCGACTTGCAGAAATGCGGGTTGGCCGACAGGTAGCAGGATGGCTCCACATACAGGTTGGTAAAGTTGCAACGGCCGCCGCCGGACATCAGGATCTTCTTGCCCACCTTGGAGGTACGCTCCAGTACCACCACTTTTCTGCCGCGCCGGGCGGCCTGCGCCGCGCACATCAAACCGGCCGCACCGCCGCCCACGATCACCACATCAAACCCGATCACAAATAAAAAGCCCTTCAAAATCAGTACATTTTGCCCTGTTTAACCCCGCTGCATCTGCCGCCGGGCCGCAGCATTCTAGCATGCACCCCCACCACCACCGGCACCCATTGGCTGCGACGCCACCTGCACAGGCAGCGGAGCAAATTACAATTCTGACAATCCAATTAAGATACGCGCATTAAAGTCCATGTCTGGGAGTCCACCATGCGTACCCTGCTCTCGTTGCTACTGGCTCTGATCCTGTTTACACCCCTTGCCGCCCCCGCCAAGGCGCGCCAGATCGGCGGCATTGATCTGGCGGACTCCATCCAGGTAGGGGAACGGCAACTGGTACTGAACGGGGCCGGTGTACGCAACAAGTTCTTCCTGGATGTTTACGTGGCGGGCCTCTACCTGCCCAGCACCAGCCACGACGCCGCCGCTATCGTCTCTGCTGACGAGATCCAGTCGGTGCAGCTGGTGATCACATCGTCCAAAATCACGCGCGACCGCCTGCTGGAAGCCATCGACGAAGGCATCCACAAATCCGCTGGTCAGGATTACCCGCGCTACCAGCCACGCATGCAGGAGCTGTGGGACGCGATCACCTTCGAGGTGAAACCGGGCGACATCTTCTCTTTCACCTACATTCCAGGGGAAGGCACCCATGTGGCCATGAACGGCAAGGAATTGCGGGTGCTGCCGGAATTCGATTTCAAGAAAGTGCTGTTCGGCATCTGGCTGGGTCCGGACCCGATCCAGTCGTCATTGAAGAAGGACATGCTGGCGCTGTAGTTGTCTGCCGGAATATTGTCTGCCGGAAATGGCGTCGCAGAAACGAGAATGGCCGCATCGTTGCGGCCATTCTCGTTTGAAGCACATTGACTTGATCAGCGGATACGAGTCAGGCCGGGTGCTCCGGCTGGTCCTGCTGCATCTGGAACTTGCTCAGCAGCGGATTGGCGTACATTTCCAGAATCAGGTTCTGCACCCGCTTGGGATAGCCGGAAATGCGGGCGGAAAACTCGCCGGCCTTGCGCGCCAGTTCCTGGGTGTCAACGTTCGCCAGCATCTGGGTGGCGGCATCCTGCAGACTGGACACAGCTTCACGTACTTTCTGCAGTTGCTCGTACGCCACCAGATTCGACGGAAACAGGTGGTAACCCGCAACTATAGCCTGATCGATCGCGGAGGCCACTTCGATTGCCGAGTGATACTCACCCTGCAGGGGCGCGCCAAACTGGATATGCACACGGCCTTTCGGCAGCGCAATACCGCGCAGGATGCTTTCCACATCCTCGCCTTCACGCTTGACGTAAGAGGCTTCTTCCCGCGCCTGCATCTCGGTGGCTTTCAGCACGTCGCACGGATCGTATTCGTAGGAAATAGCCACCGGCACGATGTTCAGTTTGCGCATGGAGTCAGCGAAAGGAATGTGCTGCTTCTTGTTGTGGATGTGCAGCATCTTGATGATGGCGGGATCGGTGCGATCGCAACCATCCTTGGCACGGCCTTCACGCTGGGCGATCCAGATGGAATTGCCTTCCGCGCGAGAATGGCTGATGTAGCCGCTCAGTTCGGTCAGCGCCGCCAGCTTGGCTTTGAGCCCCGGTACCGAGCGCTTGACGATGAAACTCTTGTTCAGCCGCAGCAGATCCGACATCAGCGGATTGCTCAGCAGGTTGTCGCCAATGGCGATTTCGGCCGAATGCCGTTTGGACTGCATCAGCACATAGTTCAGCAGCGCCGAATCCAGGGTAATGTCGCGGTGATTGCTGATGAAGACGTAAGACTGTTCCGGGTCCAGATTATCAAGGCCATCAAAGGTGAACTCGGTCATCGAATTCTGGATCACGCTGCTGACGAACTGGACCATCAGTTGCTGGAAGTCGGCCACCGTTTTCACGCCCGCCAGATGCTGGGCGAGACGACGCCGCACCAGCTTGACCAGCGGCTTTTCAATATAACGGGAAACAACGGGGAACTGCAGGCGGATCATGATATGGACCAGCGCTTCATTGTGCAGCAATCGCTCCACCACCGCCGGTACTTCGTCGTCCTGGAACGGACGGATGTCGTCAAATGGATTCATGGTTCGATCATTCTAACGGACTGCAAAGGGTGAAAGCAGTCTGGCACCAAGCGCCGCCCCATGCCAATCCAAATTGTAACGGAATGATGACACACGTCATTGGAACGAATTTTGATGCAAATTGCAGGATTGGCGCAGTATTTTCCGTGTCCCGTCAACGCGGGAAACGCTACACTGACCGTCCTGGTCTTCACCATAACCAATTGGAAATCCTGATAACTGTAAGGGAAGGACTGCTCCGCATGACCCCATTGAGCCCGGCTGACCAACTGTTCCTCTGGCTTGAAAAGCGCCAACAACCCATGCATGTGGGCGCGCTGGTGCTGTTTTCCTATCCGGAGGGAGCCGGCCCCAAATATGTGACCGAGTTGGCTGAATCCCTGCGTGCGTTCCAGTCCCCCGAGCGCCCCTTCAACCAGAAGCTGGTGAACCGTTTTGGCCAGTATTTCTGGGAAGAAGACGATCATTTCGACCTGGAACACCACTTCCGCCACGAGGCCCTGCCCAAACCGGGCCGGATTCGCGAGTTGCTGGCCCTGGTGTCTGCCGAGCACAGCAACCTGATGGACCGCGAGCGGCCCATGTGGGAGTTCCACCTGATCGAGGGCCTGCAGGGGCGCCGGTTTGCGGTCTATTCCAAGGCCCACCACTGCATGATGGACGGCATTGCCGCCATGCGCACCACCTTGCGCACCTTCAGCACCGATCCCACCGAAACCGGCCGCCCGCCGGTGTGGGCCATGCCGCCCCGCAAGCGTCCGGAAGGGCTGCCCAGCGCCACCGAGATGGTGAGCGGCCTGTCGAAATTCGCCGATGGTGCCGGCAAACAGCTGGCCACCCTGCCGGTGATCGCCCGGGAAATGGCCAAATCGATTCGCAAGTCCCGCAGCCAGAAGTCGGATTATGTTTCGATTTTCCAGGCGCCCCACAGCATCCTGAACGAGCCTATCACCGGATCACGCCGTTTTGCCGCACAGTCCTGGCCGTCGGAGCGCTTCAAGAAGGTGGCAAAGGCGTTTCATTGCACGATGAACGACATTGTTCTGGCCGTCTGCGGCAGCGCGCTGCGGGATTACCTGATCAGCCAGCATGCCCTGCCGGACAAGCCGCTGATAGCGATGGTACCCATGTCCATCCGCCGCGACGATAGCGACAGCGGCAACCAGATCGCCATGATCCTGGCCAATCTGGGCACCCACGTGGCCGACCCCGCCACCCGGATCGAGATCATCAAGGCGTCGATCAAGGATGCCAAGGACCGCTTCAAGGGGATGTCGCCGGAGCAGATGCTGAACTACACCGCGCTGATGATGGCGCCTGCCGGTTTCAACATGCTGACCGGGCTGCTGCCGCAGTGGGCACCGTTCAACGTGGTGATCTCCAACGTGCCGGGACCGAAAAAAACGCTGTTCTGGAACGGCGCGAAAATGGAAGGCATGTACCCGGTGTCCATTCCCATCGACCGCATCGCGCTGAACATTACCTTGCTCAGCTATGTGGATCACCTGGAGTTCGGCCTCACCGCCTGCCGGCGCACCCTGCCGTCGATGCAGAAGCTGCTGACCTATATCGAAAACGGCATTCGCGAGCTGGAGATTGCGGCGGATCTGTAAACGCCACGGATCTGTAAACACAAAGGGAGCCTTCAGGCGAAGCGCTCCCACATCTCCCCGAACTGCCGCGCAAATGCCTTCACCAGGCCCGCATCGGATGTCAGCAGAATATTTTCTTCATTCAGTTCCGATGCGCTGCGCGTCCAGTTGAAACTGCCATTCAGCAGCAATTCCCCGTCAAACAACGCGAATTTGTGATGCATGTGATAAGGCGTGTTATCAATCCGCACCGGCACGCCCTGACGCCGCAGAAGATCAACATCGCTACCTTCATCGTTGCATTTATCATTGTCGCTTATGATGCGCACACGGATGCCACGGCGATGGGTTTTCAATACGGCGTCCGAGATGCGATCGTCGGAAAGTGTGAATACGCAGATATCCACTGACTGCTGCGCCTGATGCAGGCAATCCACAATCGCGTTGCGACAGGCATTGCCCGGACTGAAATGGGCCTGACTGCGAACGGGTTCCGGCGCGGTTGCATCCAGTGTCCTGATCACCTGCTCCAGCCAGCGCAAGGCTGTGGGGGCATCGGTGTCAGCTGTCGCCAGCGCCTGCTGCACCAGGTCGAAAGCGCGGTTGCGGGCAAAACGGCGCAGTTCCGGTGACAACGGGAGGGCGATGTTCCGCAGTGCTATCTTTTCATCGTTTTCCAGGTGAAGGTCGGCAAAGGACTGGTGGAGCCATTGGGCAAGCGAAGGTTGATCCATGACGAATCCTTCTCGAACGTTGACAAGCTGATACAAAATGCCCGGATTGGGTCCGGGCATTTTGTATCAGCTGGCAGACAATTATTCAAACACGAGGTGACACCCTTGTTCCCATTGCGATCCAGTACCCTGCGCTGACTTTCGAATTTTTCGGCGTTATCATGCACCGCGTGACCGCTCATCCATCTGCCACGTTTTCCGGTGAACCCCATGCCCCTGCTGCAATCCGCACCCGACGTCCCCCTGGCCCCAGCCCCCTGGAAACTCAAGGGCAGCGGCTACGTTCTGGCGTTGCGGATGCCGGGCGAACTGCTGGATAACCGGTCGTTCATTCCCGATTCCCTGCAAGATTCCCGCAAAGGCAATCTGGCCTATGTGATGTTCGTGGATTACAGCGCGTCGGATGCCGGCCCCTATTACGAGCTGCTGTACATTCCCGGCAGTTTCCGCTTCAGCCAGAGCCGGAACCTGTCGATCACGCGGATTTATGTGTCCACCTGGGATTCGGTGGTGAATGGCCGCAACAACTGGGGCATTCCCAAAAACCGCTGCAATTTCGCCGTCGACTATGGAGCGGAGCAGGACAACATCCGGCTGACGACCGACGAGGGCACCCTGATCGCGGAACTGACTCTGCGCACGCGGCGCTGTTTTCGCATTCCCATCACCACGGCCATGGTGCCGGAGAAGCTGCGCACGCTGGGGCAGCACCTTGGAGGGCAGCAATTTCTGTATGCACCGTCCAGCAGCGGCCATATCAAACCGGCGCAGTTGCTGGACGTCCGTTGCAATCCGGAATTATTTCCCGATATCAGCCAGGGCCAGGTTGTTGCCTGCCTTCGCGTGACCGATTTCAATATGGTGTTTCCAACAGCCCGGGTGGAATCCATCGCGGGCGGACAATAAACCCTTTATGACGGTGGCCGTTCAGCGCATACTGCGCAGGATTTTCCACCACCAGCTGCACAGTCGCCATGGCCCTGAAATCCACCATATTCAAAGCGGATGTCCAGATCTCCAACATGGACGCCAATTATTACGCCACCCATTCCCTCACGCTGGCGCAACATCCCTCCGAAACCGAAGAGCGGCTGATGCTGCGGCTGCTGGCCTTCATGCTGCACGCCAGCGAGCGGCTGGAGTTTGGCAAGGGCCTGGGCAATGAGGAAGAGGCCGCGCTGTGGGAAAAGGATCTGACCGATCACGTGACCCTGTGGATCGAAGTGGGCACGCCGGATGAAAAGCGCGTGCGCAAAGCCTGCCACCGTGCCGACCGCGTGATCATCTACGCTTACGGCAGCCGCGCCGTGCCGGTCTGGTGGCAGCAGAACCAGAAGGATCTGGAGCGCTTCGACAACCTGTCGGTATTCGGTGTCAGCAAAGCCTTCAGCGATCAGTTGGCGGCGATGTGCGAACGTACCATGCAGCTGCAGTGCACGATCCAGGACGGCATGGCCTGGGTATCCAACGCGAAGGATACATTGCAGGTGGAGCTGGAACAGCTCAAGTAGCCGCTTCGCGACACCTGCCTTCAATCGTCCAGATGGGGCCGGTCCAGATTTTCCGTCACTTCCAGCCACAGCACGTTCACGATGCCGAACGCGCAGGCCAGCAACACGCCCAGAATCCAGGTGAAATACCACATAATTTGTTTCTCCTTTCGGTCGCAGGATCAGTAAAGAGAATGGGAATGCTGCGCGATGTGATCGGTGCTGATGCGGCCCCACATCTTCGCGTAACTCCAGAGCGTGTAACCCAGTACCGCCGGCACGAACACACAGGCAACCAGCAGCATGATGTTCAGGGTCAGCGCGCTGGAGGTGGCGTCCCACATGGTCAGGCTGTGATGGGGATTCAGGCTGGACGGCAGCACGAATGGAAACAACGCAATACCCGCCGTGGCGATGATGCAGGCCACCGCCAGACTGCTGCTGAAAAAAGCGGTGCCCTCGCGCTGGCGGCTGGCAAGGATCGCGGTAATGAAAGGCAGACCAAGCCCCAGCAGCGGTGCCGCCACCAGCACCGGATAATCTGCAAAATTCTGCAGCCACGCGCCCGACGCCACCTGCACGGTTTTCGCCAACGGATTGGCGACGCCATTGGGATCGCTCATGGTCAGGATTGTCATGCCGTCAATGCCGTACAAAATCCAAAGGCCGCCGATGCCGAACAGGATCGACGTCAACGTTGCGGTCCACGCGGACGTTTTATTGGCACGCCGGCGCAAATCGCCTTCGCACTTCATCCCCAGCCAGACACTGCCATGCATCACCAGCATGGCCAGGCTCAGCACACCGCACAGTAATGGGAACGGCGTGAGCAGGCCGAACAATCCGCCCTGATACGATGGCCGCAGATATTCATCCAGATCAAACGGCAGCCCCAGAAACAGATTGCCGAATGCCACGCCAAAAATCACCGGCGGTACCACCGATCCGGCGAACAACGCCCAGTCCCAGTTGTTGCGCCAGCGGGCGGACTCCATTTTCGAGCGGTAATCAAATCCCACCGGCCGCAGGAACAACGCCAGCAGCGTGATGATCAGCGCCGTGTACAAACCGGAAAACGCACTGGCATACACCATGGGCCAGGCA
>JABLXQ010000055.1 GCA_013178375.1 Gammaproteobacteria bacterium
CGTCGACGCTTGGCTTTGGGTTTATCGTGTCTTGATGTACTCATAATAAGTGTCCACTTAAAAATAGGTGGACACTACAGTAGCTGGTTCGCAGCAGCTGAAAAGATGGGATTTACCGGACGGTTACAAAAGTTGGGGGACGTTTTCAAGGCGGGCTTAATATCCAATCCACACGCGCTCAATAGTGCCGTCCTGTATCAGCGTTCGAATGGATCGGTTGACAGTGTCAACAAACACCGACTGAAAGCTGACCCACTTCAACAGCAGATTTACTTCCCAGCAAATAGAGAATCCTCCCAGGAAATGGCCTGGCCTTTTCCAGTCGCAGAATCCGGGCACGAACCTTATCCAGTACCGTCATCCCAGTGCCACTACAGTATTAATGTAGCGACGACGACAAATCTTCATCGCCGAGACGTACTCTGAATCCAGATCCAGTGAGCACGTAGCTGGTATTGAGAGTCACAAAGATGCATTCTCCGAAGAAATCGGTGTTATTTGATGTTCGAAGAAGCTTGAAATTTCTTCCTTGCGAATCCTCGATTATCGATCCCGCCAACAAAAAAGACTGAAAAACAATCCTGTCGCTAACATGGCCATTCACTATCACACGCCCTGTCAGCTCTACCCAAACCCAATTTTCAACGACGCAATAGGGTTTTTCAGGATACTTCTTTAGAGCCTCCTGAATTTTGAGGTGGGCATTGTCAGGTGAACATCCAAAGTCGCAGCGAATGGGTTCTCCACCAACCTTTGCAAGAACTTCATCCAGTGTCATAAGAACCCTTTCATCCGTTTATTACGGTGGGGCATCACCCTTGCCCAAGCCAGGAAACAGTCCAGCACACTATCTGGATGACGATCATGGACTTACAGCTTCGAGGCGGCCGACTGTAAATAAAAATATACATTTTTACTATAAATATCAGTATCTTATAGATTTAATGTACGTCAATCGACGTCATTGATCAAGCAACGAAGAAGTGGGGCGCATTGGGAAGCGGGCCAGGTATTCACGAAATGCGGTGAAATTGAAGATTGCGCTCCATCAGCCCGATATGAACAACTGATTCATGCATCGCGAGCGCGATGTAATTTTGGTAGCCACGCTCTTTGTATCGAACGGACCAGGAGTGGGAGAACACAATTTAGCTGCAAATTGCGAAGGCAGAAAAAGAACACCACACGATATTTTCAGGCTGACACGCAAGGAATGTCAGTCCACTTCGTTGTGTATTCCGGTGATCGATGACATTGCCTCATCGCCCATGGCGTACTCATGCCTTGGGCCGCTAAAAATATTTTTCCTTTTCCATGACGCTGATTGATTCTATCGACAACCTGCATAAGCGAATTATTGCCAGCCGACTGGGGTTGTTGCCAAAAATCATGTTGGTGGAATTTCTTATCCAGCAACTCAATCAGTCCGATGCCCGCCTTCACGAATAAGTGGCCCGGCTGATAGAGGGCTGCAATGGCGCTTTTTGCCTGTTGTGTGATGATGCGAGTGTCATCGGTCGGATAAGGCAGTTGCACGGTGATCGCCTTGTCAAAGTAACCAGGCGCGAACGGCGACGTGTGCAGAAAGACGTGAATCGTCCGCACCAGGTGACTTTGCTGCCGAAGCTTTTCGGCTGCCCGCGCAGCATAGAGACTGATCGCATTCAGGATGGGCTGTAAATCTGTGGTCTTGTGCTCAAACGAGCGCGTGCAATAGATCTGCTTTTTGGCACCGGGTTCGTCCTCCAGTTCCAGACAAGGTATGCCATTCAGTTCCTGGATTATGCGCTCCACACAAACACTGGTACAACGGCGAACGATCTTGGGATTGGCATTCGCCAGATCCCAAGCAGTTTTGATGTTCATTGCTTCCAGCCGGATTGCCAATCGTTTGGCAATACCCCAGACCTTTATGACGGGCATGCGTTGCATCAGCCACTGTTGCTTGAAGGGTGAATCCAGCACGCACACACCATTGGCTTTCGGAATGGCTTTCGCCGCCCGATTCGCCAATTTTGAAAGCACCTTGGTCGGCGCAATTCCCACACCGACGGGAATCCGGATGTGGCTCCATAGGGTGTCTTTAATGTCATGCCCAATCGTTGAAAGATCTGTCCTGATTCCATCCAGATCCAGAAACATTTCATCGATGCTGTAGACCTCGACATTCGGACTGAATGATTTCAATGTTGTCATCACGCGGGCAGAGAGGTCACCGTACAACGGATAATTACTGGAAAACACGGCAACGTCATGCTTTCTGAGCAGATCTTCAACCTGGAAATAGGCTGCCAGATCGGGAATTCCCAGCGCCTTTGCCTCGCGGGTTCGGGAGACGATGAATCCATCGTTGTTACTCAATACCACCACTGGCTTGCCGCGCAAATCAGGCCGAAACACCTGTTCACAGCTTGCGTAAAAGCTATTGCAATCAACCAGGGCAAAAATGACATTCAGCCGCGATGGCAGCGAATGGAATTCACCACAACGCCTTCGATGATCAGGTCCGACCCTTCGGCGATTTCGATAGGGGTATAGGTCTCGTTGGCCGGCATCAGGCGACGGTGATGCAAATCGAGATACTTACAGGTGAGCTCCCCCGCCACCGCAGCCACCACTACATCCCCATGGACGGGTTTAACGGCGCGATCCACAATCAATATGTCGCCGTCGTGAATGCCCGCACCCAGCATCGAGTCGCCCGTAACCCGGCAGAAAAACGTGGCAGCCGGATGTCTGACCAGCAGTTCCAGAAGATCCAGTTCCCGATCCATATAGTCATCGGCGGGACTGGGAAAACCCGCCGGCACCGACGACAAGTACAGCGGAATCAGTAAGCGGTCAGCAGGGATGGCGATGGAGAGCGGCTCTATGCGGATCATAATTTAACCTGTATATTTGTACAGTATAAATTATGGGCGCCAATGCCGGATCAATCAAGGGTCTTTCCGGGACAGCGACCCAGGAGGCATGCGATATGTGCGGGTTTATCCGCCGAACCCCGAACACTCCCGCTGTGACCGAGCTAATGAAGGATCTCGGCATGGATGACCTGTTTCTTCAAGGCGGCGACTTCTACCCCGGCAGCCAGGTCGATATTGTGGTCGCCGCCCCCTGCCCAACAGCGGTCACGGCGGCCTGGTGGTTTCTGATTGGCAATGACGGCAAGCCGAACCACCGATACGCCACCTTCAATGCGCGCCATCTGGATGGCAAGCTTTGGCGTGAACCCATCAAAACCAGCCGCTGCATTGTCCCAGGCACGGCATTTGGCGAATCCATTGGTGAGGGCAAGGCGAAACACTCCTTTCTGCTGGAATCCAGTTCAGCCTTTCTGTTGGGTGGCGTCTTTCGTCGCTATGAAACTGATGTTGGGCCCGTAACCGGCTTCGCCATCATCACCTGTAACCCGCATCCCGGATTGTCGCGATATCATGACAAGGCCTGCCCGCTCTTTCTGCCGGCACACCGTGGGTTGGTGGAGCAGTGGTTAGATCCAAGCGTACCTGATGCTGCCGTATTTCATGATCTGATCGACCACCCTCAACTCACCACGGATTTTAAAATCACACCGGTGCAGAGCACCAGGAAACTGGTATCCATTGGAGCAAGCGAAATATTGAGCGCAGGCTGAATACAAACTGGTTCATTGTTCTATATATCCGGAGATATTCCAGGCTAAACGCATCGTGTCCGCATTTCGAATTGAGAAGAATGGGTTCCTTAAAAAATCGATGCGCTAAACCAAACATGGAAGACAAACAGTCAGCCAAGTGACCTCGATAACCCCCTAACCCCCGCCCTTTCGGGAGCCGCAGGTTCGCCGGTCAAACGCCTGTGATGATCGACATTCTGTTGGTGACTGTCTTTATTCACTGGGTGCAGAACCAGTCGGCGAATCCACGGCTTCCAGCATTTCCAGAATGAAGTGCTCCAGGTCATAACGCCCGTTAATCACGTGGTCGTCGCAGCGCACTTTAAACCAGCCATCGGTTCTGAGTGTGCCTGGACGGCCGCAGACCTCGCAAACATGAACACTCTGCTCCATTGCCTGTTCACAGACTGTTTGGACTGATTCACTTCCAACCAAATAAATACTCAGTGTGCCGAACTTCTCTTTGATTTGGTTTATAATAATTTTTTCACCAGTTCTCTTCTGGATATTGCTTAGCTGCTGCAATGTTCGATAGATGACAGGAAACCATCCCGAGTCAGTCTCGAATCCAAACATGCGAAATGGCATGCGATCATCGCCACTCTGTCTGCATGCTAGTAGCTCAGAAAAATCTTCACACAATTTTCTCGATAGTCTTCTGTCCACCTGGATACCTCGTTATTTTTTCAGATTCCACTTAAAAACCTCTTCGCGATCGACGCCAGTTATCTGACGTCATTATCTTGCCCAGATTCCTGGGGTAGGCGGTTTTGTAGTGTTCGTGCTTGCCCGGGACGTAGAGCCCCGGGTGTCAGGGAAATGCTTTGCAGCCCAATCGACGCCTTTGGTATTGGCATGGATATCACCTGCGAGAATGACCAGGTCGACATCAACGGCAGGCGGACTGAACTCAGAAAACCCGTTGTGCAGGTCGCTATAGACAACAACTCTCATCTATTTAACCTCTTGCGTTACGATCAGGGCGACTCTCATCGTTGAGCAACCATTGCTGTGCTCGCAGGCGACGCTGTTTCGTCCAGGCAAGCCCCAAACCTCCAGCCAAAACACTGCCTTTTTATCTCACCGCTGGGGCAAAGGGGTTCCGCGTTTTAAAAGGCACACAATGTCCCAATCCTACTCTCCTTCATGGAGCTTACTTCTCCGTCCACGACCGGAAACTTCTCATTTGCGCGAAAGGCATGTCTGAGTATACTCAATTTAATGAGCGTGTAAAGCTATGATATATATGGGTTTTTTGTGAATTATAATACACATCAGGGCATGATCTAACGGTAAGTGCATGTCCCCGGTGTCAGGACAGTTGTCGCCTGATCGTTTATAAAACTGGGCTTGCCGTCTGTTTCCTTGAGCCAGGCAACTCTTTCTAAACTGAAGGACTATCACCATGATAATTTTGGACGTTGAGGCAAGCGGTTTGGCTCCAGACAGCTATCCCATCGAAGTGGCTTGGCAACATCGATTTAATCCAACGAAATTTGACAGTTTTCTGATTAAGCCCGCACCATCCTGGCTGTATTGGGACACCTACGCGGAAGACCATATTCATCACATATCGAGAGAAACGCTTGCATCCTGCGGCATCTCTATTGTTGAAGCTGCATCAAGGCTCAATGCATCGCTAAACGGAATGACGGTTTACACCGATGCGCCTCCCTACGATAGACGCTGGATAGCAGAACTATTTCGCGCTGCTTCTATCGAGCAAGCTTTCAAGATTCAGGATGTGTTGCTTTTGCTTCCACCCACCCAGGAGGGCGCCTACCTCAGACGATTCAATCTTACGCCCGTAACCCATCGCGCATTGGAAGATGTCAGGCAGATTATCAATTGCGTGAACTATATTGCGCCTTATGGCGGGGAGTACCCTGGTGATATTTGAACACCAAAGCAAAACATGATCCCTTATGAGCGCCAATAGCAAATGCCATGCATTTTTTGAGCGAGCTCGACACAGCATTAGAGTCACTGCGCTGTATCCCATCCAGCGCCACAGGGACTGGGCTCAGCTTGTTTATGACCTCAAGATTGCCTTCTTGGACTAAGAGACCACATTTAAGTTGTCAAGCGCGAAAGATATCCACTTTTGTTTCTAAACACTTGCGAAGAATTAGGTCGTGCGCGCCCACCTCAAACCAACCACTAGGCTTTTGATAGAAGTCGAGGCCGCGGCCGATCTTGATGATCCATCCGTTATCCAAGCGAATTTCCCGATCATGGATGTTCGGGTTGAGCTTCACCTCTAGCTCGACATCCAATTCCAGCAGACTCTGTTTCAGCTCGTCCAGTTTCTCAGCAATGTCGACAAGCTGAGTCTTGTCGTCGTACCCAGTAATTAGACTGATCTTCTTCACAGCCCCAGCCTTCAATACTGTTTCGCAGAAACGAACGAAGTTTTGAATCTGGTGCTGCATTCGGATGTACGGGTCCTCGATGACGACGGTCTTCGCACCTTGCAGGTAGGGGCCGAGGATCGACTCATAGCTGTACCCGGTGTCTCCATAGAGGATAGTGAAGTGCTGTTCCTTGAGCTCCACCGATGACGACTCAACCGCTGCTGGCGGCGGAACAATCGCTGTCGACACCACAGAAGATTTCTCTGCAACAGCTGGCGCCGGCTGTGCAGCAGACAGCACTTCGACTTTCCCGCTGGGCTGACTATCCACTTGAATCAAGCGGCGACGAGCAGGCTCTTGCGTTGCAGGCGCATTCCTAGACTCTGGGCAGAAAACCACGACCTCTTCACCGCTGGCCTTGAAGTAGGACAGATTGATGCGCGCAAACTCGTCATCCGGTTTGCGCTTGTTCATCTGCTCCTTGACGCGGCGGCGGCACTCGGTCGCGTAGGCCACGTATTCTTCGAACTCGTCGTCGGTCGGCGGCCCGTTCGGGTGCAAGATCTTCAAGAACGCACAGACAGTCTTTTTGATGCCTTTTTCGTCGCGCCCTTCGATGGCCTTGCCGAGTCGAATTCGCTTGCTGACTTCCTCATACCGGTTCGTGTGCTTGAACTGGTAGTGGAAGGCCTCTGCCAAGTAGTCGGTGATGAATCCGTAATTACTCGTCAGGAAATCACTACTGTTCTTGGGCATTTCCCAGCCCGGAATGTACGCAGCGAATCGATCCATCACAGCGAGATCCAGTTCGGGCGGCAATGGTTGAAATAAGTCGTGCTCGTTGGAGTTCACCACCTGCTGCACGGACACATCAATGTTGCCAACGAAGCTCAAGCTGGCATCGGCGATGACCTCAGCCCCGCGCGAAAAGCGCCCATTGGCCATGAAGTCTTTCATGATCTGGATTGTGTCCGGATCACGCACCTTGATTCCACCGACCTCGTCAAAAGCGACCGTGTCCCAAAAGCCGACCAAACCCACCTTACGGCGCGCGTTGTTGTAGAACAGCGTGGCCTTGGTTGCCTGGCCGCCCGATATCAAGGTGGCGTAGGGTGAAAACTCGCTGAAGAAGTAGGACTTGCCGGTACCACGGGGGCCCAGCTCAATGTAGTTGTAATTGGGTTCCACCAGAGCCGCCAACCTGGCGATGAAATGCATCTGAACCCGCTTTGAGAGTTTGCCAGGCTCTAAGCCCACTGAACGTAGAACCGCCGCAATCCACTCATCACGAGTGAAAGCTGCTCGCCCCTCAGCGTAACGGTCGAAGTCGAAGCGTGTCAGTTGAATCGGACGCAAATCCTCAATGGAAAACGCGTAGTCATCCTCATCTATGTCATTGTGCGCCAGGGTAACTTCCGCCCAAATGCCGCCTTCCAGCAGCCTGTCGTTGTCACGATAGAATTTCTCACCAATGGCGATGCGCTGCGAGTTGAAGTTTTCCAGTGATGCCCAATGCCGCTTCTCTTTCTCGACGTAACGAACGTGAACCTTGTCGATAAATCGATGCTTACCCTTGGTGGCCACCCTTGACTGTGCTGCGTTGGCTTCGTCTGGCCGAACGTAGTTTTCCTGCAGCGACGAGAGCACTGCCTCCATTCCAGCATCCATTTCGGCCTGATCATTGCTGGCACAATACTTGGCGAGCAGAAACTCCAGGACGAACGTCGGGACGTTAGTGCCTTTCTTGATGCGATGCAGTAAGTCCTTACGAAGAACTTTCCCGTCGAAAGTGGCGTTTAGTTTTTGGTCTAGCTCGTCCATAGGGTTCATTCCGTATAGTCGGTTTCAAGCGCCAGATTGCTGTAGGCAGCCAGGGTAGTTGGATTAAGCGCTTTGACAGCAAACTTGCCTCTGAACTCATCATCCATTCTCAGTGCGATCTGCTTACGCTGTCCTGGCATCAGAGTGACAGTTCTCGTCGCGGGATTAACCTCCCCACCTGGGCGTGGCTCACCCACTACATTGCCCTTGCTGTCCTGGGCTTCCAGCAGGATCTCCACGCTCATGTCTTGTGAGAACATGTCGTCAGACGTGAGCGACACTTCAATGACGGGCATAAACGTTGTGATTCGTTTGGCACCATTCTTGTAACTTAGCTCCACCAACACCTTGCGCAGTTCCGCATGAGCGGCGGTATCCAGACGCGCCACAAGGACGGGTACAACGGACTCTGCCAAGGACGCCCCTCCGTGGAAATACAGATGACCCGAGCGATAGGGCGCCATACTGCGGGGTAGCGCCACTTGGGAAAAATCGCCACGAATGCCAACCTTCTCTGCACTAACGACCAAGCTGTGAGCATCTGCCGAGCCGTCGCCCAACATCATGCGATCATGTGCATTCACGGGCCATTTGCCCTGGGGCTTCACGCATACATCGCCAGCCTCAGCTTGCGCGTTGAGGAAGAAGCCGTGATCGGTGACGATAACCGCCTCCTTGAAACCCATACCGCGCAGCTTGTGCAATGCCACACGGATCAGCTTGAGTGTGTTTGGGATCAGCCCCAACGTAGTCTCAGGATTGCTTTCCAGCTGACTATCGATTTCCGTGGAACGCAGCACTAGCAGATCCACAGTCTCCACGATTTTCGGCTTGCCGCGCACAAAATCGTTGAGCGGCATTTCAGCGAAGCGGTCTCCGTAGCGCTTCGCCAGCACATTCATGCGCTGTGTGACATTGCTCACCGGCACCCCAGCCAGTTTGGGAACGAGCGAGTCGTTCTCCAATGCCAGCGTCAAACCCGTACGTGCGCCAGGTAGCAAGCTGGCCATGCCAACTAAGGTAATGGATGGAAGCTGCGCGTAGGCCGCTTGCAGCTCGACGGGCCCGTCCTCTTCCAGCAGCTTTTCCAGGGCTACACCCAGTTCGTAGCGCAAGGCATCCACCATCAAGTAGGCCACTTTGCGACCGCTCTCCTTGAGGCGATCCGCCACCAGCCGATCAAAGGCATCGGCATTGGCCAAGCGTCCGGTCGGAGGCCAACCTGCAGTCTCGACATGTTTTACGAATACACCCTGGACCTTTTCGGCCAGGCGTCGATAACGGCCACGCGCTTGACTGATCACATCGTGCATCAAACCGTGCTGGTCAAGGAAATCGCCTGCAGCTTGCTCAAACTCGCGCTGAAGGCGATCTGCTTCTCGCAGGCTGCCCAGGTAGAAATCAATCAATTCTGCCTGAGAGCGCGCGTGCTCCGGCAACTGACGTTCAAAATCGTCGCAGGCTTCAACCAAACTCAAGCCCGTCCGCACCAGCTCCCACTGCGCCTGACTTTCACCCTTGCCCAACCACACCGAACTCTTATGGCGGGTCAGCACACGACGTGTTGCATCGGTATCCCCTGTTACGATCCCTTTGATAGCAGTGCGCAAGAAGGTACGCTCTTCGAAAGGGAAGGTGTCCCGCTCACCAAGGTCTTCAATCGCGCCGCACAGATCAGTCAAATTAAGTTCAATTTCGATAGATTCGGCTCGATCGATATAAGCCGCACGCGTCTTCGGGTCGTTGCGCAGACGGTCGCAAACATCCTCTACAATTGGCTTGGCCTCCATCGGTGCATGCGGCACCCCTTTCAAGGACTCAGGTAGTGCTACCGGCAGATCAAACACAAATTCACTGAATAGCACGTAGCGCCACAGCTCATCCGCCAAGGCGGACCACGTTTTGCCGCGGGTCTTCACGCTCATACCCAAAGTGGCGCGAAAGAAGTCACGAGCCTCTTGCACCCAGCCCTCTTGTCCCTTGAGCGCTTCGGTTTGGCTGGAACTGGGCGCCAAAAGCGCCGCCAAAATCTCGCGGCCAGACTCCACCCGCAAAGTTGCTCGCAGCTGGGGCCAACTCACGCCGCCGCCAATAGTGTCGATCACTGCAAAGGTAGGCCCACCAGATGATCCCGCAAATACCTGACGGATCTCAGTAGCGTGGTCGGGCCTGGCACGCAAACATAGACTCAAGTATTCGTCGCCGTCGTCTCGCGGAAACACCGCGCCGCACTCTGCGTACAGTGCGAAAGGGTCAGCCTGCTTCTGTTCGTCGGTTTCTGGACGCTTAGCGGGCACATAGATCAACACGCCTTCCAGTGGTGTTTTGGGTTGACCCACCTCGCGCAGTGCCAACAGTGCCGCCTCGCGGCTTTCAATGCTGCTTTCAGACGCATCTACTACCCGAATCTTGTCGGCTGACAAGTCAAAACACTGCTCGCGATAGCGCTTTTCAACGTCGTAGACCACTAAGCAGCCTGCCTGTTTGAGGCGCGGCCGCAGCACACTTTCACGAATGAACTCAGCAATACTCATGAAATTCCCTCAGGCAAGAGCTGCCGTGATAGCGCCTATGAATGCTTGAAAACTACGCGAACCATTTCGTGCTGGGTCCATGTGTATGGCAACAGACCTAGCCAATTCCAATTTACGGAGCCCAGTACTGAAATAGCCGGCTTTCTTCATGACTCGCTCCAATGCTTCCCAAGTTCCCCCAGCCACGGCATCTGGATCACGAAAGGCTGCCTTATTTGGAATGGTTGTCGGCACACGAGGATACGCAGCTCGAACCGCCTGCCAGTCGCCGAAGAACCATGCCTCTAGCTCTTCTATGGCAATCCGATTGACTACCTGAAACAGTTGGCCATTGCCTGCAGCAGTTTTTGTCAGCAATCTAGCTGCTACCGCCATCTTCTCCAAGGTTGCTTTCAGCAACAGGCAATCGTCATCGTCACGATCCACCAAAACCAGAATGCGCCATGAATCAGGTAACCAGGATGCATAGCCCCTTAAACGCTCAGGCGCTTGTTTGAGCAAATCATCCTTACACTGAAAACGAATAATCTGAAACTCAACATCCCCCAGCAGCTTGGGCAACAATTGTTCCAGTGCCGCCTCCATTGAGTATTCCTCGACGAACACAATGAGCTTTTCCAGCATCAGCCACGCCCCTTCTTGGAAGTACGTGGAGCGCCCTGATTCACCAATGGATCGCCCAAACCAAAATGTCCCTCCATCCACAAATGTCCTAAGCTGGCACCGGCTTTGATGAACTCGGGAATGCCTCGAATGTCGCTGGCGCGCACAGCTTGGGTAAAGCCCTGTTCATCGCGATACAGCACGCGAACTTCTTCTGCACGCATAGCATTCAAAAGGAATGGAGAATGGCTGGTAATCAGCAACTGGGAACGTTCAGATGCAGCCCGGCATTCATCGGCCAGTTCTGGCAGCAAACGTGGATGCAAAAAGTTTTCTGGTTCCTCAATACCAATAAAACGTGGTGGCTCCGGATCGTAGAGAACCGTCAAATAAGCCAGCATTTTCATCGTGCCATCAGAGGCAAACTTGGACAGCACCGGCTGCTCAAAGGGCGCATCCTTGATTTGCAACAACAGACGGCCATCCGGCATGGGCTCGGCCTCCACACGCTCCAGTCGCGGAATGCGAGTGCGCAGCACTGAAAAAATCTGCTCCAAACGTTCGGCATGTTGTTCTTTCAGATACTGAATAACATTAGGTAAATTCTCGCCGCCCTTGCTCAGTCGCTCCTGTGGGCCAGCTTCTGGCTGATTGCGTGTGGAATCAATGGAGAGATAGGACACATACCAATCCGTTATAAACTCACGCAAAGCCGCAACACGGGGATGCTCAGTGAATTGTCCCAAGGTATTCACCGCTATCAGATCCGGTGAACGCAGGTTGGTTTCGACACGTTTATCGTCTTCATCCGGCGCTTCACCGCTCACCGCCTTGCCGATGCCACGACGAAACTCCAGAAACCGAAACGGCTGGCCTCGGGTACCTCGACGCCATTGCAGCCACTCTTCAACCACTTCGGGCCCTTTGCTGCCTTCATCGATCGCCAAATGATATGTGATGATGGGTGTTTTCGGCTTTTCTCGATACTTCAGCTCAAAAATGATGGGGCCAGATGCCCCCCGCGTTTTCAGCTCCTTGCCTCGGCCACGTCTGTCCCATGCGTGTCGCAAGCCAAATTGAAAGCACTCGGAAAGGAAATTGAACACATCGAACACAGTCGACTTGCCGCTGCCGTTCGGCCCGAGCAGCACGGTCATTGGAGTCAAGTTATCGAGCTCTACCTTGCGCAAGGCGCGATAGTTCTCAACCCTAATCGATTCGATACGCGGTATGCCGCGCTGACTCGACTTTGCTTCTTTACTCATAGGGTATCTCCGGATTTTTTTTGCCGCGTGCCTTTTTCGGCTGGGCCGCGGGCTCGACGTAGAGATCCTCCAACCCATGCGCGATGGCCAGAGACTTGTCGGTCTTGCACTTCGCGCGCGCTCGCTCGGGCCAGTAGTTCATGGCCAGGTGCGCCCAGTCGTAGTCGCCTTTTTCCAGCTTGGTCCAGGTGTCTTTGAGCACCTTCTGCCAGGGCTTGTGCCGGAACAGCGGCCACAGCGGCGCGGCGCTGATCTGCACGCCGTCGTCGTGGTTGGGCTTGTGGGTGGGTGCCAGCTTGCGCAGGGTGTCGCGCAGCTCGATCAGTTCCAACTCGAAGGCTTGCAGCGCCTCGAACTGCTTCTCGTCGTCACGCGTGCGGGCAGAACCCTTATTGCGCAGCACCGTCACATCGCCGCCGACTTGTTTGAGCTTAGGCTCAATGAAGTCGTTGATGGCGGTGTACAAAGTTTGGCTGGTGAGGCTGGGGTAGTAGACCCACAGCGTATAGCTCCCGGAGGTAGTAGAAAGCGGCCAGTAGATGGGCGCTTTGCGCCGGCTCTTGGAATAACGCTGCAAGTGGAAAGCGAAGAACTCCCGCTGCAGCCAACGACGAACGTCGTCAGGCACTGCGATCTCCACGCCAGCCAAAACTTCCTCGATCAGACGTGCAAGGTCATGCGGGTGACCTTGGTCGTCAACCAGAACGCCCTCGTGCACATGGAAGGGTTCGGCACCGTCCTGCAACATGCCGGAGCTCTTGGCGGGCAGCGGATCAAAGGGTTTCGGCTCGGCGGGCGCCGCGCGCTCACCCGTGGCCAGGCGCCAGTCGAATCGACCAAATGCCACACTAACTGCCCAGCTCAATAGGCCGGCCGTGTGGTCGATGGGTGCAGCACTGTCTTCATCGTCGCCTTCATCATCTGCGCTGCCCTCGGCATCGCCATCGTTGGCTACACCTTGGTTGCCTTGCACGGCAGCACGGTCGGCCTCGTTGAAGCCATAAAGGTCAAAGGCGATGTTGTCGATCTCTGATTGGATGCGTGCCAGCTCTGCCTCGATGGTGGGCGGGTTGTAATCTCCCAGGCGAGCGCGCAATGCGGCAGGCAGCGCGAAGGCGTGGGAAGTTTCTTCGATCGTGTCCAGTTTGCGTTTCAGTGACCAGGCGCGGCGAGCCAGAGCAGCGAGCGTGGCTTGCTGATCAGCGTTGAGGTCGGGGACAGGGGTTTGCTGGATCAACCCGACTTCGAACGACTGCGCCAATTCCACACGAGCCAGTTGCACAGAAACCAACAAGCCAAAGGCTGCACTGTTGACCAACGAACAAAGAGCCAAGAGCGTCTCTGGATCATCATCGGCGACAAAAGCGGCGGGGCCTTTATCTGCGAAGATGCAGCCTGCTGGCATGACTCGAAAGCTCAAACCATTCGTACGACGAGGCCAGGTTAGCCCGGGGCGAGCATAATAGTCGGTACTTTTGAGGATTCGTGACCAACCTGAATTTCCATAGAGAGGATCTGCCCAGGCCTTCATGACAGCGCCGTTCTGAGCCCAGTTTGCGACTAGGTAGACGTCTGAGTAATACGGGGAAAAGGCTCCTCCTTTTGCGAACCCCCACCAGCGCGCAGGATTACTCTGTATCTCCCAAGACAAGCGGACAAAGCGAAAATCATCTGCAGTTGCCAAACCTTGTCGAGCAGTCTGTTTTTCACACCCAAACGCTGAGATTTGAGTAAAGATTTTGCGAACCTCCTCACTCACCCAATACGCAAATGGAGCGCCAGGTACCGCTCGGAATGATTCCGGCACTACCTCAAATGTCCGCGGATCAGCATCACCTGCACGCAAAGTTGTGCAACTGACCAAAAGATTAGTGGCTTTGTCTTTATCCATAAGCAGGCGCAGGAAGGTGGTCATGCTTGCTTCTCCAACACATAGGCTGCTGCTTCGACGGCAGCATCGTCCATCACGCCAAAGCCCAGATCCGCCATCACTTCTGGACGGGCTATTCCAAGCACCACCTGTTCACGCCACTTCTGAAAACTGGAGAGAAAAAAACAGGTTCGCGAAGTGATCGCGCCAATACGGCCGCTGGGGCGTAGTAGTTCCAACCCACGCTCGACCATGATGGCAAGTAAATCGTTCTTGCTACGCGGATAGGCTTTGACGAGCTGATCCTTGGTGTTTGAAGCCAGGGCGCCAAACGGCGGATTCATCACCACCACATCGAACACTTCGCGGCACAGGTCGATGAGGCGAAGCCCCTGCAGAGCATCCTGGGCAAACAAACGGCCTTGATATGTGGATTTCGCTGCTTGGGCGAAATCGTTGAGCGCCGCGCGCAGCCGTGCCTCAGCTTGCTGCCAGCTTTCTTGCTCCTGGGCGGCAAACAGGCCAGTGCCTTTGCCGACATAGACCTGGCGGATCAAACTCGGCAACTCTCGCTCGACCTGGAGCAGCACGCCCAGCTCCGGAAGGCCCTTGAGCAATTGCAGAGTCTTCTCAAACAACTCGGCGTCGCGCTGATCGAGGTTGGTCACGAACTGTTGGCGCAACTCACGCTCCGCCGGAGGCGCAATTGCGGCCACCACATGGCCCCGCCCAATCAGCGGGCGATCTTTGGCCTTCACACCGGCATCGTGCCAAGCACGTTGCGCCCGCAGCCACAGCGCTAGCGAGGCGATCTGCGCGGCGCGCGGGTCGATATCCACGCCATAGATGTTGTGCTCGATGATCAGGCGCGGCACGTCGCGCAAGAATGTTGCTTCGTCCTCATAGGTCTGGCAAAGGGGGTTGAGCGCAGCCTGGGGCTGGGTGGAAACATCCAGTGAGCCTGGGCCGTGTTCTTTCTCCCAGGCCCAGGCCTCGCGATAGATTTCAGCGAACAGATCGAAGGCATACAGGCCGAAGTGCATGGAGCCGCAGGCCGGGTCCAGCAGCTTCAGGGTTCGCGGGTCACGCAGCTTGGTCGCTGCTTGAGGCGTCTCATCTGGTTTCACCAGCAGGTACTGGCAGCGCTCGCGCAGGCCGGTGACCCCGCCCGTGGCGTTGAACCAGAGACGCCCGAGGGTGTTGTCCACCAGAAACTCCACCACGTAGCGCGGCGTGAAGAACTGGTTGCGTACCGCCAGTTCGCGGCTGTTGCGCGGCGCCTGGCTGGCATCGCGCATGGCCTTGCGCTCTTCCTTGGAGTTGAAGTACTGGTAGATCCAGCCGATGGTTTCGTCCTCGCTCCACAGCGGGGCGATGTCGGCATCGTTGATCAGGCTCAGCACTTGTAGCAGCGCTGCCTCGCGCGGGAACAGGCGGCCCTGCGGTGAGTTGCGGTCGAACAGGCCCGGCAGGTCTTGCGCGAGTTCATCGAACACGCTGAACAGGTACACGCGGTAGGCGTCGCCGGTTTCGCCCAGCCCCGTGCCGGCCAGGCGCGCGTAAAGTTGAAATCCCTTGGCCTGGAAGCCATTGCCCACTGATTCGACCAACAAGCCACGCGCCTCGGCCATGCGCAGAGCTGCCAGGCGGTTGAGCACGGTGAAGGCCTGCTCGCGGACGATGCGGTCCAGGCCCTGCATGGCATTCATGTCGCCACTGGCGGTGTAGTGCGCCAGGGTGTCGCGCAGGATGCGGGCGGTTTCGCGCTGGGCGTCGTTGATATGCCTCAGGCTGGCCAGATCGGCCACAGTGCCCGAATTCGGGTCCATGCCATAGTCGTTCTGCAGCTGACGAGTGAATTCCTCTTCCAGCACACGTCGCGCGTCGTTGACGAAGCGCTGCAAGCGGTTTCTTGTTGTTTGGTCGAAGGCCATCAATCGATTCCTATTGTTCTGTGCCTGCTTGCTGTGAACCGGGCGCTTGCCAATCCTGGCCAAAGTGAGCGCGCAGGCTCTCGATGGCGGGAGGCAAAGCGCCGTCGCAGGTCACACCCAGATAAGTGGCCGCACGCGTGGTGCCCACGTACAGGTATTTGTCGAAGAGTGCTGGATGCAGTGCGGCGAGCTGGTCGATGCCCACGAAAAACACCGCTTCGAACTCCAGGCCCTTGATGTGCTGGATGTCGAACACGCGCACGTTGCTTTCTTGCCCAACAGCCTGGCCCTCGCGGCAGGCGATGACTTGAATGTTGTGCTCGGCCAGTGCGGCGTTAAGCGCATCGGCCACAGGTGCCACGTCGTCTTCAGCGTTCACAAAGATGGCGGTGGATGGCAACTGGCCCACGAAGCGCTCGATCTCACTGATGCGATCAGCCAGCCAGCTGACCACCGTCGCTACATCGGCGGCATGTTCCAGCAAGGCAGGCGCAACTCCCGCGCTGTCCATATGCTCCGGCAAGCTGGCGTTCTGCTCGGTACCGCCCACTGCACTGATCATGGCGCGGGCCAGCTCGTTGAGTTGCTTGCTCTGGCGATAGGAGACGGTGATTTCCTTAATATCGATGTCGGTAAAAACCCACTTTAATTCGTCTGTGGAGCGCGCGCCCCAGGTGGTCAGGCGCTGGTTGAAATCGCCGCAGGCGAAGAACGAGCGCAGTCGTGGATGGGCCAGTGCGGCCATGCACGCGAGCTGTATGGGTGAAAAGTCTGTTGCCTCATCAACCAAGACCTGGTTGCGGTAATGCCCCAAGATGGGCTGTAGCGATGACCAGGCTGGGCTGTCGATATCACGCAGGATGTTGGGCCTGTTGATCAGATCGCCCGCCGCGCGCATGATTGCGAGCAGCACAATGTCCAGTTCGAGTGGATGGATATCGCGGGCCTCGAAACCTTCGTTTTGATACCAACTGCCAAGCTGCTGGTGTTCTCGACGGAACGCGCGGTAACGTTTGGAAATGCCGTCGAGGTAGCGTTTGACAGGATTCACAAAGCGGCGGGCATTGGTCTGCACTAGAAGACTTGCACCCACATTAGTCCGATCTGCGTCAGTCAGACCGCGATCCGCCAGCCATTCGATAATCTTGCCGTTGCGAGAAGACTTGCTGACTGTGCGCTTGGATGCCGCAGCCCGGGCCTGTGCACGCACCGCTTGGTTGAATGCTGCGACTACCTTCTCCAGAGGGGTCTTCAGTTGGGGTTGCTCTTCCTCGTCTTCATCTTGCTCGTCGTCAGTTTCCACGGAAGTAACTTGATGCAGACCATCAATGAACTGCCCAAGACTCTTAATAAAACCTTTGTCCTTGTTCAGTTGAAGATTCAGAACCTGTCGAATTTTCTTGTCTGACGCGTCCTTCAAGCTATTGACGAGCGCCTGCACCTTGGGAAGCTCTACAGCTAAATATCCGAACATGGATGCCAATGTACCTTCGTCTGCTTGCGCCAGGATGTTCTGCAAACGCTCACCCAGGTTCTGGACTTCCGGTGTCTTGGCCTCCCGGAGCAGCGTCGCCGCTTCGTGCAGCTCCTGTACAAATGTGTTTCGCTGCCATGCGTCAAAATTGCCAAACCACTGGATCGGGCGATCTAGAGCCTCTGGGCTCAAGCTGGGCAAGTCTTCCTTCAGTACGAAGGTACCACCACCCGTGGCGGTTCTAAGTACGCCAAACGTGTTCCTGGCCAGCTCTCGCCGGTAGTCCTGCCAGGTTCTAATTCGCAGATCAGAGGCAGGAACACCTTCACGTGCGAATGCCTCTTTGAGGTACTGTTTGAGCAACTCGGTGGGCGTGAACATGAGCCAGCTGTTCGCGTGCGAAATTCCTTGTGCTGCGCCAACCGTCTCAACCAGGTGTTGCTCACCTTCTTCCAAGAACGCGGTGTCGAGCTTTTGACCCAGGCGACGGATAAGCGTCGTGGTCTTGCCAGTGCCGGGAGGGCCCAGGATCAGCAGTCGTTTGTCGAGAGGAAGACGAAAAATCTCATCTTGGTATTGATCGAGAACGGGCTGATCCCGCAGCCCCATCTTGGTGATGACGCTGCGGCGCACACCATCGATAATGTTGGCTTTGATGGTCTCTTCAGCCAGCAGTTGGTCCAAGAGATCTTCAGTGACTTCTTCACCAACGATCTCAGTCAACAACGCGCGCAGTGACTCGATGGTGAACGGGCCGAATTGCTCGGATTCCACCACAGTGTGGAGAGAGTCCCAGCCGTCGGCCAGCGCTGCGGGCCTGAGTTGGGCGCGCTCCAATACCTCGACAACTTTACCATTTGGCAGCGTGAACTCTGTCCCTATTGGCAAGGATGCTAGACGTCCGACAGGGGCACGGTAACTGGCCAGATTGGAGAAACCTGAAACCGGACTGGTGCGGCAGATGTAGTAGGTATGTTCTACACCTTCTTCGTCTGTCACGACCACACGGGAAATCGCCGGTTCGGTTGCCAATATCTGATAGCTCTCTCGGTTTGCTTGGCTGATCTGATCCAAATTCTGGATGGCTGAACCAGACGTCATCGTGTTGATACTCGCAAATGCGTGTGAACCCATTGTCTGCACATTGTGAAGCTTGTTCTTGGCGGCAGCCGCTATACTGTCGAGCTGCGTTAGCGCCTCGTCAGCGACGCCCTCAAGGTGTTGCCTTGATTCAGTTGTCAGCTCCATCGTTAGCTCCTGTTCGTTCCTGATTGTTCACCAACGATAAAAGACACTTCGATTTCGGCATAGAGGCTGAGCTGTGCCTTGATCTCGTGAAGCTGCTGAATCAGCGCGTCGATGTCTGCCGCCGATGTCATCTTCATGGGCACCGCGATCGACTTGGTGAGCTTGGCCGGGCCTGTATCACCCGTCTTGGCACGCTCTTCCTCCATGCGCTGCCGTAGACGTTCCTGGCCCTGGCGCTGAATGGAGCGCTTGAGGTCTTCGAGTGTGCTGTTGATGTCGTAGTCGCGGGCCAGTAGTTTTTTAAGTCCGGCCAGGTCCTGGGTGGCGGCTAAGGTGAGGACATCCAGTCTATTCACAGCGTTGCCGCGCTCTTCCTGGGTAAGCTCTTCCCACTCGGAGATGCGCTGCAAGTCCTCAACGCCGTCCTTCAAGCGCAATTTTTGCTGCTCAGACAGGGTAATGACGGCGTCGCGCACCCGGCCCTTCAGGTGGGTGAGCTGCGAATTGAAGTCGGCGGTGTGCTTGTAGAAATCTTCTTTGCTCAAGCGATCGGACAGAGTGCCCAGGTCTTCAGCGAGTTCACGGCGCAATTCACCGGGCACGCCAGTGTCGGGCAAGCCCTCGATGTCGCGACGATGAGCTTGAAGATCCCGAAGTGTGGCATCGAGCCCGTTGTCGAGCACCCGCTTTACTTCAAGCGCCCACTTGATGTTATCGTAAATCGCTGAGGTTTCAGCGCCCAGGCGCTGGGGGGCGTCGGATGCGTCGGTGAACAGAACGTCGGCAATGTCCTGGTTCAAGGTGCGAATGCGGTCACTGCCCGCCAGTCCGAGGCCGCTGAGCTTTTCGGCCAAGGAGCCGTAGTCGTGCTGGAAGCGCGGGAAGTGCTTCGCTGCCGCCTTGCTGATTTCTTGTTCCAGCGGAAAGACCATGTCACCGACTAGCTCCGTGAGTCGTTCCGCCGCCCGGCCGAGCGTTTCGATAGACGGGCGTTCGTCGCGCAAGGCGACACCGATCTGCTTGAAGGAGTTGTTGGTCTTCAGGGCATCGATTGCCTGCTGCCCAGCGGCAGTGACTTCGCGTCCCGAGACCTTGAGCTTGATCTCGCCGGCCATGAGCATTGCGGCGAGGATGTAGCGCGTGGTATCAGGCGACCAGCCAAACGGGTCGCTGCTGAAGTCGTCGAGCAGGCGCTTACCATCGACGGTACCGCGCTTGTCGATATAGTCCCGGATGCTGATCATCGCCTTGTGGTCGGTTTTGAAGGATGCGCGGCCTGCCACAGTTTGCACCAGGCCGAGCGGGTCCAGCGCGCTGCTGATGGCAGCGGGGTTGGCGACCTTCAGGAATTTTTCGGCGGTATCGGTGCCGGCGCGGACTGGTGCTTCGACATAGCGGTCGAAGACTTGGTCGGCCACGTCGGAGAGCAGCTTCTTGGCTGCTTCCAGTAAGTCGCCGTCCAGCGCCGATACCGCCGTGGCCTGGCCCCGGAAGACAAAAGAGCCCGCCTGCAGGGTTTGCTTGATCTTACTCTGCAGTTGGGTCGCGAGCTTGGCGGCCCGATCGAGCTGACCGGTGCAGTAGTCCTTGACCTCTTGGTCAGGATCATTGCGGTGCTTGTCGGCGATGCTCTCACAGCGAACAATTTCGTCCCTTAAGGCTTCCAGCTCTGAATTTTCGCGCGTCAAAAGACCAATCAAGTTACGACTTGCGCGACTGCGGGAATCATCTAGCATCTTGATCCTAGCAGTCTCGTAGTCGCTAGCAGGCGCAAATTCCACGACAGTTTGAATGGCGTTATGTTCACCAGCCAAGCTGGTAGTGGCGCTACCAGTCTGAACCTTCAGCCCCGTTACCGCAGACATCGTGCCGTGCAGGCTGACACGCGGCAGCGGATCAAAGGACTCACGTAGCGCGTTGTTGAAAATTCGCTTCAAATCCGGGGAGCGCAGTGCAATGGCGCCGCGCTCCTGCTCGATATCCCGCAGCTTCTCGCTGAGGAAGACGAGGTTACCGTCTTTCTCACCCAGCGGCACATGAACGTCACCCAACATTTCTTCCACGGCCCTGCGCACCGTATCGAGCTGCGAGGAAGCAGTGATTGATGGGTGAATCAGGCTGGCGACGTTCTGCACCGACACAGGCAAGTTGCCGAGGATCTGCAGAACAGCGACGGACTTGGCGATGTCCTGGTGGAGTTGCGAGTCTGGGAAGCGAATCTGGACCTTGCCAACCGCCTGGTGGATGGACGTGAAGGCGCGACGGATGTCCTTCTCCAGTTCGTCGTACAGTGTGACGGTGGTGGCCAGCCAACCCACGGGCTGGTCGGCCATCGCCTTGGAGCCGCCTTCGCCTTTCAGGACGTCCTGGATCACCTTGATTGCGGAACGCAGGCCGATGCCGCCGGTGGACTTGGCCAGGGCGCCCAGCAGGTGCAGAAGGATATCGAAGTGAGCCGGCAGGAACGGGTAGAGATTGGTGAAACTTTCTTTGCTGAAGTCCGCGTCGTAGTACTTGGCGTCTTGCAGCTTGGTGTTGTGCCGCAGCGCCTGGCCGTGGGCATCGAACAGCTTGCCTAGTTCGGTCTCACCGCCTGGTGATTTGCCGAGCAGACGGCGGTAGCAAATCTCCTTGATGTCGCTCGATTCAAGGTCGATCTGGATTGGGAAGCGGTCTTTCAGCTTGTATAGCTTGTCCGAGTTCAGCGCTGCGCGCGGGTCGTCCTCAGTGAGGGTCTGCTGCGCAGTGGAGATGATCCAGGCCTTGCCATCGCCGAGCCGCTTGAGGTTCTTGGCCAGGCCATCGAGGTTAAGGATCAGGTTGTCACGCGAGGCCACGTACTGGCCGACTTCGTCGACGATGAAGATGATGTTCTGCTTGCCGCTTTTTTCGCGGACGATGTCGATCATCTCTTGAGTCTGCTGATCCTGCGACTTAGTCCAGCCCTTCATCTCGGCCGTAAAAGCCGTCGGCGTGGTGAAAAGTACTGGATAAAACTCATGAGCGATCTTTGGGAGGAGTGCGGACACCATTAGCGGACTGTTATGAACATCAGACCATGTCTTTCCTGGGAACTGGTCGGAGATACGCTTTTCCAGTTCGGCCATACGACCGTCCCGTTCTAGGTGACGCTCGAAATCAGCCACCACCAGATTGTCGGAATAGCCAGCCCACTTGAGAACCTTGAAATAGAGAACTGTCGTTACATCCTCCATCGTGGCGCCGGCGAGCATTTCACTGGCGAGGTCCAGCATGACGACAGCGGCTGGGAAGCGCTTCGCCACAGTGCTGAGGAGCGCCTTAGTCTGTGGCTTGTGCAGCCGGTCTTGCAGGTAGTTGATGAACGGAGTGCCGTCGATGGTGCGCTGATCATCAAACGCCAGGCCGAGGTACTTGGTGAACGAGCTCTTACCAGAGCCGTAGAAGCCCGAAACCCAAACGCCCACCTCATTTTCGCCACCGGACTCCATCGCGAGCTGCATGCGATCGAGGAGCTTACGGAACTGCTCCTCAATGCTCTCGGTGACCACGTACTCGGAGATCTCAGCCTTGAGGCGGCCTTCTTGCGAGGCGCCATAGGTGATGACCTTCTCGATGGTCCGGTAGATGTCCTTGCTTGGATCGAAGAGTGAGCGGATGGTCATAGGTTTGTCCCAGGGTACTTTTATTTATTCAGCCGCCGACGTGGACGGAGCGGTAATTGCCGTCTTCCGGGTAGAAGCCGAGAAACTTCAGGCGCGTCTTGCCGGTTCGCATGCCGGGGTACAGAAAAATCGTCGGCACATTAAACTTGCCCTGGAGCTGGCTTTCGATGGCGCCGATCCTCATAAACGGATGCAATGCCTCAAGGTCCGTTACCAATAGCAGCGCGTTCTGTTGGCCTTCGAGTGGCTGTAGAGCATCCTCCAGTCGCCTCAACAGACCGTTATCTGCCGCCAGGATGTCTGCCAAGGCTTTGTTTGTACGCGGCCAATCCAACGGTGCTGACTTGTCTTCCATTACGCAGAGCGACCAGAATGGGTCAGCTTTGAGTAGCGTCCAAATGTGCTCTGCAATGGAGAAGATGTGCACATCCCACCCTTCCTGGTGGAGCTTGGCTATCCAGGCGGGCGTCTGTCGCTTCACCTCAAGGATCTGCTCCGGGGGAAACACCAAGTAATAGATAGGCTCGAAGCTCGCATGGCCAAGCTCGCGCCCGTGCCGGATGCGCTCGCGCAGCTCATCGAAATCAGCTTTGAGTGATGACATTGCAAAGTGCCTCCATGTCTTGTTGTTTCCAGCTGATTCGAATCACGTCACCTGCCGCTTGGACGATGAGCAACCCTTTCAGCGAAAGCCGCTTGATCTCTTCCAGCACATCTTCACGTGCCAGACCAAATAATTGCCAATCTTCGTGCGTCAGCAGCGCATTGTCACCAACGCCAGAAAAATGAAGCTCGTATGCCAGGTAAGCCGCCACACTCGGTGAGATGCGGAACGGCAGGATGCGACGACTTGTACGCAATCCTCGTTCAAGCATTCCATAGTCGGCGCAGCATCCGGTTAGATACCCGGAAACGCGCCGCACGGTGGTTTCGGACCAGCGTTTGACGGTCTTACCGTCATCAATTCCACGCTCGACAAAGGCGCGTGCATCATCATTGGTGATCTGTGTGTATCCACCGGCGTATCGAGCCCAGTAAACGTTGCGCACGAAGTCACCAAGAATCGGATTAGCTCGACAAGTAAACACGAGCATGAGCTGCGTGAGGTCAGCAGTAGAAAGCGCCACGGACAGGCGTTTGAGATGTGCCGCCGGTGCGCCGCCTGCCACTAAGTAACGCGGAGCGAAACATTCAACGACGATGTTGCGAAGCCGGCGCGCGGTGATGGTTGGAAATCGGCCCGATTCCAATGCAACTTGATGCAACGGGTTCGCCGACATGCCGGGCGACCACAAATCGAGCAGTGTTTTGGTCTCGTTGACGAGTCCAAGGCCTGCTTGCAGCTGAGTCGTGTAGAGCTTGTTGTCGACCAAGATCAGCCCACCAGGTACGGATACGTTTGGGCGTCTTGATTGAACGCTGATAGATAGGCCGCTGCAAAAGCTTTCAGGGTATCGGCGGAATCGAGATCTTTGATATTTCCGACTGCTGTTGGTCCCATGCTGGATTTGCCGCCCGTTGTGGCCAGTTGCTTCAGCGCATTCAGAGCAGCCTCTTTGCTCTTTGGTGCTTGGCTGGCGAACTCGTCTCCCTCGCTACTTTGCACGATTGCGTGTAGGTCTTGTTCGACTTCCTCCGGCAATCGGAACAAATGGTAGCTGCCGACACTTAGATGCTCGTCGTGCAATCGTCTGGCGGCTTCCAGTACACCATGGTACTGGGCAAGGCGAGATGTTTTCGAGAACACCGGCTCAAGGAAAAGCCGGCTTGATGCCTCATAGAACGCCGTTGGCCACCAGGCGCACTGAGCACGCTCGCCAAGGAAACCGACGAGAATCCTCATTTTCAGCAATGTAAGTAAGTAGGATTCTTTCATATCATTTCCCGAAGTTCGATTGTGTTATCGGCGCGATAGGCACAAGCAGCATCTGTTGTTCAGTCACATTCCACTCCTGCGTCAGCGACATTTTGGACCGCATACCCTGGTGCAAGCACGGCGTTCTTGACACCGTACAAGGCCAAGTGGTCCTTGAGCCACAGTCTAAACTCCGGTCCGCGTAGACTATGATCTGCCGAGCAGTCAACACTCCATTTGCGTAGGATATAACCGGCCGTCGCCGCACGGAGTTTTACTTTCACCATGCCACCAGTCATACCGTAATCCATCTCTGTGATCTCGGGGCGCGGTTGATCAGGGTGAGGGATCAACTCAAGCTCCACGATTCGGTTCCACTGGATATCCTGGTCACTTTTTTCATGCTGTAGAACATCGCTGTATTTCAGTATTACGGGATGCTTAAAACGCGTGATAACAAAATCCTTAAAATCCTTGCTCCGCCGGTCGAAAGCACGCACATGCCAACGCAGACCGTTATCAATCAATGCAAAAGGAATAATCTCGCGTTCAGTCTCGCCACTCGACAGGGAGTGATATATGACCTTCAGTGGGCGCTCCTGATGGATGGCTCGTGTGACGCAGGCGAGCGTATCGAGCCCAGGCTTGGTGAGCCGGGCGGGAATCTCGCAAGCGATCCAGGACCTAAGGGGCGAAGGCTCGCCATCGCCAAAGCCCTGTGAAAGCCACGCTAAGATTCTCTCTGCTGGGAACTCAAAGACAGGCGTGAAACCATCTGCGTAGCCGTACACTTTGTTCTTGGTGTCATAGTCAAGATTGCCCGGAGCGAGATCTTTGTAAATTCCAATATCCCGAGTCGCTGCCGCTACCTGTATGCCAAAACGTGACACCAAATCTTGACGACGAAACTCTCCAATGAAGCGCAGGCGCAACTCTATGAATGCTAGTCGGTCACGCTGAGGTTGCGTCAGGTCTTCAAGCTGTTCGTTGAACATCCAGGCTACCGCTTCAGGTTAATGATCATCACTTGCAACTAATTCAGCAGTATATTAATCGCAATATAGCCTGTCTATGAATTTACTATGATTGTATATACGACTCATAATGTTATTAATGCACGATATAGATACGCAGAATGAGATAGCTATGACACCTAAAACCAGTTGCTAAATTTGGACGTTTGGGTAGAAGAAATCAGGTTCAATTCAGGAATTTAGGAATCGAACTCTTGGCGGGAGGCAATTTGTGAAAAAAAAGAGGAGGTGAACGCTCGAAGGAAATGAGAAAAAATTCAAAAGGGGTGGGTGTAAATTTTCTCAGAGTACATTATTCGATCAATTTTTAGTGCATTTTTCTATTAAAAGCATGCAATTAATTCCATAAAGGAATATAAAATTGCCATTCGATAATAACGAAAGCATCTGAATTTCAACGACATTAGTAGCTTCAGACGATCAACCAACAATTAGCGGTGTGTATAATCATATACATATCAGATACTTACGCGTTCTTTCTCAGTAGGCGAAGCATTGAAAATGTGCTTTCATAGTGTTGATTAAAATATCAACACAGGTGACGGTCACGATGAAACCTACCGGATGCGACAAGTTAAAATTTTGCGCTCCCGCTCTTATGTTCACGGGTCAGCAGCGCTCAGATTATATTCACTCAATTGACAATATGGCGGTGCCGTCCCGCGGCCTTGGACCACTGATTTCTAACTTCTGCAGACCGGATTGCCCGCTCACATTTCATACAACTCTTCGTGCGAACCGTACAATTGTCAGCCAGATATCGTTAAAGCTCCATTCAAACCATCCAAATAACTCAGTTTTCCAGACATTGAATGGCAGCACTACTGGCTCAGATCACCAATTGAGCACAAACAGTAATACGCGTGCTGGGGGTTCCCAATGCGCCAAGCCGTAATTACTGAAAAATCCCAAGCGAAATACCACGGTTGGCTAAACGAGATCGCACGCCGCGAAGCGCACGTCCCTTTTTTGGGGATTCGCGATACCTGGAAAATTGGCCGACGTCATTTGCATCTAGAACCAGGCTCTAAATGTCTGCACCTATCAGCGAGCGATCTGGAACTTCGATGCATGACTTTTCTCAGGTACAAATTTAGGGATGCCAGCTTCAAGACCCAAGTCGCACTTCCCCTTGAACAAACCATAAAAATCGCTAACGAGCTGGGAGTAATTCACCCCCGCGATTGGGAGGAAAATGAAGCCAAAACGATGTCAACTGACATTGTAATGGAAGGAGTTGATCGCAAAACAGGCGAGAAACGACACATCGCCGTGTTCGTTCGATATCTGGAAGGTTTATACAAAATCGAAAAGGATCAGCTGACGCCAATCACCCGGGAATGGCAAAAAATATCAATTTATGAAATTTACCATACACAAATTCAAAAACAGGAATTTTGCATTATCACAGACAGAGAGCTATCCAAAGACACCGAATACAGCATTAGATGGCTGAACTATTCAGATTATAAAGAAACTTCTGAAAACAAGATCCTTGCGTTTGTTGAAACATTTCTAGAAGTATTCGAAAACAATCGTCTCGCTATACTCAATGATTTACTGGAATTGACTGCCAGCAAATTAGGGCTGTCATTTTCCCAGTGCCTCAACTTATTTCGAATGTGCGGACAGCAGCATTATTTGCCTCTCGATATCAGCCGCAGAATAACGCTCTCATCAACAATAGGCATGAATTATGATGAGATTTTTTGAACGCGACCTTATCCGATCTTCTGACGGCAAAAACGAGTATTTTGTTGTTCGTGTATGCTATGAGCGAAACAAGATAGCACTTGCCAACAAGAACGATTGGTTTAAAAAAGGTAGTCAGTATAAAAAGCCTGTAATTTATACATTCCACAAAATGGATAATCTATTGAAATCAGGCAAATTTCAAAAAATTCATGGCGACATACTTTCCCTTCCACCTTTCATGCTGAAAACCGACAAGTGGCTAGAGAATGCCGAAAAAGACAAATGGATTGCCAGACGCAACAAGGATAGAAAACGAATCAGCCCTATCATTGATAATGAAGAAATTTTATCCCGATATATTTTCGGTGAAAGCATCGTCGATGAAATTAATTCGCTTCAAAAATCGAACTCCGAAAAATCGCCAGGAACGATATACCGTCTTTTAAATAGATACTTAACTTTTGGGGCGATCGATAATGCGTTACTCCCAATATCTTATGCTAAATGCGGCAACAGGATTGAATGGATATATTCGGGAATTAAGCCAATCAAGCGTGGGCGAAAGACCAGGATAAATCATCTCGGGCAGAAAGTGGATTGCAGATCAAAAACGCGAGGCATTACTGCCCAGGATAAGATCAACATCTTGAAACTGATGAAAGAAGAAAGCATTGCCAATAAGAGTTCATACAAGAAATTTAACAAGGACGATCTCTATAACAAATACTTAGAAAAGTATGCTTGTCACATCATTCTTAGAGAAACAGGAACCGAAGACCAGCATTACAGATGGCTTTTTGATGAGGAAGATCGAATATCAAAACAGCAGTTTTACTTCCATTTAAAACATTTGCTTTCAGACGAAGAGATCCTTCGCCATAAACTCGGTGCTGTCAATTTCGAAAAAGATGAGAAAGTAAAAACCGGCCTAGCCCGGGATGGCATCATTGGTCCCGGCTATTGTTACGCAATTGATGCAACCATTCTCGACATCTATGTTAGATATCCGTACGACCCCAACGTAAGAAGCTGCGGAAGACCCGTTCTCTACCTCGTTGTCGATGTTTGGAGCACCTGCATTGTTGGCTATTACTTAGGTTTCCATGGTCCCGATTGGGTCGGCGCGGGTGAAGCTCTTTATCATGCGTGCATCAACAAATCGAAGTGGGCACAATCAATTGGCTGGAAACTGGAGGAAGGAACATGGTCTTGTCATCACGTCCCATTTGCTGTCATGGGAGACAACGGTTCTGAATATTCTGAACGGAATATCATATCTATGTTGGACGCAGAAATCGGAATAAAGATGATGATTTACGTTCCAATATACCGGGGCGACGCGAAAGGAGTAGTCGAGCGCAAGTTTAAGATCGGCAATGATAATTTCGTTCACCTTCAGCCAGGCTACGTGCATAGTGAAACTCTAAGAGAGTTACCTCATGCAGCAAACAATGCTGTCTGGGATTTTAGATCGCTAGTTATCGCCATTGGCAAAGAAATTGTCTGGCACAATAACAACGCGAATCGATTGAAAAAACACAATTTTATTATGTCCAGAGATTATGTCGGAATAAGCCCTCAGTCTATTTACAACTACGGAATTGAGAAAGAGATGGATGGGGGGCGCATCATTACCGACAAATCCAGATTAAGGTTTGCATTTTTACGAGAAGTTGAAGCAACCGTTCATGGGGATTGCGTCATGTTCAAAAACATTGAATACGAGTATCCCAATGGCATTGAACAAGGAATTTATGGAAAAGCCAAATACCGCGGCAGCTATAAAATTCCGGTTCGAATTACCAGTTGCACCATGGACTACATGTGGCACAAAGATGACAACGGAAAAGTCGTTGAATTGACGCTTAAAGACAAAGACCACTGGGCGCGAAATCAACGACGAGAAATAGCGTATTCCCGCCTAGAAGAATATGCGCAGGAAACATTCGAGTTGGAGGAAAAAGCCCTCAGGGAAAGGATGCAGCTAAATTTCGAACATGATCAAGCACGCGCAATTAACTCAGCGCAGATTATTCCAAGTAAAAAGAGAAAGGGCATGCCCCAAGGCATCAAGGAAGCCAAAGAAGTGATGGCCGGAAAAAACATTAGGGATCACCTTGCCTGGTTAAGAAGCGATTTTGCAACAAATAAACCTAGCATTGAATCAACAGCCGATCACGACAACGACAACGAATTCTATGGCTCTTTTGAATAATGCATTTTAAGAGGTAGTAATGATGAGAATAAAGCCTACATACAAAAAACATCCTGATCCTCAACTCAACGGAAATCCGCTAACTGAGGCAATCCAACCCATTTTATCGCGCGATGAAATCGTCCGATTAATTAATTTTTCGCCAGACTTTTCCGACAATTTTCACGAGCTTCCGCGACTCTATAAAAATCTAAACATACGAAAAATATCAGAAATATATGTTGCACCCTTGATATGTACGGCCCTCTATGAAAAATTCATGGAATTGATCCTGGATGGTTATCGGTATCGAAATCCAGTTTCTGCAACAATGACTCGCTTTCTAAGCGAACTGGCAGAACGAGGGGATCTTATTTCTGACGATCAGGACACCCCCACTTATACTATTATTCCGCCGGGGTTGACTACAGCACATGGATCACTTGTTTCGGGCCCCTCCGGCTCAGGAAAAACCAGCGCAATTCGGTCAGTACTGGGAATAATACTGCAAGTTATTTCACACGCTGGATACGAAAATTTTAGATCCTTTCAACAAGATCAGATAGTTTGGATTTCTTTCGACGCACCTTCGACACCTAGCCCAAAGGCACTTTGTCTCAATTTCATGAAAGCAGTTGACATTGCTCTCGGTGTCGATCGCTACTTTCCAGAATTCAGCAAACGATCGGATCACATTTCGGTGGATCTCCATATCATGAAAGTTCAGGAAATCGCCGCCAACCACTATATTGGATTAGTCCATTTGGATGAAATGCAATTTTTCCTAAATTATTCGAATAACAAGAATGCACCCAACCTGCAAATACTAGAGGCAATGTTCAACAAGCTAGGCATTCCCGTTGTTATTTCCACCACAAATGATGGTTTGCCACTTATTAATGCCAATCCACAAACCAAACGTCGAGTAATCAGTGAACAGCATTTTTACCTGACACCATTGAAATATGGAACAAAACCATTCAATGAATTTGTAGACGCCGTGTTTATTCCAAAAGTATGGGGAGAAGAAAATGTACTCAAGAATCAGCAGGAATTCATCAGAAAATTCCATTATCTGACTGCAGGATTGCAAGCCGTAATGATAAGACTTGCCCGTCTGCATTTACAGTATTGTGTTCAACTAGACAAGCAACCGTTTGACATCGAACAGTTAGAAAAAGTTTTCAATAGCCAATTTAAGTATATGAAGGATTCCCTGGAGTTTCTTCGTTCAGGGGACAACAGCTCGTTCGAGGCCAAGAAGGAGACCAATGAAAATGGACGTACTGTATGGTGCAATGAAGAGGCTAGTGAGCAGGACATTCCCGAGCAAACTACTGACGACACTGATTCTTCAACATGCAAAGCGGTAGAACCAACGAAAAAATCACCCAAAAAGCCAGCTATTGTTTTCCATAAACCTTCTTTAATTGGAGGACTATAAGCATGTCACTTGCGGCACGACGCTGTAGTTATATGCCCCTACTGCTTCCTGGAGAGCACTTGATCAGCACTATCTGTCGAGGCATAAAACTTGGCATAGTCAATGACTGGCGCGAACTTGTCACAAAATCAGAGCAAGAGATTGGGGATCTGGGACCAGGTCATGTTATTCGTCCACTCTATGCGGCAGCAGCTACGCAGTATCAAGGTCTTACTCTTGATGAAGTGATTTCTGAGCACACCCTTTGGAAATACTACTATTCATTTTTACCATCCCAACCTCAGACCGTTCCACCGGCAGCACATTGGCATAGTCTCTACAACCATAGCCGATTACTTCATCCACTACGCCAAGTCCGTTACAAGCATGCAAAACAGTGGCGATGGTGTTTTGAATGTGCACTTGAAGATCATAAGGAATATGGCATTTCTTACTGGCATATAGGAAATCAGGTTCCAGGGATATCGAACTGCTACCGACATCCAACCAGCCTGTTGTTGGGGGCTTGTTCAAGTTGCGGTGGCCAAATTAATGATTTATCACAAAGGTCGGTTTCAATACGCACTGAGAAATGCTGCCCTGTCTGTCAAAACGATTTAGAACCACCAGAACAAGTACCGAGACATCCATTCCTTGACTGGGTGGCAATCATTTCAAATCGGCTATTATCAGGTGCAAGGTTCAATACAGATTTAGCGCGTTCTTTAATATTTAATAAATTGGACATCGACCCAGATGCATCAAGGACTGTTGCTGGAAACAAAGCATTCGGCCGGGCGCATGAGCTGATAAAGTCCAGCTTACCGGCGGATGTCATTAATTGTCTATTTCAAGGGCACAAACGCGCAGAATTCAAATCTAATGAGATTGCTTCGCCGCTCAATTTACGACCGCTCTATAACAAGAAAAATTTTGTTCATCCATTAAGCTGGCTAGCTTTTTCCTGGATAGTTTTGTCAGATGACAACTTGCTACAGGATCTAATTGTTGAATAGCACACTATACTTTTTGCCGATCAGGGAAGATCACCAGTATGAGCATGACGGAAAATCGGGGGCAGCGCGTAACATTCTTTCCAATTGCTTTACCCGATGAGACCATTTTTAGCATTTTGAATCGATTTCACCAAAGGTCAGGATTGCTTTGTGTTTCGTCAACCACAAATTTGCTGTTTGGCAAAGAGAAATTTAAATTCAGCTCTGAACTGTTGACCGCAATCCCACAGTTGAGTTTGACTTCAAATATTCCTTCCTCACAGCTTATTTGCCAGCATAGCAGCGCGCCTTTCTATAGCAAATTCTTCAATAGCAGCTCTTACAATCACTTCGAGAAATGTCTGCAACTGGAGAAAGGCGAAATTGCTGTTTCAATTATTTCTTTAATCTCAAACAGAACTGCAGCAGAATCCAACTTGAAATGTTGTCCAGCTTGCGTTCTGGATGATAAGGCAACTTTTGGTGTAAGTTATTGGCACTGTGAGCATCAACTTCCTGGAATGAGTTGCTGCATAAAACATTGCTTGGTACTAAATGAAACACCAAAAACCAAGTACCGACTCTCATCTCCACCTAAAAACGGGGTTAGCATTCCTGCGATTAAGCAGTCGGGGACATACCGATATTCTTCTTTGGCATTAAGCTGTTATCAATACGAAGAGGGATTTCTAGACCGAAAGCGACTATATAAAACATACTTCGACGGTCTTGGCGAAAAATCAATGCTAACCGTTAAAAAAAGATTGAGACTCAACAAGTTGAATGAATCAATATTTCATCACTGGCACGACATTATTGATCACAAAAGTTTCAACAGATTTAATCCTCTTGATAATTTGAGCGGTTTTCCAGAAAGCTTGTTCTATAAACCAAACGCCAATCATCACCCGATAAAACATTTGCTTTTGATCGGCTACTTGTTTGGTAACTGGCACGAGTTTATATCCCAGTTCAACAGCACAAGTAGAAAAATTTCAAACACTATACTGTCCAATCCCAATTTAGATGAAAATGCAAATCGCAAGCAACACGCATCTATGTTGCTTCATGCCGGCAAAAGCATTCGCGATGTATCGGTTGATTGCAAGTTATCTTTAAGCACTTTGAACGCCTTAGCTGAAAGAGAGGGAATTAAAAAGCCAGGCAAACACCGATCAATAAGCGGCGACAAAAAGAGATTGGTTTGGCGGAAGCTTATGATTGGAAAATCTACTAAATCGATAGCTATCGAATTTAATATTGCGCAAAGTTCTGTGCAGTATTTGCTAGCGGCTCACCCATATCTGTATGCTCTTCGAGAAAAGATTCGCTTGTATCAATGTATTCAGGAATATAGGAAAACCATTCAACGCAAGATTAATGCCAATCCAAATTTTGGAAGGTCCGACCTTCAGAAAGCAGAACCTGCCGCATTTACCTGGTTACGACGGCATGATAAGGAATGGCTTTATTCTACTCTCCCACCAGCTATCCCTAGAGCGAAGAGATGCATGCAAAAACGTAACACCCGAAAATCTTGATTCATATTAGAAGCTGTGTGCCGACACCAATCTAAGCTCGAACTGATTGAAACACTACAAATTGAATAGTCGAATATGATTGGAATGAACCTATGGAAACATATTCCAAATCTCAATTTAGAGCACGTGCCCTGAATATCATGCGTTATGCGCAAGCCTCCGGCCAACCTGTGCAGATCACCGAGAATGGCAAGGTAGTGCTGGAACTGAGGCCGGTAACGGAAGTTTCGGTGGCTGATACGTCGGCGCTATTGTGTGGCAGTGTGTTGCGCTACGACGATCCTCTGGCGCCGGTCATAATGACACTGTGGGATGCTGATCAATAACTCCGCTGGTTATCCATGCGCTGAAATGATGGGCGGGCGCTCCTGCTCAGCTGTTAGCTTCTGAGTGATCATCGAACCGGCGCGTATTGTTATATGCTCACTTTGATTTGGTAGTCGGCGTCATTTTCGTCTAATATTTCAAATATTGTAAGCCACTCAATCGCACATATAGGTGTCTGTTTTTCATTTTGCCACTACATAATGTGTATTTTTTTATTTCACAATCTCTATTAAAACTAATTCCCCAAATCCAGGATCACACCACGCCCAATATCACAAACTTTATTCAAAGTTGTCCCCCGCAGAATGGGGCGTACAGACGATCAATTTCACAAACTTTATTCAAATCTGACAACATCAGCGGCTTTCTCACCTATCTGGCGGTGACGGAAAAAGTCGCGCCTTCGACACAGAACCAGGCCCTGAATGCCGTGCTGTTCCTGTTCCGCCATGTGCTGAACAAAAGCTTTCCGGAAGACGTTGAATTCACCCGCGCCAAGCAGAACAAGCGGCTGCCGGTGGTGCTCACCCAGCAGGAAGTGCAGCGCCTGTTCCAGCATCTGAAAGGCATGCACTGGCTGATGGCGGCGCTGCTGTATGGCTCGGGTTTGCGGCTGATGGAATGCATGCGACTGCGAGTGCAGGATGTGGAGCTGGACCGCTGCGCGATCCTGGTCCGCGACGGCAAGGGTGCCAAGGACCGGGTGGTGACGCTGGATGAACAGCTGGTGCCGCACCTGCGGCTGCATTTGAGCAAGGTCCACCAGTTGCACCAGCAGGAACTGACCCAGGGCGGTGGCAGCGTCTACCTGCCCCATGCGCTGGAACGCAAGTACCCCAACGCGCCAAAAGAATGGAAGTGGCAATACCTGTTTCCGGCCACCCAGCAATCGATCGATCCCCGCACCGGCATTCGGCGCCGTCATCACTACTGCGAGCAGCGGCTGCAGCGGGCGGTGCGCGAGGCAGTGATTGCCGCCGGCATCCAGAAGCCCGCGACCTGCCACACCCTGCGCCACTCCTTCGCCACCCATCTGCTGGAGCGGGGCTATGACATTCGCACCGTGCAGGAACAGCTGGGACACAAGGATCTGAAAACCACCCAGATCTACACCCACATTCTGGAGCGGGGCGCCAACGCGGTGAAAAGCCCGTTCAGTCTGGTGGTGGGGGTGCAGCCGGTGGGCCGCGCGCAGGCACCGATTTCTCGCAACCCGGTCAGCGGCGCAGACAAAAACCGGGTGCAGGAAACGGTAGTGGATTACCGGCTGACCGGCTAGCGACTAACTGGCGGAAAAGCTTCGATGTCAGTGCTGGCGGATCAGGAACGCCGTCATGCGGTCAAACACCTGCGAGCGGATCGCGGGCAGTTCATTCACCACCTGATGCCGCATCTCCGGAATGAAATGGAGTTCGGCCCGGGGGAACTTTGCCTGCAACATCTGGGTGTTGTGGCGCCAGTCCACGGTTTCATCCTGCTGGCCCTGGATCATCAGCAGCGGAAAATCCAGCGGCTCATGCCGTTCCAGAAACGGAATCCACTGTTTGAGCGCGCCAAGCCAGCGGGTGGACAACTGGCGTGGTTGCAACGGATCACCACTGCGAACGAAACGGAGAAATTCGGGATCGCTGGAATTGCTGGCAAATTTGCGGTCAACGTAGGCGCGGAACGGGCTCAGTAACGTATGCACGTGACGGTTGAACCACCAGTTCACCGGCCGCACCAAGGGCGCGAACAGCACGGCACTGGTGAACGGATTGCGGTGCGGCTGCAGGCTGAACCCCAGCAGGTATTCGCTGACCACCGCACCGCCGGTGCTCTGGGCGGCAAAATGCCAGGGCCGGGGCAACTGGCCCTCCGCCAGCCGGATCAGCCGTTGCAGCACCGGCTGGTACTGGTGAAAATTACAGATGCTGGCGCGGGTGCCGGACGACAGACCATGTCCTGGCAGATCGAACGCCAGCACCGCCAGATTCTGCTGCAATAGAGCTTCGATCAGATGGTCGTAGACCCCAACATGATCGTAATAGCCGTGCACCACGAACACCGAACCCCGTGGCTGTGCCGGCAGAAACGCCTGTACCCCGATATCGAATCCCGCCACATGCAGCTGTCCCAGCCGGGCGCGCAGACCGGCAAAGCGTTGTTCGAAAGCGAGATTGTAATAGCGGCGGTAAGCCTGCAGCAGAGTATCTTGCGGCACCGGCGTGGACCAGCCGAAGACTGGCAGGCGCCGACGCAACTCATCGGCCGTAAAAGGCTGGGCGGAACTGATTTGGCTGGGATCGGGACTGCGGCTCATGGTTTGAGTGTAAGCGGGAACAAAAAAGGGGGCCAGTTTGGCCCCCTCGGTATTCCGATATTGCGGGATCAGTTCACTTTCGGTGTCAGTTCGCCCTTGCCGTAGCGGTTGGACATGGCCTCCAGCGACTGCACCCGGATCTTGCTGGCGTTGCCGGCAGTGCCGAATGCCTGGTAGCGGTCGACGCAGATGTCGCGCATGGCGGTGATGGTTTCCTTGAAGTATTTGCGCGGATCGAACTCTTCCTTGTTCTTGGCCAGGAAGCGACGGATGGCGCCAGTGGAGGCCAGTCGCAGGTCGGTATCGATGTTGACCTTGCGCACGCCGTACTTGATGGCCTCGACGATTTCACTCACCGGCACGCCGTAGGTTTCCTTGATCTCGCCGCCGTATTCGTTGATCACCTTCAGCCAGTCCTGCGGCACCGAGGACGAGCCGTGCATCACCAGATGGGTGTTGGGAATGCGTGCGTGGATTTCCTTGATGCGGCCGATGGCCAGGATGTCGCCAGTGGGCGGACGGGTGAACTTGTAGGCGCCGTGGCTGGTGCCGATGGCGATGGCCAGGGCATCCACGCCGGTGTCCTTAACAAAGGAGGCGGCTTCTTCCGGATCGGTCAGCAGCTGGGAGTGGTCCAGCACGCCCTCTGCGCCGACGCCGTCTTCCTCGCCCGCCATGCCGGTTTCCAGGGAGCCCAGGCAGCCGATTTCTCCTTCCACCGATACGCCGCAGGCATGGGCCATTTCCACCACTTTGCGGGTCACACCTACGTTGTAGTCATAGTCCTTCGGGGTTTTGCCGTCTTCACCCAGGGAACCGTCCATCATCACCGAGGAAAAACCCAGCTGAATGGAACGCTGGCAGATGGCGGGGCTGGTGCCGTGATCCTGGTGCATGACCACCGGAATATGGGGGAATTCCTCGATCGCCGCCAGGATCAGGTGGCGCAGAAAGGGGGCGCCGGCGTATTTGCGCGCGCCAGCGGAGGCCTGCACGATCACCGGGCTGTCGGTTTTGTCGGCCGCTTCCATGATGGCGCGCATTTGTTCCAGGTTGTTGACGTTGAAAGCCGGCACGCCGTAGCCGTGTTCGGCGGCGTGGTCCAGCAGTTGACGCAAGCTGATCAGTGCCATGGTGGTTCCCCTTGTTCGGTGCTCAAATTCGTGTGGGTCGCCCGGGTGAAACAGAATTCCGGGCACGCTACAAGCACATCCCTGTGCGCTCGTCAGCGGCCATCCATGGCCGCTGACGTCCCGGAATTCTGTTTCACCCGGGCTCTATCGATATCGGTGCTAATTCGGAGCCAATCACTTTGCCCGCGATTGTAACATCGCAACCGCCGGCAGCGTTTTGCCTTCCACATATTCAAGAAACGCGCCGCCGCCGGTGGAAATGTAGGACACCTTGTCCGCCACGCCGTATTTGTCCACCGCCGCCAGGGTGTCGCCACCGCCGGCGATGGAAAATGCCGCGCTGTCGGCCACAGCGTGGGCCAGTACCTTGGTGCCTTCGCCGAACTGGTCCACCTCGAACACACCCACCGGACCGTTCCACAAAATGGTCTTGGCGGATTTGATGATGTCAGCAAAAGCCTGCGCGGTTTGCGGGCCCACGTCCAGGATCATGTCATTGTCGCCCACATCCTGCACTTTTTTCACCACCGCTTTGGCATTGCTGACGAACGCCATGAAATCGTCGATGGGGCCGGTCACTTCCGCCACCACCACATCGGTGGGTAGCGGCACGCTGACTTTCGCCGCGATGGCCTTGGCGGTGTCGAGCAGATCCTTTTCACACAGGGACTTGCCCACTTTGAAACCAGCCGCTGCCAGGAAGGTGTTGGCAATGCCGCCGCCCACGATCAGCTGGTCGCATTTTTCCGACAGGGACGTGAGCACATCCAGCTTGGTGGACACCTTGGAACCAGCAACGATCGCCAGCATCGGGCGGGCGGGCTTGGCCAGGGCTTTTTCCAGTGCGTCGAGCTCATCGCCCAGCAGGATGCCGGCGCAGGCCACCGGTGCGAACTTGCCAACGCCGTGGGTGGAGGCCTCGGCGCGGTGCGCGGTGCCAAAAGCGTCCATCACGAACACGTCACACAGGGACGCGTAAGCTTTGGCCAGTTCGTCGTTGTCTTTTTTCTCGCCCTTGTTGAAGCGGACGTTTTCCAGCAGCACCAGTTTGCCCTGCGCGACGTTCAGTCCGTTTTTCCAGTCGGCAACGACCGGAACTTCAAAACCCAGCAACTCGGAAATGCGTTTCGCCACCGGCGCCATTTTGTGCGGCGCGTTTTCTTCGTCAGTGCCACCTTCAACCGGACGGCCCAGGTGCGACATCAGGATCACGCTGGCACCCTGCTTGAGTGCCGCTTCCACCGTCGGCATGGAGGCACGGATGCGCACATCGCTGGTGACGACGCCGTTTTTCACCGGCACGTTCAGATCAGCGCGAATCAGCACGCGTTTGCCGGACAGGTTGAGATCGGTCATTTTGATTACGGACATCTGCGTTTCTCCAAGATTATTCAATCAACAGAAAACCAGCCTGGATTGATACTGATCGTTCCATCCACCGGGATCAGGGTATCGTCGAGATCGTTTTCCATATCGAGATCCAGCTGAATATCGACATCGGCACCTTCCGACACAATCAAAATTCCCGTCGGATTCAATAAATTGAGCGAGCCTTCTTCCACCGTGGCATATCCCGTCACATCGGCGTCGGCAGAAGGCAACGTGTACTGGCCAACCTCAATATCAGGTTCAAACATAATCGTGAAGCCAGTCGTGATCCCGTCACCTGTGCTAACGGTCCTGAGCTTGACTTCGTCAGCCAGATATTTGTCTACGATGGTTTCCGCACACACCTGATTCCAGCGATCAGCTATATCCGGTGCCAGAAAATTCACGTCATCAACCACACCTTCGGTGCCATCGCTTACCTTTTCCAGCACCACGTCGGTTGCAGTCGTTGGAGTGTTATATTCGGTTCTCAATGTACCGCCATCTACGATCTGCAAAGATGGCAGGAATGGCGAATCAAATACCAGATTGCCGCCGCTCACAGATGCCGTAAGAGAGGCACCGGAAATGCAGTCCGTCAGTGTGTAGATATTTCCATTCTTCCCGACAATGATGGTCTGGCGGCGGGTTTTAACCCACTCCTGCGCCCCGCCCGGGCCGGAGTTGGCAAAGTTGACGTTGGTTTGAACCCAGGTTCCGGCCAGATTGCTGGTTGTGAAGCCAGGCTCGCTGCCATCATCGCCGCCAGAGGAACCACCACCGCAACCTGACAATGCCAGTACTGAAATAATCCCCACAACTTTTTGCGTATTCATATAAGTCCCCAACTTCCTATTGATTGAATAAAAGAAAAATTCAAACCAGCGCCTCCACCAGATCCAGTAACCGGTGTGCAAACCCTGATTCGTTGTCATACCAGGCGACCAGTTTCACCAGTTCGCCCGCTACTATCGTCTGCGTTTCGTCGTAAATCGACGATTCAGTGCGCCCCAGAAAATCCGCACTCACTAACGGCTCGCTGCAATAACCCAGAATGCCTTGCCATGCACCCTCGCTCGCCTTCAGCATCAGGTCATGGATGAAATGCGCTTTCTCCACCGGCCGCTCCAGCACCAGCGTCAGGTCAACCGCCGCCACGTTGATCGTCGGCATGCGCATGGAATAGCCCGCGATTTTCCCCTGCAGGCGTGGCAATACTTTTTGCACCGCACCAATACTGCTGCTCGTCGTGGGAATCAGATTCTGTGCGGCAGCACGGCCTCGGCGCACATCGCGATGCACGTGGTCCAGCAGCACCTGATCGCTTGTGTAGGAATGGATTTCCGTCATGAATGCCTGTTTCACGCCGAAGGTCGAATCCATCAATTGCAACAACGGTGCAATACAGTGTGTAGTGCACGAAGCAGCGGAAATCACCTTGTGCTGCGGCTGCAATTCTTCGTGGTTCACACCATACACGACAGTGGCATCGACCTCATCGAATGCCACAGCGCCGATGACCACCCGCTTTGCACCAGCCGTCAGATGTTGACTGGCCGCAACACGGGAACGAAAACGGCCAGTGCATTCCAGCACCACATCCACCTTCAATTCCGCCCACGGACATTGCGCCGGGTCTTCAATCTGCAGCAGCAAAATCTGGTCGCCGTTCACCTGCAGGCGATTGTCATCCAGCAAGGTGACAGGTGTGTGGAAACGGCCGTGGGTAGTGTCGTATTTCGTCAGATGCAGCAGGGATTCCGCCGCACCCAGATCATTGATCGCCACCAGCTGGATGTCACGGTTGCAGCCGTGGGCGCGGTGTTCATACAGCGCCCGCAGCATGGTGCGTCCGATACGGCCGTAGCCGTTGATGGCGATGCGCAGGGTCATATCAGCGGAGGACCGACTCCACTTTTGCCACTACATTTTCCACGGTGAACCCGAACTGCTTGAACAGCAGGTCCGCCGGGGCGGATTCGCCGAACGTGGTCATGCCCACCACGGCGCCGTCGAGGCCAACAAACTTGTTCCAGTAATCGGCAATGCCCGCTTCCACCGCCACGCGGGCACGCACGGCGTTGGGCAGTACGGATTCGCGATAAGCAGCGTCCTGCTGCATGAACACATCGACGCTGGGCATGGAAACCACAGACACGTTTTTGCCTTTCGCGGCCAAGGCTTCGGCTGCTTTCACCGCCAGTTCAACTTCAGAGCCGGTGGCAATGATCAGCGCATCCTGTTTGCCGGCAGCAAACGCTTTCAACACATAACCACCCTTCGCCACGTTCGCCAGTTGCTCGGCCGTGCGCGGCATCGGTGCCAGATTCTGGCGCGAGAACACCAGCGCGGACGGACCATCACGACGCTCGATCGCCGCTTTCCACGCCACGGCAGATTCGGTGGCATCGCACGGACGCCACAACGACATGTTCGGCGTAGTACGCAGGTTGGCCAGTTGCTCGATGGGCTGGTGGGTGGGACCGTCTTCGCCCAGACCGATGGAATCGTGGGTGTAGACCTGAATGTTCTGCTGCTTCATCAGCGCGGCCATGCGCATGGCGTTGCGGGCGTATTCCATGAAGATCAGGAAGGTGGCGCCGTAGGTGATGAAACCGCCGTGCAGCGCGATGCCGTTGATGGCGGCGGTCATGCCGAATTCGCGCACGCCCCAGTAAACGTAGTTGCCGGCCGCGTCTTCAGCGGTAATGCCCTTGCTGCCTTTCCAGATGGTCAGGTTGGAACCGGCCAGGTCGGCGGAACCGCCCAGCAGTTCCGGCAGCAGCGGACCAAACGCATTGAGTGAATTCTGCGACGCTTTGCGCGAGGCGATTTTCTCGCCCCCGGCCTGCACCTGCTGAATATAAGCGGCGGATTTTTCCGCCCAGTCCGCCGGCAGTTCGCCTTTCATGCGGCGTTCGAATTCGGCCGCCAGTTGCGGGAATTCCTTGCGGTAGTTGTCGAACTGGCGCTGCCAGTCGCTTTCCGCGCGACCGCCTTTTTCTTTCGCATTCCACTCGGCGTAAATGTCGGACGGCACTTCAAACGGTGCATGATTCCAGCCCAGTTGCGCGCGAGCCAGTTTGATTTCGTCGTCACCCAGCGGCGCGCCGTGGCATTCTTCCTTGCCCTGCTTGTTGGGGGCGCCGTAGCCGATGATGGTCTTGCAGCAGATCAGCGACGGACGATCGGAATTGGCGCGGGCCATTTCGATAGCGGCGCGGATTTCTTCGGGGTTGTGGCCGTTCACATTCGGAATCACATGCCAGCCGTAACTTTCAAAACGCTTGGGTGTGTTGTCGGTGAACCAGCCGTGCACTTCGCCGTCGATGGAGATGCCGTTATCGTCATAGAACGCGATCAGTTTACCCAGGCCCAGCGTGCCCGCCAGCGAGCACACTTCGTGGGAAATGCCTTCCATCATGCAGCCGTCACCCATGAACGCGTAGGTGTAGTGGTCGACGATGTTGTAGCCGCCTTTATTGAAGTGTGCCGCCAGCGCTTTTTCTGCCAGCGCCATGCCCACCGCGTTGGCGATGCCCTGACCCAGCGGGCCAGTGGTGGTTTCAACGCCAGGGGTGTAACCGTATTCCGGGTGGCCGGGGGTTTTCGAATGCAGCTGGCGGAAGTTTTTCAGATCATCGATGGAGACGTCGTAGCCGGTCAGGTGCAGCAGGGAATAAATGAGCATGGAACCGTGACCGTTGGACAGGATGAAGCGGTCGCGGTCGGGCCATTTCGGGTTGGCCGGATTGTGCTTCAGGTAGTCGCACCACAGGACCTGCGCGATGTCGGCCATCCCCATCGGGGCGCCCGGGTGACCGGACTTGGCTTTCTGGACTGCGTCCATGGACAGGGCGCGAATGGCGTTGGCAAGTTCACTGCGGGTGGGCATCGGAAATGCTCCTAACTGATTTAGTCCGGGTCGCGGTTTTGGGGGCGCTATTGTCGCTCAAGTAGGCATGAGCGGCAAACGGGATCGCCGCTGGCGCCCGCGCTGTGCAGGGATCTGTGTTGGATTTGTGTAAATTTGATTCCACCACACTTGTTGCCGTGGCGGGATGCATTTACAACTGCGGCAACATCGATCGATCCACTCCCGACTCCCTGATAAACATAACAAGAATGCCTCATGGACGCTGTCATTCCCTGCCCTGAAAGCACTGCCGCTGCCACACCCGTTCGCACCCTGCCGATCCGCTGGCTGCTGCATCGCCATGCCGCGCACTGGCTCATGGGACTGGCCACCCTGCTGGCGCTGCCGTCCCTGTGGAGCGGACTGGTGGCCGATGACTATTATCACGCCGCACGCTTTCTGGCGCCGGGCCTGTTGCCGGACTTTGGCAGCTACACGTTGTTCGACCTGTTTGCGGTGAGCGATGGCACCAGCGCAACGAATACGCGGCTGGTGGAACAGGGACTGCTGCCCTGGTGGACCGACAGCCAGTTCCGGTTCCAGCTGTGGCGGCCGCTGGCGGAAGCGAGTCACTGGCTCGATTACCGGTTGTGGCCTTCCTCACCCTGGCTGATGCACCTGCACCAGCTGGCCTGGTTTGCTGCCCTGCAGCTGGTTGTACTGCTGTTCTACCGGCGGCTGTTTCCGGCGCAGGCGCTGGGCGTTCTGGCCTTTGCGCTGTTTGTGCTGTCGGCCAATTTCAGCCAGACCGTCACCTGGCTGGCAGCGCGCAACACCCTGATGGGCGCGACCTTTGGCATTGCCGCCCTGCTGTTGCACATCAAAGGCTGGCAGGAAGGCCACGGACTTTACCGCTGGCTGGCCGTCGGCCTGTTTGCGCTGGCACTGGCGGCGTCGGAGTTTGGCCTGGGCGCCAGCACCTGGCTGTTTGCGTGGGTGATGGTGATGGAATCAGGCACTCTGATCCGACGTGCCGGACGGCTGCTGCCCTACGGCCTCGTCATGGGCATCTGGGCGCTGGTCTACAAGATGGGCCACTATGGCGTGGCGGAATCCGAATTCTATCTGGACCCGCTGCAGAATCCGGCCGGGTATGCCCTGGGGTTGGGCCAGCGCAGCGTTGATCTGCTGTTCTGGTCCCTGTACGGCTTTTCCACCGGCATGCTGGGCGCGTCCACCCGCACCCTGGCGGGATGGCTGATCACCTGCGGCGGGGTGACACTGGTGATCGGACTGGTGTGGAACCGGCTGCGGGAGCCACATTTCCGTTTCCTGCTGCTCGGTGCCCTGCTGAGCCTGCTGCCGATTGCGGCCGGCCCTGGCGGTGCCCGCACCCTGGCATTTGTGAGCCTGGGCATGACGCCCTGCGTCGCGGCGCTGCTGCGCGGCTGGATGACGGGTACCGACCGGCGGATATTAACGGTCGGGATCGCATGGACCTTGGTGGTCTGCCTGACCCTGGGTGTACTGGCCCGTCCGGCCACGGCCTATCTGATGCCCGAATACGATGTCACCTATGTCCAGACCCCGGCGCAACAGCTGCCGGCGGATGACAGCACCCCGGAACCGCAGCGCGTAATTCTGCTGAACCCCAGCTCCGTGCTGCACGCGATTCTCTATCCGCTGGCGCGCGTGCAAATGGCGCTGGCACCGGGCGCGCCCATGTATCCACTGGCATCCGGCGTCACGCCCATCGCAATAACCCGCGACGGCAGCAACAGCCTGCTGCTGTCCCCCGCCGCAGGTTTTTTGACTGAACCTGCCGCCTTTTTCGTCCGGCGCAAAGACCAGCCCCTGCGTCCGCGCGACCGCTTTGCATTTTCCGGTCTGCAGGTGGAGATACTGTCGCTCAATGCGGCGCAACTGCCTCACCAGGTGCGTTTTACCTTCGACCATCCCCTTGAATCGCCGCGACTGCAGTTTCTGCAATGCGAACACCTGCGCTTCACCACCTTTGCCATTCCTGCCGTCGGCGAAACGGTGGTACTGCCAGCCTGCAAGCGCTGACACTGACAACGGTTGCCGCGCCGGATTCTATTCCTCCACGTACTCGAATTCGCGGATCACCTGCAGGAAGGCGTCGCCAAATTTCTGCAATTTGCTGTCACCCACGCCGCTGATCTGCAGCAGGGCGCGCTCGGTGGTGGGACGCTGCGCCACCATTTCCCGCAAGGTGGAATCGTGAAACACCACATAGGGCGGCATGCCCAATTGCTCGGCAATGCGCTTGCGGCAGGCACGCAGCGCATTCCACAGCGGAATATCCTGTTCGTCCATGTCGTCGTGCGGTGTGCGTGTGGCTTTGGTGTGCGAAGCAGCCACTTCCTTGCGCAGCTGAACGGATTCCTCACCGCGCAACAACGGCCGGCAGCTTTCGGTTAGACGCAACGCGCCAAACGCATCTGCATCCACCGCCAGATAACCCCGCGCCACCAGTTGCCGCACCACAGCTTTCCATTCGGTGGCGCTGAATTCCTTGCCGATGCCGTGGGTGGAAAGCTTGTGGTGTTCAAAGCCGAGAATTTTTTCACTGCTGCTGCCGCGCAGCACGTCGATCACATGGTTGGCGCCAAAACGCTGGCCGGTGCGATAAATGCAGGACAGCAATTTGCGCACCGCATCCGTGCCGTCCCAGGTTTTCGGTGGCAGCAAACAGCTATCGCAGTTGCCGCAGGGCTGGGTGTCTTCCTCGCCAAAATAACGCAGCAGGGTCTGGCGCCGGCAGCTGGTGATTTCACACAGGCCCAGCATGGCGTCGAGACGCTGCCGCTCCATGCGCTTGAACTGTTCGTTGCCTTCCGACTGCGCCATCATCTGGCCGAGCTTCACCACGTCTTCCAGGCCGTACAGCAGCAGCGCGGTTGCGGGTGCGCCGTCGCGACCGGCACGACCGGTTTCCTGATAATAGGCCTCGATGCTTTTTGGCAAATCCAGATGGGCGACAAAGCGCACGTCGGGCTTGTCGATGCCCATGCCGAACGCAATCGTCGCCACCATGATGATGCTGTCCTCGCGCAGAAAACGGCGCTGGTGGGTGGCGCGGATATCAGCACTCAACCCCGCATGATACGGCAGCGCGTTGAAGCCCTTGCCGCACAGATATTCCGCCACCTTCTCCACCTTGTTGCGCGACAGGCAATACACCACGCCGGCGTTGTCCTTCTGCTCGGTGCGCAGAAAATGCAGCAGCTGGTCCAGCGGTTTGTCTTTCTGCTGGATGCGGTATTGAATGTTGGGACGATCAAATCCACTGATAAAATGCCGGGCGTTTTGCAGATTCAGGCGAGCAGCAATTTCATCGCGGGTGCGGGCGTCGGCGGTGGCGGTGAGTGCGATGCGGGGAATCGTGGGAAACTGTTCGTGCAGCAGGCTCAGCTGCAGATAGTCGGAGCGGAAATCATGGCCCCATTGCGACACGCAGTGGGCTTCGTCGATGGCGAACAGGGCGATGCGGGAACGCTTGAGCAGATTCAGGCAGCGCGGCTGGATCAATCGTTCCGGCGCCACATACAGCAGATCCAGTTCGCCTTTCAGCAACGCCTGCTCGGTGGCATTGGCTTGTTCCGCCGACAGCGAGGAATTGAGGAAACCGGCTTTCACACCGGCTGCCTGCAGCGCATCCACCTGATCCTGCATCAGCGCGATCAATGGCGAAATCACCACGCCGCAGCCCGGGCGCACAATGGCGGGCACCTGGTAGCACAGCGACTTGCCGCCGCCGGTGGGCATGATCACCAGTGCGTCGCGGCCATCGATCAGGGTATCGACGATGGCCTGCTGGGGGCCGCGAAAGGCGGAATAGCCGAAGACGTGTTCAAGGACGGACTGGGCTGTCTGGGTCATGGGGCCGCAAATATAGTTGTCAACACAAATGAAGGCCCGGGAACTGCCCCAGGATGGACACGCCGTGAACCCTTCCCTGGGGGCTGCTCCACGGCATCCCTGCCGCAGAGCGTCCATCCTGGGGCAGATCCCGGGCCTTCATTTGTATTTGCATCATCAAGGATGGAAATGCCGCAGGCGCCGGGGTGTCGCCTCGGGCAGCGCAAATGCCAGGATGGCCTGCTGCCGCATGATGTCCATGATACCCAGCTTGCCCGGCAGGTTGAACAGACGCGCGCCCCAATGGCGATATAAAGTATGGGCATTGGTAACCATGCGCTCCGGCGAATCCCAGCGCGCGAACGCGGTGGCCTGGAATGTGGGGCTCAATACCAGATCGCGGGCGGCCTCGAAAGGCGTCAGGTCGCTCTGGAAGCGGGCATGCAGCTGTTCCTGGGCAAATTCCCAGTAATCCAGGATGGCCTGGATATCTGTCGGACTGGCCAGCGGACCATGCCCCGGCACGATCATCCCGGCCTTCAGCGCCAGCAGTTTGCGCAGGGCGGCGGTCAGGTTGTCCAGCGGGCCACTCCACATCACCGGCGTCACACCGATAAACGCGATATCGCCGGCATAGACAACGCTTTCCGCTGGCACATACACCAGCGCATCGCCGTCGGTGTGGCCGGGACCCACTTCCATCAGCACCAGCTCCACGCCGTTGACGGTCACGCATTTCTCGTGACAGAAACCCTGCTGGGGGTCGGTGATGCGCACGCCGGAAAAATCGTAAGGCTGGAACATGGCACTCATGTAATGGCCGAAACAGTCGAGGCCAGCTGCGGGCAGATGACGCAGGATCTTGCCGCCCTTCTGCAATGCGGTGAGCGAGCGCGGCGCCATGTGATGCATCTGGTGGATGCAGGCCTGGGTGGCGATGATCTCGCGGTCCCTGAACAGCTGGTTGCCCCAGCAGTGATCGCCGTCGGCGTGGGTGTTGATGACAATGTCGATCGGTGAACGCTGCACCACCGGCGCGGCGGCGCCCAGCATTTGCCGCGTGAAATGCAGATCCCAGCAGGTGTCGATCAGCACGCTTTTGCCGTTGCACTCCACCAGGCCGATATTGGTTTCGCCCCAGGAACCGTTGGGCACCATCCAGGCGTAGGCGTTCGGCGTCAGCCGGTACAGGCCTTGACGGAAGCGGGGAATTTCACCGTGCCGGGTGAGCGAGCAGTCGGGGCCGGCGATCCATTGCGGTGTCATGGCTTTACCTGTTTTTGGCTGCGTTTTTGGTAACAGAAGCTACTTCCGGTGCGGCGATGCGGTTGCGCAAGTGGCCAACACCTTCGATCCACAACTCAATGCTGTCACCCGGTTGCAACCAGTGATTGTTTTCCAGCGCACAACCACCCGGCAGCGTACCTAGCCCAAACACTTCGCCCGGATGCAGCTGTTCATCCCGCGAGGCATGCACCAGCATGTCGGCAATGGAATGCTGCAGGTTGGATGTAGTGGTTTTACATACAACGACACCGTTGATACGCGCCTCCGCCCGCAGCTGATTTACCCGCGGCAGCACCTCATCGGCCGTGGCCACCGTGTACGACAGCCCATTGATAAAATGCTTCGCTTTCTGCGGACCGAAACCGCTGCGCATTTCCGCCAGCTGCACGTCGCGGGCGCTGACATCGTTCAGCACCAGAAAACCACCGATGGCCGCTAGCGCCTGCTGTGGCGTGGCATTTTTCAGCGGCTGCGCCAGCACGAAAGCCAGTTCCAGTTCGTAATCCAGATAGCGCGTATAAGCGGGCCAGTCGATCACTGTGTCATCGCCCACCACATTCAGGTGATTGCTGAAATAGTACAGCGGCTGTTGATACCAGAGCGATTTGGGCTTCAGCGCCGGAAACACCCGGCCACTGATTTTCTCAAACCCTTTCACGACGGAAAAAATGCGCGGCATGAAGTGCCGCACCATGCCTCGCGCCGCATTCACCGCATGCTGTTCCGACAGCATGAAATCCCGCAGCGACAGCGGCACGAACGCCGCCACCGGTTGCGCGTCGGCCGGCACTTCCGGCAGATTATTTCCGTCTGCATTTTTCAGCGCCTGATCCAGCAGGGGTTTCAGTTGCGGCCATTGCGCAAGCAGCGCCAGCATGTCGCTGCCGGTGTGCGCCAGGCCGGGCAATTGATCCAGCTGAATCCAGCGTTCTTCGCCATTAGCCGTGCCTGGATTCGGCCCGGCCAGATTCACCGCCAGCAGAAATTGTTCACCGCGCCGGAATCGTTTCAGCTGCATGGGTTTGCTCCTTCAATCCTGTTTGTCATCCGGTTCACCGTTCCAAAACAGATAGGCCGTTGCCATGCGGCCCAGCTGCCGCACCAGTTCGGCGTCGCTCAATTCAAAGCGCGACGGCGATTGCGTCCCCATCACCCAGGTCTGCTGCAGGGTGGCCACCAGCGCGCGCACGGCAAAATCCACCCGCTGTTCCAGATCGTCGCCCGGCACCAGCGGATGCGCCTGCAGCCAGCTGAAACACAACTGTGACGCCAGCCGGATCTGCCCCACCACCCGCTGGTAAATCAGCGCGTCGCCAGACAGGATCGCAGCCCGATACAGATGCTGATGACGACGGGCAAAGGCGAGAAACTCGGTCAGCACCGTTTCCACCACGTCCTGCAGCGGCATGTCCACAAAGGGGCGCCGGGCCAGGGTGGTGATCTCTTCAGTGAGGCTGGCAGTCAGCCGCTCGTGCAGCGCCAGCACCATGGCGTGCTTGTCCTGGAAGCGGGCGTAGATGGAACTGACAGACGCCCCTGACGCCCGGGCCAGTTCCTGAATGCTGATAGCGGCCAGATCCTTCTGCCGCAGCAGGTCACACAGGGCATCCAGTACCTGGTTGGCAGTGGCGCGGCTGCGCGCCTGCAGGGGTTCTTTGATGGGGTTCGGCATGGAATCAGGCATAGGTGGCATGCTGCCACAAACTGGAATTGGATTTCAATTCCAGTTTTATGCAGACTTCTATATCGAAAACTTTTGATATAGAGTTTTGTGGCTGTTACACTCCGGCCCCATGAACGCGCCCGACGAAACCCTGCACACCCTCGCCCAGCTCTGCAAAGGCACCGGCGACCCGTTGCGACTGGAAATCCTGCGCGCCCTGAAGACCGATTCTTTCGGCGTGCTGGAGTTGTGCGACATTTTCGCCATCAAGCAGCCCGCCATGAGCCACCACCTGAAGGTGTTGGCCAATGCCGGTGCGGTGACCACCCGGCGCGAGGGCAACTCGATTTTCTACCGGCGCGAACTGGCGGACCTGAGCCAGCCCTGGGGACAGTTACTGGCGGCCCTGTTCAGCGCAGTGGACCAGATCGCACTTAGCGACACCACGGCCCGTAACATTGCGCAGGTAAAACATGAGCGGGAAGAACAGGCGCGGGAATTTTTCGACCGTCATGCGGAACAGTTTCGCGAACAGCAGGATTTGATCGCGCCGTTTGACCAGTATGTCGACGCCGCCACCGATCTGCTGCTGCAAACCGAACCGGACAAGCGGCAACGGGTGCTGGAAATCGGCCCGGGCGAAGGCGAATTCCTGCCGACCCTGGCGGGTATTTTCCACAGCGTCACCGCCATCGACATCTCAAAAGAGATGCTGGACAAGGCCGACGCGCTGATCCGGCATAACGAATTGAACAACGTCCACCTGCTGAAGGCGGACACCGACGACGCGATCAAACAAGGCATTCGCGTCGAGCGGGTAGTGTGCAACATGGTGCTGCATCATGTTCCATCGCCCGCCGATGTATTTCACGATTGCGCACAACTGCTGGAAGACGGCGGTTCGCTGATTGTGACGGATCTGTGCCGCCACGATCAGGGCTGGGCAAAAAGCATGTGCGGCGATCTGTGGCTGGGTTTCGACCCGGAAGAGTTGACTGGCTGGGCGCAGGACGCCGGGCTGGAAAGCAAAGAGAGTCTGTATTTAGGGCTGAGAAATGGTTTTCAGATCCAGATACGGCGTTTTGATAAACCCTGAACTTTTATTTATAGGAATCGGGTGCAATGAGCGAATACACCATCTTTACTTCTGAATCCGTTTCTGAAGGCCATCCTGACAAAATGGCGGATCAGATTTCTGACGCCATTCTGGATGCCATCATCAAGGATGATCCTCATGCGCGAGTTGCAGTGGAAACGCTGGTGAAGACGGGGATGGCGGTGATCGCCGGTGAAGTGACGACCTCGACCTATGTCGATCTCGAAGACGTCGTGCGCAAGGTCATCCTCGACATCGGCTACAACAGCTCTGACGTCGGCTTCGACGGCGCGTCCTGTGCAGTGCTCAACGCCATCGGCAAACAGTCGCCGGATATCGCGATGGGCGTCGACGAAAAAGAAGACAAGGAAATGGGCGCGGGCGACCAGGGCCTGATGTTCGGCTACGCCACCAACGAAACCGACGTGCTGATGCCCGCTGCGATTCACTACTCGCACCGTCTGGTGCAGCGTCAGGCTTACCTGCGCAAGAACGGCATCCTGCCCTGGCTGCGTCCGGATGCGAAAAGCCAGGTGACCCTGCGCTACGAAAACGGCAAGCCGGTAGCGGCTGACGCCATCGTGCTGTCCACCCAGCATGATCCGGGCATCAAGCATGCCGATCTGTGCGAAGCCGTGCGCGAGGAAATCATCAAGCACGTGATGCCGGAAGAATGGCTGCACAGCGGCACCAAATTCCACATCAACCCGACCGGCCAGTTCATCATCGGCGGCCCGGTGGGTGACTGTGGTCTGACTGGTCGCAAGATCATTGTGGATTCCTACGGCGGCGCGGCGCGTCACGGTGGTGGCGCATTCTCCGGCAAAGATCCGTCGAAAGTGGACCGTTCCGCTGCCTATGCTGGCCGCTATGTAGCGAAAAACATTGTCGCTGCCGGTCTGGCGGACAAGTGCGAAATCCAGGTGTCCTACGCCATTGGTGTGGCTGAACCCACGTCGATTTCCATCAACACTTTCAACACCAACCGCATCGACGAAGCCAAGATCGCCGACCTGGTGCGTGAGCATTTCGACCTGCGTCCGCGCGGCATTATCGAAATGCTGGATCTGCGCCGTCCGATTTACCGCGCCACTGCGGCGTATGGTCACTTCGGTCGCGAAGAGACTGGCTTCACCTGGGAAAAAACCGACAAGGCCTCTGCGCTGCGCGCCGCTGCCGGTCTGTAAGCAACACCTGAAGGGCGTCCCGTGACGCCCTTTTTATCAACCGTTTTTTACGTGGCAGGACATTCATCTGCCGACGTCGTGACACCGGGGTCATCGCGATTAACTGATGCCACGGTTCACCAATGCAATGGAGAGAGGCTGAAAACATGAACGCCGTTCTGGACAATAAATTTACCGATTACAAGGTTGCCGATATTTCCCTGGCCAAATGGGGCCGCAAGGAAATCGAAATCGCCGAAGGCGAAATGCCCGCCCTGATGGCGCTGCGCGACAAATACAAAAGCCAGCAGCCGCTGAAAGGCGCCCGCATCATGGGCTGCATTCACATGACCATTCAAACCGCCGTGCTGATCGAAACTCTGACGGCACTGGGCGCGGAAGTGCGCTGGTCCTCGTGCAATATTTTTTCCACCCAGGATCACGCTGCGGCGGCAATTGCAGCGGCCGGCATTCCGGTGTTCGCGTGGAAAGGCGAGACTGAAGAAGAATTCTGGTGGTGCATCGAGCAGACCATTCTGGCGGAAAAAGACAGCGACAAACTGTGGGACGCCAACATGATCCTGGACGACGGCGGCGACCTGACCCAGATCCTGCATGAAAAATACCCGCAGATGCTGGACAAGATCCACGGCATCTCGGAAGAAACCACCACGGGCGTACACCGCCTGCTGGAAATGCTGGAGCACGGCAAGCTGAAAGTGCCGGCGATCAACGTGAACGACGCCGTGACCAAGTCGAAGAACGACAACAAATACGGTTGCCGTCACTCGCTGAACGACGCCATCAAGCGCGGCACCGACCACCTGCTGGCCGGCAAAAAAGCGTTGGTGATCGGCTACGGTGATGTGGGCAAGGGCTCCGCCGCCTCGCTGCGTCAGGAAGGCATGATCGTGAAGATCACCGAGATCGATCCGATCTGCGCCATGCAGGCTTGCATGGACGGTTACGAAGTGGTGTCGCCGTACAACGACGGCATCAACACCGGTTCCGCCGACGGCATCAACAAGGCGCTACTGCAAAACACCGATCTGGTGGTCACCACCACCGGCAACGTCAACGTGTGCGACAAGTACATGCTACAGGCGCTGAAAAATGGCGCGGTGGTGTGCAACATCGGCCACTTCGACAGCGAGATCGACACGGCTTTCATGCGCAAGAACTGGGAGTGGGAAGAGGTGAAGCCGCAGGTGCACATGGTGTACCGCAACAAGGCCACCAACGACCACCTGATCCTGCTGTCGGAAGGCCGTCTGGTAAACCTGGGCAATGCGACCGGCCACCCGTCGCGCATCATGGACGGTTCTTTTGCAAACCAGGTGCTGGCACAGATGTATCTGTGGGAACGCAAATTCGCCGCGCTGCCTGCTGCTGAAAAGGCGAAAAACCTGTACGTGAAAGTGCTGCCGAAAAAGCTGGACGAGGAAGTGGCGGCGGAAATGGTACGCGGCTTCGGCGGCGTAATCACCCGCATGACACCGGAACAGGCGAAGTACATCAACGTGCCGGTTGAAGGTCCGTACAAGCCGGATAGCTACAAGTACTAAGCTGCCAAAATTGGCACGGACTCGCGTGATCGAGTGCCGGACTTGATTTTGGGACGTCAGCGGCCATGGATGGCCGCTGTCGAGCTTACAGGGATGTACTTGTAGCGTGCCCAAAATCAAGTCCGGCACTCGATCACGCCGACGTGGCACCGGCAGAACCAGACGAGAACACCATGAACTCCCAATCCAAATACGACAAACGCTTCAGCTTCGAATTCTTCCCGCCCAAAACCGACGCCGGGATGGAAAAGCTGGGCGTGGTGCAACAACAGCTGGCAGCGCGCAAGCCCGGCTTTTTCTCCGTGACCTACGGCGCCGGCGGCTCCACCCGCGACCGCACTTTCGAAACCGTGATGAGCGTGAAGAACGGCACCGGCATCTGCACCGCGCCGCACCTGTCCTGTGTCGGCGACACCAAAAAGCAGCTGGCGGAGTTGTTGCAGCAATACAAGGCCAGCGGCATCAACCGCATCGTTGCGCTGCGCGGCGATCTGCCGTCCGGCATGGGCGCGTCGCTGGGCGAACTGAAATACGCTTCCGATCTGGTGCGTTTCATCCGAGAGCAGAGCGGCGATCACTTCCATATCGAAGTGGCGGCGTATCCGGAAATGCATCCGCAGGCGCAAGGCATGAAGGCAGATCTGAACGCCTTCAAAACCAAGGTTGACGCCGGCGCCAGCAGCGCGATCACCCAGTATTTCTTCAACATCGACGCCTACAAATTCTTCATCGATAGCTGCGAGAAAATGGGCATCGAAATCCCCATCGTGCCCGGCATCATGCCGATCACGAACTATGAGAACCTGGTGCGCTTCTCGCACACCTGCGGCGCCGAGATTCCGCGCTGGATCAAGGTGCGCATGGAAGCCTTTGCCGGCGATCTGCCGTCCATCGTGCAGTTCGGCGAGGAAGTGGTGACCAGTCTGTGCCAGGAACTGCTCGATATGGGCGCGCCCGGCCTGCATTTCTATACCCTGAACCAGGCCGCGCCGACCCTGGCGATCTGGGACAAGTTGAGCCTGGCCGGCTGAACCATTCCAGGCCCGGTCGTGCCCCATCGGCAACGGCCGGGTCTAATTCCCTTTCCATGCCGCAAGGCATGTCAGCAATCCCTTGGCATCATCCCTTAACTTATCTTTCCAATCGACCAATCCACCAACGGAATATCCGGCAGCTCACGGCCATCATCGATACCGATTTCGGCCTTGATCACGGCATTCAGTTTGGCGTTCATCGCAAGGATCAGATCCTTTTGCCCGTCACGATCGGCGCCCAGATTCACCATTTCTTCCGGGTCGCTGGAAAGATCGAACAGCTCCACATCGTTCCATTGATATAGCTCGTCAATGGTGGTTGGCCTGTTGTGATCCAGCGGCGAAAAATACCGCGTAAACTTGTAACGGCCATCAAACACTGACCGCAGACTGCCGCGTTTCTTCATATTCGGTCTGAAGTCATCTTTCAGCAGCGAAAGCATCGGCTTTTCTCCAACGGACTTGGCCGCTGCAATATGTTTGAACAGATCGCCGTCATTCGTCACCAGCCCACTGTAAGTAAACAATACGCCGTCACGGATTGCATTCGTCTTGGCGGCACCGGGATTGCCCAGTACTGATGAAAAATCCTTGCCGGGGAGCACACGCCCGGCAATTTCGGCGGCACGGGTTGAGTCAACACCCGCCAGGGCCAGCAGGGTGGGTGCCACGTCAATGTGCCCGGTGAGTGCACTGGTTTCCTGGCCACCGCGCACATCCGGATGCACCACATACATTGGCAGGTGCATGCCCTGCTGGTACGCGAACGGCCCCTTGCCACGCAACCCGTGGGCACCGCCCATTTCCCCGTGATCCGACGTGTAAACAAACGCCGTGCGATCTGCCAATCGCAACGCATCCAGCTCGCTCAGGATGCTGTTCACCTGCATATCTACCGAACGAATGGAGTTGATGTAAAAATCATTGAAACGCTGCCACCGTTCTTCCTCCGCTGGCACCCGTCCCAGCACGTAGCCCCACATCTTGTCGAATTCACCGTGGGCTCCGGGTCGACCCGGAGCATCAAACGGCTGCCTGAAGTTTTTGGGAACCGGCATATCCCAGGATGTTTCATAGAGCTTGTTGGCAGGGGCCCGCGCCGCATGCATGGTCAGTGAGCCGGTATCCTGCACATCTTTCCCCGGCGCATCGGTATTGAGATACATGATGTCGTGCGGATTGATCAGGCTGACAAAAAGACACCAGGGCTTGCCTTCATCCGTGAGGCGTCGGCCGTGACGGCGCAGCCAGGTAATGGTGCTGCCCGCAATCAAATGATCGAATTCATATCCGCCCAGCGTGTGGGCGATCATATCGCCAGGAGAATAAAAATCCGCGAAACCGTATTGATCCATTTTCTGCGTGAGAGTGTTATCACCTTCCTCACGCTCGAATTCCCGATTCAGGTGCCACTTGCCTTTGTACGCGGTGTAATACCCCGCCTGCCGCAACATCTTGCCGATAGTGGGAAAATCGGTCGAAAGGTCTGGAACATAGGGCACGTCGGTATTTTCGAACATGCCATTGGTCGCGGTCTGCAATCCCGTCAGCAGCACCGAGCGCGACGACGTACACATCACAGCCGGACAATAATGCTGGTGGAAGGTGACGCCCGTGCGCTGCAAACGCTCATGAGCCGGCAATGAAAGCCCTGAAGGCAATTTGTTGAAGTAACGTTCCTGATCCGAGAAAACGAAAATGATGTTGGGTCTGGACGAGCTGTGCCCGGAAGAACGGAGCGGCCTGGCTGACGGCGTTTCCGCGAAGGCCGCACCAGCCAATGGCGTTCCCACCATCGCGGTAGCAACCATCCCGGTGGTTTGCGCAAGAAAATCCCGCCGACTCAAGCCTCGTTTTTTTGTATTTGAATTATTTTCCATCTGTCTACCAATTACCTGCATGCATGCTGAATGGTGAAACCGAACGCGCTGAAGCGTCGCGGCAAAGCATTTCCAAACTATTTTCCGTCATTGTAGCCGAGGGAGTTACAGGCGCGGAATATCGTTGACTTCGATGATCGCAATTACCTGCGCTTCACTGCGGGAATCCACGCCCTGCACGCATTACTCCGGCATTTCTGTGTTCGCTGGAAAAGTTGGAGCCACGCAGGAATTCTGCTGGTGCATCTGGCAATCCATTCCGGCGATCCGAGACAAGCTGGGCCTGGCCGCCTGATTCCGAAACGGCTTAGCCGATCTACCCCCAATGCCCGTGCTCACACCACCGGGCAGCTGTTTGAGCGCACCCGGCTCCAACCCGGGAGCAATTCCGATCACAACGTCTACGCTTAAAAAAACAGCCGGAACGCGCACATTGCTCCCCTCCCTTTCCGGCCCGAGGACGTCACCGTGTGGTTCAACAAGCAATATCTGCAACAAATTCAGCAACTGGAATCCCGCCTCGCGGAGACGAGCGATTTCGTCAATGCCGTCAGGGATCACAACGCTGTCATCGAGTTCACACCGGACGGCACCATTCTGGATGTCAACGATGCCTTTCTGGCGGGGGTTGGCTACCGACGCGATGAAGTGGTGGGCCAGCATCACCGCATTTTTTGCGAACCGTCCTACGCTTCCAGCAGCGCCTACGGGCAATTCTGGACCAGTCTGGCGGCCGGGCAATTCAGCAACGGCGCCTTCCAGCGCGTAGCCAACCGGGGTCGCAAGATCTGGCTGCAGGCCACCTATTTTCCTGTCAGCCGTAACGGCCGGGTGTACAAAGTCATCAAACTGGCGCAAGACGTAAGCGTCGAGGTGGAACAGCGCACGAAACAGCAGGCGATCCTGGAAGCGCTGGATCGCTCGCTGGCGGTAATCGAATTCAGTCCGGACGGCACCGTGCTGTCAGCCAACGACAATTTCCTGCGCTGTCTGGGCTACCGGCTTGAGGATGTGCGCGGCAAGCACCACCGCCTGTTCTGCCCCGACCATTTCTATCGTGATCATCCCGGCTTCTGGCACGAGCTGGCGCGGGGTGACATCAAGACGGGCAAGTTCGAGCGCGTGACCCGTAACGGTGCCGCGATCTGGCTGGAAGCCACCTACAATCCGGTGTTCGACGAGCAGAAGCGGGTCATCAAGGTAATCAAATTCGCCAGCGACATCACCGCCCGGGTGAAGCGCGAACTGGCCACCCAGCAGGCGGCGGAAATCGCCAACACCACGTCGGAGGAAACTGCCACGATTACCGGCAACGGCGCTGCCATGCTGCAGGAGAGCGTGCAGATCTCCCAGACCATCGCCCGCCAGATCGGAGATGCGTCCGGACTGATCGGCCAGCTCAATGCCAAGTCGGCCGAGATTTTTGCCATTGTCACCACCATCAGCAGTATCGCCGAACAGACCAATCTGCTGGCACTGAATGCCGCGATCGAAGCGGCCAGGGCTGGAGAACACGGACGCGGGTTCGCGGTGGTGGCCGATGAAGTGCGCAGCCTGGCCTCGCGCACCAACACGTCGACCGTGGAAATCGAGGACATGGTCAAGGCCAATCAGGGCCTGACCCAGGACGCGATGGCCCGCATGCAGCGGGTGCAGGAGCAGGCCCACGCCGGCAGCGAGCTGATCAACCGCGCCGCCTCCGTGATCGAGGAAATCCGTCTGGGTGCGGAAAACGTGTCCCAGACCGTGGCGGCCCTGGGCAAGATCGACTGACGGGAACGCACCATTCCACCGGGCATGAACCGCCGACCTTTTCTATACTCGAAAGAAGCAGCCTGATTTCAGGCATGGTCCCCTCAAGGAAAGCGTTTAAAACGATTCGCCTGCAAAGGAAGGTTTGTTGATGAACCAGGCTTCCGTTGTGCCCATCCATATGGGCACACTGCGCCGGCTTACGCTCTCGTTGCCGTATTTCCGCGACTGGAGTGTGCCGGAGCTGAAGGCCATTGAACCCTGCTGCCGCTCGGTGGTGGCCAGCGCTCCCACTACGCTGCTGAAGCTCAGCGGGGTGGAGCCGTTTGTCTATTTCCTGATTCGGGGCGAAGTAGAGTTGCTGGATGCAAACGGAGAAAAGCGGGTTCTGCGGGCCGGCGACCTGGATGCCGGTTTTCCCATTGCCAACCAGCGCCCCAGTCCGTTTCAGGTAAGTGCTCTGCCAGGCGCAGAGCTGTTGCGGATTGAAGCCTCGAAACTGCGCTGTCATCAGGTCAATCGCAAGCCGGTGCGGTTTTTCGCTGAAGAAGAAGCGGTGAACGCCCCCTGGCGCACACATCCCCTGGTGGAACGCCTGATCCGTCAGGCACAGGAAGGCACGCTGGCCCTGCCGGCCATGCCGGGCATCGCGTTGCGGGTGCGGCGGGCGCTCACCAAATCCGACGTCCGCCTCGACGACATCGCGTCCATCATCAATGCCGACCCGGCCATCGTGGCTCGGCTGCTCAAGGTGGCCAACAGCGTGCTGTTCGGTGCGCAATCCCATTGCGAAACGGTGAAGTCCGCCCTGCTGCGGCTGGGCATGGAAAAATCCCAGAGTCTGGTCACCAGTCTGCTGGCGCGGGACCTGTTTTCCGCCCGCAACACCACCGTGAAAAACCTGATGCTGCAGCGCTGGCGTCATGCCATCGACATGGCGGCCCTCTGCGCCGTGCTGGCCCGGCTGACCCCGGGGCTGCAATCCGAACGCGCCATGCTGGTAGGGTTGCTGCACGAGATCGGCGCCCTGCCGCTGATCCGGATGACGGAAGCCCATCCCGACCTGCTGGGCGATCCGGCCACCCTGCGCAGCATCCTCACCCACCTGACGCCGGAACTGTCGGCCATGGTGCTGGAAGAGTGGGGGTTCGACGCCGATTTCACCACCGCCGCCCGGCACCAGAGCCACTGGTTCCGCGATCACGACGGCAAGGCCGATTACACCGACGTGCTGCTGATCGCGCACCTGCACGGACTGGTGCATGAGCGCGCGCAATTGCACCTGCCCCGCATCGACGAAGTGCCCGCCTTTGAAAAACTCGCCCTGGGTCAGCTCACCCCGGACCTCAGCCTGAAGGTGCTGGACGAGGCCAGGCAGCAAATTCAGGAACTGAAATCGCTGCTGGCCTGAGTCGCCAGCTCAGCGCGGTGCCGCCGGACCAATGGTGTTATCCAGCCAGTCGATCATTTCCCAGGCCGCATGCAGCACCGTCTCGCGTCCCATGTAGTGATGCTCCTCGAACGGCAATTCCACGTAACGTACCGTCGCGCCTTCCCCCGACAAGGCATGGAAGAAGCGCCGCGCCTGCAGGGTGGGCGTGCCCGGGTTGGGGTCAGAGCCGCCGTGCACCAGCAGCAGGGGCACCTTGATCTGGTTGGCGTGGAAGAAGGGCGAGATGCTGGTGTAGTACTCGGTGGCATCCCAGAAAGTGCGCTTTTCATGCTGGAAACCGAATGGCGTCAGCGTGCGGTTGTAGGCGCCGCTCATGGCGATGGCGGTGGCGAAACGTTTGGAATGGATCAGCAGGTTGGCAGAGGAAAACGCGCCATAACTGCGGCCGCCCACCGCCATGCGTTTGGGATCGCTGATACCTTCTTTTGCCAGGTAGTCCACCGCTGCCTCGACGCTGGCCACCAGCTGCGGCAGGTATTCATCCGCCGGGGCAGAGCCTTCCTGGATGATGGGCACGGTGGGATTCACCAGCACCGCGTAACCTGCCAGTGCCGCCGCGATCGCCGCCGGTCCCTTGATGCGGTGGAAGCGGAACTGGCGCTCGTCGAGTTGTTCGGCCTGCTGCGGATCATTGTATTCGTAGGGATAGATCCAGATCAGCGTCGGCAGGGGCTTGCCCTTCCCGCGTTGTTTGGGCCGATACAGGGTACCCGCCAGTTGCACGCCATCGGCGCGGGGGTAGGTGATCAGCCGGCGTTCGACCGCCTGCAGTTCGGGATAGGGGTCGGGTTGTTCCCGCAGCAACCTGGCCTTGCCGTTTTCCACCAGATACAAAGTCGGGGGACTGGTTTCCGATTCCCGCGAGGTGAGCAGACGTGAACCGGTTACATCCAGCACCGCCAGGACTTCATCGAACTCGCCGGCTTTGGCAAGGAACAGACGGCGGGTGGCGCCGGTCTGCAGGTTCAGGGCGTCCAGGAACGGTTGCGGGCCGCGGGCCGCCAGGCCATCCCCTTCCAGGAAGATCTCGCCACTGGATTCCAGCACCGGGCCAGTGCTGCCATCGAGCCGCACGGCGCGGCCCGGACTGCCATAACGATCCGCCGTCTTCCCGCGCCACAGGCTGCGGGAACTGCCGTCAGCCAGCACGACACGCACGTCCAGTTCCCCCTGCACCGCAGTGCCGCAGGCATACCAGGGTGTGCCAGCGCTGGTCCAGCCGAAGCGGCGGATGGGAAAGTCGCTGGTAGCCACTACTTTGGCGTTCCCCCCCTTGAACGGCGCCTGCACCGAGCGCCACTGGTAGTGAGGCTTGCCGCCCGCGTCCTGCTGGAACAGGAAACCCGCCGTCAGCGGCAGCACCGGCGCCCACACCAGGGTTTCCGCATCGCCGCCTTCGGTCGCTTCCTCCTCGATACCGAAACCCGCCAAGGGCGACTGGAAGATGCGTTGCCCGGTTTGCAGGTTCCAGGCCTCGATGCGGTTGGGGAACCCGCTGGCGGGCACCAAGCGGGAATAGGGGCGCTCTAGCCGGCACAGGATCACCATGCTGCCGTCGGGCGAGGGCAAAAAGCTGCGGATCGGGCCGGGGGTTACCGCCAGACGCTGCTCGCTGCCGTCGCGGAAGATCAGCGCCAGTTCGGTCATGAAGTAGTAATCGAAGCGGTCGTCGTCGGAGGGGCTTTCCAGCAGATTGTGATAGGTGCGCACCGGGGTGGGGGCGCCGGCGTGGGACATCACCAGCGGCGCCGACGCCAACGCTGCCAGGGGCTTGCGGCTGGCCGGCACCATCCGGCACAGCAGACGGTCGTTGCCCATCCAGGCGCAGGGATTGCCCCAGGCCGGATTCACCCTGGCGTCCAGGCTGCGTTCGCTGCCGGCGGCAATGTCATACAACACCAGTTGGGAGGGCTCGCCCGTCTGCACCCGCACGGCGGCCAGGGAGCGGCCATCCGGCGCAAACTGCACATGTTCGAAGCGGCTTTCACCGCCCGCTTTCCAGATGCGCGAGGTCGGCTTTTCACCAGACGTGGACAGGATCTCTACCTGCAGGATGCGGGGTTCGATACCCGTGGTGAGGGTCACCGGGTCCAGCCGGAAACCTGCCAGCCCCAGCCGGGGCGCCGTCAGCCGGGCCTGACTGATGAGCTGTTCATACTGCAGCAGCGCCACCTGGCCGGAGCGGGCATGCACCAGGGGCTTGGGTGGCGGCAACGCGGTCAGCAGGCGGGTGATGGCAGGGGCCGGCTCCCGGAAAGCGGGCTCCGGCGGCTCGGGCTGAGCCCGGGCTGCGAGAACCACGCCGGCCAGAAGCCATGCCAGCAGTGCGCACGCGCGCAGTATCTTGCCATTCTGAAAACGCATACATCGATTCCTTCCGTAAGACTTGCAGCGGCCACTCTAGCAGCCACACTGCTCCGGAATCTTGATGGCAGACAACGGCCGGCGCAAGGCCGGCCGTTATGCGTTTTTCCTGTTTGCCAGACTCTGTCACTTGAACAGGAATTTGAAGATTTTCACCTTGTCTTTATAGGGTGCATAACGCATCGGTGGGTCGAACAGTGTGGTGGATTTCAGCACGCTGCGCTGGTGTGAAAAGGTCAGGAACGAACGGTGGCCGTGATACGCGCCCATGCCGCTTTCACCCACACCGCCAAACGGCAGATTCGCGTTGGCAATGTGCATCAGCGTGTTGTTGACGCAGCCGCCGCCGAACTGGATGTTGGCCAGTACTTCCTGCTCCACATCGCGGCTTTCCGTGAACAGGTACAACGCCAGGGGATGGCTGGGCTGCTTCTTCACATGCTGATACACCTCGTTGAGGGAGTTGTAACTGATGATGGGCAGCACGGGTCCGAAGATTTCCTCTTTCATCACCGCGTCATCCAGCGTCACGTTCTTCAGCAGCGTGGGTGCGATGTACAGCTCCTTTGCATCGGTCTGGCCGCCGGCCAGTACCTTGGCGGGATCGATCAGCGCTTTCACCCGTTCGAAATGCCTGCTGTTGATCATGCGGCCCAGATCCGGGCTTTTCTGCGGATCGTTGCCGTAGAAATCTTTCAGCGTCTGCACCAGCTTGCGTTCGAACTCATCCTTTATGGACGCGTGCACGAACAGGTGATCCGGCGCGATGCAGGTCTGGCCCACGTTCATGAACTTGCCCGCCAGAATGCGCCTGGCGGCGACATCCAGTTTGGCGTCGCTGTGCACGATGGTGGGGCTCTTGCCGCCCAGTTCCAGCGTCACGGGGGTCAGGTATTTCGCCGCTTTCGCCATTACGATTTTGCCAACGCGCGGGCTGCCGGTGAAGAAGATATGGTCGAACTGCTCTTCCAGCAGGGCGTCAGTGACTTCGGTACTGCCGAGGAAAATCTGGAACAGGTCCGGCGAGAAAAATTCCTTCGCCATTTTCTCCATGACTTTGGCGGTCTGCGGATTCAGCGACGAGGGTTTCATGATCACCGTGTTACCCGCCGCCAGCGCGCCGATCAGGGGCTGGATGCACAGCACAAACGGGTAGTTGTAGGGGCCCATGATGAAGACCACGCCCTGGGACGTGTACTCGATACGGCTGCGGCCGGGCTGGGCCAGCAGCGGCGTGCCCACTTTCTTGGGCTGCATCCACTTCTTCAGGTGCTTCAGGGTGTGGTTGAGCTCTTCCATCGCCGTGCTCATTTCCACATAGGCTTCCAGCGGCGGACGGCCGATGTCGGCTTTCAGTGCTGCTTCCACCTCGTCGGCGTACTTGATCATGGCGGCTTTCAGCTGCTTGAGCTGCTGCAGACGGAATTCGTAACTGCGGGTGGCGCCGGATTCGAAAAAGGCCCGCTGGCGGGAGACGGCCTGGCTGGCCCAATCGGCACGGGCTTGGGTTTGGGTGGCTGCATTCATGGGGGTCCGCTCCTTGTTTTTGGTAGCGTGATCCAATCATGACTGGCGCGTCACCGCAATTGCCGGGGTGCTCAAGTTGGGTGACCAAAACGGTCAGCGGGGCTGGACCGGTGCCAGACTGGCCCACCAATGCCCGATCGTTTCCTGTTCAGGAACGAATCCAGGCCGGCAGCCAGACAACCGGCGCAGGCTCAGGACAGCGTTCTGTCCCTGAACGGAATGTCCTGCTTCTTCTGGTTGCGCTCCACCGAAATGCGCTGGTTCCTGGTGCCCATCACCCGCCGTTGCCACAACCGTTCCGCCCGCAGTGCAGCACCGTCCAGCGCGCGCCAGGCTTCCTGCAGCAGGAATTTGCCGGCGCCCACCGCATCCGGCGAACGCACGGAAATTTCTTCCACCAGATTTTTGGCGTGCGTTAACGGATCGTCACTCACATGGGTCACCAGGCCCAGCGCCTTCGCGTCAATGCCATTGATCACGCGGCCGGTCATGGTGATTTCCTTCGCCACGTCGATCGGCATCAGTTCGCGCATCAGCGCCACGCCACCCATGTCCGGCACCAGACCCCATTTCGCTTCCATCATCGACAGTTTTGCGTCCGGCGTGCAGATGCGGATGTCGGCACCCAGGCCCAATTGCAGCCCTGCGCCAAAACAGTTGCCATGCATCACCGCGATCACCGGTACCGGCACTTCGCGCCAGCCGATGCTCCAGGTCTGGAAATTATTGCGGAACGGCCACCACAATTGCAGATAGCTGGTGAGCGCCTTCATCGGCTGCCCCAGCACGCTTTTGAAATCCAGCCCGGCGCAGAACGACGGCCCGTCGCCGTGAATGATCACTGCGCGGATGTCCTTCAGCTTGCGCACCTGCTTCTGCGCCGCGATCACTGCTTTCAGCATCTCCATGTCCATGCCGTTGTGCTTGTCGGCCCGATTGAGGGTGACATAGGCCACCGCGCCGTCCACCTGGACGCGAACCCGCTCACTCATGGCAAAACTCCCGATTCGTCAAAAGATGACGGAAGGCTACACCGCCGCCGCGCCGCCAGGGAAAGGTTTTTCATCAGCCGCCGCACAACGACACCGGCAGCCTTTCCTGACATTTCTGACGGCTGGCATTTTATGACAGGGCAGTCACATTGATACAATTTTGATGATATGTATCAATGAAAACGGCACCGGCTCTGCGTGACACTGCAGTCACAACACGAGCAGGAGCTGTCCCATGACTGAAAACAACCCACACACCGCGCCCTCCACCGCCGCTGCCAGCAAGCCGGGCCTGATCACCAAGGAGCATCTGCGGGCACAACTGGAAGATATGGCGTATCGCGTGCTGGACCCCAAGGAAGGCCTGTACGGCCCCCGCTCCATGGCCTGGAAAGTGAACCGCCACACCGAGATCCTGATGGGCGCCGGCTGCGCCAACCTGCTCCAGCTGGCGCATCCGTGGGTGGCCCAGGCCATCGACCAGCACTCGCAAACCCAGACCGACCCGTTCGGCCGTCTGCAGCGCACTTTCCTCAACGTGCACTCCATGGTGTTCGGCAATCTGGACCAGGTACTGGAGTCCGCCCTGCGCGTCCACAACATCCACGCGAAGATCACCGGCCAGGTCACCGAGAGCACCGGCCGTACCCCCAAGGGCAGCGCCTATTTCGCCAACCAGATTGACGCCATGCTCTGGGTACACGCCACACTGTGGGTCACCGGCTTGCGGGTGTATGAACTGTTCCATAAGCCCCTGACCAGCGAGGAACGGGAGCAGTACTACCGCGAATCCAAGCTGTTCGCCTACCTGTTCGGCATTCCCGAAAGCGCCATGCCGCCCTCCTGGGCCGACTACCTGGAGTATTACAACGGCGTGGTGAATTCCGATCTGCTGGCCGTGGGCGAAGTGGGCCGGCAACTGGTGGAATTCATTTTCAGCATGCGCTCCAGCCTGGTGCCCATCCTGAACCGTCACAAGATCCACACTGCCGTGCTGCTGCCGCCATCGGTACGGGAAGCATTCGGCTTCCCCGACGTCACACCCAAAGTGAAGGCAAGCTTCGATTTCGACGTGAAGCTGCTGGGTGGTGTTTTGCGCGTCGCGCCGAAAAGCATCAAATACCTGCCACCCTACCTGGAAGCCCAGCGCCGCATCGCCGGTGGCAAGGCCGGCCCGATCCTGCGCTGGACCAACCAGATGATCTACGGCCAGCCGCTGCTGGTGTCCTGAACCTGCCGCCGACTCTTTGCGGTTTGTGCAATCCTGTTGTCATGGCTCATGTCCATTTATGCCGTCTGTGTCGCACTGTCGCGCAGGCGGTTTTTTATGGCCGCAATGGAATTGCGCACGGCTGGCGTTCATGTCAAATTGGCGAGCCTTGTTCCTGCAGGAAAATCCCATGGATGTGGAAATCAGAACCGCCCGCCCCGACGATCGCGGGCCCATCGCCGAACTGATGTACAGCTCAGGACCGGAAATTTACGACTTTCTTTACAAGACACGCAAAACCGGCGCGGTGGATTTTATCCGGCACGAATTCGGCACCGGCATCGGCTTTTGCGGCCACCGCAATGTCACCGTGGCGGTGAAGGATGGAAAGGTGGTGGGCACCGGCTGTTTTTACGACAAGGCGACCTACGAAAAACTCATCTCCGGTTCCGGCAAGAACTTTTTTGGTTACTTCGGCATCCTCGGCGCACTGCCGGTGGTATGGCGCTCCCGCCATCTGGGCAGCACCATGAAACCGCCGAAGGACGGCGAACTGTACCTGGCGAATTTCGGCGTCGATCCGAATCTGCGCAGCCAGGGCATCGGCTCCGCCATGATCCTGCACAAGATCGCCGAGGCGCGTCAACAGGGTTATAAAATCTTCGGACTGGACGTGGCTGTCACCAATCCGCGCGGCCAGGCGCTGTACACCAAGCTGGGGCTGGAAGTGAAAAAGGAAAAGGTTTTTTCTGGGAATGATCCGAAAGTGCCGGCGTGCAGGAAGATGGAGTTGGCGCTGTAGTGGATCGAAGGCAGCGTGAACTGCCTTTGCGACAATCAACCGATGCGCCGCAACAACAACTGCCGCATCGGTTCCGGATCTTTCTGCTTCACCGCCGAATCCGCTGCCGGAAAATACCAGGATTCCAGCCGAGACAGCCAGAACCGCAGCGCGGCATAGGCCAGCATCCGTGGCCAGAACTGTTTTTCCAGCGGTTCCAGCGGACGCAGTTCCTCATACCCGAGCAGTACTGCCTGCAGACGCGGTTCATCCAGCGTGAAATCCACCGTACTGCACCAGTCATTCACCAGCACCGCCAGATCGTAAATAAACAGATCATGGCAGGCGTTGTAGAAATCAATGATGCCGGTGAGCCGGTTGTCTTCGAACAGCGCATTGTCATGAAACAGATCGCCGTGGGTAATACCGGCCGGCAGTTGCGCCAGCGCCGGCAGATCCTGCTGCCAGTTGCGCACCTGCTGCTGCAATAATTCGCGCTGGTCAGACGGCAATTTTTCCACCAGCTTGGCCGTCGTCACTTCCCGCCAGCGCGCACCGCGATCATTGTCCCGCCGCTGTGAAAATCCGGGCGACGCCCGATGCATCAACGCCAGCGCGTTGCCAATCACGCGGCACTGCTCAACATTCGGCGTCACCGGATGCGCGCCAGAAAAACGCGGCACCAGCAGCGCCGGTTTCTGCTTCACCACATGAATCGCCTGATGCTGCTGATCACGGTACGGGAACGGCACCGGCAGGCCCTGCTCCGCCAGATACGTGGTGAGTGCGACAAAATACGGCAACCCATCCGCACCGCGCTCGAACAGCGTCAGCACCAGCGTGTGGGCACGTCCGCCCGCATCTTCCGCGTCGACAAAATAGTTGGTGTTTTCAATACCGGCATCGGTGCCACGCAAACGCGTCAACCGCACCAGACCGAACGGCTGCAGGAAGGCACTGACTTCGTTTTCACTTAACTGCGTGTAAACGGCCATGGGATTCTGTCAGCAGGGTTTCAGAATTTCAGCACCCATTCGGGCACCAGGATGCGGTCGGCGGCGTTCTGGATGAATTTGCCGTCACCATTGGTATCGACCAGGTTATAGGGCTTGCCGTTTTTCGGAATAACCCGGATGCCATAGACATGGCCATTGAACTGGTAGATCTGCAGGGTTTCCTGCCGGTCTTCCACGATGGTGATCCTGGGCTCGGCTGCCTCAATCGGTTCCTCACCTTCACGGGGCTCCACCCTGGCCTGCGCCAGCAAAGGCAGCAGGATCAGTGCGGTACCCAGTACACCACGGCACAATCGGTTCATTGTCGTTACCTCAAAAAAAGTCGCTATCATAACAGTTTAGCGCCCGGCGCACGATAGTGAGCGCGGTTTGGGTCAAAAGTTGGTACAGTTCAGGGGCTGAAAGGTGGTAAACAAATTGCCGATCCAATGTTCGCGCGATTGCGCAATACCCCCTTCCGCGGTCAGGTCATGTTCCGCCCGGCCTGCTTCTTCCTAACTGTTTTGTTTTCATAATCATGCAGTTAGCAAGCAAACGCAGGGGCCAGGTGGAAGAGGTATCGGGAATTGTGACTTTATGGTTAAATTGTCGCCCTCCCCGGAACTGCCGGTCACTAACGCCGCGCATTCCGCCCAGGACGAAGTAGCCTGAGTTGAAGGTCATCACTATGACAGACAAACCGCGATATGCCGAAGCCAGTATGGAGGCCATGTACCGTATCTTCACGGTACCCGAGGCGCCTGATTCCACACTGGGCAAGATCGATCAGAAGCTGTCCCAGAATCTGGCCGGCTTCTTGTCGGAACATATCGTTGCTGTTGAAAAGGATCTCAAAGAACTCGAAAAGGATTTTCAGGATTCAAAGATTCCGCAAAAGCCCATCTTCGTTTCCGACCAGGCCGATTTCCTGATGGAAAAACTGGTGGCGCAGTCGGTGCACACCGCCTCCCCCAGCTTTGTCGGCCACATGACCTCTGCCCTGCCCTATTTCATGCTGCCGCTGTCGCGCATCATGATGGCGCTGAATCAAAATCTGGTAAAAATCGAAACCTCGAAAGCCTTCACGCCGATGGAACGGCAGGTGCTGGGCATGGTCCACCGCCTGATCTACGAACAGGACGACGCGTTCTACAGCAAGTGGATGCACCTGCCGGGTCATTCGCTGGGATCATTCTGTTCCGGCGGCACCATCGCCAACACCACGGCACTGTGGATTGCACGCAACCACAAATTCGGCCCCAATGGAAAATTCCGCGGCATCCAGCGCGAAGGTTTGCACGGCGCACTCAAACATTATGGTTACAACGGCGCAGCGGTACTGGTGTCCGAGCGTGGTCACTATTCCCTGGGCAAAGCCGCTGACGTACTGGGCATTGGCCGCGATTTCATGGTCACGATCAAGACCGATAACAAGAACAAGGCCCGCATTCCCGAACTGAAAGAACAGATCAAGCGCCTGCAGGGCGAGAACGTGGCGATCTTTGCCATCGTTGGCGTGGCAGGCACGTCGGAAACCGGCAGCGTGGACCGGCTCGATGAAATGGCCGACATCGCCCAGGAAATCGGTGTGCATTTCCATGTGGACGCGGCGTGGGGCGGACCCACCCTGTTCTCGAAAAAATACCGCCACATTCTGAAAGGCGTCGAGCGCGCGGATTCCGTCACCATCGACGCGCACAAGCAGATGTACGTGCCGATGGGCGCCGGCATGGTGCTGTTCCGCGATCCCACTTTGGTATCGGCCATCGAACATCACGCCGACTACATTATCCGCAAAGGTTCAAAAGACCTGGGCAGCTACACACTGGAAGGCTCGCGCCCCGGCATGGCGATGCTGGTGCAGTCGGGCCTGAAAATCATCGGCCACGACGGTTATGAAATCCTGATGGATCAGGGCATCGAAAAAGCGAAACTGTTTGCCGACATGATCAAGGCCGACAAGGAGTTCGAACTGATCACCGAACCCGAACTGAATATTCTCACCTACCGCTACCTGCCGGAATTCGTGCGCGCCAAACTGGCGGTGGCCACCAAGGCGGAAGTGGAAGCCATTCAGGAAGTGATGAACCGTCTGACCCGCAGCATCCAGAAAACCGAACGCGCCCACGGCAAATCCTTCGTGTCGCGCACCACGCTGATGCCGGAAGAATATGATCGCAGCCGCACCGTGGTATTCCGCGTGGTGCTGGCCAATCCCCTCACCAATCACCAGATCCTGCAGGATGTGCTGGCCGAGCAGAAACAGATCGCACACGGCCCCGATTGCGCCAGCCTGATGGCGGAACTGCAGGCCCTGTGCGTACCGCCGGCGCGCAAGGTGCAGGCGGGCTAGTTTTTTTTCTCCACCAGCCAGTCCACCACTTTCGCCGCCAGCTCATCGAGAATGCGGTTCACATCCAGCCCCCACGGCGGTGTGATGGCCAGTTGCAGCAGGGCCGCCGCCGTCATGCTGCCGATG
>JABLXQ010000056.1 GCA_013178375.1 Gammaproteobacteria bacterium
ATGTTGTTGATCTGGATGCCGTTGCTGGGATCCGAATCTTCGTCGATGGTCTGCAGGGTGCGCAGGATGTTCTGCAGCTTGTCCGGGTCGTCGGTACCGGTGACCAGGTCGAGCGGGGTCACTTCATCCTGGGCGGTGGTTGCGCCCAGCAATGTGCTGCCCAGGTAGAAGCGCACGGTTTCACCCGGCACATAACTGAATTCGCCATTCAGGCCGGTGTAGCCGAACAGGGAATCGGTTTCGTAATACAGGCCGGACACGGCGCTGTCGAGGAACTGGCCCTGCATCACGGCGGCCGGGGCGGGTGCCGGGGAACTGCCTGCGCTGCTGGACTGGGTGCTGCTGCCACCACCGCCACAGGCAGTAAGTGCGGCAACGGCTACGGAAAGTACAAGGGGTTTAACGGCTGGGAAATGACGGAGCATTAAAGCTTCTCCTGCTGAACGGGACTTCAAGTACACACATTGACAGTCGCCTTCCGGTCGGGAGAGTCAGGCTGTCAAAACCTGAATTGAATCTAGTTGACGATTTTTCGGCGCGCCTGCCGGCAAAGTTGACCTGTATCGCATTATTGGCGCCGATAAACGTATACGCGCCGATTTTGTGACGCGGCTGGCGGTATTGGTGAAACGGGGTTGTGAAGGGTGGTTGAAGTGCTAGCGGCGGCGCCGGGTAGTGGACAGGCGCGGGCCAGTCAGCGGGAAAAATCCAGCCGGGTGCTGCTGGGTGCGGGCATGGCGATGATCAGTTGCATAAGATCCTGCCAGCGTCCGGGCGGGTCGAGGGCGCGGCCGTACTGGTAGGCGAGACGTGAAACCGGCACCAGCTCGATGCCTTCGCCTGCCAGTCGCGGCAGTGCCTGTTCCAGATAGTGCAGGGTGGCGGAGTGGGGGTGGCCGATGGCAACGGCATAACCGTCACGGCGGGCCTTTTGCAGCAGCATCTGGAAGGCGGAGTCGATGGCGATGGTGTCCGGCTGGTTGTCCAGAAACACGTCGCGGCGGATGGCGGGAATCTGCAACCGGCGCGCGGTGCTGCCGGCCACGGATTCGGCGCTGGTCATGCTGTCTATGAAAAACAGGGGTGTGCGCCGGACTTCCTCCATCACCCAGCCCATGCGCCGGGGATCGGTGGTCAGCCCGCTGCCCATATGATTGTTGAGGCCGATGGCATGGGGCACCGCCGCGATGGCGGCGTTCACCCGGGCGCGGATTTCTTCTTCTGGCTGCTGCTGGGTCAGGCCGCCCTCATCCAGCCGGCGACCACTGTCGGCGCTTTCCATCGGCAGGTGCAGCAGCACTTCCCGCTGCTGGGCGTGGGCTTTTTGTGCCAGGGACTTGCTGTGGGGCGTAAAGGGAATGACGGAGAAGGTGACTTCCGGCGGCAGCTGCAGCGCCTGTTCACCGCGACTGCGGTTATAGCCGATGTCATCCAGGATGATGGCGATGCGGGCCGGTGCGGCGCTGCTGCCCTGGCTCGACAGGGGCAGCAGCAACAGCAGCGGCAGCAGGGTGCCGGCGAGAATGCGCAATGGCAGGGTCCGTCAGCGGTTGGCTGCCTGCACCGTCTTGCCCAGCACGTTCAGTGCTTTCAGCAGGTTCAGGGCTTCGTACAGCTGGTAATCGGACTCCGACAGTTTGGCCGGTGGTTCGCTGGCGTTCTTGCCGGCGTCCGGCTTGGCGCCTTTGCTGTCCTTTTTCTTGTCGTCGTCTTTTTCCTTGCTGTCTACCTTGCTGTTGCCATTCACCGGGTTGGCCAGGTGGCGAGTGAGATCCTTTTCCTTGACGCGATCGTTTTCTTCCACGGTGGTCAGGCGGGCGTTGTCCACCTGGATGTCGGGCACGATGCCTTCCGCCTGGATCGAGCGGCCGCCCGGCGTGTAGTAGCGCGCCGTGGTGAGTTTCAGGGCGCGGTTGTTGTGCAGCGGCAACACGGTCTGTACCGAGCCTTTGCCGAATGAGGTGGTGCCCATGACCACGGCGCGGTGGTGATCCTGCAGCGCGCCAGCGACGATTTCGGACGCAGACGCAGAACCGCCGTTGATCAGCACCACGATCGGCACGCCCTTGAGGTGGTCGCCGGGGGTGGCGCTGAACTGCATGTCGGAATCGGGCAGGCGGCCCTTGGTGTACACCACCAGGCCGTCGTTGATGAAGGCATCGGCGACGTCCACCGCTGCCTGCAGTACGCCGCCGGGGTTGTTGCGCATGTCCAGCACCAACCCTTTCAGCTCGCCGTTGTTTTCCTTCTTCAGCTTTTCCAGCGATTTCAGCAGGTCGGAGCCGGTGTGCACCTGGAACTGCGACAGCCGCACGTAACCGTAGCTTTTCTCCAGCATGCGTTCCTTCACGCTCTGCACCTGGATCACGGCGCGGACGACGTCGATTTCCAGCGGCTTGTCGATGCCCTGGCGGATGATGGTGAGCTTGAGGACGGAACCGGGCTTGCCGCGCATGAGTTTGACGGCGTCGTTCAGGCTGAGGCCTTTTACCGGGGTGTCGTCCAGCTTGATGATCAGGTCGCCGGTGAGCACGCCGGCTTTTTGCGCGGGGGTGTCGTCGATGGGGGTGATGACTTTGACGAAGCCGTCTTCCATGCCCACTTCAATGCCCAGGCCGCCGAATTCGCCGGTGGTGCTGATCTGCAGGTCCTGATACGCCTCGGGTTCCAGATAGGCCGAGTGCGGATCGAGTTCGGTGAGCATGCCCTTGATGGCGTTTTCCAGCAGTGTCTTGTCGTCCACTTCTTCCACATAGGCCTGCTTGATGCGGTCGAACACGTCGGCAAAGGTGCGCAGTTCGTTCAGCGGCAGCAAACCCTGTTGCGGGGCGGGCGCGGCTGCGGCGGGCTGGGCCGGGGCGGTTGCCGCCGGTTTGGCCGGAGCCGCCGGCTTTTCTTCCGCCAGTGCCTGCAGGGGAAGAACCGCTGGAATCAGGGCCAGAGGGGCCAGCAGCGGCAGCAGTACCCGGTGCCGCCAGGCAGAAGGGAAACGCGAACCCATCGATGTGTCCTCAATGTGCGGTGAATGTGATTAGCCTAGCCTGAAATGCTGGCAGTCGCATTATGTTGTTGATAATTTTCGGAAACCGCTGCCTTCAGCCGGCAGGTCAGGACGGCGGTTCAGCTCTTGCACCAGAGCGCCGGATTCACCGGTTTGCCGCGATGGCGGATTTCGAAATACAGCCCGGCCTGGTTCTGGCCGCCACTGGACCCGCTGCTGGCGATCAGGTCGCCGGCGTTGACCCAGTCGCCCGGCGTTTTGTGCAGGGATTCGTTCTGGCCGTACAGGCTCATGTAGCCGGCGCCGTGGTCGACGATGATCAGGTTGCCGAAGCCGCGCATCCAGTCGGCGAACACCACCCGCCCATGGGCCACCGCCTGTACCGGGCTGCCTTCGCTGGCGCTGATCAGCACGCCGTTCCAGCGCAGGGCGCCTTCCTCGCGATAGCTGCCGAAACTGCGCAGCAGGCGCCCCTGGGTGGGCCAGCGCAACTTGCCCTGTAGTTTGCCGAAAGGGCCGCTGCCCATGTGGCGGGGCAGGTCGGCCATGCTTTCGCGCACTGCTTTCAATACTTTTTCCAAATTGCTCTGGTTGGCCTGCAGCTGTTTGACCTGGCCGGCGCTGTTCTGCAGCGACGCATCCAGTTTCGCCAGCATCGTTTTGCGCTGCGCCTGGGCCTGCTGCAGGTTCTGCTGCTGCAAATCCAGTTCGGCGCGCAGGGCATCCAGTTCGGCCACGCGGGCGGTGATTTGTTCCTGGTTGAGGGCGATTTCCGCCAGGGTTTGGTTGAAGGCGTCGATTTTTTGCAGGCGGGCGGTACGGAAGTAGTCGTAAAACTTCAGGTGCCGTGACAGTTGTTGCGGATCTTCCTGGTTGAGCAGCATTTTCACGTATTCCTGCCGGCCACTGCGGTGGGCGGCTACCACACTGGTTTTGATGGCGGCCTGCTGGCCTTTCTTCTCCTTTGCCAGGCGCTGCTGTTCTGTTTCCAGCCGGGCAATTTCGGTTTGGGCTTCGTTTTGCTGGGTGTTCACTTCCCGCAGCCGCGTTTTGGCAGCACCAATGGCCTGCTCGGTTTTTTTCAGTTCTTTTTCGGCTGTGCTGCGCTGGCCCTGGGTGGATTTGATTTTCTGCTGCAGCTGTTTCAGCTTTTCCTGTACCTGCTTGAGTTCCTTTTGCGTGGCGACCGGATCGGGTTGCTGGCTGGCATGGACCGGCACGCACACGCAGACGCACACCACCAGCAGGCTGGCGAGCAGGCGCGAGGATGAAAGTAGCGCTGGCAATAAATGGATCAGAACAACGCCCTGCCGGTCATTTCCTTCGGCTGGGGCAGGCCCATCAGCTTGAGAATGGTGGGCGCGATGTCCGACAACTTGCCATCTTTCACCTGCCATTCCAGCTTGCGCGGACCCACGTACACCAGCGGCACCAGATCCGTGGTGTGGGCGGTGTGGGGCTGGCCGCTGTCCGGATCTTCCATCTGTTCGCAGTTGCCGTGGTCGGCGGTGATCAGCATCTCGCCGCCCACGCTTTCCACTGCGTCCACCAGCCGGCCGATGCAGGTGTCCAGGGTTTCCACCGCTTTTACCGCCGCACTGAAAATGCCGGTGTGGCCCACCATGTCGCCGTTGGCGTAGTTGCAGATCACCGCGTCGTATTTGCCGCTTTTGATGGCGTCCACCAGCTTGTCGGTGACTTCGGGTGCGCTCATTTCCGGCTGCAGGTCATAAGTGGCGACGTTGGGGGACGGCACCAGAATACGGTCTTCGCCGGGATAGGGTTCTTCGCGTCCGCCGCTGAAAAAGAAGGTCACGTGGGCGTATTTTTCGGTTTCGGCGATGCGCAGCTGGGTTTTGCCTTTTTGCGCCAGATAGTCCGGGAATACGTTGGTGAGCGGGGCCGGCGGATAGGCGCAGGTGGCGTTGATGTCGGCGGCGTACTCGGTGAGCATCAGGAAGTCGGCCAGTTGTGGCACGGTTTTGCGCTGGAATTTGTCGAAGGCCGGATTCACGAAGGCGCGGGTGATCTGGCGGGCGCGGTCGGCGCGGAAGTTCATGAACACGACGCTGTCGCCATTCCTGATCGGGGCAGGGGTGGCGCCGATGACGGTGGGTTTGACGAATTCGTCGGTCTCGCCGCGTTCATAGGCGGCCAGTAATCCCTGTACAGGAGTTGCAGCGCTGAACGGCGCTTCGCCCAGGGTCAGCAGATTGTAGGCGGCTTCCACCCGGTCCCAGCGGTTGTCGCGGTCCATGGCAAAGTAGCGGCCGCTGATGGAGGCGATACGGCCGGTTGGCAAGGTTCCGGCAGCAATTAATGCCTGCAATTTTGCTTCGACCTTTTCCAGGCTGGGCTGGGCCGACTGCGGTGGCATGTCGCGGCCATCCAGAAACGCATGCACATACACCGCTTTCGCGCCGCGTTTTGCGGCCAGTTCGATCATGGCAACGATGTGGTCTTCATGGCTGTGCACGCCGCCGGGGGAGAGCAGGCCCATGATGTGCACGGCGCCGCCCGCTGCGTTGGCCTTGTCCACCGCGCCGGTGAGTGCCGGGTTGGTAAAGAAGTCGCCGTCGAGGATGGCCTTGGTGATGCGGGTGAAATCCTGGTACACGATGCGGCCGGCGCCCAGGTTCATGTGGCCCACTTCCGAGTTGCCCATCTGGCCATCGGGCAGGCCCACGTCCATGCCAGAGCCGGAGATCAGGGTGTGGGGCCGTTCCCGCCACAGCCTGTCCCAGACGGGTTTGCGGGCGTGGAAAATGGCGTTGGATTCCGGCTCTTCGCGATAGCCAAATCCATCCAGGATGATCAGTACGTGCGGCTTGCGTGCTTGGCTCATGGTCACTGCTACGACGTTAGTGGTTGCTGACGGGGAGAGTGCGCACAGTTTACCCGAATTTGGCCGGGATCGGCAGCGCCGGCGGTTTCGGGTATACTCAGCCTCTCTTTCGCGGCGGCCTGCTGCCGCTTCCTGCAAGTCACTGAATTTTTGGGAATTTCAATGGATCGTCTGCTCGAATTCGTCGTCAATCATCCGGAACTGGTGGGCCCTTTCTTCGTTCTGGTGGTGCTGTTCATCCTGCTGGAAACCCGGCGCGGCGGCAAAACGGTTTCCACTCATCAACTCACCCATCTGGTGAACAGGGAAGGCGCTCTGGTGCTGGATGTGCGCGACAGCAAGGAATTCCGCGAAGGCCACATTACCGATGCCCGCAATATTCCGTTCAGTACGCTGAAGGAAAGTCTGTCGCAGCTGGACAAGTTCAAGGACAAGCCGGTGGTGATCGTGTGCAAGATGGGTCAGCACGCCGGCGCGGCGGGGCGCATCCTGCATGAAAACGGCTTCAAGGACGTGCGGCGCCTGAGTGGTGGCCTCACCACCTGGAGTTCGGAAGGGTTGCCGCTGGTAAAGGGCAAGTAAGCGATGGCCGACGTCGTCATGTATACCACGCCCTGGTGCCCCTACTGCATCCGGGCGCGGGGATTGCTGAAATCCAAGGGCGTGGTGTTCACCGATATCAATGTGGCGGGGCAGCCGCAGCTGCGCCAGGAAATGGAAGACCGCAGCGGGCGCCAGACGGTGCCGCAGATCTGGATCGGCAACCTGCACGTGGGCGGGTGCGACGAACTGCACCTGCTGGAGCGGCAGGGCATTCTGGACGGACTGCTGGCCCAGCCCTGATTCACGCGCATTTTTTTGCTTCCAGCCGGTTTTGTTCCAGCCGTGCTGTTGCAACGGTGTTATTGCAACAAATGCCTTGTTCAATGGCGGACCGGCAATCCGCGATCCATCAGTAGCGATCCATCCAGTAGCGATCTATCCAGTAAAAACAGCAGAAAGGTAATCAGGGGAAGAGAATGACCGACGAAGCCAACAGCCCGCAACCGCAGTTCCAGTTGCAACGCATTTATCTGAAAGATCTGTCTTACGAGGCGCCGAAAACGCCGCAACTATTCCGCGAGCAGTGGAAGCCGGATGTGAATCTGGAAATCAACAACAACGCGACGGTGGTGGAAGGCAGTATCTGGGAAGTGGTGCTGAAGATCACCGTGACCGTGAAGAACGAAGATGCCATCGCGTTTATTGCCGAGGTGTCCCAGGCCGGCCTGTTCCTGCTGCAGGGCATCGAAGGTCTGCAGAAGGAAGCGATTCTGAAAGGCGTGTGCCCCAACATCCTGTTCCCCTATGTGCGCGAAACAGTGACCGACGTTGTGTCCCGTGGCACGTTCCCGCAATTCCTGCTGCAGCCGATCAATTTCGAGGCTGCCTTCGCCGAAAACCTGCGCCAGCAGCAACTGAAAGCGCAGGCTGAAACAGAAGCCGCCAAGCACTGAGATACTGCCTGTCACCGCAGCACGCTGACACCACTATGAGGATGAATGGATGAAGCTTCGTCTTCCCGTGGTGTTGGCGCTGCTCGGTGTGTATGTGATCTGGAGCTCCACCTATCTCGCCATGCGTTTTGCCATTGAGTCGATTCCGCCGCTGCTGATGGCAGGCAGCCGGTATGTCGCTGCGGGATTTCTGCTGCTGTTATTTCTGAAATGGCGCGGCCATGTCTGGCCGACGCTGCGGCAGTGGCGCGCTTCCGCCATTGTCGGCGTGCTGTTGCTGCTGGGCGGCAACGGCATGGTAGGGCTGGCGCTGGAGCAGGGCGTCAGTTCCGGCATGTCGGCGCTGGTGGTGGGAGTGACGCCGCTGTTTGCGCTGGTGTTTGCGCGGATCTGGGGGCAGCGGGCCAGTGGCCGTGAATGGCTGGGAATTGGTGTCGGCCTGTTCGGGCTGGTGCTGCTGAATTTCGGCCGCGAGCTGTCCACCAGTCCGCTGGGTGGCGTGCTGCTGGTGCTGGCGGCGCTGTCCTGGTCGTTCGGTTCCATCTGGGGCAAGCATCTGGATCTGCCGTCCAGCTTCATGGCAAGCGCCCTGCAGATGATCGTCGGTGGTGTTGTGGTGGTGCTGGTTGGATTGGGGCGCGGCGAGACCCTGACGGAAATGCCATCGGACAAAGCGCTGTGGTCGCTGGCCTATCTGGTTTTCTTCGGCGCCATTCTCGGCTTTTCGTCTTATGCTTATTTGCTGGCAAACGTGCGTCCTGCGCTGGCCACCAGCTACGCCTATGTCAATCCGCTGGTGGCGGTGGCGCTGGGTGTGTGGCTGGGCGGTGAGTCGGTGGACGCCCTGGAGCTGGTGGCCATGGCGGTGATTCTGGCGGGGGTGGTGATGGTGTATCTGCCGCTGGCGGGAACACGATCGCCGCAGGATCACTAGACCGCTCCTTCAAATCCCAACTGTCGCCAGGCTTCGTACGCCACGATCGCCGTTGCATTTGACAGGTTCAGACTGCGATTGTCCGGTCGCATTGGAATGCGGATGCAGCCGGTGACCCGCGCGTGTTCGCGGATTTCCTGTGGCAGGCCCCGGCTTTCAGGCCCCATCACGATGGCATCCCCTGTCTGATACTCCACTTCGTGATACGGCACGCTGCCCTTGGTGGACATGGCAAAGCAGCGTGCCGGATTTACCTGCAGCAGAAATCCTTCGAAATCCTCGTGCACCTGCACCCGCGCCCACTCGTGGTAATCCAGTCCGGCGCGGCGCAGTTGCTTGTCTTCCAGCGCAAATCCCAGTGGCCGGATCAGGTGCAGCTGCATGCCGGTGTTGGCGCACAGGCGAATGATGTTGCCGGTGTTGGGAGGAATTTCGGGTTGATACAGCACGATATGCAGCATGGAAGAACCGGTTGGCAGTTTCAGATCGAAAAACGCTGAGCTTGCAGGGCTAAGCGCGTGAGTTCAATCACAAATTGAAATAGTCGTCTACTCTTTCTAGGAAGAAGGTCGCCGTGTGGCCTGGGCCTGGATCGAATGCATGAGTAGCTGGCTCAAACGATTGATTACAAAAAAGAAACCGCAGCGTGGTGCCGTGTTGGGCGTGAGCCTGACACCCCGTGGCGCGGGCTGGTGCGCGCTGGAACTGACGGGCGAAGCCCCGGTGCTGACTGGAAGCGCCGTGATCAACGGCCGGTTTCGCACGCCGCTGGAAGCGTTCGATGCGCTCTGCCAGCAGCAGGCGCCGCCGGCGATGCCCTGCCATGTCAGCCTGAGCCACGAATTCTACAACCTGCTGCTGGTGGACGCACCCAATGTACCGGATGCCGAATTGCGCGAAGCCGTGAAGTGGCGGGTGAAGGATCTGATTGCCCAGCCGATTGAAAAAATGGTGGTGGATGTATTTCGCCTGCCCGCCGACGCCTATCGCGGCCGGATGAACATGCTGTACGCGGCATTGATCGAGAAGGCCACCGTGACTGCGTTGGTGACCGCCTGCGAGCGCGAACATCTGACGCTTGAAGGTATCGGTATTGCCGAGCTGGCGCTGGCTGCAGTCACCCGGCAGTTGTCCGGCGTGGAAAATCTGAGCCTGGCATTGCTGCACATGACCGGCGACACCGGCTCCATCAACCTGGTCGAAAACGGCTACCTGTATCTGACCCGCACACTGGAAATGAACGCGGGCGGTGGTTATTCCGGGAACGTGGACTTTCAGCCTGATCCCACCGACAACCTGGCGCTCGATATCCAGCGTTCCCTGGATTACTACGAAAGCCAGTTGGGAAAATCCGGTGTCAATCGCCTGTACCTGGTGACCGAATCCCAACAACAGCAGCAATGGTGTGAAAGCCTGAGCCAGCGCCTGCCGATTCGCGCGCATTTGTTCCCCATGGCAGATCTGCTCGGCATGGATCAGACGCTGGACCCGCAGCAGCAGGGGCTGCTGGTGCCGGCCTTGGGTGCCGCTCTGGGAGGTTGCCATGGCGACGCTTGAACAGCGCATCAATTTCTACCAGGACATTTTTCACAAGCCGGAAATCCGCTACTCGTTCCGTCAGCTGACATTGATTTTGCTGGTGGTGGTGGCGCTGCTGGTGGCACTGACCACGGTGGATTTCGTGCGCACGGAAATGCAGCGCCGGCAGGTGGCGCAATTGCAGGCTACCCAGGAGAAACTGGAAAAAGCCGTGGTGGCGATGACTGAACAGCTGGGCAAGATAGTGACCGATCCCGCTCTGGAAAATCAGGAAACCTATCTGCGCGAATCGTTGCAGGCCAAATACCAGTTTCTGGCGCAATTGCGCAGCCAGAGCGACAGCCACCAGGTGCACTTCTCCGATGTGCTGGCGGGTTTGTCCGCGTTGTCGATGGATTCGCTCTGGCTTACCCGCATCCAGATCCAGTCGCCGGGCCAGCATCTGAGCCTGACGGGCCTCACGCTGCAGCCGAAGGCGCTGCCGGACTATCTGGCAGCGCTGAATGGCGAGCCGGTATTCCAGGGCATGAGCTTCCGGATGCTGGATCTGGAACGCGCCGAGGAAAACAGCCGCTACATGACGTTCAACCTGAGTACCCGGCATGAATCCCAACTGGCGCGCTAAGTGGCAGCAGCTGGAGGAGAAAGCCAATGCGCTGAGTGTGCGCGAGCGGCTGATTGTGGCGGTGGCGACAGGGGTGCTGCTGCTGGGTGTGTTCGATCAGTTGTTGTTGCGGCCCTGGCTGAATGAACGGGCGGAACTGAGTGCAAAACGCGAGCAGCTGGGTGTGGCGGCGGAACAGGCCAATCGCAATATCGCCACGCTGGAGCAGCAGCTGGCCAATGATCCCAACCGTCTGCTGCGAGAAAAAATCGCCGAGCTGAATCAGCGCCACACAGCGGCGGATGCGGATATCGGCAAGATCACCGCCGGCATGATTGCACCGGAACTGATGCCGCAACTGCTGGGCGAATTGCTGAGTGAGCGTTCGGGATTGAGTGTGCAGAGTATCAAGACAATGCCGGCGGAGCAGGTGTTGAGTGCCGACAAGAATGACGCCAGCGCACCGGCGATTTACCGCCACGATATGGAATTGCGTCTGGAGGGCGGATTTGCCCAGGCGCAGAATTATTTGCGGAGCATCGAGCAGTTGCCGTCCCGCGTGATCTGGGATGAGTTGACGTTCGAAGTGGAAAAATATCCCAAAGGCCAGCTGCGGCTGGCAGTGCACACCCTGAGTACCAGGGAGGAGTTCATTCGTGTCAGCCGTTAAATGTCTGTCGCATAAATGTCTGTCGTTTAAATGCCTGCCGCTGTGTTTGCTGATGATTACCCAGGCGCTGCCTGCGCTGGCGGGTGATCCCACCCGTCCACCCTTTGCCGAGGCGTCTGCGCCCCGGCAGTCCACTGCAACGTCGTTGCAACTGAGCATGATCCTGCAGGAGAACGGGCGGAACCGTGCGGTTATCAACGGCAGTCTGGTGGCGGTGTCGGAATCCGTCGGCAACGCACGCGTAGTGGCGATCAATCCGGATCATGTGGTGATGGCGCGTGCCGGCCGCCAGTTCAGCCTGCATTTGCCGATTGCCGCAGTGAAGCAATCCAGCCAGGGTAGTCAGTATGAATAAATTGTGGCTGCTGGCGCTGCCGGCCCTGTTGCCCTTGTTGAGTGGCTGCGGACCCTGGATGCCCGTGCCGCCGCCGGAATACAGCAAGGCGCCACCGGCGGCCGCGCCGGAAAGACCGCCGGCACCTGTCACATCGGCAGCGCCGCCGCCGGCTGCAGCACCCGCGGCTGGTCCTGCGACCACGCAGGGTAGTCGTTTCGATGTGACCGCAACCGATACACCCGCGCGCGCGTTTTTCATGAGCCTCGTGGCGGGTACGTCGATGAATATGATCGTGCACCCCGAGGTGACCGGGAACATCACCATCCGCCTGCGCAACGTGACGCTGGATGAAGCATTGAATGCCGTGCGCGATGCCTATGGCTACGATTTCGTCGCCAAGCCCTATGGCTATCAGGTGTTGCCGCGCTCGCTGCAAAGCCGGGTGTTTCGCATCAACTATCTGAACGTGCACCGGCAGGGTATGTCGTCCACTTCCGTCAGCAGCGGCGAAATCACTTCTGTCGAAAATGACGAAAGCGGCAATACCAGTACCAGCAGTAGCAGCACCAGCGAAACGGTGAAGAGCAGTAACATCACCACCGAATCCACCGCTGCATTCTGGCAGCAGCTGGCCAATACGCTCACCACGCTGATCGGAAAAGGCGATGGCAAGAGCGTGATCGTGGACCCGGTGTCCGGCATTGCGGTGGTGAAGGCGTTGCCGGCGGAACTGCGCGAAGTGGAACTGTTTCTGGAGCGGGCGCAGTTAAGTTTGCATCAGCAAGTGTTCATTGAAGCCAAGATTCTGGAAGTGCAACTGGCGGAAGGTTTTGCCAGCGGCATTCGCTGGGACACATTCGGTGCCGGCTACAACGGTCAATTGGAAACCAGTGACAACAAGATTGCCGGCGGCCTGGAGCAGGCGGATTTCAGCAGTCTGGTGAACGAAAATGTGGGCCTGATTGGCGGTGTGTTCACGCTGGGCGCCAATTTCACCGATTTCAATGCCGTGCTGGCGCTGTTGCAGTTGCAGGGCGATGTGCAGGTGCTGTCGAGCCCGCGCATATCCACCCTCAACAACCAGAAGGCCGTGATCAAAGTTGGCAACGACGAATTTTTCGTGACCGACATTTCCAGCACCACGACTACCACCTCGTCCACCGTGAGTGACACGCCGGACGTCACCCTGACTCCGTTTTTCTCCGGCATTGCCCTGGATGTGACGCCGCAGATTTCCGAGAGCGGTGACGTGATCCTGCATGTGCATCCGTCCATCACCGAGGTGGTGGAAAAAATCAAGGACATCGGGTTGGGGGGAGACACCCCTCTGTCGTTGCCGCTGGCGTACAGTTCCATTCGCGAAACCGACAGCATCGTTCGCGCCCGCAACGGTCAGGTGGTGGTGATCGGCGGCCTGATGCAGGACAGCTTCCGCGAGGAAGTGTCAAAAATTCCCTGGTTGGGCGATATTCCCGTCATCGGAGATTTTCTGTTCAGCCAGCATCTGCGCCGCAAACTGAAAAGTGAACTGGTGATTCTGCTGAAACCCCATGTGGTGCAGAGCGATTTCTACACGCTTCAGAACGCCGCCATCGAGGAGCGCTTCAAACCCTATATTCCGGGCCTGAATGTGTCGCCGATCCAGCAGGAAGCGGAACCGGCGCAAGAAACGGAAGCGGATGCAGATGCGTCCGTCACGGTAACCCCTGCCAACAGCGAGGCCGCGCAAGATGGAACCGGCACGAGCCCCTAAAGTCCGCATTGGCGATCTGTTGGTATCGAAGGGGCTGATCATTGACGAACAGCTCAAGCGCGCGCTGGACGAACAGAAGCGTACCGGCAAGAAAATCGGCAAGGTGGTGGTGGATCTCGGCTTCGTCAGCGAGAGCCAGCTGCTGCAGGCGCTGGCCGCCCATTTCAGTTATCCGTTCGTGGATATGGCGCGCTTTCGCCTCAATAACGAATTGATCAAGACACTGCCGGAAACCTACGCGCGCCGTTTCCGCGCCATTGTGCTGAGTGAGCAGCCGGATGGTTTGCTGGTGGGCATGGGCGATCCGCTGGATCTGCTGGCGATGGATGAATTGCAGCGGATTCTGCGCCGGCCGGTGCATCCGGCGTTCGTCAAGGAGCAGGAGCTGCTGGATGCGATGGATCGCGCCTACCGCCGGTCCGAACAGATCGCATCGATTGCGGTGGAACTGGATTCCGAACTGGGCACCACGGATTTCGACCTCGACAATCTGGCCACCACCACCGATACGGCCGAAGCGCCGGTGGTACGTCTGCTGCAGAGTATTTTTGAGGATGCTGTGCAGGTGCGCGCGTCTGACATTCACATCGAGCCGGATGAGACCCTGTTGCGGGTGCGCCTGCGTATCGATGGTGAATTGCAGGAACAAGTGATGAAGGAAAAGCGCATCGCGCCGGCGCTGGTGTCACGCCTGAAAATCATGTCTGGCCTGGATATTTCCGAAAAACGTTTGCCGCAGGACGGCCGCTTCAATATCCGGGTGACGGGCAAGAGTATCGACGTGCGTCTGTCCACCTTGCCGGTGCCCTATGGCGAGTGCGTGGTCATGCGTCTGCTGGACCAGTCGGCGGGCATGTTGTCGATGGACCGTCTGGGTATGCCGGAAAATATCCGGTTGCGCTTCGAGAATCTGATTCATCGCCCCTACGGCATGGTGCTTGTAACCGGCCCCACCGGCAGCGGCAAAACCACTACGTTGTATGCGGCGCTGAATCTGCTGAATGCGCCGGAGCGTAAAGTCATCACGGCGGAAGATCCTATCGAATATCGTTTGTCGCGCATCAACCAGGTGCAGATCAACAGCAAGATCGGGCTGACGTTTGCGTCGGTGCTGCGCACGGCGTTGCGGCAGGACCCGGACATCATTCTGGTGGGTGAGATGCGCGATCACGAAACCGCCGAGATCGGTTTGCGCGCGGCGATGACGGGCCACATGGTGCTGTCCACCCTGCACACCAATGATTCGGTTTCCACAGCCATGCGCCTGCTCGACATGGGTTGCGATGCCTTTCTGGTGGCATCGTCACTGCGGGCGGTGATTGCCCAGCGTCTGGTGCGCCGCATCTGCGAATACTGCAAGCAGCCCTACAAGCTGGCACCGCAGGAAATGGCCTGGCTGGGCAATATCGACAGCACTGCGCTCGAGGCCCAGTTTTACAAGGGAACCGGTTGCCATCAGTGCAACAACACCGGCTATTCCGGTCGTATTGGTGTGTATGAGCTGCTGGAAATGGACGAGCATCTTTTGTTCGCGCTGCGCAAGGGCGATGCAGCCGAGTTCACGCGAGCGGCAGAGAATAATGCGCATTTTCGCTCGCTGGCGAAATGTGCGCTGGATTATGCGCGGCAAGGTGTCACGTCGGTGCAGGAAGTCTTCAAGATTTCGGCGTCGCTGGATGATCGCAATGCGCCAGTGTTGTAATAACTGTTGTATTAAAAGCCGGGCAGGTACGCGGCCATGATGCGGTTTGATTACCGTGGCCGCACCCGCCAGGGCGATCTGGTCAGCGGCACGCTGGATGCAGCGAGTGCGGAAGCGGCGGCGCTGCAATTGCAGAATCAGGCGATTGTGCCGGTGGCCATTACCGAAGCGAAGGCCGCTGGCAAGAGTATCAACATCAATCAGCTATTCGGCCCGCCCAAAGTGGGCGCCGACGATCTGGTGATGTTCTGCCGGCAGATGCGCGCGCTTACCCGCGCCGGCATTCCGATTATCCAGGCCATTGGTGGGCTGACGGACATCAGCAAGTCGGTAACGTTGAAGGCGGCGTTGTCGGATGTGGCGGTGCGTCTTGCCACCGGCTCGACGCTGGCCAATTCACTGGCCAATCACGGCAAAATTTTTAACAGCATGTTCGTCAGCCTGATACATGTGGGCGAAAACACGGGCCGGCTGGATGACGCCTTTTCCAAATTGATCGGCCATATCGAGCTGGAGCGGGAAACCCGCAATCGCATTACCCAGGCCATGCGCTACCCGATCGGGGTGATGTCGGCCATGGTGATTGCGATGTTCATCGTCAACCTGTTCGTGATTCCGCAGTTCGCCAAAGTATTCAAGAAAGTGGGTGCGGAGTTGCCGCTGCCCACCCGCGTGCTGGTGGCGACGTCGGAATTTACCGTGGCGTATTGGTGGCTGATCCTGGGTGTGCTGATCGGATCGGTGATGGGATTCATGCATTACATCAATACCCCGGACGGACGATTGTGGTGGGACCGGGTAAAGATGCGGCTGCCGATTGTGGGTGGGGTGTTCCAGCGGGTGGCGCTGTCGCGTTTTGCCCGCACCTTCGCGATGACCTATGAATCCGGCGTGCCCATTTTGCAGGCGCTGGCGATCGTGGCGCCGTCGGTGGGCAACCAGTATATCGCCCAGAATATCGATTCGATCCGGCGCGGTGTGGAGCGGGGTGATTCCCTGGCACGCACCGCCACGGCGGCCGGCATTTTTTCCGATCTGGTGTTGCAGATGATTGCCGTGGGCGAGGAAACCGGTTCGCTGGACAAACTGTTGCACGACGTGGCGGACTTCTACGACGAGGAAGTGGATTACGATCTCAAGCGTCTGGCGGATGCCATTGAGCCCATCATCCTGGTTTTCATGGGAATTCTGGTGCTGGTGCTGGCGCTGGGCATTTTCCTGCCGATGTGGGAGCTGGGCAGCGCCATGAAACGCTGATGGTGGCGGTGCGCGGCTGTGTAAAGAATAGTAGCCAAGCGGGTGCAGGTGAAATTCTCGACTATATTTAATAGACGAAGCGTGTGGTGTCGAATGGCGGACAAAATCGTGAAGGAAAGCGGCCACAGCCGAAATAGCTTTCAAAATCAAAGCAGCTTTGCTTATCAGGGGTTTACCCTGATTGAAATGGTGGTGGTGATCGCGTTGATCTCCATCCTGGCAGCGGTGGCATTGCCACGGATGCTGGAAACCTACGACAACGCCCATGAGGCGGCGGTGTACGGTGCGGGCGGCGCAGTGGCATCGGCAGTGGTGCTGGTGCGTAGTCAGTGGGTGGCCAATGGCAGCTCGCTGGCGGTGACCGGCGTGGATGGGTTTGGCAACGACGACGTGGCTACCAGTTCCGATGGCTGGCCCACTGATGCAGGCCAGGGTGCCGGTTCCAGCAGTAACCCGGTGATGGACAGCCCGGACCGCTGCATGCGGATCTGGCGCGGCATTCTGGTGGCGAATGCGCCTTCGGTTACAGCCAGTGCGGCAGTGGCGTCGGACTATCTGGTAGATACGGTGAACGGCAACTGCCGCTACAACTATCGCCGCACGGATCAGGGCAGCAACATTGTTTACAACGCCAGGACCGGCGAAGTGATTACCAATATCTGATTTTGAAAAATGTTGGATTTTGAAATTAGGTTGTTTTGAAAGTGCAGCACAAATGAGGTGGTTAGAATGATTTCGATGAACAAGCAACAATCCGGTTTTACCCTGATCGAACTGATCATGGTCATTGTGATCCTGGGCATTCTGTCGGCGTTTGCGTTGCCGCGGTTTGCGGATTTGAGTGGTGAAGCTGAGACAGCTGCAGTGCAGGGTGCGCTGGGTGCGGTGAAATCGGCCGCTGCTATCGCGCATTCCGCTGCGTTGGCCCAGAATCAGACAGCTGCCACTGGCTCAGTGTCGCTGGAAGGGACTGCCATCGGCCTGGCCAATGGCTATCCGGAAGCGGATGCCATCTGTGTTGCTGCGGGCGCCGGTGATGATTTCACTTGCGCCGTAACCGGCACTTCGGCTTCAGGTACTGCCGTGACCACCGTATCGCCGGGTGGAGTGGATGGCGAACCCTGCTTTGAGTATACCGAAGCGGGCACAGGTGCATCTCCTACCTTCTCGGCAGCATTAGGCGTCATCGCTTCCGGCGCCTGTACCTGATGAGTGATGCGTGCTTCTAGTTCGACAACCGGTTTCACCCTGATCGAACTCATCACCGTCATAGCTATCATCGGGGTCCTGGCCGCAGTGGTCGGACCCCGATTTGCTTCCACCGACACCTACGACGAGCGCGTCTTCCTTGATGACCTGCTGCAGGCATTGCGTTTTGCGCAGGCGCGGGCGGTCGGCAGCGGTTGCATGACACGGGTGGCATTCTCGCCCGCGGGTTTCACCGTGGAGCGCGATGACTGCAACGGCAGCAACGGATTCAATGCCAGCGCCGTGATCAATCCCGACGGCCTCTCCTCCGGCTACACCCAGCTGGACGCACCACCGGCCGGCGTCACCTATTCCTACACGGTCAATCCACTTGTATTCGATTCGGAAGGACGTGCCCGCAACGGCAGCCTTGCCGTGTTGTCATCGGCGGCGCAAGTGGTGGTGGGATCGCGCACGATCCGCGTGGAGGGCGCCACAGGCTATGTACACTGAGCGAATCGAAAACCGTCACCCAGCGCGTTCTGCCGGCATGACGCTGGTGGAACTGGTGCTGGCGATTGCGCTTGCGGGCCTTATGGTGGCCGGCATCATGTCGTCCTACAGCGCCATCGCCGGGCGCAGCGCCGACCCGATGATTCGCATTCAGACGGTGGCAGTGGCGGAATCGTTTCTGGAAGAAGCGCTGCTGAAGCCCTTTCTCGATCCTGCAACCCTCACCCGTTGCCCCGCATCGCCCGGCGGCGCCCGCGACAACTTCAATAATATTTGCGATTACGCCGACTATAGCGCCAGCGCGGTGACCTTGCCGAACGGCGCGGCGGTGACGGGCCTGGAAAATTATGCCGTTGCTATCAGCGTGGCGGATATTGCGTCTGGTGAATTGGGCTCGGTGCCTACCCAGTGCGCGCTGAAAGTCACCGTAACCGTCACCAGCCCGCTGCATGAAGCCACCATACTGACAGGCTACCGGACCGATTATGAATCGACGCCTCCCTGCAGTTGAAAATGCATTGCATCCAGCCGCCGGCTTCACACTGGTGGAGCTGGTCATCGTCATCACGCTGACCGGTGTCGTGGTGGTGCTGGCGTCGGTTATGGTGGGCAACCAGATGCTGGGATATGTCGACACCGCCAGACGGGCCGGTCTGATGGCGAAGGCGGATCTCGCGCTGCAGCATATCGCCCGTGATCTGCGCGGTGCAGCGCCGTACAGCATTCGCATTGCCGGTGGTACTGCGCTGGAATGGGTGCCCATCCAGAATTGGGGCCGCTATCGCAAGCTGCCGGATGCCAGTGAGGATGCTGCGCTGGATTTCTCCAGGCCGGATGCGCAGTTTGAAGTGCTGTTTGGCAGCGCGATGCCCGCCATCGCCAGTGGCATGCAGCTGGTGATCGGCAACACCGATGCAGCCGGCATTGACGGCATCAATCTGTATGGCGATGTCAGCAGCGGAACGCTGGTGCCCGCCGGCAGCAATGTGATCACACCGACATCGGTGGCGGTGGGCAGCAGTGGCAACAGCATTACGCTCACGCCGGCGTTTCAGTTTGCACTGGCATCGCTCGCCAGTCGCTTTTATCTGGTGAACGGCGCTGCCAGCTATGTTTGCACCGCCGGTGCGGTGACACGCTACACTGGCTATCCGCTGCAAAAAACACAACCGGTCAATGGCGCGGGCGTGCCACTGAGCACGGCGTCGTCGGCCCTGCTGCTGGACGGTGTCAGCAGTTGCCAGTTTGGTTACACCGCACTGGATTCAACCTACGGTGTCGTGTCGGTGCAACTGCAATTGCAGGACGGCACCGAGACCGTGAACATGACCCGCATGATCACCATCGAGAACCGGCCATGACTCCGCGCGCGCCTGATAAAGGTTTTGCCCTGCCCGCCGTGATTTTCATGATGGTGATCGTGGTTTTGCTGATCACGGCGATGACGCGTCTGCTCAGCACCCAGTCCGCTATCAGCGACATGCAGTTGCTGGGTGTGCGCGCATTCTGGGCCGCCAAAGCCGGTGCCGATTGGGCTGCCTACCGCATCAATGCCACCCACGCCTGTGCCACCGGTAATCTCACCATCAACGGATTTCAGGTGACGGTGGGTTGTGTTTCCAACAGTTATGTTGAAGCGGGCAATACGGTGTCCGTGTATGAAGTCAGTGTTTCGGCGCAGTACGGAAGCGATCCGGGTGGCATCGACTATGTTTCGCGACAACTGAATCTGGTGCTGAATGTGGAAAATTGATGCGCGGATTTTTGTTTTGCTGGTACTGCTGTTGCTGGCTCGCGGAGCTGGTGCGGCCAGCTGCGCCAACATCTGGCCCGGCGCCACCACCGGCAATAGCACCGTGGTGCCCGCAATGCCGCCATTTACTGGCACCAGCGCGCTCACACTGAACGCCACGCTGGCTGCCGGCGATTTTCATTACGGCACAACCTCGCTTTCCGGTGGCACATTGACCACGTCCGCCGTTACCACCCGTCTGTATTTCAACGGCAATCTTTCCCTGTCGGGAACCGCGCGATTTAATTCCGCCGGCCAGCCCGAGAATCTGATCATCATCGTCAATGGCAACCTGTCGCTGACAGGGCAGGCACTGGTGCGGGGACTGGTTTATGCCACCGGCAGCGTGAGCATGTCCGGACAGAGCAGCGTGCTGGGCGCAGTGAGTGCGGCTGGTGGTATCAGCGTGAGCGGAACTGCGGGTGTGACCTACGATGAAGATGGCGTGGTTATTGCCGGTTACGGCACGCTGTGCACGCCGCCGGTGCGGCCTGCGTTGAAAATCGTCAGCCCCATCTGCGGTGTCAGCAACAAGCTGATCGTCACCTTCAATAATAGCGGTGGCCGCCTGCCGCTGGGCAGCAGTGCCACGACCTTCGGCAATTACTCGATCGTCAGTGAAACCGGCACGGTGCACACCGTTACCGGCGCGCGTCTGTCGGACGATGGCTACGAGGTGCAGCTGGCCTTCACACCGACGCTTGTGAATGGCCGGGATTACACCGTGTCCGTGACGAACGTGGAGGACCAGGACGGTATCGCCATGACGTCCGGCAGCGACAGCTTTTATTTTTCCAGCACCACCAATGGCATCGTCGGTAATTACTGGGGCAATACGACTTTGAGTGGCGGTGTTTCCGCGCAGAGTGTCGACAGCAATATCAATTTTGCCTGGGGTGTTTTCGATTGGCCTGCCGGTTCCTTTTTGTCCGGCTTTTCGATCCGCTGGGACGGCTACCTGGAAGTGGCCACCAGTGGCACCTATACCTTGCGTACGGAGTCCGAGGATGGTGCCCGCGTCTGGCTGAACGATCTGGCCGGGTCCACGATCATCAACCGCTGGGTGAGCTCGTCCGGCACCGCCACCAGCAGCGGCATTGCACTGGTGGCAGGACAGCGCTACCCGATCAAGGTTGAATTCTTCAAGGATGCGGAAGCCTTTTCCACCAAGGAAATGCGGCTGCAGTGGACCACGCCTGGTAACAGCACCTTTACCGCGATTCCCAACAGCAATTTTTATACCTGCGTGTCGTCGTTTGTGAGCAACACCGGGCTGGTGGCGCATTATCAGCTGGAAGGCCCCACCTGGAACGGCACCAGTGGCGAAGTGACGGATTCCTCCGGCAATGGCATGCACGGCACAACCATTGGCAATCCCACAGCCAGCGCGGCCAAAGTCTGCAATGGCGCCTACATGAACGGCACCAACTATATCCGCATCGCCGACAACCCGCTGATGGATCTTACCGATGCGCTGTCCATCACGGCTTGGGTACGGCTGAATGCCTTGGGTGCGGAATTGAAAACCATTTTCTCGAAAGATGAGAATTATGAGTTTCACATCAATGAAGTGGGGCAGGTCTTCTGGTGGTGGAACACCAGCACGGGTGCGACGCGGTCCTTCACTTCCAGCCCCTACGCGATTTCATTGAATACCTGGCATCATATCGGTGTAGTGTATTCGGCGTCGCGGCAGAGCATCTATATTGATGGTGTCGAACGGGCCTTCCGTACCAATACAAATGAGATATTGCGGACCAACAACGATCCGATGGAGATTGGCGCGGACCAGGGCCTCGCCAACCGCATCTGGAATGGCGGCATTGACGAAATAAAATTGTATGACCGGGCGCTGAGTGCAGCGGAAGTGGCCGCTGATATGAATGCGACGCGGGTTTGTCCGTCGTCGCTGGACCGGTTTGAGGTGACGGTTGCCGCAACGGCCAGTGTCTGTGCGCCGGTGGCCGTTACCATCCGGGCGCTGCAGAGTGACGGCAGCACTTACACAGGTTATTCCGGCACCGTGAATATCGCCACCAGTGCGATGCATGGCAATTGGAGCAAGACCACCGCCAGCGGTACGCTGAATCCCGCCACGGACAACGACGACAACGGCGCAGTGCAATACACCTTTGCCAGCGGCGACAATGGGCAGGCCATTCTGTATCTGAGCAACACTCACGCTGACCGGTTGACCATCACGGCAACTGAAAACAGTGGTACCGCTACCGGCACATCATCCGCCGTGCAGTTCAGTGAGAATGCGCTGGTGATTTCCACTGTGCCCACGACTTACGCGGATTTCGTCGCTGGCCGCACTCATCCCCTGCAGATCGAGGCGCAGTACCGTGATCCCGTTACCGGCGATTGTGGACCCTTTCTGGCTTATGACGGCAATATTCCCCTGAAAACCTGGATCACCCGTAGCGCAAATGATCCGGGCGGTGTGCGGCCCTCCATTACCACTACTTCCGGTGATGTGCAGCTGCCGACGGCTCAGCCCGGCAGCAACAACGCGACGCTGGCCTTCACCCAGGGGTTGGCGACACTGAACTGGGTTACCAGCGACGTGGGCCAGTACGTTTTCAACCTGCTCGACGATAGCAGCGGTCTGGTGGTGGATACAACGGGTGCTGCACTGCCTGTCAGTGGTGCCAGTGCCACGTTTACCGTGCGCCCATTCGGCTTTTACACGCGGGCGCAAAGCCGGCGCGTGCCGCTCACCAACAATCCTGCCGCCAGCGATGCAACCGGCGCGGCATTCGTGAAGGCGGGAGAAAGTTTCGATGTGCTGGCGACGGCGGTGCAATATGAATCTGCCGATGACAGCAACGCTGACGGCGTACCCGATGCGGGTGCCGATCTGAGTGGCAACGGGACTACGCCGGCGTTTGGTCAGGAACCTGTCGGTGCGCGCGATACGATTGCGATCACCAGTGCGCTGGTGTTGCCGAGTGAGGCGGGCAGTGTGCATCCAGGACTGGCCGGCACTACCAACATCTCGTCCTTCATCAGCGGTGCCGGCAGCGCCATCACGTCCTATGGCGAAGTCGGCATCATTGCCATCAGCGCGACGTTGGCGGACAATAGTTACCTTGGCAGCAACAATGTCATCGGCAGCATTCCGCTGGTTGGCCGTTTTTATCCAGACCATTTCACCGCCGCCCACAATTCACCAACCCTGCGCGATGGCAGCGGTGGCTGGAGCTGTGATTTCACGTACCAGGGTCAGGCATTCGGCTTTGCGGTTGAACCGCAGGTGACATTCACCGCAATCAACACCAGCGGCAATCCCACGCTGAATTACACCGGTGATTTCTGGAAGCTGGACGTACCCCAGCACAGTATCGCGCTGGACGCCGCCAGCCCTCCCGCCGGTTCAGCCTGCGTCAGCGGCGGCACGATCGTCGCCGGCTGCTTTACCGAAAATTCCGCCAGCGTATCGCGCAGCTGGAGCGGAACCGACACCTTCGATGGCCAGGGTATTTTCATCACAGATGTCCATTCATTGCAGATCAACAAACTCAACGCCACGCCCAATGGTGGCGACATTCCCTACTCTCCGTTGCTGGATCTAGTGTTGTCCCAGGCAGAGCTCACCGACAATGACGGTGCCTGCTATCAGAGTGGCGGCAGCTGCAGTGAATTTCGCATCGACGATATCACCGGCACCGACATCCGCTATGGCCGAGGCTGGATCGACAACACCAATGGCCCGGTGATGACGCCGCTGATCATGACGCTGCGGCTGCAGTACTGGGATGCCAGCGCCAACTTCGTTTACAACACGCTGGACAATTCCGGCTGTGCCGGCACCCCGGCGCTGACCACCGACATCCAGCTGTCAAACTTCACCGGAAACCTGCAGGCGGGCGAGACCTCGGTGGCTGCGCTGTCGCCACAACCGGGCTATTACCTGATGAGCCTGGCAGCGCCCGGTTCCGACAGCAGTGGCCAGCCCAATGCCGGCACTGCCGTTGTCACCTGGCTGCTGGACAATGACACCAGCGACAACGCTCCAGGTGAAGCCTGCAGCCAGCACTGGCTGTGCTATGACTACGATGGTAACGGGCTGAATGAAAATCCCGCTGCCCGCGCCATTTTCAGCACGCTTCCAGACAAGCGGCCGATGCTGTTCCTGAAAGAAGCTTATCGCTGATTCTGCCCATTCCGCTTGACCATCCCGCCGTGACGCGCCACGCTAACAGCCTGTAACAGGAGGCTCTATGTGTCTTGGCGTTCCCGGTCAGATTGAATCCATTGCCGATCCCGGACTCGCGCTGGCGTGGGTGCGGCTGGAAGGCGTGCGCCGCGAAGTGAATGTGGCCTGCGTGCTGGATGGCGAATCCATCGACGCGCTGGTGGGCAGCTGGGTCATCGTGCATGCCGGCTTCGCGCTGGAGAAAATCAATCTGGAGGAAGCCACGCGCACACTTCAGCTGCTGCAGCAATTGCATTCCGCACAGGAGACACACTGATGGAACTGCTGCAAACTTTTCGTGATCCTGTTCATGTGCGTACGCTGGCAGCGCTGGTGCGCGCGGCGGGTGAATCGCTGGCAGAACAGTGGCAGCGGCCAGTGCAGGTCATGGAAGTGTGCGGCGGCCACACCCACGCCATTTACAAGGCCGGCCTGCACCAACTGGTGGGTAATCAGATCGAATTTCTGCACGGACCCGGCTGCCCGGTGTGTGTATTGCCAAAATCCCGTATCGACGCCTGCATTGCCATGGCGCAGCAGCCGGACGTGATACTGGCAACCTACGGCGACGTCATGCGCGTGCCGGGTACGGCGCTGAGTTTTATCCAGGCCAAGGCGCTGGGCGCCGACATCCGCATGGTCTATTCCGCGCTGGATGCCCTGCGGCTGGCGCAGCGCAATCCACAAAAGCGGGTTGTGTTTTTCGCGCTGGGTTTTGAAACCACCATGCCCGCCACGGCGCTCACGCTGCAACAGGCCAGGCACCAGCAGGTGCATAATTTTTTCGTGTACTGCCACCATATTCTGATCGTGCCCGCGCTGATGGCGCTGCTGCAGGATCAGGATACCCTGATCGACGGTTTCATCGGACCGGGTCATGTCAGCGCGGTACTCGGCACCGCCGCCTACGATTTCATTGCGACGGAATTTCACAAGCCCTTCGTGATTGCCGGTTTCGAGCCGGTGGACATCCTGCAGTCGCTGCTGATGGTGCTGCAACAGTTGCAGCAAGGCCGCAGCAATGTGGAAGTGCAATACAACCGGGTGGTGACGGCCGCCGGCAATCCGGTGGCGCAGGCAGCGCTGGCGGATGTATTCCGCGTTGCGCCGCACAGCGAATGGCGTGGACTGGGTGTGCTGGACCTGTCCGGCCTGATGTTGCAGCCGGCTTACGCGCAACATGATGCCAATCTGCATTTTCAACTGGAAGACAGCCCTGAAAACGCAGTGGAACCCGGTCGCTGCGGCGCGGTGCTGAAAGGCCAGATCAAGCCGGCCCAGTGCGAACTGTTCGGCAACCAGTGCAAGCCGCAGCATCCTGTGGGCGCACTGATGGTGTCATCGGAGGGCGCCTGTTCGGCCTGCTATCAACATGCATGAGTTAAGTCTGGTGGAAGACATTCTGCGTATTGCCGGCAAAGAGTCCGGCGGCCGCACCGTGACACGTGTCGTGCTGGAAGTGGGTGCGCTCACCTGCGTGACGCCCGAAGCACTGGAGTTCTGTTTCGACAGCTGCAAGGCGGCCGCCGCATTGGCGCAGGCGCAGCTGATCATCGAGCGGCGCGCCGGCGTGGCCCGGTGCGATCAGTGTGGCAACGAATTTGAAATCGGCAAACTGTATCAGCCCTGCGCCTGCGGCAGTTTCGACAAAGCCATCCTGCAAGGGCAGGAACTGCGGATTATTTCCCTGGAGTTGCAATAATGTGTACCGATTGTGGTTGCGGCTCGTCGTCCAGCAGCATTTACCGGCCGGAAGTGCCTGCCGCGCCAAAGTTGCAGGCGTCGGTGTTCACTGCAGTGTCCGCAGTGGCGCAGCAGTCTGCTGAATCCGTCGGTAATACAGTGCATCAACATCTCGAAATCGCATTGCTGCAACGCAACGACGACATTGCCGCCGACAACCGGGAAGGATTCAAGCGTACTGGCACACTGGCACTGAATCTGGTGAGCTCCCCGGGCGCCGGTAAAACCACGCTGCTGGAAAAAACCCTGCACGCCATCGCACGCGGTGTACCGGTTGCCGTAATCGAAGGCGATCAGGCCACCGATCAGGATGCGCAACGGATTGCCGCCACCGGCGTGAAAGTGGTGCAGGTCAACACGGGTACCGGCTGTCATCTGGACGCCGACATGATCCGTCGCGCCGCGCTGCAACTGCAGCCATTGCAGCAGCACCTGTTGCTGATCGAGAACGTCGGCAACCTGGTATGCCCGGCGTTGTTCGATCTGGGCGAGAAAATGAAAATCGTGCTGCTGTCCGTCACTGAAGGCGACGACAAGCCGTTGAAGTACCCCCACATGTTCCAGGCCGCCGGCCTGCTGCTGATCACCAAGTGCGACCTGTTGCCCTATGTGGAATTCGACGTGGATGCCTGCATCGCCCGCGCCCGTCAGATCAATCCGCGGCTGGAAGTGCTGCAGCTTTCGTCCCGCACGGGGCAGGGCATGGATGTCTGGCAACAGTGGCTGCTGGACCGGCTGTCGGCTGTGGCAAAAACCGGTTGACGATTCAGTCCGGCGTGTTAGATTTTCAGGCAGTAACTGTCAAAGCAAGTACCATCAGGAAACGTTCATGCATTCCGTACACAACCGCAAACCGCTCAAACGCAGCAAACAGAAGAAACCTGTTTGCGGCCCGGTTTTGCGTGTGTGGATGACATAGTTCCTGACTTGACATCTTCACCCCACAACCCGGTCGCGGAATCCGCCACCGGGTTTTTTATTGCCTGTTGTTTCCCAAACCTGTCATTTTTCAAAAAGGAGAAAACCATGTTTAACGGCTGTTTTACGGCATTGATCACCCCTTTCCGCGATGGCCAGCTGGACGAACCCGCGCTGCGCAAACTGGTGCAGTTTCAGCTGGACCACGGCATCCACGGGCTGGTGCCCATGGGTACCACCGGCGAATCGCCCACCGTGTCAGCGCAGGAACACAAACGCGTTGTCGACATCGTGGTGCAGGAAACAGCGGGGCAGGTGCCGGTGATTGCTGGCGCCGGTTCCAACAATCCGCAGGAAGCGATCGAGTACGCGCGGCATGCGCAGCAGGCCGGTGCCGATGCGGTGCTGGCAGTGGCGGGTTACTACAACCGGCCGTCGCAGGAAGGGTTGTACCGCCACTTCAAAGCGCTGCATGACGCCACCACTATTCCCATCCTGGTCTACAACATTCCGCCGCGCACCATCGTCGATATCCAGCCGGACACGCTGGCCCGCATCGCGGAATTGCCGCGTATTGTCGGCATCAAGGATGCGTGCGGCGATCTGGGCCGCATCTGCCACGAGCGCCAGCGCGTTCGCAAGCCGTTCAGCTTTCTGTCCGGCGACGATATTACGGCGCTGGCCTATAACGCGAACGGTGGCAATGGTTGCATTTCCGTAACGTCCAACGTGCTGCCGGCACAGTGCGCGCGGCTGCAGTCATTGTGTGCGGCCGGCCATTTCGTGGCGGCGCTGGCGTTGCATGAGCAGCTGGTACCCCTGCATGCCGCCCTGTTCCGTGAGCCCAGTCCGGCGGGAATCAAATATGCGGCGTCGCTGCTGGATCTGTGCAGTGAGGAATGCCGCCTGCCCATGGTGGCCCTGGCGGAATCGTCACAGGCGGCAATCGGGCGGGCTCTGGCAGATGTCCGTTCAGCGGCCCTTGTATAAGAGCAGGCGGACGCGGGGTAGCCGGCAGACAACGGCGCAAACTAGCGATAAAATAGCCAGGCTTGTGGCATCAAACCAATGTGCTACGTAACGCTATTCCTGCAGGCCTTTTCATGAATAAGTGTTTGTTTCGCCGGGCTGTCTGGCCAGTCCTGGGTTTTCTGGCGGTCTTTGCGGGCGTGCCGGCCAATGGGTTCGCCCAGTCCGCCCGGCTGGCGCCGCCCCTGACCGATCTGGTGCGCCAGTTTCCAGCCACCGGGCAAAAGACTGAAGTCATCCGGAAGATTCTCCACATCGATGTGGATGAGCAGTGGCAGGACACCACGACCGCGTACATTGCCGTCCGTATTGGCGACAGCGAAGCCGCTCGCGACTACAGCCAGATCAGCGTGTTCTACACCAGTTACTACGAAACGCTGGAGCTGGATTTCGCCAATGTGCTGAATGAGAACGGCACCACCATTCCCCTCGCCAGCGACGCGGTTCAGGTGCAGACACCGAAGGAAGACAGTTTCTATCAGGATACGCGGCAGCTGGTTTTTTCGTTGCCTGGCATCCGGCCGGGCGCGGTGCTGGAATTCCAGTACACGCGCAAGCCGTTGCGCGCGATCATTCCCGGGGAATGGTTTTCGCGTCTGACGCCCTATTGGTGGGAAGACGCGGCCAACGGTCAGGGAACCCGGGTCGATGCGGTGCGCAGTGCAGAGATTCAGGTTACGGCTCCGTCGGGCAAGCCGCTGTATCTGTCGGAGAAAAGCAAAGGCGTGTACCCGTTCGAGCGCAAGCAGGGTCAGGGTCGGCAAACGCTGACCTGGGTCGCGCAGGATGTGCCGAAATTCCTGCTGGAAAGCAATATGCCGTTCGATCAGGGTGTCGAACGGTTTGTTGAGGTGTCCACCATTCGCGACTGGCGCACCATCAACCAGTGGGCGCAGTCGCTGATCGATCCGCAGATCAAAACCGACGCAGCACTGCAGGCCACCGCGCAGCAACTTGCCGCCACGGCAACCACGCCTGACGAGAAAGTGCGGGCGGTCTATGCCTATGTGCAGAACAACATCCGCTACATCTTTGCGCATGTGGGGCATGGTGGTTATCAACCCCACGCGGCGGCGGACGTGGTGAAAAATGCCTACGGCGATTGCAAGGACCAGACGGTGCTGGTGGTGACGCTGCTGCGGGCCATGGGCGTGGACGCGTATCCCGCGCTGGTCTCCACCAAGAGCAACGGCTATTTCAATCCCGATGTCGGCATGGTCGGCTTCGATCACATGATTACCTATATTGCCGACAGTGGCAGCAGCACCCGCTGGCTGGACACGACGGGTGATCACGTGCTGTTTCCCGGTGTCAGCATGCAGACCGAAGGGCAGCGCGCACTGGTCATCAATGGCAAGGATGCTGCCTTCACCCTGTTGCCGGTGCGTTCGCCCGCCCAGCAGAGCGCGCACATGGATCTCGATTTTCGCCATCTTCCCGGCAACGATGTCGAGGTGCTGTTTGAAATGACGCTGTCGGGCATGTTTGAACAGCATTTCCGCAGCCTGTGGGTTTACGATCAGAATCACGAAAAGACGTTCGAATCCTTTGCCGAACAGATCTTCAACAAGGCCGAGGTGGTGGAGGTCGGTGCACGCAATGCCGACAATCTGTGGCAGCCGTTTTCCCTGCACGGCAAACTGCTGTTCAAGGATTCCTGGGAAGGTGCGCCGAAGACGTCCAACCTGGCGGTCAGCGTCAATCAGCTGGTGCGCCTGTTTGCAGGCATCGGCAGCCTGGAAAAGCCGGCGCAGCGGTTGACGCCTTACGAAAATTACACCGGCTATCGCCTCAGCATGCGGGCCACGATGACAGCGCCGGATGCGCAGTACACCCCGATGGCCATGTCTGCCGGCCCCAGCATCCGCAACGATTTTTTCGAGCTGAAGCAAAATGGCCGTCAGGAGCAGGACAAGTATGTGATCAACCTGTCGATTGATTTTCCCCGCCACGTTACCAGCCTGGCGCGGTACCCGGAATTTTATGAAAAGATGAACGGGCTGGAAGATCTGCCGTTCTGGAATATTGCATTTGCACAGACAGCTACCGTGCAGACAGCGACTCCCGCGCAGGCCGGTGCAAGCCGAAATACGTCGACGGATGCCATTGGTTCACAGATCAGCATCACCCGCCAGTACATCGACCGGGGTGAATTTGATAAAGCACTGGAAGCGGCCATTAAAGCGGTGGCTATCGCGCCAAAGAACGGCGAAGCGCGTTATCTGCTGGGCATGGCGCAGGGATACCGGGGCCTGTACAAGGAATCGGACCTGTCGTTCGCGGAAGCACTGAAGCTCGGATATAAATTATGAGCACGCCGTTTATTCGTCGCCTGATTCCGGGCGTGGCGTCCCTTGTCCTGTCGGCATGGCTGGCCGGATGCGGTCAGGCTCCCGTGGTGGGTGCTGATTCTGCAGCGCAGGATAGAGCGGCGTCGGACGCAGCCGGCAGAGATACCTTTACTGAAATTGATCCGGTGCAGCTGAAAAAGGATGCCGATGCATTGATGCAGCGTGCCGGTAAAGAAAATTCGGTCGCGCTGCTGCAGGATGCCGCGGTTGCCTATGAACAGCTGCTGCAACTGGCACCCGAGGACAACAGCCTGCAGTACCAGCTGTATGACATCTACTACCGCCTTGCCGCCAGCGGGGCTGACAATGTGGAACCGCGTTTGCGGGCGCTGTTTGCGACGCTGCCCGCGCCCCTGCGGGAAGCCGTGCGGCCGCCAAGCCTGGCGCTTTTTCTGCAGCGGTATGAAAAATCCGAAGCCAGCAAACAGTACGACGATGACAGTCTGGTCGGATTGCTGCTGGCGGCCATGCAGGAACAGCCCACAGAACCGGCCACCTATTTGCTGCTGGCGGACAGTTACCTGCGCACCCGGCATCCGGCGCTGGCCATTGCCACGGTGAAGCAGGCACTAGCCTATAGTCCGGATAATCCGGCATCGCACAAATATCTCGGACAGGCCTATCGTTCCTTTGTCCGCAGTCAAAGCTGTATTTATTCGTATCGGGATGAAATCCAGAAAGCGGCGGAGTCGTTGCGCATTGCCAGCAGCCAGTTGCCGGACGATCTGAAAATCCGTGAACTGCTGGTGGATGTCTATTCCCTGATGAACCTGGCGCCGCTCAGTGCCAACGAAGCGCGCAAGCTGCATGCGGAACGCCCCGACGATGTGTCCTCCTGGTTGCTGGCCCAGTCGTTGTCTGACATCTCCCAATACGAAAAATCGGATGAACTCTACCAGACACTGGCTGCCCGTTACCCGGATGTGATGTACGAGGCTCTGGCCGGCAACGCCGCGCTGCAGGGAAAATGGGATACCGCCAGCCAGCATTGGGCGCAGCATTTTTACTATTCCAGGCAACCGGCGTTTTATGCCGCACTGGTGCGCAGCGTCAGCGATGAGCAGGCATACGGAAATGCAGCGGCCATGAAGATATTTGCCGTGCTGACGGAACACATGGATGCATCTCCCTGGCAGACCAGTCTCAGGGAGTTCCGGCTCGGCCGTCTGGCAGCGGATCAGCTTGTCGCCAGCGCAGTAGATACCTGTGAACGCACCGAAGCCTTTTTTTATGCGGGTTACGCACAGAAAACCCAGGGCAACAAGCGCAAGGCGGCCGAGTATTTTCAGGCTGCCGTCAATGAAAAAGCGTACAGCTACAAGGAATATGCCATGGCGCGGTATTTCCTGGCGCAGTAGTCTTCATTCCGGCGCGCGCCCATTCGCAACCTTGATCGACGACAGGGTGGCCTGTTTTTTTCATTCCCTTGAGTCAGATTCTCCCCGCATTTCGCCAGTCTTAAGCTTGCCTTAAGAAAGCAGCCGTACCATGTTCCCCCGTCGCGGCGATCACAGTGGAACGGCAATTTTATGGAAAATCATGTGCACAAGCCTGTCCTGGTTCCGGTGTGGGATTGGTTTGTGCGCGTGTTTCACTGGTGCACAGTGCTGGGATTCGCGTCCGCCTGGCTCACCGGCACCTACGGCGCCAATGAAATTCATATTCTGCTGGGTTACGGCATTACGCTGTTGTTGCTCGCGCGTCTGGTGTGGGGCCTGATTGGCACGCCCTATGCGCGTTTCAGTGCCCTGCGTATTTCTCCGGCCGAGGTCATGCGCTATATCCGCTCGCTGCGCAGCGGCAGTCCTCTTCATTACCTTGGTCACAATCCCCTGGGCGGCCTAATGGTGTGCGCTTTGCTGCTGATGCTGTTTGCACTGAGCGTCAGCGGGCTGGTCATTCTGGGAGCCATTGAGTTCGAAGGCCCCTTGCTCGCATTCACGCAAATGCTGGACGACAACCAGGCCTATGCCGTGCGCGAATTGCACGAAGTACTGGCCTGGCTGGCGCTGTTGTTGGTGGCCCTGCATGTGGCGGGGGCCATCAGTGCCAGCATCCAGCACCACGAAAATCTGGTACTGGCCATGATCACCGGCAGGAAACGGCTGCAACCCGTCCAGGACAGCACTACAACCGCACCCGAAAGGAGCAAACAATGACAATTAAAAACGTACGCTGCCGGTTGGCCGCGCTGGCGCTGGCGACGATCTCTGCGCCTGTGTGCGCCGCCGACGCTGGATTAAACCTGACGCCACCCGATGACCTGTTTTACACGCAGACCGCCAACGGTTTTGGCGATGGCGCGCCAATTTACGCGGCCAATGCAGCTGCACCGGAGGCCACTGCGGCAACGGCCGATGACACGCAACTGTCGTTTACCAAGGACAGCGAGAATTTCGAAGAGTCCTGGCTGACCGGCTCGAAGGCGCACCAGTATCTGGGTCTGGGTGCGCTGGCGCTGGTTGCGGTGGCGGCCGTGTCGCCAAAAGAGGAAGACAGTATCCACGAATACGCCGCCACCAGCGCCACCGTTCTGGCCGCAGCGGCAGCCACCACCGGTTTCATTTACCACTGGGAAGATTTCGACTGGAGCGACGGTTTTTCCGATCCGGACAACCTGCACATGCTGCTGGCGGGACTGGGCACACTGGCGATGATGTATGCAGTGTCGGAAGCGCCGGAAGTAGATCATGCCGGCCCGGGTATTGCCGGTGGTGTTGCCATGGCCGTGGCCGTGAAGATTACCTGGTAAGAGGCTGCTGTAATGAATTCACGCTCAGTCATTCTTTTTTCTGCGCTGCTGCTGGCGCTGTCGGCGCACGCCGAAACCACGGTCGTGAAATCCCTGCAGGGGCAGTATCAGACTCAGGGCGCAACGACATTTTCCGCCACCGCCGGCGAAAAACTGTGGAACCTGGAAGTGGCCGGCAAGAAAGGCGAAATGCGGACCTGTACGGCCTGTCACGGCAAGGACATCACGCAGAACGGCCAGCACGCGTCCACCAAAAAAGTCATCAAGCCCATGGCCGCCAGCGCCAATCCGAAACGCTACACCGACGAGAAAAAGGTCAGCAAATGGCTGGTACGCAATTGCAAATGGACCTTTGGCCGCGACTGTACGCCGCAGGAAAAAGGCGATCTTCTGGAATACCTGATTACTCAGTGAAAGCATTGCACTGAAGCGCCCAAAAACTGAAAGGAGAGCGCACGCATGAAAACAAGATTCATACTGGCCGCAGCACTGACTGCCGCACTGGCCAGCCCGCTACAGGCGGGAGAAAAAAACATGCAGCAGGAAGAGACGTTCACCGACTGGCTGTTCACATTCAGTCGCACCAAGGAAGTGAAGGCTGTCGACAATGAGCAGTACACGGAAGAATGCGGTTCTTGCCATTTTGCCTATCCGCCTGGCCTGCTGCCCACGACATCGTGGGAAAAACTGCTGGCCCCCGACGCACTGGAAGACCACTTTGGTGAAAACGCCGAACTGGATGCCGACGTGCTCAGCGCCATCCAGCAGTATGTATATCCCCATGCGGCAGAAAAATCCTGGCACAAGCGATCGCGGAAGATTGCCAACGCCACCGCCGGCGGTGAGGCGCCCATCCGCATCACCGAAGTGAAATACATCAAGCGCAAGCATCACGAGATTCCCAAACGCATGATCAAGGGCAATCCGGATGTGCAGTCCCTCAGCAACTGTAATGCCTGCCACACCAAGGCGGAAAAAGGCACCTTCGACAATGACACCGTGAACATCCCCAATTTCTCCGAGTGGGAAGACGACGATTGATCTGTTGATCGGAAAAGGGTTTTTCCGGTTTAATAGTGCTCGCATGCGGGGTAGGTCTGGCAAGACTGCCCCGTTTTTCTGTCCGGCTCCGGAAGGGGAAATTCATGACACCGACAGTCAGGTTGCGTGCACTGCCCACTGGCGTCTGGGCGCTGGGCTTTGCCTCGCTGTTCATGGATATGTCGTCGGAACTGGTGCACGCACTGCTGCCGCTGTACATGGTGGGCATGCTGGGTGCGTCGGTGGCGCTGGTGGGCATCATCGAAGGCATCGCCGAGGCCACGGCAGCCATTACCAAACTGTTCTCCGGCGCCCTCAGTGATTTCGTGCGCCGCCGCAAATTCCTGCTGGTACTCGGCTACAGCCTGGCAGCGTTCACCAAGCCGGTGTTCCCACTGGCCGGTTCCATCGGCTGGATCATGGCTGCGCGTTTTGTCGACCGCATTGGCAAGGGCATTCGTGGCGCGCCACGGGACGCGCTGGTGGCCGACATCACACCACCGGAACAACGCGGTGCCGCCTATGGCCTGCGCCAGTCACTGGATTCGGTGGGCGCTTTTATCGGCCCGCTGCTGGCGATCCTGTTGATGCTGCTGTTTGAAAATGAAATCCGCAAAGTGCTGTGGATCGCGGTGATTCCCGCGTTTATCACGGTGGCATTGCTGGTCATCTTCGTGCGTGAACCGGAATCCGCTGCAGCCCACAACACGCCGCGGGCGCCGCTGCACTGGCGCGACGCCAAACGTCTGCCCAAAGCCTTCTGGTATGTAATCGGGTTGGGGGCTTTTTTTACGCTGGCGCGTTTCAGCGAAGCCTTTCTGGTGCTGCGCGCCAGCGAAACCGGGTTTGAACTGGCCTGGGTGCCGGCGGTGATGATCGTGATGAACGTCGTCTATGCGCTGGGTGCCTATCCTGCCGGTGCGCTGTCGGATCGCATGAGCAGTCGCACCTTGCTGGTGGTTGGTCTGTTGTGTCTGGTGCTGGCGGATGTGCTGCTGGCCCTGACGTCTGGCGTTGCGGTCACGCTGGCGGGCGCGGCCTGCTGGGGTCTGCACATGGCACTTACCCAGGGCCTGCTGGCCAAGCTGGTGGCCGATCGCGCACCCGCAGATCTGCGTGGCTCCGCCTTCGGCATCTTCAATCTGGTGAGCGGTGTGGCGCTGCTGCTGGCCAGCGGGCTGGCCGGCTGGCTCTGGTCGAGCTTCGGTGCCGCCGCCACTTTCTCTGCTGGTGCCCTGTTCGCGCTGCTCACCCTGGGCGGTTTGCTGGTACCGGTGCGCAATCGCACGCTTTCCGATTGATTCCGGCGCCGGCCCCCACCATCATGCCTGCCAAGGGAATGGCGGGCGACCTTGTCTACTCTTCCCGCGTCGATGACAACAACAAAGGGTGTGTTATGGTCGGTTCTGTGGCAATTACCGGGGCGTCCTCGGGTATTGGCAAGGCGTTGGCGTACGAATTCGCCAGCCGGGGTGTGCAGCTGGCGCTGATGGCGCGGCGCATGGATGTGCTGGTGGACATCGCGGCGGATCTCAAATCCCGCTTTCCCGCCGTGAAAGTGGAAACCATCGCGCTGGATGTGGCGGACGTGGATGCGATCCTGCCGGCCCTGCAGGACGCGAAGAAGCGCCTGGGCAGCCTGGACTGCGTGGTGGCCAACGCGGGCATCACCGGCGTCAACAAGACCGGCGCAGGGGATTTCCAGCAGGACATCCGGGTGATCCAGGTAAACTTGATCGGCGGCATGGCCACCGTGGACGCCGCCGCACGGATCTTTCGTGAGGAAGGGAAGCGCGAGCAAGGCAAGCGCGAGCAGGGCAAGGGCATCATCGTCGGCATCTCGTCGGTGTCCGCCTTCAAGGGCATTCCCGGCAGCGCCGCCTATTCCGCGTCGAAAGCCGGTTTCAGCAACTACCTCGACGCCACCCGCATCGAACTGAAAAAGCACGGGATCAACGTGATTGCCGTGCACCCGGGGTTCGTGAAAACCGAGCTGGTGCGCAACATGGAGAAGTACCCGTTCGTGATCAGCGCGGAGAAGGCCGCCCACGATATTGTCAGCGGTATTGTCAAAGGCACCTCGAACATCATCGTACCAGCCATGCCCTGGGCGGTGCTGGGTCGCGTTATGCCGCTGCTGCCGGACAAGCTGGTGGAAAAGGCGTTTTGACAGATAAAACTGGACCGGCGCTCGTCCAGCCTATCAAGACCGTCAGCAGCAGGGATGCTGCTGTCGAGCGTACAGGGAGGTATTCACCCGCGTGTCTTGATAGGCAGGACGAGCGCCGGTCCAGTTTTCAACCAGAAAATCGCCTCCCCCGATTGCAGTCCGGCGCGTCAGGCTCTACCCTTTCGCCAACATTGCAGGGTAAAGGAGCCCTTCATGATCTGCGTTCCCTATTTCGTCGAAATGTCCCTGATCCCTAATGCCGGCAAAGGCCTGTTCCTCAAGGAAGCCATCCCTGCCGGCAAAATCCTCATCGCCCCCTCCAAGATCCAGACCACCGTCACCCTGCAGAACCTGCTGGACGAATCTAACGACCACCACCTGGACAGCTCTATCCGCTGGTTCGAGGACCATTGCACCGTATCGCCGGACTGGCCGGACGAGTGCTACGTCAACCATGCCTTCGACGCTACCGGCCTGTGGCACCTGGGCTTCATCTTCGCGCTGACGGATCTGCCGGCGGGCGCCGAAGTGACGGTTGACTACCGCCACCTGCTGGCGCCGGGCGTCGATATCGGTTTTGCGGACAGCATGACCGGCCAGCGCATCATCGGCCTCAGTTGGCCTGACAGCCTGCGCATTTCGACGTCACAGTTGAATGGTCTGCTGAATCAGGTGGAGCAGCTGGAACTGAATTGATGGAACGCTAATGACTGGCGGGCAGCGTCCGTTGCCGTCCCGCCAGAGTGTTGCTGCCGGCGTCCGCGACAGACGCCGGTACTTCCCCCTCGGAACTCTTTATAAGACATTCGTTTTTCAAGACATCCGCTTCTCAGTCGTCCGTTTCCTCGTCGTCGTCGTGATTGCCGCCGTTCATGCCCAGTTCCTTGATTTTGCGGGTCAGGGTGTTGCGGCCCCAGCCCAGCAGTTCGGCTGCGTCGCGACGGCGGCCGGCGGTATGCTTCAGCGCGGTTTCAATCATGATGCGTTCAAATGCCGGCACGGCTTTGTCCAGCAGGCTGCGGTGACCACGGCTCAGGGCCTGATCCGCCCAGGTGCGCAGGGCCTGTTCCCAGTTGGATGATGCATCCTGCGAGCCGGCGCTTTCCTGCAGCTCCGGCGGCAGATCGCCGATCAGCACTTCACGCCCGGACGCCATCACCGTCAGCCAGCGACAGGTGTTTTCCAGCTGGCGCACGTTGCCTTTCCAGTCCAGCGTCATCATGTACTCTTCCGTTTCCGGCAGCAGCACCTTGGGCTCGACGTTGAGTTCCTTGGCAGCGGTCAGCAGGAAATGGGCGGCCAGCTGCGGAATGTCCTCGCGCCGTTCATTCAGGCGCGGAAGATGGACGCGGATCACGTTGAGGCGGTGGAACAAGTCCTCGCGGAACTTGCCGTCTTTCACCAGCGTTTCCAGATTTTGATGCGTGGCGGCGATGATGCGCACATCCACTTTCACGGCGGTGTGGCCGCCGACACGGTAGAAGGTCCCGTCTGCCAGAACACGCAGCAGTCGGGTCTGGGCATCCAGCGGCATGTCGCCGATTTCGTCCAGAAAAAGGGTGCCGCCGTTGGCCTGTTCGAAGCGTCCCTGCCGCTGCGCCGCTGCGCCGGTGAAGGCGCCTTTCTCGTGGCCAAACAGTTCGGATTCAATCAGGTCTTTCGGAATCGCCGCCATGTTCAGCGCGATAAAGGGTTTGTCAGCGCGGGGACTGTGACGGTGCAGCGCGCGCGCCACCAGTTCCTTGCCGGTACCGGACTCGCCGTTGATCAGCACGGTGATGTTGGAATGCGACAGGCGGCCGATGGCGCGAAACACTTCCTGCATCGCCGGCGCTTCACCGATGATGTCGGTGCTGCTGGTCAGCGGCGGTTCGATGGTGCTCGACTGCTGCTCCTGGCTGTGGGTCACCGCCCGCTTCACCAGCGACACGGCGTCATCCAGATCGAACGGCTTGGGCAGGTATTCAAACGCGCCGCCCTGGTACGACTGCACTGCGCTGTCCAGGTCCGAGTGCGCAGTCATGATGATCACTGGCAGATCCGGATGATGATCACGGATGTGCGCCAGCAGGCCCAGGCCATCGGTGCCAGGCATGCGGATGTCGGTGATGATCACATCCGGCTGCGTGTTGCGCAGCTTGTTCAGCGCCGAATCACCGGTCTCGAAGGACGAGGTGTTGATGCCTTCCTGGTTGAGGGCCTTTTCCAGAACCCAGCGAATGGATTTGTCGTCATCGATGATCCAGACAGATTCGTGCCCTTGCATGCGCTTATACTCCAATGTGTGACGTGCCTTCTGGTTTCTCCAGCGGCAGCAGTAGTCTGAAAATGGTTTTGCCCGGCTGACTGTCGCACTCGATCAGGCCGTGGTGCTGATTGACGATTGACTGTGAAATGGAGAGGCCCAGGCCAGTGCCGCTGGCGCGACCGCTGACCATCGGATAGAACATGGTTTCCTGCAGGTCCTTGTCCACGCCGGGGCCGTTGTCTTCCACTTCCACCAGCAGGATCAGGCGGTGCCGCGTGTGGCCAATGGTGAACTGGCGCAATGCGCGGGTGCGGATAATGATCTTGGGATCTTTCTGGCCCGGGTTCTCCTGCAGGGCTTGCCGGGCGTTGCGTACGATGTTCAGGATCGCCTGGATCAGCTGATCCTTGTCGCCCCAGAGTTCAGGAAGGCTGGGGTCGTAATCCCGCTCCACGGCGATTTCGTCGCCCTCTGCCAGCAATACCGCCCGTACCCGCTCCAGAATCTCGTGGATGTTCACCTGCGCCAGCGAGGGCAGCTTGCGCGGTCCC
>JABLXQ010000057.1 GCA_013178375.1 Gammaproteobacteria bacterium
ACCTATGGCGCTGAGAACCACCGAATGGTGGTTCCGATAAATGCGGGGCCGCGTTAGCGACCCCGAATCAGCCGCTTCGAGCGGCTCACACAATTAAAGCCCCCGGCTTTGCCGGGGGATATTTACTCACATTTACCGCCATGCGATCAAAATGGTGCGTTTTTAGGCGAAATTAATTCACGACCTGTGCAGGCATTGGCGTCAACCTGCCGCACTGCTCACCCGCGCCGAACTGCGGCCCCGCGCACTGGCCGGACGGCTGAATTCCAGCACGTCGTCCTCGATCTTGCCGAACCGCAGCATGGCCAGATCCAGCGCATAGTTCTGATACAGCTTCCAGGGGGCTCGGGAACCCTGCCGCGGCAATCGCGACAACGCCCGCTGCACATAGCCGGATTTCATGTCCAGGAACGGCACTTCATGGACCGAGCCTGGCTTCGCCCGTGGCGTGCACTGGCGCACGCCCTTGCGTTCCATTAGCTTGAGCAGGCGGCACAGGTATTCGCAGGTAATGTCCGCCTTCAGCGTCCAGGACGCATTGGTGTAGCCAAACACCATCGCGAAGTTCGGCAGGTCGCGGAACATCACGCCCTTGTAATTCATGGTTTGGGACATTTCGAACGGCTTGCCATCCACCGCCAGCTGGGTGCCGCCCAACAATTGCAGGTCCAGGCCGGTGGCTGTGATGATGATATCCGCCTCCAGCGTCTTGCCGGATTTCAGCAGGATGCCGTTTTCAGTAAAGCGCTCGATATGATCCGTCACTACCGACGCCTTGCCCTTGCGGATCACCTTGAACAGATCGCCGTTGGGCACCGCGCACAAACGCTCATCCCACGGATTGTAGCTGGGCGTGAAATGCGCCATGTCCACGTTCGGGCCCACCTGACGCTTTACCTGCGACAACAGCAGCCGTTTGATGGTATCGGGCTTGCTGCGCGCCAGCTTGAAAAAGCCCATCTGGAAACCGACATTGCGGGTGCGCGCCATGCGGTACACCAGCTTGTCCGGCAGATAGCGGCGCAGTTTGTTGGAAAGCTTGTCTTCCAGCGGCACCGACGCCACATAACTCGGCGACCGCTGCAGCATGGTGACATGGGCCGCCTTGTCAGTCATGGCCGGCACCAACGTAACCGCCGTGGCGCCGCTGCCGATCACCACCACGCGCTTGCCGCTGTAATCCAGATCTTCCGGCCAGTGCTGCGGATGAATGACGGTGCCCTTGAACTGCTCGCGACCTTCGAAATGGGGAGTAAAGCCCGCTGCGTAGTTGTAATAGCCGGTGCAACCCAGCAGGAAATTGCAGCGCATCTGCACGGTTTCGCCGCTGTCGGTGCGCAACACTTCCACCGTCCATTGCGCCTGGTCGCTGGACCAGTCCGCCCGAATCACTTTGTGCCCATAACGGATCTTGCGATCAACCTTGTGCTCGGCGGCGGTGTCGCGAATGTAATCGCGGATCGAGGCGCCGTCCGCAATGGCTTTGGGATTGGTCCAGGGTTTGAAGTTGTAGCCCAGGGTGTACATGTCGGAATCGGAGCGGATGCCGGGGTAACGGAACAGATCCCAGGTTCCGCCCATGGCGTTGCGGCCTTCCAGGATCGCGAAGGTCTTGTTGGGGCAATCCCGCCGCAAATGGCAGGCTGCGCCAATACCGGACAGGCCCGCGCCAATGATCAGAACATCAACGTATTCAATGGACATATTGGAAACAACCCTTCTGTTTGAAACCGGCTGGCCTGTGCAATCAGGCCTGGATTTCTGTCGTCATTCGGCAGTCAACTGCCTGGGTGGCAGTCATCAGCGTAGTAATCATCCTAGCAATCAGGCTGGCCGCGCGGAGGCGCCGCAGCGCCGGCAACCCCTGTCGCCCGGACAAAGGCAGCCTGATCCAGGGGCCATTGTGCAGATCTGAGGCGCCAGGTAGCCAGTGTGTATTCCGACAAAATCAGGGCAGGCTGTCACGGATTAACACAGTTGATTTAATTTCAGACACCCACAGGAATGCAGCGCGCGCGAAAGCCCAACGCTGAAATCAGAGGCAATAAAGGAAACAAAAGATGGAGGCGCGAGCCGGAGTCGAACCGGCCTACAACGGATTTGCAATCCGCGGCATAACCGCTTTGCTATCGCGCCATCGGGGTGAAACAAAAGAAGAGATGAAAAACCTGGAGCGGGTAACGAGGCTCGAACTCGTGACCTCGACCTTGGCAAGGTCGCGCTCTACCAACTGAGCTATACCCGCTTTACCAAAAGCTCACGCTTTGTGGGTTGCCTATTCTACCCACAAAGCCTTTCGAGTCAACCCAAATAAAAGCGTTATGTTCTCAATGGGTTGGCTCGATTTGATCATTCTTTCAGGTCGGGCCAGGCGGCTTTCAGATACAGCAGCATCGACCACAATGTCAGAACGGTGGCCGCATACAGCAGCAGGTAGGCCAGCCACACTACCCAGTTGCCGACATCAGGCGCATTGGCGATCAACCCGGTGATGGCAATCATCTGCACCGTGGTTTTCACCTTGCCGATATAGGACACCGCCACACTGGCCCGCTTGCCCAGTTCCGCCATCCATTCCCGCAAGGCGGAAATGGTGATCTCGCGGCCGATGATCACCATCGCCGGGATCGTCAGCAGGAAGTTGTTGTGCCCTTCCACCAGCGCCACCAGCGCCACCGCCACCATCAGCTTGTCGGCGACCGGGTCCAGAAACGCACCCAGCTTGGTCATCTGTCCCCACTTGCGCGCCAGATAGCCATCGACCCAGTCGGTTGCACCGGCCAGGGCAAAGATGATGGCCGCCACCAGGGGGCTCCAATCGAAACGCAGGAAATAGATGAGAACGAACACCGGAATCATGACGATACGCGACAGCGTCAGCAGATTGGGGATGGTGAGATGGGCCGGTCGGCTGGCGACTTCCTGCATGAATCAGTCTCGGTTAGGCACATCAGTGCTCGGTTGGAATCGGCCTAGTCTAAACGTTGTGCAGGGCGGCATAAATGTCTTCGGCAATTTTCTTGCTGATTCCGGGAACCCGTGCAATTTCAGACTGGCTGGCCCGGGAAAGCCCTTGCAAACCGCCGAAATGGCTGAGAAGTTCGCGCCGGCGTTTGGGGCCGATACCTGGAATGTCCTCCAGCACCGACGTGGTTCGCTTCTTCTCCCGCCGCGCACGATGGCCGGAGATAGCGAAACGGTGAGCCTCGTCGCGAATATGCTGGATCAAATGCAGCGCAGGGGAATCCCGCTCCAGCCCAAACCCGGCGCCAGAATCTTCCAGAAACAGGGTTTCCAGTCCCGGCTTGCGGGTTTCACCCTTGGCGATGCCGAGAATCTGCACACCCTGGATCTGCAGGTCCGACAGCACCTGCCGCGCCTGTTTCAGCTGGCCCTTGCCACCGTCGATGATCAACACGTCGGGCAGCTTGGCCTCGCCTTTTTTCAGTCGGGTGTAGCGGCGCTGCAATGCCTGGTTCATGGCGGCGTAATCGTCGCCGGCCTGGATGTCTTCAATATTGAAGCGGCGGTACTGGGTTTTCACCGGCCCGGAATGCTCGAATACCACACAGCTGGCCACGGTGCCTTCGCCCATTGTGTGGGAAATGTCGAAGCATTCCAGTCGCTGGGGAATTTCATCCAGCCGCAATGCATCGCGCAGGGATTCAAAGCGCTGGAACAGGTTTTCGCGATTCGCCAGATGGCTGGCCAGGTATTGCTCGGCGTTGGTCTGGGCCAGACGCTGCCACCCGGCCCGCGCCCCGCGTCCACCCACGGTAATCGTCAGGTTGCGACCTTCTTCCTGCTGCAGCGCGGCAATCAGCGCGTCGGCGGATTCGAATTTCTCCGGCACCAGGATTTGCTGCGGCAGGTCACGCCCGGCCTTGTTGCCCAGGTAATATTGCGGCACGAACGCTTCCAGCACCTCGGCAACGGTTTCTTCCGCCTGCAATGACGGAAAATAACTCTTGTGGCCCAGCACCCGGCCGCCGCGCACATAAATGATCTGCACGCAGGCGATGCCGGACTGGATCGCCACGCCAAACACGTCGGCATTGCCGGCATCATTTTCCACAAACTGTTGCGACTGCACATGGGTCAGCGCGGCCAGCTGGTCGCGCAATTCTGCCGCCTGTTCAAACTGCAGGTTCTCTGCAGCGCTGTGCATTTCACGGTTCAGTTCGGCATGGATCTCGGAATTCTTGCCTTCCAGGAACATCATGGTGTGACGCACGTCGGCGGCGTATTCCTCTTCACTGATCAGCCCCACGCAGGGCGCCTTGCAACGGCCGATCTGGTGTTGCAGACAGGGGCGCGAGCGGTTTTTGTAGAAGCTGTCCTCGCACTGCCGCACCTTGAAGATTTTCTGCAGGATACTCAGGGTTTCCCGCACCGCCACTGCGCTGGGGAACGGGCCGAAGAAACGTCCCGGCAGATTTTTCGCGCCGCGATAATAGGCCAGACGCGGAAATTCCTGCTTCGACAGATAAATGTAGGGATAGGATTTGTCGTCCCGCAGCAGAATGTTGAACGGCGGCTTGAGAGACTTGATCAGCGTCTGTTCCAGCAGCAGCGCTTCGGTTTCGCTCAAGGTGACAGTGACTTCGATGTGTTCGATTTTCTGCACCAGCGCCCGCGTTTTCGGCGACTGCTGGTTGCCGCGAAAATAGGAACTGACGCGGTTCTTCAGGTTTTTGGCTTTGCCGACATACAACACCTCACCGTCAACACCCAGCATGCGGTAAACACCGGGGTGCGTGGTAAGGGATTGCAGAAACGCGTCAATATCGATGGGACACCTGCCTTAGGGAAAGCACGCTCACAGGTTGTTGGGCAGGGATTCCACATCCAGCATGCCGTGACGCACGGCCAGCAGGGTCAGTTCCACGTCGCTGTTGATGCCCAGTTTTTCAAACAGGCGGTAACGGTAGCTGTTGACCGTCTTGGGGCTCAGAAACAGCTTGTCCGAGATTTCCTGCACTTTCTGGCAGTTCACGATCATCAGGGCAATCTGCATTTCGCGCTCGGACAGCTGATCGAACGGCGACGCCTCGGCTTCGGTGCGGAACGGTTTCAGTGCCAGCTGCTGGGCCACGTCGGGGGAAATGTAACGCTGGCCGGAATGCACCAGACGGATCGCCTTCACCATTTCATCCAGCGCCGCGCCTTTTGTGAGATAACCGGAGGCACCGGCCTGCAGGAAGCGCGATGGAAAAGGCTCCTCGCCGCAGGCCGTCACCGCAATCACGCGCACATCGGCGTTCTGTCGCAGCAGCTTGCGGGTGGCTTCCAGCCCGCCGATGCCGGGCATCTTCGCATCCATCAGCACCACGTCGGGCGCCGCATCGCGGATCAGCTTGAGAGCGTCCTCGCCGGTAGCGGCTTCCCCCACCACCTTGAGACCGGCCACATCGGCCAGCATGCGGGAAATACCGGTCCGCACCAGATCATGGTCATCGACGATGAAAATCTTGATCACGTAACGCTCCGTTGAAATGAGGGGCCGTCAGGGAATCATGGCCGTAAGATCCAGTCATTTTAACCCATTTTGAGCGGGGTTGAATTCATGCTTTCGGCTAATTGTGCGGCCCAGGTTTTACCCCGCCGCGCATTCAACCGCACTGGCTGCGCAGGTAACGGCAGACCGAATCCCCCGGCACGTCGACAAGGCATTGATCCCACAAGGCGGCAGCCCTTTCAAAACGCCCCTGACGATACAGCTCCAGGGCCTCCATATGCGAGGACAGGGTCGAGCGCTTGGCGGCACGCAGGGCCGGCGCGTCGGCATTCAGCACCTCGAACAGGCGCACCGGTTCCTTGCGCCCACGCACGGTGACCTCGCCCAGCTCGCGCACTTCGAACGCGGCATCCGCCGCAATCGCCGCCCGGGTATGCTCAGAGATGATGATGCGGGCGCCAAACAGCTTGGTCAGTTCCTGCAACCGCGACGCGACATTGACGTTATCACCCAACACGGTGGAATCCATGCGATCGCTGGACCCGACGGTGCCGATGATCACCGGCCCGCTGTTGATGCCGATGCCGATATCGATGGGCGCGTAGCCGGAACGGGCGCGGTGCTGGTTGTACACCGCCACTTCCGCATGCATGTCGATGGCGGCCATCACGGCGTCGTGGGCGCTGCGGGTGATGGGCTCGTAGCCGTGTTCGTGCTCGAACAGTGCCATCACGCCATCGCCCAGGAACTTGTCGATAAAGCCGTTGTGCTGGTGAATCACCTTGTCGAGCCGGGCGAAGCAGGCATTGAGAAAGTTCAGCAGTTCCTGCGGTGTCAGCGTTTCCGACAGCGACGTGAAGCCACGAATATCCGCGAACAACACCGAAATCTCATCATGCTCGGCCTTGCCCAGCTGGATGTTCTCGATACCTTCGCGGGCGATCCGGCGCAGGAACTGTTTGGGCACGAATTTCTCGAACATCTGCGCCATGGACACCAGCCGGCGGGAATGGGCCAACTGTAAATTCAGCGCGGTTTCCCGTTCGGCCCGCAGCAGGTTGATCCGGTCCGCCAGCGCGAACGAGAACAGCAGCACCTGGATGGTGGTGCCAATCTGGAACACATAGGCGCCCACCCACCAGGAATGAATGAAGTTGAAACTGTTCAGCACCCACACCAGGATCGACACCAGCACACCCAGCCAGGCCAGCAGGTAATAACGCGCCGCCTTGAATCCGCGCTGCAGACACAGCGACGCCGCAATCACCACCGAAACTACCGCCAGCAGATACTGCACCGACAGTACCGATGCCGCGATATAGTGATCCGCTACCACCACCACCGGAAAACAGGCGATGCTGGTCAGGATCAGAAATGCGATCACATAGTTGATCAGGCGCGTATTTTTCGGCGTATTCAGGAAGCTGCGGGCGAACAGCAGCACGAACAGCACACCCAGTTCGGCAAACACCAGATTGCTTTTGTTGTTCCACCAGATCCGCTCCGGCCACAGGTACTCGAACCCCACCCCTTTGATCGACACCGCGAATCCGAACACGCACACCAAATAGCACACGTAGACGATGTAGCTATTGTCGCGGATCGACAGGTAAATAAAGCCGTTGTAGAAAATCATGATCAGCAGCACGCCGTAGAAAATCCCTTCCAGCAGCGAATCGTGATGCTCGTTTTCCAGATAACGCGCGCTGGACCAGAGTGTGGCGGGAATCTGCAGGGTGCCGTTGGTCTTCACCCGCAGGTACAGCGTGGTGGGCTGACGGGATGGCAACTGAAATGCAAACAGCACAGCATGATGCGACACGGAACGCTGCGAAAACGGAATCGAATCACCGGAGCGCTGACGAACCCAGTGGCCATCGTCATTGGGAACGTAAAGGTCAATCTCGTCGATGGCTCGGCCAAGCCCGGCGATTTCCAGCACCCAGGCAGTGCGGATGCGGTCCGCGCTGTTCACTTCCAGACGCAACCAGTACACGGCATCCACATAACCAAACGCCAGCGTCTCCTCCTGATTCGGCTGGAACAGGATGCCTGAATCCGGGCGCACCATATCCGCAATGGTCCATTCGCCCCTGCTGTCGTGGACATAGGCCAGATGGGTGGCTAACGGATAGTGCCCCACCTCCTCCTGCACCGTCAGCGCCTGCGATGGCGAAGCCTGTGCGAAACCGGCCAGCACGCAGAACAACAGACACAACAACGGCGGAAGCAAGCGTGGCAAGCCGCGTTGACTTCCTAACATGGGTTCGTCATTTTCCGGATGCGCGTAGCACCGCCTCAAATTGGGGGCAAAGACAGATCAGTGTGCGAACGTTAAAGCGAGCACACTGAAGTATAGTAGTGGTTCACACTGGCTACCATTTGATCAGGCAAGTGTGCGCCAATCCATGCTAGTCTTGCTATATATATCAATTGTTTGCATCCTCTTTATAAGTACGTTTCGAGAAAGCGCTCATGTCCCAATGGACCGTCTACATGGTGGAATGCAGTGACCGTACCTATTACACCGGCATCACCACCGATCTGGCCCGCCGTCTGGCCGAACACAATGGCACCAGCAAGGGCGCCCGCTACACACGCACCCGCCAGCCGGTTACGCTGGTATATTCAGAATCCCGGCAGGACCGATCGGCCGCCTCCGCCCGTGAATACCAGATCCGCAAGCTGCCCCGGGCCGCCAAGCAGGCGCTGATCAGTGCTGGCACATCAGGCTGATACGGCCATTTGCCATGGCGGCCGAACTGGCCGAAAATGCCGCCCCTTGCACAGGGCAGTCGTACGGCTGGATCAACCGGCCTTTTTAAAGGTGTAGAAACATGACAGACAAACTGCAGTTGGACCCCAACGATTTCCAGGACGCGGAGAAAATGAAAAAGATCGTGCGCGTGTTGATCATGGCAGTGGCGAAAGTGCCGGAGGAATTCGGTCGCGACGCTATCTGGGGCGGGCTGGAGGCGCTGGAGGAAGAACTGGCCAAACCAGTCGACCATCGCAGTTTCACGCAACACTGATTTTTTGAGTTCCATGTCCCCGGAACTCAGTCCTTTTGAAACCGCTTCCCGTCATGCATCCCTCGGCCCGGCATGCGGTGAAACACAACGAGGCTGTGCTGGGGGAGCTTGCGGGCACCCTCGGCGCAGCTGACATCGTTGGCTGGTTCGAAGCTCAGCTCCCTGAAAAGGTGCTGCTGGTGATTTTCATTCCCGGCACTGTGAACCTGGCGGATGCGGCCGGCACCCGGACACAAACCGTGGAGCGCGGGCTGGCTGCTGTAAGCAGATTCCTCACCGTTTCAGCAGGGCCGCACGATACACATTGCGCGCAATCATCCCCAACATCTGTCTCGGCAAAAAACGCGAAAAAAACAGCTGCACGTTATTGAGCAGCCCCGGCACCGGCAGATAATCGCGGCGCGCAAACCCGTCCAGCGCCATCGCCGCGCAGCTCTGCACATCCTGCAGGAATACCGAGTTTTCAAATCCCGCGCTCAGTCCGCTGGACTCCATCATCTCTGTAGCGATGCCGCCGGGCGCAAACACGGTGATGGAAATATTTTGCCCTTTCAATTCCTGATACAGGCTCTGGCCAAACTGCGTGATGAATCCCTTGGTGCCGGCATAGGCCGACTGGTACGGGACCGGCATCAACCCCGCCAGACTTGCCACCAGCAGAATGCCGCCACCCTGGTTTTTACTTAGCAGATACGGCACGAACAGATTCACCAGTCGCACCACACTGGTGACATTGGTGGCCAGCATGGTTTCAAAATCCTGCCACGCCAGATCTGCGTGCTGGCCAAAATGGGTGACGCCCGCATTTAAAACCACGCCGTAAACTTCAGCCTGCTGAACGCTTTCCTGATAAACACGGTCCACGTCTTCCGGATTGGCCAGATCCGCCTGCACGATACGGCATTGAATGCCATGATCCTGCTCCAGCCGTGTTTTCAATTCCAGCAAGCGCGAGGCACGGCGCGCCACCAGGATCAGGTTGGCCTTGTGCACGCGGGCCAGCTGGCATGCCATTTCCTTGCCCAGGCCGGACGACGCGCCCGTCACCAGCACCCAGCGGCCGTTGAAATTCATTTTTTCAGTCATTCTGATTGCCCATGGAAATTCCCAGCCGGTCGGTCACGCGGCCATCAAACACGCCCTGGCTGTTGAACTGGCGATAAACATCAAGCCAGTCATCCCAGCGCGGATAAATCGTTCTGGCCCAGTCGTCGCCCTGCAGGATTTTCAGATCGAGGCCCCAGTGCGGACGGGCGTGAAATTCCTCCAGCATGGTCTGCTCGTAGGTTTTCAGCAATTCGCGATCGCCGCGCACACCCTGCACGATAATGGTTTCCAGAATCATGCTGGGGCGACCGTACTGCATGGCGATCAATGCGTCCGACGCCTTCACGAACCGCACCGACGCCGGCGCACTGTGCACGACGCCCTGTTCGGATTTCAATTTTCCGGCGATGGCGAAGGCGCGCTCCATGGCAGGAATGGTTTGTTCCAGATCAAACGCGGATTCCACTGCGATGGCGTTGGTATTGTTCACCACCCCTATATTGAAAATCTTGTAGCTGACGGCGTTATAGCCGGGATCGGACTGGGATTTCAGCGATTGCTCGATCAGCACCGGCGCCAAGGCGGGAAAATTATTCAGCAGCCAGCTCAGCGGCTGCTCCACCACCGTGATCAAACCGGATAACAGCGTGGTACCGGCCTGCCCGCGCTCGCCTGTCGTTTTTAGGGGTTCGTAGGATTTGTAGCGCTCGGTGATCAGAATGCTGTGGTCGCCGTTGACTGGGTACTGGTTGTACTGCAGTTCGTAATAATCCGGCTGCTGTTCACCATCTCGAAGCGGCTCGCCCTTCAGCAGGCGATCCAGAAATCCGCCCGGCGCCTTGATCTCGTTCCACTTCGCCAGCGTGCGCACTTCCCGCAGCCAGAATTTGCGGTCGGTCTGCAAGGTGACCGAATACACGATGCCCATGGAACCGATGCTCACCACGATGGAATTGAACACCGTGTCGTCCTGGATGAGGGTGACAGGGATGGCAGGATTTTCTTCCAGTGTGCCGGGAAAAATAGCCGGGTCGGTGATGCCATCGGCAGGCTCAATCTGCAGCAGGTGTCCGCCCTCACCCACCATCTGCAGGCTGAGGATCTGCGACGCGATGGGTCCGTAATCCAGGCCCGAACCGTGAGTGCCCGTCATTGCGGCACCCACAATGGTCTGGCCGTCGTACCCGCCCATGTTCTGCAGCGCCAGGCCCTGCTTATCCAGGTATCGGTTGAGTTCGCGGATGCGGATGCCACTCTGCACCCGCGTCAGCAGCGGATCGTCAGGATTTTTTAGGCGGGTCCGGTCCAGATTCAGCGGGTTGTTGAGTTTGTAGGGGGTCAGCAAAATATCATCTGTCACCGCCACGTCCGAGTGCGAATGCCCCGATCCCGTCATGCGGATGCGCTTGCCCTGTTCCGTCGCCTGCGCCACCACGTCAATCAGCGCTTCCGCGCTGGTGGGGGAAAACAGCACCTGTGGATTCACCTTTTCCGTTTTGGAAAAATTCTCCCAGAAGCAGCCCTGCAGCAGGAACGTCACCAGTGCCAGCGTGGCCAGCCGTTTTATATTGTTGTGGTTCATGAGGTTGTCCCCGGGGTTTGGATTGGCTTATTTATTTGTACGTTAGTGCCATTTTTGAAATTAATAACATTTCACCCGGAACTGCGCAACCTCCCCGGCTGCGGTGGGTTACCCACCCGCACCCGCAGACAATCCCAAAGCCAAAATTTTCTTCCCGGAATCATGGGTTTGCTATATCATTTCCGCCTCTTCAGCCGGGGTGATGTTGCGATCCCCACCCAGAAAAACTGTTCCAGGAAGCGTGGCCGAGCGGTTGAAGGCACCGGTCTTGAAAACCGGCGAGGGGCGACCCTCCGTGAGTTCGAATCTCACCGCTTCCGCCAGATCCCCAAAAGCCCATGCCTGCATGGGCTTTTTTATTTTTACAAATCTATAAACATCGTTACCCAATACCCCAGGAAGAATCAGCGGATGCTGCCTATCTTTTAATCAACAGCAATTACACGATCCCCTGACCATGAAAAAACTGATTCTGCTTTTACCTGTTCTGTTCCTGCTGGGCGGCTGCTTTGAGTGCAGCATGGAAACACCCTTGTTCGGCGCTCCTAGCCTGAGCTGCGACCAGACCTGATACCCCCAAATCGACGCCGGGAAGGGATTCCCTTGCTTTAACAACCCGCCGCCCTATCATTGCCCTGTCCTTCCTCGACGGGGTTTTGCATGATTTTTTCCGTTCACGTTCTGGCATCGCCCTACAGCCAGCAGGCCAATGCGTCTGCGCTGCAGTTTTGCCAGGCGACGCTACAGCAGGGCCACCAGATCAAGCGCGTGTTTTTTTCCGGCGACGGCGTGTTGTCGGCGTCGACCTTAGCGGTGCCGCCGCAGGACGAACGCAACCTCTATCGCGGCTGGCAGGATCTGGCACAACAGGGTGTGGAGCTGGTGGTGTGCATTTCCGCCTGCCTGCGCCGGGGCATCATCAACGAAAGTGAAGCCACCCGTTATCAAGTGCCGGGGCACAATCTGGCGCCCTGCTTTGTTCTGGCCGGGTTGGGTCAACTGGTGGATGCGGCGCTGGAATCCGATCGCCTGGTCACCTTTGGCGCCTGAGTGGAGACTGCCATGAAATCCGCGCTATTCATTCACCGCAAACCACCCCATTCCTCCCTGGCCACCCGCGAGACGCTGGATGCTGCCCTGGCCAGTGCCGCCTTTGGCGTGGACACCGCGTTGCTGTTCGTGGATGACGGTGTGTTCCAGCTACGCAAGCAGCAAAACCCGGATGCCGCCCAACTGAAACGCACCGCGCCCATGTTCGAAGCGCTGGATCTGTATGGCGTGGAGCAGCGCTTTGTCTGCGCCAAATCACTGCGCCAGCGCGGCATGACCACCGCCGACCTGATCATTCCCGTGCAAGCGGTGGATGCCACTGAAATACGCGCCCTGTTCGCCCGTTTCGATCACCTGCTGAGTTTCTGACTACCCGCCATGATTCTGCATATTGTCAGCAAGTCCCCCTTCACCCACGACGCACTGGAACGCTGCCGCGCCGCGCTGGCGCCGGACGATGCCATTCTGCTGATCGAGGATGGCGTGCTGGCGCTGGCTACGCCCACGCGGTTTCTCGATGCAGTGAAAGCGCATTCCGTGTACATCCTGTTGGCCGATGCCCAGGCGCGTGGGCTGGATTTGCCTGCATCAGTTCGGAGCGTGGATTACACCGGCTTCGTCGATCTGGTGGCGACGTTCGACAAATCCGTATCCTGGTTTTGAACGGCGTTTTTCCCCCATGAATGTGCTGCAGATCGACAACCGCCAGATCGCCCTCGACAAGGAAGGTTTTCTGGAAAATCCTGCCGACTGGAGCGAGCCGGTGGCGGAAGCACTCGCCCGCCGCGACAATATCGAACTCACTGCCGCACACTGGGAAATCATCCGGGCCCTGCAGGATTTTTTCCGCCAGTTTGAACACAGCCCACCAATGCGGGTTCTGGTTAAGTACGTCAAACAGCAACTCGGCGATGACAAGGGCAACAGCATTTACCTGCTGCAACTGTTTCCCGGCAGCCCCGCCAAACTGGCTGCGAAAATTGCCGGGCTGCCCCGCCCCACGAATTGTTTGTAGGGAATCCGACATCATGAAAACCATGAAGACCAGCATTCCGCCTTCACATGAACATCCTTTCGCCCAGTTCGTGCGCATTCTGGGCAAAGGCAAAAAAGGTTCCCGCCCGCTCACCGAAGACGAAGCATTCCAGGCCATGCAGATGATCATGCAGGGCGAGGTGCTGGACGTGCAGCTGGGTGCCTTCCTGATGCTGCTGCGGGTGAAAGAGGAAACCGCCGATGAATTGCTGGGCTTCGTGCGCGCCGTGCGCTCCAGTGTCACGCCACCGCAACCGGTGCGGGTGGATCTGGACTGGTCATCCTATGCCGGCAAGCGCCGTCATCTGCCCTGGTACCTGTTCAGCATTTTTCTGCTCGCCGCCCATGGCCACCGCGTACTGGTGCACGGTGCCAGCGGCCATACCATCGACCGCATTTATACCGAAGACGTGCTGACCGATCTGGGCGTGCCGGTTGCCTCCGACTGGGCCAGCTGCACCGCGCAACTGGATCAACGCAACTTCAGCTATTTTCCGCTGCGCAACCTGTGCCCACGCCTGCACGAGATCATTGAACTGCGCAATATCATGGGCCTGCGCTCGCCGGTGCACACCCTGTCGCGACTTATCAATCCAGCTGGCGCGCCCTGCGTGATCCAGGGTATTTTCCATCCGGGCTATCGGCCGGTGCATCAGGTGGCGGCACTGGCGCTGGGTTATTCCCGCGTGGATGTGATCAAGGGCGAAGCCGGCGAAATCGAGCGCAATCCTGATATCGAATGCCTGGTGCAGTCGGTACGCAATGGCGAACTGGTGGACGAGACCTGGCCAGCGCTGTTCAAACAGCGGCACGTGAAAGAGGAAAGTCTTGATCTAACTACCTTTGTAAAAGTCTGGCGCGGGGAGCTGCGCCACGAATACGGCGAGGCATCAGTGATCGGCACGCTGGCCATTGCGCTGAAACTGCTGGGACAAGCCGATTCACAGGAAGCGGCGCAGACGCTGGCGAATCAGTGGTGGCAGGAGCGGGATCGCGCCCTGTTCTGAAAATCCGGCGCCAATGCCTCCATAAAAAAGCCTCGCAATCCAATTGAAAGGTTTGCGAGGCTTTTTGTTGAAGCTTTGAAAATACGTACTGGTTAAACCCGGAACTGCTTGGCCACCGCACTCAGTTTCTGCGTCACCTTGTGCAGCTGTTCGGTAGAACTGGCTACTTTCGCCGAACCGTCCGCCGCCCGTTGCGCTGACGAACTGATTTCATCGATCGCCTGCTGGATGAAGTGCGATGTCTGCTGCTGCTCTTCAGTAGCCGATGCAATCTGGGTGTTCATCACATTGATTTCCTCGACGCGGGACGTAATGGCCTGCAGCGAAGAACCGGTTTCGCCGGCTTTTGCCACACTCTCTTCCGCCTTGCGCTGGCCGTTGGCCATGACTTCGGAAATGGCGCGTGCAGTACGCTGCAACTGCTCGATCACACGATGGATTTCTTCAGTGGATTCCTGGGTGCGCGACGCCAGCGTACGCACTTCGTCCGCCACCACCGCAAACCCGCGGCCATGCTCGCCGGCACGGGCCGCTTCGATGGCAGCATTCAACGCCAACAAGTTGGTCTGCGACGCGATGCCTTGAATCACATCCAGAATCTGGCCGACGTTGGAGGTGTCTGCTTCCAGCTGGTGGATGGTTTCACCTGCTTTCGCCACTTCCCGCGCCAGATCGTTGATGGTGCGAATCGCTTCACTCACGATGCCGTGGCCTTTCTTCGCCTGGTCATTGGCATCCGACGCCGCTTCGGCCGCATTGGACGTGTTCACCGCATTTTCATTCAGGCTCTCGAACATTTCCTTCATGGAGCGGTTCACACTCACTGTGGCTTGCAGCTGCTCCGACGAGGCACTCTCGCTATCATTCGCCAGGGAACCCAGTTCCTTGCTGACATCGCTCAGCGGCGAAATACTGGTGACTACATCGCCGATGATGCCCTGCAAACGTTCAACGAAGGAATTGAACCAGTACACCAGGGTGCCGATTTCATCTTCCGAATTCTGCTTGATGCGCTTGGTCAGGTCACCCTCGCCACTGGCGATTTCCTGCAGCGAGGTCACCACGCGACCAATACTGCCAGTCACCATCATTGTGACGTAGAGAGACACCGAGATCAGCACGATGGTAATCAGCACCGCAATCACGGCGCCCACGTTCAATGCAGTGGCCGAGTCGGCAATGGAATTGGAAATGTTGCTGGAAAACAGTTCGTGGCTTTCGTCACGAAAATCGCGCAGCTGGGATTTCAGGGAATTCAGCTTCGATCCCATCGTCTCGACCTTGGTATTGAGCTGCGCGAAATCGGCCTTGCCGGAAATCATGCCTTCTGAAATCTCGCGTGCCAGCATGTAGTAATTTTCAAAGCTGGAAGCCAGATCCTCCACCTCGCGCTTGCGATTCGGTTCCAGCGCTTTGATCTCGCGGAACAGAGAGCGCATTTTTTCCGAGTTTTCATCGGCGCCTTTCATCATGTCCAGCTCGCCAGCACTGACTGCGGAATTGAGAATTTCCGTAGTGCGGTCCAGCGTCACTATGACGTTGTTTGCCCGTTCCAGAATCGGATAGTAGGTGTCACGCACACTTTCCAGCTTGTGCCGGGTTTCGGTATTGACCGAAAAGTTGTAGGCAAGATTGGTAGCGAACCCCAGCACGCCCACCAGCGGGATCAGAAGCAACTTGAATTTGATCGAGATACGGTTGAACCAGTTCATGTAGCAAGCTCCGGCGAAAACTCCCTATACCAGTTTAAAGGTTAGACGATGCCGGATGTTTGAAAAGGACGCGGCCCTGAAAAACCAATGGTTATCAAGGCCGGTGGCAGGAAATACAGAGAATCAGAACGAGGTGGAAGCGTCGCCGGCAGCAGCAGGTTCAAACCATTTCAGCTTGTCGTGCAGCTTGACCACGTCGCCGACAATGATCAGCGTTGGCGCTTTAACTTCCTGATTTTTAACATGTTCAACCATGTTCGCCAGATCGGATACAAACACCCGCTGATGCCGGGTGGTACCCTGCTGGATCAGGGCAATCGGCGTGGTGTCTGCCAGACCATGGGCTATCAGTCGCTCACAGATGGACGGCAACCCGACCAGACCCATGTAGAACACCAGCGTCTGCTTTTCGCGGGCCAGGGTGGGCCAATCCAGGTCCAGGGAACCGTCTTTCAGATGGCCGGTAACGAAACGTACTGACTGGGCATGATCCCGATGGGTGAGCGGAATACCGGCGTAACTGGCACAGCCCGACGCGGCCGTAATGCCCGGCACCACCTGGAACTGGATACCGGCCTGGGCCAGCCGGTCGATTTCCTCGCCGCCACGCCCGAAGATAAAGGGGTCACCCCCCTTCAACCGGCACACGCGGTGGCCTTTCAGGGCCAGTTCCACCAGGTATTCGTTGATCTGGTCCTGCGGCACGGCGTGATCGCTGCGGGCCTTGCCGACATAAATGCGGGTGGCATCGCGACGCACCAGATCGAGAATCTCGGGACTCACCAGGCGGTCGTACAGCACCACGTCCGCCTGCTGCATCAACCGCAGGGCACGAAACGTCAACAGATCAGGATCACCGGGACCGGCACCCACCAGATACACCTCGCCCTTGTGCAACGCGGGTGCCTCAGGATTGGCCAGTAACTGCTGCAGCATCTGCTCAGCGTCACGCTCCTTGCCAGCAAACACATATTCGGCGATCGGTCCGGACAGCACGTTCTCCCAGAAGCCACGCCGCTGGTTCACATCGCCAAAACGCGCTTTTACCTGATCGCGGAACTGCCCCACCAGATGGGCAAGACGACCATAGCTCGCCGGGATGAGCGTTTCCAGCTTGGCGCGGATCAGTCGAGCCAACACCGGCGACTGCCCGCCACTGGAAACAGCGATCACCAGCGGCGAACGATCCACGATGGACGGCAGAATGAAGGTGCACAATTCCTGATTGTCCACCACATTCACCGGAATGTGCCGGGCTTTCGCCTGCGCCGACACCTCGCGGTTCAGGGCTTCGTCGTCGGTGGCGGCGATGACCAGCGCAACACCCTCCAGATCTTGCGCGATGAAACTGCGCACATGCTTTTCCGACTGGGGATTTTTCGCCAGCAGCTGCTCCATCGCGACGGAGAACTCCAGCGCCACCACCCGGACATTGGCGCCGGCACGCTGCAGCATGGATGCCTTGCGCGTCGCCACTTCGCCACCACCGACCACCAGGCAGCGCTGATTCTTCAACTGATAAAAAATCGGCAGATAATCCATCGTTCAACCATTCATCCTGATTCAGGCCGGCACGGAAATCACGTCAACGCCGCCCATGTAAGGCTTCAGCGCGTCGGGCACCCGGATGCTGCCATCGGCCTGCTGGTAATTTTCCATGATCGCCACCAGCGTCCGCCCGACCGCCAGCCCCGATCCGTTCAGTGTATGCAGCAGTTCCGGCTTCTTGCCATCCTTCGGACGATAGCGCGCCTGCATGCGGCGGGCCTGGAAATCCTCGAAGTTCGAGCAGGACGAAATCTCGCGATATTTGCCCTGCCCCGGCAGCCAGACTTCGATGTCGTAGGTTTTCGCCGAGGAAAAGCCCATGTCGCCCGTGCACAGCACGATCACCCGGTAAGGCAGACCGAGCTTCTGCAGAATCGCTTCAGCGTGGCCGGTGAGGCTTTCCAGTGCGGCGTGGGAATCTTCCGGCTTCACCAGCTGTACCATCTCCACTTTCTCGAACTGGTGCTGGCGGATCATGCCGCGCACGTCCTTGCCGTGAGAGCCGGCTTCGCTGCGGAAACAGGGCGTATGACACGCAAACCGGATCGGCAGCTGGTCTTCGCTGTAAATCATGTCGCGGGCGATGTTGGTGACGGGCACTTCCGCCGTCGGGATCAGGTACAGATCTTTTTCACCGCGCAGCTTGTACAGTTCTTCCTCGAATTTCGGCAGCTGACCAGTGCCCTGCAGCGACTCCGGATTCACCATGTAGGGCACATACACTTCGCGGTAGCCATGCTCGCGAGTGTGGGTGTCCAGCATCAGTTGGATCAGGGCGCGGTGCATCCGCGCCAGCGGGCCGTACATCACGGAAAAGCGCGCGCCGGAAATCTTGGCGGCGGTTTCAAAATCCAGGGCACCGGTTTTTACGCCCAGATCCACATGATCCAGCGGTGTGAAGTCGAACTGGGTTGGCGTGCCCCACTTGCGGACTTCGACGTTGTCGTCTTCACCACCGCCCGCAGGCACCGATGCATGGGGAATATTAGGAATGCCCAGTTGCAGGTCCAGCAGTTCTTTTTGCAGGACTTCCAGCTGCTGCTCGCATTCCGCCAGCCGCTGGGCAAAACCGTCCACTTCCTGCATCAGCGCCGATACGTCTTCGCCCTTGCCCTTGGCAATGCCGATTTCCTTCGACTTGCGCTTGCGATCGGCCTGCAGGTTTTCGGTTTCCACCTGCAGCGACTTGCGCCGTTCTTCCAGCCGCGCAAACGCGCCGACATCCAGTTTGAAACCTCGGGTTTGCAGACGGGTGGCGACTTCTTCCAATTGTCCGCGCAACAATTTCGGGTCCAGCATAGTAATGTTCTCAAGCCTGTTGGAATTGAATTTTAATGTATTCGAAGGTGCGATCGTGTGCTACTGACTGCCGCCCCGCTTGCGGTCGTAACGACGCCAGGGGCTCTTGCGATCCTGCTCGCGCAGAAACTTCAGTTTCTCGCCGATCTTGATTTCCAGGCCACGGGGCGCCGGCTCGTACCAATGTGCATCCTGCAAAACCTCCGGGAAATAATTTTCGCCAGCCGCATAGGCATCGGGAAAATCATGGGCATAACGGTATTCGGCGCCATGGCGCTGCTCTTTCATCAGTTTGGTGGGCGCGTTGCGCAGGTGGATCGGCACTTCAAGACTGGGTTGTTCCGCCACGGCGCTGCGTATTGCCTTGAATGCCGTGTACACCGCATTGCTTTTCGGCGCGCAGGCCATGTACGCCACTGCCTGGGCGATGGCCAACTCCCCTTCCGGGCTGCCGAGGCGGGTCTGCACATCCCAGGCATTCAATGCCAGGGTCAGCGCACGCGGATCGGCATTGCCGATATCTTCACTGGCCATCCGCACCACCCGCCGGGCGATATAAAGCGCGTCGCAACCGCCGTCCAGCATGCGCACAAACCAGTACAGCGCCGCATCCGGTGACGATCCGCGCACGGCCTTATGCAGCGCTGAAATCTGATCGTAAAAAACATCACCGCCCTTGTCGAACCGGCGCAGCTCGGTGCCGGTGGCCTGTTCCAGCGTACGCAGGTTCACCTCGGCATCACCATCCGCATGCGCCAGTTCCACCGCGATTTCCAGCAGATTCAGCGCGCGACGGGCATCGCCGTCCGCCAGCTTCGCAATGCGCGGCAGCACTTCTTCCGCAATCACAATTTCCTGATTGCCCAGACCACGACTCTTGTCATTCACCGCCTGCTGCAACAATTGCTCGATATCCGTTTCATCCAGCGGCTTCAGCACATACACGCGGGCGCGGGACAGCAGCGCATTGTTCAGTTCAAACGAAGGATTTTCAGTGGTGGCGCCGATGAAAATCACCGTACCATCTTCGATGTAGGGCAGGAACGCATCCTGCTGCGCCTTGTTGAAACGATGCACTTCATCCACGAACAGCACCGTCTTGCGACCGAAACGTTGCTGCTCCTTGGCTTGATCGATGGCGGCACGAATTTCCTTCACGCCGCTCAACACCGCCGACACACTCAGAAACTGCGCATCGACATAGTTCGCCAGAATCATTGCCAGTGTGGTTTTCCCCACCCCCGGCGGACCCCACAGGATCATGGAATGAATATGGCCAGCCTCGATCGACCGCCGCAACGGCTGGCCTTCACCAAACAGATGTCGCTGCCCCACATACTGTTCCAGCGTCGCCGGCCGCATGCGGGCTGCAAGCGGTTGCCACTGATTGTCGCTGGAAAACAGGTCGGCCATAAAATCCTTCAAGTCAGTTGTATTCAGGATTCTTCGATCAGATCGACGCTATCCGGCAGGTTCAGTTCAAACACCTTGCCGTCCAGCTTTTGGTTTTTCTGGATTTTGGTGAATTCTATGCGGGTGGTCTGGCCCAGGTTGTCTTCAAGATACATGTCGCGCAGATAACCCTGCAGGAAATGCACGCGCAGCAGGCTGAACATGGCCTCACTGTCCTTCGGGCGCAGGTCGAACCGCACCTCGCCGGTGTTCTCGAACACATAGCCGGTGACGGAAAAATTCTGCTGGATCTGCTGCGGATCGCCGCTCAGCAACAGCGCGGGCGTATTGCCAATCTGATTGTCGAGTTTCTTTTTGGTGGCCTGCTCCAAGTCCCGGTCATAGATCAGCAGGGACTTGCCGTCCGACACGATCTGTTGCGGATAGGGTTCGTCCGTGTCCCAGCGAAAATGGCCCGGGCGCTGAATCCACATGGAGCCCGTGACATGCTGCAGTGTGGTCTGCTTGGCGTCATTCACCCATTGTTCGAATACTGCCTGCATGGACTGCATGTCGGTGAGCAACTGGTTGAGCTGCTGGCTGGCCTTGTCGGGACTGAGATCGCCAGCCCGGGCACCTTGCGCAAACGCCAGGGCAAGCAGGGCACTAAGGAAAATACGAACCATGGAATTACCTTCAGATACAGACGCCGCCGGGGTTTCGGCCGCGATACCAGGAATGTGGACAGAATGAAAGGATGGCGGTTCCAGGCCGGAACCGCCGATTGTCAGCGGTGGGGACCGGGCGCCAGGACTTCGCGCTGGCCGTTGGTCTGCATTTCTGTCACCACGCCTGCCGCTTCCATCGCTTCGATCATTCTGGCGGCGCGATTATACCCGATTTTCAGCTTGCGCTGGACCGAGGAAATGGAGGCACGGCGGGATTCCAGCACGAACTCGACGGCCTGGTCATACAGGGGATCGGACTCGGAATCACCCCCACCTTCGCCGCCTGCATCCCCAGGCGCGGGGCCGGCTTCGTGGTTACCTTCCAGAATCTCATCCAGATAGTCGGGGGCACCACGGCGACGCCAGTCGTCACAGACGCGATGCACTTCGTCGTCATCCACGAAGGCACCGTGCACCCGCACCGGCAGACCGGTCCCGGGCGGCAGGTACAGCATGTCACCATGACCCAGTAACTGCTCGGCACCACCCTGATCCAGAATGGTCCGCGAATCGATCTTCGACGACACCTGGAACGCCATACGGGTAGGAACGTTGGCCTTGATCAGACCGGTGATCACGTCCACCGACGGCCGCTGGGTTGCCAGAATCAGGTGAATACCGGCAGCACGGGCCTTCTGTGCAATCCGCGCAATCTGTTCTTCCACCTTCTTGCCCACGATCATCATCATGTCGGCGAATTCGTCGATCACCACCACAATGAAGGGCAGCCCGCCCAGTTCGCGCGGCTGCTGCGAATCGATTTCCGGCTGATGGAACGGGTCCATGATGGGCTCGCCGCGCTTGCTGGCGTCCTTCACCTTTTTGTTATAGCCCGCCAGGTTGCGCACGCCCATCGCCGCCATCAGGCGATAACGCCGCTCCATCTCCGCCACACACCAGCGCAGCGCATTGGACGCTTCCTTCATGTCGGTCACCACCGGTGTCAGCAGGTGGGGAATGTTGTCGTACACCGACAGTTCCAGCATTTTCGGGTCGATCATGATCAGGCGCAGATCTTCCGGCGTGGCCTTGAACAGCATGCTGATCAGCATCGCGTTCAGACCAACCGACTTACCGGAACCGGTGGTGCCCGCCACCAGCAGGTGCGGCATCTTTTGCAGGTCGGCGATCACCGGCTTGCCGGAAATATCCTTGCCCAGCGCCAGCACCAGCGGCGATTGCGTCTTGTCGTAATCCTGCGACGCGATGATTTCGCTCAGACGAATGATTTCCCGGCTCTCGTTGGGAATCTCGACTCCCACCACGGTCTTGCCGGGAATCACCTCCACCACCCGCACGCTCACCACCGCCAGAGACCGGGCCAGATCCTTCGCCAGGTTGGTGATACGGCTCGCCTTCACACCGGCTGCGGGCTGGATCTCAAACCGTGTCACCACCGGACCGGGCATCACATTGACCACTTCCGCTTCCACGTTGAAATCCCGCAGCTTGATTTCCAGCAGACGGGACATGCTTTCCAGCGTTTCAGTGGAATAGCCTTTCTTGGAATTCTTGTCCGCCACATCGAGCAGCGAAATTGGTGGCAGCGACCCATCCACCGGCGTATCGAACAACGGCTTCTGGCGCTCCTTCTGCACCCGTACGCTTTGCTCCACATCCGGCAGCGGCAATTCGATTACCGGTGGCTTGCGGGTTTCCTGTTTCGCCCTGTCCTGCTTCAGCGATTCCTGGCGTTTTTTCAGCGCCTGCTTCGCCACTTTCTCATCGTCTTTCGTGGCGGAAATACCGTCGGGCTGTGTGCGTTTATCCTGAATACGCACCAGTTCCTGCTTAAGCCAATCAATCAATTTCAAAGTGAGCTTGCCAGTACCGTCGATCACCTTCAGCCAGGACACATCGGTGAACATGGTCATGCCAGTGAGAAACATTGCCAGCAGAAACAGCGTGGCACCCAGCGCATTGAGATTGGTCAGCGCGGCACGCCCCACTTCAATACCGAGAATACCGCCAGCCGTGTTGCGTCCCACTGCATCGATATCCGGCAGCGAGCCGGGAATCACGCGGAAATGCACGTAGGCCAGACCAGTTGCCGCCACCATCGTCATCACGAAACCCAGAAAACGCAGCGACGCCATCAGCCAGCTCCACTGCGAACTCTTGTCGCGGAACACCAGCCACGCGCGCCATGCAATCAGAATGGGAAAAAGATAGGCGAGATAACCAAACAGCGACATCAGAACATCAGCGCACCAGGCACCGGCGGGACCACCCAGGTTGTGCACGCTGCGCGCGCTGCCCAGGCTGCTCCAGCCTGGATCTTTGACATCGAAAGTGGCCAGTGCCGCCAGCAGATAAATGGACAGGAAGAACAGCACGATGATGGCGCCCTCGCGCACACCCCGCACCAGCAGAACGGACCATTGGGGAATATGGGGCTGAACCTGTTCTTTTTTCAAAACGCGCGTCCTTTAAGTCGGCCCGGAGCAGACAGGCTACGGGCCGCAATGGCTTGTGATCCACTGATCCATTTTAGCGGCAAATCATGACTTTGCACAAACTTTAGGCAGCACCGCCTCAGGTTTGCGACCTAAGTGCATAATGTTAAGCGTCTATTGTACTGATTGCCGGGTCAGGATAACAAAGCCGGATGCACAATTCTGCCGCCCGCCACATTAACCCCCTGCTGCAACGACGGCACCTGCTGCCACTGCCCGCCAGCCAGCTTGTGCACATAGGGCAGGATGGCGCCGGACAACGCCTGCGACGCCGTGCGCGGCACTGCCCCTGGCATATTCGTCACCCCCATGTGCATCACGCCCTCATCCACATACACCGGGTTGCGGTAATCCGTGGCGCGGATGGTTTCGATGCAGCCGCCCTGATCAATGGAAATATCCGCGATGAATCCGCCGTCCGGCATGGCGCGCACCATGTCGCGGGTCACCAGCTTGGGCGCCTTCGCACCGGGAATCAGCACGGCGCCGATCACCATGTCCGCCTCGCACATGGCGGTGGCGATAGCCTCCTGGTAAGCAAACAGGCCGGTGATATTGGGCGCGATGGCTTCGATGGCTCGCAATGCATCCGGGGAGCGATCAAACGCCGTGACGTAGGCTCCCATCGCGGCGGCCATTCGCGCTGCATTCTGCCCCGCCACGCCGGCGCCGATAATCACCACCCGGCCATTTTCCGCGCCAGGCACGCCGCCCAGCAGCAACCCTTTTCCACCCATCGACCGATGCAGATAATGCACTCCCGCCTGCACCGCCACCCGACCGGCAATTTCGCTCATGGGCGCCAGCAGCGGCAAGCGGCCGCCCTCCACCACTGTCTCGAATGCGACAGCGGTCAGCCCGATGTCACACAAGCGACGACTCAATTCCGGATTGGGTGCCAGATGCAGGTAGCAGAACAGCAGGTGGTGGCTGCGCAACAGCGCAAGATCACCCGCAATCGGCTCCTTCACTTTCACGATCAGCTCGGCGGATGCAAACACTGCTTCCGCCGAGGGAAGAATAGTCGCCCCTGCCGCCACGAATTCCGCATCGGAATAGCCACTCAGCAAGCCAGCCGACGCCTGCACCAGCACCTCATGCCCGGCATGCACCAGCTCCGCCACCGCATAGGGAATCAGCGCCACCCGCGCCTCCATGGGTTTGGTTTCCATCGGTACTCCGATCTTCATGATCAACCTCCGCAGATGACACAACCGGTTTCTGTATAATCAGTATAGTTCCACCCTATATTCAAGATTCGTACTAACTATTTGCGTCATATAAAGCAAAGACGTATAACGTCACACCAGCAGAAAACCACGTTGTAACGAACCATGGAAATGTCCCGATGAGCGCAACCCGACACACCCGCCTTCTGATCCTGGGATCTGGCCCCGCCGGCTACACTGCTGCTGTGTACGCCGCCCGCGCCAACCTCAAACCGGTCATGATCACCGGCATCCAGCCTGGCGGCCAGCTCACCACCACCACCGAAGTCGACAACTGGCCTGGCGACGTCCACGGCCTGCAGGGCCCCGCCCTGATGGAGCGCATGAAGGCCCACGCCGAGCGCTTCGACACCGAGATCCTCTTCGACCATATCAACAAGGCCGACCTAAGCAAACGCCCGTTCACACTGTGGGGCGACTCGGGCACCTACACCTGCGACGCCTTGATCATCGCCACCGGCGCATCAGCCCGTTATCTGGGTCTGGAATCCGAGGAAAACTTCAAGGGCAAGGGCGTCAGCGCCTGCGCCACCTGCGACGGCTTTTTCTATCGCAAGCAGAAAGTGGCAGTCATCGGCGGCGGCAACACCGCTGTGGAAGAAGCGCTGTACCTCGCCAACATTGCATCAGAAGTGGTGGTCGTGCATCGCCGCGAAAAATTCCGCGCCGAAAAAATCATGCAGGACCGCCTGTTCGACAAAGCCAAAAACGGCAACGTCACGCTGGAACTGGGCTACACACTGGATGAAGTGCTGGGCGACAACACCGGCGTCACCGGCATGCGCATCAAGCATCCCGAAACCGGCGCCACCAAGGACATTCCGCTGCAAGGCGTCTTCATCGCCATCGGCCACACACCCAACACCGGCATTTTCGAAGGCCAGCTCGACATGCATAACGGCTACATCAAAATCCGCAGCGGCATCGAAGGCAACGCTACCGCCACCAGCGTACCCGGCGTGTTCGCGGCCGGCGACGTCACCGACCACGTCTATCGCCAGGCCATCACGTCCGCGGGCTTCGGCTGCATGGCCGCGCTGGATGTGGAACGCTACCTGGACGAACACAAGTGATCGCATGATCAAAATCCCCGTCCTGGATTACCGCCACCAGGACTTCCCTCCCATCGAGCACGCCCTGGCTGAACCCAATGGCCTGCTCGCTGCGGGAGGCGACCTCTCCGTCGACCGTCTGCTCAAAGCCTATTCGCAGGGCATTTTTCCCTGGTTCGACGACGACCAACCGATCCTCTGGTGGTCCCCCAATCCCCGCGCCGTTCTGTTTCTGGACCAACTCCACATCTCCCGCAGCCTGCACAAAACCCTCCGCAGCGGACGTTTCACCGTAACCGCAGACACCGCCTTCGACGCCGTGGTGGAAGCCTGCGCCGAACCCCGCAAAGGCAGCAGTGGCACCTGGATCACCCACGACATCCGCCAGGCCTACGGCATCATGCACAGGCGCGGTTACGCCCACTCCATCGAGTGCTGGTACGGCGGAGAACTTGTAGGAGGCGTTTACGGAATCGCCTTAGGCAACCTGTTCTTCGGCGAATCCATGTTTTCCCGCATGACCGACGCTTCCAAGGTCGCCATCGTCCATCTCGTGGGCCACATGCAGCAACAAAACTGCCCGCTGATCGACTGTCAGGTAATGAATCCCCATCTGGCGCGGCTGGGCGCCACCCTGATCCCCAGGGCCGAATTCAAGTCCTATCTGCAGCGCCACGTACCTGGTCTGACACAACTGCACTCCCAGCCGGCCCAACTCTGGCAACTGACCTGGCATTACCCCGGCCAATAATCTTGTGACGCCAAGACTGGAAAGCACGGCAATTTCGTTTAATACTGATTAAGGCGCTTCTCACTGCATAACCACCGGGTTAATAAGGCTTTATCAGAAGACACCATGACGGATCTTGCAGCGATCAAATTTTTTGTCACACCGCTCCATCAATGCAGCTACTTGCCTCGCAAGGACGCCATCACGCTGTTCGCCGATCCAAAGGCCAATCTCAATCACAATCTCTACAGCGAGTTATCCGAACTGGGATTCCGCCGCAGCGGTAATTACCTCTATCGCCCTCACTGCCGCCAGTGCTGCGCCTGCATTCCCGTGCGCATTCCCGCCGACCGCTTCCAGATGTCGCGTCGGCAAAAACGCATCCTGCAGCGCAATGACGATCTCCAGGTGACCCGCGTACCCGCCGAATATCGCGAAGAACACTACAACCTCTATTCACGCTATATCGAAAAAAAGCACCGCGACGGTGACATGTTCCCGCCCACACCCGAGCAGTACGAATCCTTCCTGCTCAGCGACTGGGGCAAGACCCATTTCTACGAATTCCGCCAGCCCGACGGCGAACTGCTGGCCGTAGCCGTGTGCGACCAGATGGAGAACGGCCTGTCCGCTGTCTACACCTTCTATTCCACTGAACACGCCCGCCGCAGCCTGGGCGTAATGGCGGTGCTCTGGCAAATCGAAGAGTGCAAGCGCCTGGGCCTGCCGGCTCTGTATTTGGGTTACTGGATCAAGGAATGCCAGAAGATGAAGTACAAGACCGAGTACCGGCCCCTTGAGATGTACGTCAACAATCACTGGGTCACGGTGTCCTGACCCTTTTTGGCCTTTCTTATCATAAGGTTATCGGTTGACACCTCAAGCAGCCACCCCCCAGTTTGATCCTGTCCTGTACCAGATCCCGTCCTGTTTCGGCCGTCCTCAATATTCACTTTGATAAATCCCTGCTTTTGCGGCAAAATTCACGCCCACCGGCGCCGTGCCGGAATTTGCCTTGAGTGGTCACAGAGGAAAAACCTGGATGTCGAAAGAAGATTCCATCGAGATGGAAGGTACGATCGTCGAAACCCTTCCCAACACCATGTTTCGCGTCGAGCTGGAAAACGGCCACGTCGTTACCGCTCACATTTCCGGCAAAATGCGCAAGAACTACATCCGCATCCTTACCGGAGACCGCGTCAAGGTGGAAATGACACCCTACGACCTCTCCAAAGGCCGCATCACCTACCGCGTTCGCTGAACTGCTTTCTCTGAACACAGGAATGCGGAGCATAAAAAAACGAGCCAGAAGGCTCGTTTTTTGTTGGGTGACGTTTGAATAGAAGTGATCAGGCAGGCTCGATCTCGAACTGCAACTCGCCTGACTCCTCGCTCACATGCACAGTTCCGCCGTTTTCCGCCAGCTCGCCGAACAGGATCTTCTCCGCCAGTGGACGCTTCAGCACTTCCTGGATCAGGCGACCCATAGGCCGGGCACCCATATCCTTGTCGTAGCCTTTCAGCGCCAGCCAGTTGCGCGCGCTGTCATCCACATCCAGCATCACGCGCTTGTCATCCAGTTGCGCCTGCAGCTCGGTGAGGAACTTGTCCACCACACCCTTGATGATCTCGGCATCCAGATTCTTGAACTGGATGACCGCATCAATGCGGTTGCGGAATTCCGGCGTGAACATTTTCTTGATCGCTTCCAGACCGTCCGTACGGTGATCCTGCTTGGTGAAGCCGATGGACGTGCGGCTCATGGATTCCGCGCCCGCATTGGTGGTCATCACCAGAATCACATTACGGAAGTCCGCCTTGCGCCCGTTGTTGTCGGTCAGCGTACCGTGGTCCATTACCTGCAGCAGCAGGTTGAAGACTTCGGGATGCGCCTTCTCGATCTCGTCCAGCAACAACACGCAGTGTGGTGACTTGGTAATGGCTTCCGTCAGCAGACCGCCCTGATCGAATCCAACATAACCCGGAGGCGCACCAATCAGGCGCGACACCGTATGCCGTTCCATGTACTCGGACATGTCGAAACGGATCAGCTCCATACCCATGACCTTGGCCAATTGCTTGGTAACCTCGGTCTTGCCAACGCCTGTGGGGCCAGCAAACAGGAAGGAACCAATCGGACGGTCCGGATGATTCAGGCCCGCACGCGCCATCTTGATGGCATTGGCCAAGGCATCGATAGCTTCGTCCTGACCGAATACCACCATCTTCAGATCCCGCTCCAGATTGCGCAGGGTTTCCTTGTCGTTGGCAGACACAGTCTTGGGCGGAATACGGGCGATCTTGGCGACAATAGCTTCCACGTCCGCCACATTAATCACCTTTTTACGCTTGCTGGGCGGCTGCAGACGCTGATAGGCACCCACCTCATCGATCACATCAATCGCCTTGTCGGGCAAATGACGATCATTGATGTAGCGGGCTGCCAGCTCGGCCGCCGCACGCAGGGCCTTGTTGGAATACTTCAGATCGTGGTGTTCTTCAAAACGCGATTTCAGACCTTTCAGAATTTCGTAGGTGTCATCCACGCTGGGCTCAACCACATCGATCTTCTGGAAGCGACGCGCCAGGGCACGGTCTTTCTCAAAAATACCGCGGTATTCCTGGAACGTGGTGGAACCAATACACTTGATGTCACCCGACGCCAGCATGGGCTTGAGCAGGTTGGACGCATCCATCACGCCACCGGATGCCGCACCGGCGCCAATGATGGTATGAATCTCATCAATGAACAGGATCGCCTGCTTTTTCTTTTTCAGCTCCGCCAGCAATGCCTTGAAGCGTTTTTCGAAATCACCGCGATATTTGGTGCCGGCCAACAAAGCACCCAGATCCAGCGAATACACAATGCAGTCTGAAATCGCTTCTGGCACTTCGCTGTCGATGATTTTCTTCGCCAGACCTTCGGCAATGGCAGTCTTGCCCACACCGGGCTCGCCCACCAGCAGCGGGTTGTTCTTGCGGCGACGGCAGAGAATCTGCACGGTGCGCTCAACCTCTTCATCACGCCCCACCAGCGGATCGATACGGCCCACTGCGGCCTGCTCGTTCAGATTGGTGGCATAGGATTCAAGCGGACTCTTGCCGGTACCCTCGGAAACGCCCTCTTCCTCGTGGGTTTCCTGGCTGTGATCTTCCAGGTTATGCGATTCGTCCGACACCTTGGAAATGCCGTGAGCAATGTAATTCACCACATCGATGCGGGCGACACTCTGCTTCTTCAGGAAATATACGGCCTGGCTTTCCTGCTCGCTGAAAATCGCCACCAGCACGTTGGCGCCGGTGACTTCTTTCTTGCCAGAAGATTGCACATGAAACACCGCCCGTTGCAGCACCCGCTGGAAACCCAACGTCGGCTGGGTTTCACGCTCGGAATCGCTGGAAGGAATCAGCGGCGTGGTTTCATCAACGAAGTTGGCCAGGTCGGACCGCAATTCGTCCAGGTTCGTACCACACGCCTTGAGGACGGTGGCTGCGGCGTCATTGTCCAGTAATGCGAGCAGGAGATGTTCAACCGTCATGTATTCATGACGCTTGGTACGTGCATCTCTGAACGCCAAATTTAATGTGACTTCCAGATCTTTGCTTAACATCTTCTTTACACCTTAATCCTGCACTAAGGATGATCGGGCTATTGATACTTTTCCACTTCACACATCAAGGGATGTTGATTTTCCCTTGCGTATTTGATTACTTGCGCGGCTTTAGTTTCCGCGACATCCCGGGTAAATGTACCGCAGCTGGCACGTCCCTGAGTGTGAACCGTGAGCATGATCTGTGTAGCCTTTTCACGATTCATACCAAAAAACTGCTGCAGCACATCCACAACAAACTCCATAGGGGTGAAATCGTCATCCAGCATCACGATCTGATACATCGGCGGCGGTGCCAGATCTGCTTTCGACTCTGCAACAGCCAGACCACCATCAAAATCACGATGGGGCGTGTCGCCTCCCGTGTTCTCCATATGAATAAATGGTAGTAGAGAATCTTTGGCTTTACTCATAACCAGAAATCATAAAATCCATGGATAAAATACTGAGTGCTCATATAGAGCCTATATGGGGACTACGTTGGTCAGTTCAACCCCAAAAACACTTGACTAATACGCCACAATCGCGATGATTGTAGGCTGTGATTAACAAAAGTTAACACAAAATACTCCAGCACAGTACAATTCTTCGTAATTTGCTGTTTAGCTGGATAAAAATAATAACAATCGACACGACTGCCGCTGCGATGAGGTGGTCCCAACAGAAGGACTTGAGTTATGGCAACCGGGAAAGTGAAGTGGTTCAATAACGCCAAGGGTTACGGCTTTATTCGTCCAGATACCGGAGGTGAGGATCTCTTCGTGCATTACTCCTACATTTGCATGGATGGATACAGAAGCCTCAAAGCGGGACAGCAAGTCACCTACGACGTTCGCGAAGCTCCTAAAGGCCTGCATGCTATGAACATCAACATGATAGGCGTGGAACAGAAATCCCCCACCCAGGAAACAGCACAGGCGGAACCGTTCGGTTCGGCTGCCGCCGGCGCATCTTCCGAAAGCATGCTGCACGAGGAAGCCATCTAGCTTTCTTCGCCCGACACCCTGCTGCAAGCTGGCAGGGCAGGATAAGGCCGGAAACGCAGTTTCCACAAGCAGAGATTCCCGCTTTCCTCCGCTATAAACATGAAACGGCGCCAATGGCGCCGTTTCATGAAAGCCCGTTTCCGGTCGATCAGTTATCCATGTGCTCGATAATGGCATCGCCAAACTCGGAGCAGCGCAGCAGCCTGGCATCCGGCATCAGCCGCTCGAAGTCATAGGTTACGGTCTTGGCTTCGATAGCGCCCTGCATACCCTTGATGATCAGGTCTGCCGCCTCGATCCAGCCCATATGACGCAGCATCATTTCCGCTGACAGCACCAGGGAACCGGGGTTCACCTTGTCCTGGCCGGCATACTTGGGCGCAGTTCCGTGAGTTGCCTCGAAAACCGCGACGCTGCCGCCGATGTTGGCGCCAGGCGCGATGCCAATGCCCCCTACCTCTGCCGCCAGGGCGTCGGAGATATAGTCGCCGTTCAGGTTCAGGGTAGCAATGACACTGTACTCGTCCGGACGCATCAGGATCTGCTGCAGGAACGCATCCGCAATCACATCCTTGACGATAATGGTCTTGCCAGTCTTCGGGTTTTTGAACTGGTGCCAGGGACCACCGTCCACAGGCTCGGCACCGAATCGTTCAACGGCCAGTTCATAGCCCCAATCCTTGAACGCACCTTCGGTGTATTTCATGATGTTGCCCTTGTGCACCAGGGTCAGCGACGGACAATCGTTGTCGATTGTGTACTGAATTGCCTTGCGCACCAGACGCTGGGTGCCTTCCTTGGAGACCGGCTTGATGCCGATGCCACAGGTTTCGGGGAAACGGATTTTCTTCACACCCATTTCTTCCCGCAGGAAGCGAATCACTTTTTTGGCATCTTCGCTGTCCGCCTTCCATTCGATACCGGCGTAAATGTCTTCGGAGTTCTCACGGAAAATAACCATGTTGGTTTTTTCCGGGCAGTGTACCGGGCTGGGCACACCGCGGAACCAGCGCACCGGGCGCTGACACACGTAAAGATCAAGCTCCTGACGCAGCGCCACGTTCAACGAACGGATGCCACCGCCTACCGGCGTGGTCAACGGGCCTTTGATGCCGATGACGTATTCGCGCAAGGCTTCCAGGGTTTCTTCGGGCAGCCAGATGTCGGGCCCGTAAACTTTGGTTGATTTTTCCCCGCAGTAGATTTCCATCCAGGTGATGGAACGCTTGTTGCCGTAAGCTTTTACAACAGCAGCATTCGTAACTTTCAGCATCACTGGCGTGATATCGACGCCGATCCCGTCTCCTTCGATGAAAGGGATGATGGGATGGTTCGGGACATTCAGGGACAGGTCCGCGTTGACGGTGATTTTGTCACCATCTGCCGGAACCCTAATCTTTTGGTACCCCATGTCGTTTTTTACTCCCTATTTACATACAATTACGGTTTAGGTACGCGAATTATACAGAAGTTTGTATGCATTCGCCTCATCAATTTCGCGATTACTGACCAATTATCAATCACATAATGCGCCTTCCGCCCGCCGCTGAAACCCAGGTCCTGCTGTTCAACAAGCCCTTTCAGGTGCTCTGCCAATTCTCCGAACACGAGGGCAAGGTGACACTGGCGAGCTTCATCGGGCAGGATGGAATCTACCCTGCCGGGCGCCTGGATTACGATTCCGAGGGGTTGCTGCTGCTGACCGGAAATGGCTCCCTGCAGCATCTGCTTACGGACCCCAAACACAAGCTGCCGAAGACCTATCGGGTGCAGGTGGAAGGCGACATTTCAGAGCACGCCCTGCACCAACTAAGGATAGGTATCGAGCTGAAGGACGGCAAAACCCGGCCTGCCATTGCAAACCGGATCGAACCTCCTGCCGATCTGTGGGACCGCAATCCACCGATCCGGTTTCGCGCGGAGATTCCCACATCCTGGCTGGAACTGACCATCAGCGAGGGCCGCAACCGGCAGGTGCGGCGGATGACCGCTGCCGTCGGATTTCCTACCCTGCGCCTGATACGTGTCGCCATCGGCCCCTGGGGACTGGAGGATCTGGCGCCCGGGGAATTCCGCTGGAGCAGCGTGCCGGAATCGATTCTGGCACAACTGAAGCCGGCCGCACCAGCCCCAAAAACAGGCAAAAAATCGGGGAAAAAACGGTTCAATCCCCCTCACCAGCGCTCCCGCGCCCGCTGATCCGAATCCTTGGCATCCACCCACTGTTCGCCGTCAGGGCTGCGTTCCCGCTTCCAGAACGGCGCTTCGGTTTTCAGAAAATCCATGATGAACTCTGCCGCAGCAAATCCCTCGCGACGGTGGCGGGATGCAACCCCGACCAACACGATCTGCTCGGCACCACCCAGCGCGCCAACGCGATGAATGATGGTGACGCCGGCAACACTCCAGCGCGCCACTGCCTCGTCCGCTATGCGCTGCAGGGTCTTTTCCGTCATGCCGGAGTAGTGCTCCAAAACGATGCCGGCCACCTCGCCGCCTGCATTGAAATCGCGCACGAGACCGGTGAAGGTCACAACCGCCCCAGCCTGAGGATTTTCCCGGCGCAAGCGCCCGTATTCGGCGCTCAGGTCGAAATCGTCGGGCTGGATTTGAATGTGGATGGCCATTCAGCCTCCGGTGACCGGCGGGAAGTATGCAATTTCATCGCCATCTTCAATGGTGGTGCCCGGTGTTGCCATTTCCTGGTTCACGGCGGTGAGTACGTTGGGCTGGGTTAGTGCGGGTTCAAAAGAGGGGTTGGCAAGAATCAGTGCGCGGGTAAACTGGGCAAGGTCGTGCACGCCTTCGGGCATTTCAAGCTTCATTTCCGCGCGGCCCAGTTCGTCACGGATTCGGGCGAAAAACAGCACTTTTATCATGATTGGATTCCTTCGTCCGCTTGCCAATGTCCGCTCTTGCCGCCGATCTTTTCCAGCAGGCGGACGCCTTCGATGATCATGCCCTTGTCCACGGCCTTGCACATGTCGTAGATCGTGAGCGCAGCAACGCTGGCAGCAGTCAGCGCCTCCATTTCGACACCGGTCCGGCCGGCCAGTTTGCAGGTGGCGCGGATCAGGATCTGGTGGTGCGCCACGTCAGGTGTCAGCTCCACTTTCACCGAGGTGAGCATGAGCGGGTGGCACAGGGGGATCAGGTCGGAGGTTTTCTTGGCGGCCTGGATGCCGGCGATGCGGGCCACAGCCAGCACGTCGCCCTTTTTATGGCGCCCTTCAGTGATCATGACCAGGGTTTCAGGCTGCATGGTTACCCGGGCTTCGGCAGTGGCTTCGCGCTGGGTGATGGCTTTCTCGGTTACATCCACCATCCGGGCGTTGCCCTGCTGGTCGAGGTGGGTCAGTTCTGTCATGTTGCTCCCAATTCAGGAGTGGGGTGTCGTATTGGCGACGCGATCAGCAAGCCGGCGTGCTTTTCCAAGCCTGCCTTCGTCCTTTATTATTCGACCTGCCAGTTTCAGCACACAATACATAAAGATGGGTAGGGAAGGCAAAATGGAGCAGCCAGCAATAAGTAACGAACTGCGTTTTTTCGGCTACGAGATCGATGCCGCGATGCGGGACCGGCTGGCGGCGAACCTGGAGCAGATTCTGGCGGGCGGACCGGCAGACCGGCTGGCGAAGCTGGCTGCGCAGGATCTGGTTGAGCTGGTGGATATCGCGCTGCGAGCCTACTACGAGCAACCGGCCGACATGATTTCCCTCTCCCCCCTGATCCGCAAGGCGGCTGACACCGGCATGTCGGCGGTATCCAAGGCGGTGGACATGGTGATTCACCGGGTGCTGGCGAAGCGTTCGCTGGAGGAACTGCAGCAGATGGCGCGCGACACGGGGTCCATGCTGTGCTCCTCGCAGGACGAACCGCCCCGCCACTATATCTGCTTCCCCCTGCCCGCCCACCTGTACGAGCGTTCCCAGCAAATGATAGCCCGGGTACACACTGATACGGACGTGGATGGCTACCGGGCGGACATTATCGGTTCGCTGGAGGACCTGATTGGGGAGGCCATCCAGGTGTTTTACGTTGCTCCCATCTCGAAGGTGGAAGTGGGCCGCATCACCCGGGCGGCGGCGGATATGGGCATTACCACCGTGAAAAAGGGCTCCAGCATGGTGCTGCACAAGGTGTTCAAGGCCATGCCCCATGCCACCCTGATGCCACTGGCGGAGTATTTCCAGACCCTGCTGCATCAGGGTTTGCTGCCTCACCCGCTGCCGGCCACCTCCGCACGGTGAGCCCGTCTGCTGTTTTGTTGGGAATCCGATCATTTTTAGGTAGAATTGCGCGTCTTTCCTAGCGCGCAACTCAGAATTGACCATCATGATCTGGACTCCCCATGCCACCGTCGCCACCATTGTGGAGAAAGACGGCAAGTTCCTGTTTGTAGACGAAATGGCCGATGGCCAGCGGGTGCTGAACCAGCCCGCCGGCCATGTGGATGAGCGCGAGCCGATCCTGCGGGCCGCCCTGCGCGAGACCCTGGAAGAGACCGGCTGGGAAGTCGAGATAACCCATCTGGTGGGCATCTACACCTATACCAATCCGGAACTGATCACCTATTACCGCTTCTGTTATGCGGCCAAACCTGTGCGTCAGGTGCCCGGCGCGACACTGGATCACGACATCATTGGCCCCGTGTGGCTGTCGCTGGAGGAACTGGAACAGCGTAAATCGCAGTGGCGCAGTCCGCTGGTAAAGAAATGCGTGCAGGATTATCTGGCGGGCAAGGCGTATCCGCTGGAGGTGGTGTACGAACACCCCGAATCTGCGGACGCCTGAGCCGGCCATGTCGACGCCAGCCAAAGTCATCGTGGGCATGTCCGGTGGGGTGGATTCCTCGGTATCCGCGTGGTTGCTGATGCAGCAGGGCTACGCGGTGGAAGGCCTGTTCATGAAGAACTGGGACGAGGACGACGGCACCGAATACTGCACCGCCCGAACCGATCTGGCCGATGCCCAGCAGGTGGCGGACCGCCTTGGCATCCGCCTGCACACCGCCAATTTCGCCGCCGAGTACTGGGACCGCGTGTTTGAACATTTCCTGGCGGAGTACAGCGCGGGCCGTACGCCGAACCCCGACATCCTCTGCAACAAGGAAATCAAGTTCAAGGCGTTTTTGGACTATGCGATAACCCTGGGCGCCGATTTCATTGCCACCGGCCATTACGCTCGCCGGGGCGAGACACTGCAAATGGAAAATGGCACGACGGCGGCCCTGCTGAAAGGCCGTGACGCCAACAAGGACCAGAGTTATTTTCTGCATGCCGTGAGCGGCAGCCAGATTGCGCGCACCCTGTTTCCGCTGGGTGACATCGAGAAGCCGGAGGTGCGGCGGATCGCGGCACAGCAGGGTTTCGACAATCATGACAAGAAAGACAGCACGGGCATCTGTTTTATCGGCGAGCGGCGCTTCAAGGATTTTCTGCAGCAGTATCTGCCGGCGCGGCCCGGCAAAATCGTCACCGATCAGGGTGAAACCATTGGCGAGCACCAGGGCCTGATGTATTACACCATGGGTCAGCGCCAGGGCATCGGAATCGGCGGCGTGGCCCACAAGGGCGAGGCACCCTGGTATGTGCTGGGCAAGAATCTGGAGACCAATGAACTGATCGTGGGCCAGGGCACGGATCATCCCTGGCTGTTCACGTCGCGGTTGTCGACTTCCGATGTGAACTGGGTGACAGGGGAACCGGCGCTGCCCATGCGTTGCCGGGCCAAGACGCGCTACCGTCAGCCGGATCAGGACTGCACGGTGTTTGCCCGCAACAATGGCAATTACGAAGTGATTTTCGACCAGCCCCAGCGCGCAGTGACGCCGGGTCAGTCGGTTGTATTTTATGTCGATGACGTATGCCTGGGTGGCGGCGTGATCGAGCATGCCTGGAATCCTTGAGGGAGCATTGATTTGATCGATCGCGAACAACAAAAAGCACTCGCGCTGGCCGGCCTGTTCCAGTCCGCCGCCCTGGTGCAGCAGCTGGCCCGCACCGGTGAGCTCACAGGTGAGGCCTACACTGCGCTGATCGACAGCATTTTTCTGCTGGACCCGCAAAGCGTGGAGGAAGTCTACGGCGGAGTGAAGGGTGTAAAACTCGGCATCGATACCCTGCTGATGATCATGAAGGAAAAGGAAACCGCCCGGTATGCCGATGCGATCCGCTACAGCATCGGCATGCTGCAGGTGGAAAAGCTGCTGGGGCGCAATGCGGATATCAACAGCATCCTGCGCTCGCGGCTGGAGCAGCTCAGCACCCAGCGCAAACATTTCGAAT
>JABLXQ010000058.1 GCA_013178375.1 Gammaproteobacteria bacterium
CACCATCTGGTTGCTGGGTGCGGCCCTGGCGGGTCTGGCCTCACTGCGCCGCGCCCGTCACAGCAGACTTTGTTTATTTCTGCGTTCCGGGGCCCATGCGGTCCCGGGTCACAGCGTCCCCCGCGCGCCATCCCCGTCTGATTTTGTGCGGCAGTATCGACCATTTCCAACCGCCGCCCCTTCCCGCATAATGCCCCTCAGCTTCGTTACCCTGCACAGGAATAATGCGTGACCAAGACCCTATTGCACCGGCTTGAATCCATTCGTGATACACAGCTGCATCACACGCTGACCACGCTCAAGCGCGGCATCGAAAAGGAAAGCCTGCGGGTGACGCCGAACGGCACCCTGTCGCAGGCCCGGCACCCGGAAGCGCTGGGTTCAGCCCTCACGCATCAGTGGATCACCACCGACTATTCCGAAGCGCTGCTGGAATTCATCACGCCCGCATTCCAGGATATGCACCGCCCCCTGCGGTTTCTCAATGACGTGCACCGCTTCACCTACCAGCATATCGGCGAAGAGAAAATCTGGGTCAACAGCATGCCGTGCGTGCTGGGGGATGAACTCAGCATTCCAATTGCGGAATACGGCACCTCGAATTCCGGGCGCATGAAACACGTTTACCGTCATGGCCTGTGGCACCGCTACGGCCGCTACATGCAGACCATTGCCGGCATTCATTACAACCTGTCGATTCCCGACAATTTCTGGCAGGTCTACCATCAGATGCAGGGCAGCCAGCAGTCGCTGCAGGATTTCATTTCCGACCAGTATTTCGCGCTGATCCGCAATTTCCTGCGCAACGTGGGGCTGGCGGTGTATCTGTTCGGCGCATCGCCTGCGGTTTGCACCTCGTTTCTGCAAGGCCGCAACCACAAGCTGGAAACACTCAACAAACACACCCTGTTCAGCCGTTTCGGCACCTCGCTGCGCATGAGCGATCTGGGCTATCACAACGACGCCCAGAGCGGGCTGGATGTTTCCTACAATTCGCTGGGTGAATACGTGCGCTCGTTGCAACACGCGATTCGCACGCCCTACAGCGAATACGAGAAAATCGGCGTGCTGAAAAATGGCGAATACCAGCAGCTGAACACCAACATTCTGCAGATTGAAAACGAGTTCTACAGCAGCATCCGGCCCAAGCGCGTCAGCAAACGCGGCGAGCGCCCCACCTGCGCACTGGCGTCGCGCGGTGTGGAATATGTGGAGCTGCGCTGCGTGGATCTGGACCCATTCACCCCCATGGGTATCAACGAAAGCCAGATCATGTTCCTCGATGTGTTCGCGCTGTATTGCCTGCTGGAAGAAAGCCCGCCCATCGACGAAAAGGAAAAAGCCTGCAATTCGCAAAATCTGCAGGCCATCGTGATGCAGGGCCGCAATCCTGACATGAAGCTGGAATCCAAATGCGTGAAAATGCCGTTCCGTCAGTGGGCGCAGCAGCACCTGGACAACATGCTGCAGGTGGCCCGCCTGTTCGACATGGCCTACGACAACGATCTGCATACGAAAGTAGTGAAACAGCAGATTGAAAAACTGCGCGATCCGCATCTGACGCCATCGTCGAAAGTCATCCGCCAGCTGGACGAACGCGACCAGTCGTTTTTCCAGTTCGCCATGCACTGCGCGCTGGAGCAGGAAAAACATTTCCGCAACAATCCGCTCAGCCCCGAGGAAACCGTGCCCTTCCTGCACGAAGCCAAACGCTCGCTGGAAGCACAAAGACGCATGGAAGCCAGTGACAACGTATCGTTTGAGCAGTATCTTGAGGGCTACTTCTCACCGAACGTCGTGTGCTGAAGTGCGGGGGCCCCATCCTTTTCCACTTAATTCCTTGAATTTTTTTGGCTTTTGCCAACAAGTCATCGTTTTAGCGCACGGTGCAAACACAAAAATCAACGAGTTACCGTGACTTCCTAGAATCGACTGCTAATCTTGATTTCAGGTGCCGCATTTGCGACGCCTTTTATGGCAGTAACTTCCAGGTCACCGCTATTCAGAGGCAAGGAGCCGATGACTTTTAAAGAAATCGACAACCAGAACTGGAGTATCGAGACCCTGAACAAGGCTTACCGTCAGGGGTACATGTTTGGCTTGAGTGGGGAAAACCAGGGTTCCTGCCCCTACAAGTCCGACGTCATTGCCGCAGCCTGGGAAGCAGGCTGGCTCGACGGCCGCACGCAGGCGGAGTTCGTCAGCAGCATGGAATCCGACTGCGCCATCGCGTAACTCTTTCGCGATACAGACGGAATTTTTTCCGGCGGGAACGGGTCTATCGTCACAGTGCACTGGCCGATTGTGTTTATAATCGGCGCGCTATCCATCACTGGTTCTGACGACTGACTATGAATTTACCCTCATCCCGCCTCTGCAATGCCGCGGGCGTGGCAGGCTCCATCGTCGCCATGCTGTTCGCGTACTACTATCTCCAGCGCACGCTGGGGCTGGATCCCTGTCCCCTCTGTCTGATCGATCGCGGCCTGGTCATGCTGGCCGGTTTCTTCTTTCTGCTCGCTTTCATTCACAATCCCGGCCGCACCGGCCAGCGGGTTTACAGCGGCCTTGCGCTGATTCCGGCCCTGCTGGGTGTTGCAGTGTGTTGGCGTCACCTGTGGCTGGAAAGCCTGCCCAAGCATCTGGTGCCGGAATGCAGCCCGGGGCTGGAGTACATGCTGGAGACCTTTCCCATCGGCGAAACCATCCGCACCATTTTCAACAGCGCCGGTGAGTGCGCCGAGGTGAAGTGGCGCTTCCTGGGATTGTCCATCGCCGGGCAGACTCTGCTGGTTTTTCTGGGTTTTACTGCGCTCTCACTGCTGCAAATCCTGCGCAAGCGCGACTGAACCGTCGCGCTTCAACCCTTACTGTTTAGACTTTGTTCTTCTAAGAATTTCGCAGCCAATAGCCTGCATCCGCACTAAATCCCTTTTTCACCGCCCCAGTCAATGCCCACCTGTTTGTCAACGTGTCATGCAACAAGTTTGTGCCGAAAGCGTCGCTTGCTGCCACGGATGAATTTACATATTCTCGAAAGTCCGCAGTCATTCAAAAGCAGAATGGCGCGGCGATTCAATCATCTCCGGTGATTGGATACCAACCGACAATTTGAGAACGACCTGCATTCTTGCAACCCAAATTGGAGCGGTCCTTACCGCATCCGTTGTGTAAAACGGTAACAGTGATTCATCACACTTACCTGACCAAGCAACAAGAACAGAAGGAATTACCACATGCTGACCGAAGCCACTTCTCCCACTGATCATTGGGGTTCTGTAGACAAGCTGATCAAACACTGGTTGAAGGAACGCCAGGAACTCATCGTCCTCTATTGCAAGGTGGACGGCCTCAAGGAATTCACGCCGCAAGACACCCCCATTGCCGTCAAGGTCCAGGCCCTGTGCCAGGTGCTGATCGACTATGTGTCGGCGGGCCATTTCGAGATTTATCACAAGCTGGTGAAGGAAGCGGAACTGAGCAATCACGATTGCCAGGATCTGATTTCCCGCATCATGCCCAAGATCCAGGATTCCACCGAACTGGCGCTGGCGTTCAATGACCGCTATGCCTCGGTGGAGCTGTGCGAAAAGTCCATGCCACTGCTGGCCAAGGATCTGAACAAACTGGGCATGGTGATGGTGGAACGGTTCGACCTGGAAGACCAGCTGATCGACCGCCTGCACAACCGTCTGCGCGAACAGGTCGCCTGATCTGTTGCATCCCGCCAGGCTGACGCCGTCAGCCTGGCCGTTTCCTCCCCCCATTGTTGTTACCCGATGAAGTTCCATTCATACCGAATTTCGCGCGCGCCTGTGGGCTGCGTGTAATGGGCAGCTGCGTTTAACGGTGGCTTCGCGTGATGCGTTACAGTGCGGGAGAGGGTGGAACGGAAATACCGGAAGGTGCGGAGAGAAGGGGGAGGAAGAGAATAATCGAAGCGGCGCTGAACGCCGCTTCGACCAGGGACAGGATCAGTTGACCTTTTCCACGCCCAGCAGTTCTACATCAAATACCAGCGCCTGGTTGGGGCCGATCTTGGGACCGGCACCACGGGGACCATAAGCCAGGTCGGCAGGAATGAACAGCTTCCACTTGTCGCCTACGTGCATCAGTTGCAGGGCTTCGGTCCAGCCCTTGATGACGCCGTTCACGGCAAAGGAAATGGGTTCGCCCCGCTCCACCGAGCTGTCAAACACGGTGCCGTCCGGCAGGGTGCCGTGATAGTGCACGTTCACCTTGTCGTTCTCGTCCGGGGTTTCGCCAGTGCCCTTCTTGACCACTTCATACTGCAAACCACTGGCAGTAGTGGTGACTTCCTTGCGCTCCTTGTTCTTGGCCAGGAAGGTATCGCTGGCAGACTTGTTGCCGTCAGCCGCCTTGGCCTGTTCCTTCTGCTGCTCTTCCATCTTGCGGGACTGCAGCGCCTGCAGGGTGGCCATGATCTCTTCCGGCTTCATCTGCGGCGGAGTGCCCTTGAAGCCATCCTGCAGACCCTTGTAGAACACGGCCAGATCGATTTCCTTCAGATCGCGCGCAAAGCCTTCGCCATAACGCAGACCAATGGCATAGCTGGCCTTCTGGTCTTCGGTAGTCAGAGTCGCTGCAGCCTTGTCTTCTGCCTGGGCATTCTGAATCACGCTGGTGCTCCCGTTTTCGCCTTCGTTACAGGCAACCAGTGCTGTGCACAGTGCTGCCAAAACCCACTTCTTCATAGTTCCTCCTGTTCTCCGCCATCCTGCGCATCGACAGCCTGATGGATGCAAAAAGCTTGTCCTGATCCGAGTGCGGTTGTTGTTGTCGTTTATTGCAACCGGGGCCGATACTAGCAGAATCCCCTGCACGCGGAACCGTTTCACCCGTTTTTTTTCCGACCGAATGTGGCCGGGCTATCACAAGAAAGTAGATATTGTCCAAACAACTCGTATAATTGCTAGCGACCTTGCCACCAAAATCAGCTGAGGAGCGATGAACATGGCAGCCAAAAAAGCCGCGGCGAAAGCCAAAACTGCAAAGAAAAATCCAGTGGCCGAACTCTCGGCCCAGATCGCAAAACTGCAGGACCAACTGAACAAAACCATCGAAAAAGCCGCAGCAGATGCCTCCAAAATTGCGGCTGCCGCCAAAGGCGCTCTGGATAAAGCCCAGGCCGCTGCCAAGAAAAAATCCGATGCCAAGACCACAGCCGCTGTTGCTGCCGCCAAGGCTGCCCTGAGCAAGGCGCAAGCCGAGGAAGCGAGTGCCAAGCGCGAACTGGCCGGCGCCAAGAAAGTGGCCCAGGCCGTTGCCGCCGTGAAGAAAGTCGCTGCCAAGGCCGATAAGGCAGAAGCGAAAAAAGCGTCCGCCAAGGCCAAAATCGAAGCCAAGAAAGCTGCCGCCGCGAAAAAAGCCGCTGCCAAGAAAGCCAAGGCCGCGAAGAAAGCTGCGCCGAAAAAGGCCGGCAAAAAAGCCGCCAAACCGGTGAAAGCCGCAAAGGCTCCGAAAGCCGCCAAGGCAGCAAAGGCACCCAAGACCAAGGCCGCGAAAGCTGCAAAAGCACCTAAAGCTGCGAAAGCGCCCAAGGCTCCGAAGGCAGCAAAAGCACCGAAAGCGGCCAAGGCACCCAAAGCTGCAAAGGCTCCGAAGGCTGAAACCAAACCCGCAGCAGCCAAACCTGTAGCCGCGAAAGTTGAAGCCCCCAAAGCCGCCAAGCCGGCTGCGCCCAAGGCTGAAGCCAAACCGGCCGCCGCTAAACCGGCAGCATCCAAACCCGCTGCCGCGCCAAAACCTGCCGCTGCCAAGCCAGCCACACCGAAGCCGGCCGCACCCAAGCCCGTAGCGGTGAAACCGGCTCCCGCACCGGTGGTGGAAGCACCCAAGCCCGAAGAAAAGCCGTTTGAACTGAAGCCGGTGGAAGCACCCACTGGACCAGGCCGCAGCGTGTTCGATCCCGCCAGCGACGCGTAAGCGTTTTCCGGCTACAAAAAAAGGGCTGTTGCCTCGTGGCGCAGCCCTTTTTTGTGGCCTGCCATCCCTGGCGGCCACCCTGCGGGCCGTCGCTGGCGCGACGTAAAAAATTGCTCCCGGCAATTTTTTCATGTCCACTATTTCGCTATTCTGCCTTCCCCGACAACCGACACGTCCGCGCCCCCATGATCCAGCTCAAATCCGTTTCGCTTTTTCGCGGCAGCAAATGCCTGCTGAAAGACGCCAGTTTCACCGGCTATCCCGGCTGGCACATCGCGCTGATCGGCCACAATGGCTGCGGCAAGTCGTCCCTGTTCGCCATGCTGCGACGGGAAGTGCAGCCCGACAGTGGTGAATTTGCCATTCCCGCCAACTGGCGCATCGCCCACATGGCGCAGGAAGTGGAAGCTCTCGACCGGGCCGCGCTGGATTATGTGATGGATGGCGACAAGACCTTGCGTCGCCTGCAGCAGGAACTGGCCGATGCCGAGGAAAAGCACGACGCCCACCGCATTGGTGACCTGCACCAGCAACTGGCGGACATCGACGGCTACACCGCTGAATCCCGTGCGGCGAAGCTGCTGGCCGGCCTGGGCTTCACCCAAAATCAGCTGCAGACGCCGGTAAAAGCCTTCTCCGGCGGCTGGCGCATGCGTCTGAACCTGGCCCAGACCCTGATGTGTCCCAGCGACCTGATGCTGCTGGACGAACCTACCAACCACCTGGATCTGGATGCGATCCTGTGGCTGGAGGACTGGCTGCGCAACTATCCGGGCACCCTGATCCTGATTTCCCACGACCGCGAATTCATCGATGCGGTAACGCAGCACATCCTGCATATCGAACACCAGAACCTGTTCTATTACAGCGGCAACTACTCGGCGTTCGAGATCCAGCGCAGTGCCCGTCTGGCCAACCAGCAGTCGGCGTTTGAAAAGCAGCAGCGGGAAGTGGCGCACCTGCAAAGCTTCATCGACCGTTTCAAGGCCAAGGCCAGCAAGGCCAAACAGGCGCAGAGCCGGGTGAAAATGCTGGAGCGGATGGAAAAGATCGCACCCGCCCATGTGGATTCCCCGTTTCATTTCACCATTCCAGCGGCGGAAAAAGTGTCGAGCCCACTGCTGGATATCAGCCAGGCGGAACTGGGTTATCCCGGCAAACCGATCCTGAAAAATGTGGCGCTGCAACTGGTGCCTGCCAGCCGCATTGGTCTGATCGGCCCCAATGGCGCCGGCAAATCCACGCTGATCAAAACCCTGGCGGGCGAGATCGAACTGCTTAACGGCAGGCGCCAGCCCGGCGAGCATTGCTACATCGGCTACTTCGCCCAACACCAGCTGGACCAGCTCGACATGAAGGCCACGCCGCTGCTGACCATGCAGCGCAATGCGCCGAAAACCGACGAGCAAACCCTGCGCAAATACCTGGGCGGTTTCGGTTTTCATGGTGATGCGGTGCATGACAATATCGGCCGGTTTTCCGGTGGCGAAAAGGCGCGGCTGGCACTGGCAGTGATCATCTGGCACAAGCCCAACCTGTTGCTGCTGGACGAGCCCACCAACCACCTGGATCTGGAAATGCGCCACGCCTTGACGCTGGCGCTACAGGATTATGAAGGCGCGCTGGTGCTGGTGTCGCACGACCGTTCCCTGCTGCGCGCCACCACCGACGATCTGTATCTGGTGGCCGACGGCAAGGTGGACGTGTTCAACGGGGATCTGGACGATTACGCCAAATGGCTGAACGATTACCGCAGCCAGCAACAGACCGCCAATGAATCGCCGGAACTGGCCGACGCCCGCCGCGACCGCAAGGCCGACCGCCAGCGCGCCGCCGAAATCCGCACTTTGCTGCGACCGCTGAAAAAGCAGATCGAAAAGCTGGAAAGCGAAATCGTGAAACTGGAGCAACAGAAAAAGGCCATCGAAGAGCAGCTCGCAGATACCGCGATTTACGAAGCCGTGAACAAGGCAAAACTGGGAGAACTGCTGAAGCAACAGGGCGCAATCGGTTCAACGCTGGAAGAAAAGGAACTGGCCTGGATGGAAGTGTCGGAACAGATGCAGGAGATGGAAAAGGAGCTGTCCTGACGGCGCTTATTCGGGGCGCTTCGCCCCGGCAAGGTTGATGTTGTAGCGGGTAAACTCTTCCAGATCGATGTCATAGGCGCCATCGGTCAATACCGCTTTGATGCGATGCTGGGTTCCCGTGCCGGTGGCACGCTCCAGCTTCAGGTCGATAACCCGCTGCGGTATCGGCTTCTTGTTGACATCCCGCAGCAGTGCAATTTTTGGCAGCAGCCGGTTTTCCGGATCGGCCGACAGCACCACCCCCACCTCACCAGAGTCCATCTCCACCACACTGCCCGGTGGGTAGATTCCAATGGATTCGATAAATTTGACCACCAGCTTTTTATCGAAGTGGGTTCCCCCATTTTCGTAGAGAATCTTCAGCGCCTCCGCCGATGGCCTTGGCGGACTGTAGCAGCGACGACTGGTGATCGCGTCATAAGCGTCGACAATGCTGACAGCGCGCGCATAAAAGCCAATGAGCGATTCCGGCAATCCCTCCGGATAGCCCATCCCGTCAATGCGTTCATGATGACTGTGAGCCGCCGCGACCACTTCCCCTGGCAGCAGCGGATCGGACAGCAACAGCTCCCTACCAAGCGTGGTGTGTTGCTTCACATGGTTGAATTCCGCCACCGTCAGGCGGCTTTTCTTGAAGAGGATGTCCTGATCCAGCTTCATTTTTCCCACGTCATGCAGTACGCCGGCCAGCCCGAGCATTTCCAGCTGCTGCCGATTCACCCCCAGATGACGGCCCAACGTCATCGCCAGTACCCCCACGTTCACGCAGTGTTCGGCGGTGTACTGGTCGGCGTGTTTGATCCGGGTGAGCCACATCATGGCAGAGGGGTTGCGTTCAATGGAATCGACACATTCGCGCACATGCTGCTTCACCAGTTTCGCCTGCATGGATTCCGCGCCGCTGCCAATTTGCGTCAGCAGGGCTTTTATCTCGACAAGACTTTTCTGATAGGCCTCATTGGCAGAGCGGATCTCTTGCTCCACGCTGGTAGTGGTTTCGTAGCGGGTGGTGGGGGTGCCCGGCACAATCGGGTTGGTACGCAAATCAGGCGCAAGGTAATGGGTTTTGAGTACGTCAATATAAACGTATTCACAAATGGTGCGGAGCGCGTCGAGGTCTTCCTGCTTGTGAATCGGGAAGCCTTGCAGCAGGAACGGGGTTTCGAGCCAGGGACGATCCAGCTTGGCCACGTGCATGCCGAGCTCAAGCTGCTCGGCAGGCACTTTGACAAGGTGCAGCTTTTTATAGGTTTTTTTCTTGTCCATCGCAATACTGCAAGGAGAGATCTTCAATAACTATAGACCACTCGGCTCAAACGCGATGGCGTGAAACATCATTCTTCTTGGCCTAATAAAGGTGCAATTTATACTCAGAAATCAGATCCACCGATCTATCGATGCGGCTTTCCTAACCAAATTTCTATTTGACACTTTTATTACGGGTCACACTGTTTGCAACCAGCGGCTGACCTGGGTGGCACCGGCGATGACGGCGCCCAGGTGACTGGTGCGCAGGATCTCGTGCAGCTGCGACGCCACCGCGATATCCGCCAGGGTTTTCTGCTCGCCAACCAGCCATTGGCGCCCGGCCAGCTGGGTGTCCAGCGATTGCAGCAGCAGGCTGAAACGCGCTTCCACCACGGCCTTGTCCATGCGGCCGATGCCCTGCGCCTTCAAGCTGCGGCGGAACTGCGGCCTGGCAACGGTGTTGAGCACCGGTTTTTCCCAGAAAGGACGTCCCTCGCACAGCAGCCCCACCAGCTGTTCCCAGGCGGCATCGTACTGGGCGCGGAAATAGACTTCGTACCAGTAGAGGGATTCATCGGCCCAGTCCTGCAGGATTTCCATCTGCGCACGTTCGGCGGCACTGGCGGGAACCAGCGGACGTTCGGGAAAACGCTGCTCCAGCGCAGCGGCAATGCGCCGGCTGTCCTGGATGCGCTCGCCGTCGATATCCAGCACCGGCAGCTTGCCCGCCGGCGACAGCTTACCCACCTGCAGCGCCAGCAGGCCGTTGTAATTGCGCACCTGATAGGGCAGGCCCTTGTGGTCGAGGATGCGCCGCACCTTGCCGCAGAACGGCGACACTTCCCATTGATGTAAAACGATGTCGGTCATGGTTGTCTCCTACCATTTCTCGCCGAAAGGACGCAGATCCAGTTCAAACGTCCAGGCACTGCGCGGTTGTTGGGTGAGGTGGAAGGCGGTGTCGGCGATGGCGTCCGCCTGCAGGAAAAAATCCGTGGGCCGGCTGGGCAGAAACTGGCGTGTCATCGGCGTTTCGATCACACCGTCGATGATCAGGTACACCACGTGAATACCTTCCGGCATCAGCTGTTTCGCCAGCGACTGCGCCACGCTGCGCTGTCCCGCCTTGGCCGCAGCAAACGACAGAAAACGCGGCGAACCGCGCAAGGATGCGGTGGCACCGCTGATGAGAATATTGCCCGCGCCTTGTTCCCGCATGGCGGGCACCACTTGCTGCATGCACTGCAGCAGGCCCCACTGGTTCAGGCGCCAGGCCTGTTCAAAACGGCCGGCATCGAAGGCATCGAGTGTGTCGGGGAAACCGTTGCCGGCGTTGTAGACCAGCGTGCGCACCGGGCCGAATTCCCTGGCGATGTCCGCAAGGGTGGAAGCAATCGCCGCCGCGTCAGTGAGATCGCAGGATCTCGCAACCAGGTGAGCGGACTCCGCTTCCTGCTCAATCAGACCCTGCAGCCGGGTACCGTCCCGCGCCAGCAACACCACCTGATAGCCACCAGCCTGAAACCGCCGCCCAAAGGCCATGCCGTTGCCGGGCCCCGCGCCGGCCACCACACATACCGGTCTGTCCTGATCCTGCGCCATATTCAACCTCACTTGCATTAGCTATGATTGCCCACAGACCCAACGGTAATGGCAATTTCTTCCGCCAACAAACGGGTTTTTCTAATCGATACAACAGTTTTTCTTTTTCACTTTCCGGGAGAACCCGCCGTGCAGCGCCAGCCACCCCTGCAACTGTTGCCACCGTTTGAAGCCGCCGCGCGCCTGGGCAGCTTCAAACTGGCAGCGGCGGAACTGCATGTCACGCCGTCGGCCATCAGCCAGCAGGTGCGGGCATTGGAAGACTGGCTGGAAACTCCACTGTTCGTGCGCCTGACCCGCAGCATCGAACTGACGAACGCGGGCAGCCAGTTTTTTGAAATCGCCACCCGCGTGATGGGCGATTACCGGCAGCAGTTCGCACAGTTTCGCGCCCGCCAGGCCAAGCCGGTATTGCGGGTGAGCATGATTCCTTTCGTCGCCCATGAAATGGTGCTGCCGCGCCTGCAGGATTTTCAGCGCCTGCACCCGGACATCGATTTGCGCATCGAAACCAGCATGAACCTGGTGGACTTCACTGCCGAGCCCATCGACGCCGCCCTGCGTTTTGGCGCGGGACCCTGGGCCGGTCTGACCGCGCTGCCACTCTGCGCTACCCGCGCCACGCTGGTGGGTGCACCGGCGCTGCTGCAACAGCATCCGCTGCGGGAACCGGCGGATCTTCAGCAACACACCCTGATCCACAGCCGCCGCGACCGCGACGACTGGCAGGAGGCCGCGCAACGCCTGGGCATGCCCGACATTCGTGGCAAAAATGCATTGATTCTGGATGACTACTTCAGCGCGATGCAGGCGGCGGCACAGGGACTGGGTCTGGCGATTGCGATATTGCCGATCACCAGCAACTGGATTCATGATGGCCGGCTGGCACAGGTGCTGCCGTTTCAACTGCCAACCGACCAGTCCTACCAGTTCGTCTGCCGGCGCGAGCAGGCGGAGAATCCGGCCCTGCGCGCGCTGTACCACTGGATCAAATCGCTGTTCGATGTGCTGGAAGACGCTGCCCGGCACGGCACCTGATCACATCCGTTTGATGACTTCGTTCACCAGTTTGGTGATGCCGGCAGACGCCTCGCTGATGCGGGTGGCCAGCATGTACGCCGGCGTGGAAATCACCTTGTTGGCTTCGTCGATCACGATGCCGTCCACAGCGCAGGCTTTGTGTATGCCACCGGATGCGCGAATGAAATTGGCCGCCGGATCATCGTCATTGCCGATGGTGCAAATGGCGCCGTCGCCGAACAGAGCGGGCGCCATCACCGGTGCAATGCAGATCAGGCCGATCGGCTTTTTCTGTGCATGCATGGCTTTGGTGAAACGCGCCGGTTCGGCAAAGACGCGAAAATCGTTGGGATTGGGCGCCGTGGCGAAATTGCACAGGTTTTTGGCCGCACCGAAACCACCGGGGAAAATGACAGCGGCGTAATCGTTAGGGTTGGCCGTGGCCATGTCGATGATCTTGCCCCGGCACAAACGGCCGGCTTCCACCATCACATTGCGTTTTTCCGGCATGTCCTTGCCGGTCAGGTGGTTGACGACGTGCATCTGCTCCGTATTCGGCGCCATGCACTGGAACTCCACGCCGGCCTCGTCAAGGCGCAGCTGCACAAGGGTGGCTTCGTATATTTCGGCGCCGTCGTACACGCCGCATCCTGACAGAACGACCGCTACTTTCTTGGACATGGTGTTGCTCCTATTCTGATTTTTCTGAATTCCAAATAAAGATCTGCCGCCAGCTTGCCGATTGTGTAGAGGAAAGTGGCACGATGCTGAAGAGCCGGACTCCTCGCGGCAGATTCCTTTCCGTTCACAACCGCCAGCGATGAAACCGCTCCACCCACTTCAGCAACCACTCCGGCTTGTGCGCTTTCTTCCACGCACCCGCCGCATACTTGTTGGCTTCGTTGAACGTGGGATAAATGTGAATGGTGCCCAGAATCTTGTTCAACCCCAGCCCGTGCCGCATCGCCAGCACGTACTCCGCGATCAGATCACCGGCATGCGCGCCCACGATGGTGACGCCCAGGATTTTATCCTTGCCCGGCACCGTCAGCACCTTCACAAAACCGTGGGCTTCTTCATCCACGATGGCACGATCCAGATCATCGATATCGTACCGCACCACCTCGTATGGCACATTCTGCGCCTTCGCGTCCGCCTCACTCAACCCCACCCGCGCTACTTCCGGATCGGTGAAGGTTGCCCAGGGAATGACCGAATAATCCACCCGGAATTTCTTGAAGGTGCCGAACAGCCCGTTCACCGACGCATACCAGGCCTGATGCGCAGCCACATGCGTAAACTGGTACGGCCCCGCCACATCGCCGCAAGCAAGAATGTGGGGGAAATTCGGCACCCGCAGATACTCATCCACTTTCAGCGTGCGATTCTTGTTCAGTTCAATGCCGAGTTCCTCCAGCCCCAGCGCATCGATATTCGCCGTGCGCCCCACCGCCACCAGAATTTCATCGCAGGGCACTTTGACCGTCTTGCCATCCTGCTCGCAGATCACCACCTTGTCTTTCGCGTACAGATCCACCGCCACCACCTTGTGGCCCGTGAGCACGCGAATGCCTTCCCGCAGGAATTTCTTCGTCACGATTGCGGAAACATCTTCATCCTCACGGAACAGGATGCGTGGCAGCATTTCAATTTGCGTCACTTCCACCCCCAGCCGTGCAAATGCCTGACTCAGTTCGCAACCGATGGGGCCGCCGCCCAGCACCACCAGCCGGCGCGGTTTCTCACGCAGATCCCACACCGTGTCAGACGTGAGATAGCCGGTTTTCGCCAGACCGGGAATCGGCGGCACCGACGGCCGCGCGCCGGTGGCGATCACAATACTGCGGGCCGACAGACGCTGGCCGTTCACCTCCACTTCCCAGGGCGACACCAGCTTCGCGTAACCGCTGATGCACTCCACCCCCAGCTCGGTATAACGCTCGATGGAATCGTGGGGTGCAATCGCGCGCACATTGCGTTTTACCCGCTCCATCACCTCGGCAAATTCGAATTCCGCCCGCATCGGTTTCAAGCCGAATTCACGGGCACGGCGGATATCGGCAATCATGCGTGCGCTGCGCAGCAGGCTCTTGCTGGGCACGCAGCCGGTGTTGAGGCAGTCGCCGCCCATGCGGTGGCCTTCGATCAGCGTCACTTTCGCCTTCACCATGGCGGCGATGTACGAGGTAACCAGCCCGGCGGACCCGGCGCCGATCACAATCAGATTGCGGTCGAATTTTTTCGGCTTTTGAAAATCAGCCATGGGCACGTTTCGCTCTGAGGAATTCCACGATTTTTTTCGCCACCAGCGGCAGCAGACCCAGCAGCACGAAGGACGCGATCAGCGCCGGCGACAGGATGCCCTGCATGGAATCCAGTTGCCCCAGCTGGGTGCCGGCATTCACATACACCAGCGTGCCCGCCAACATGCCCACCTGGCTGATCCAGACATAACTCCACAACCGGATCGGCGTCAGCGCCATCAGGATGTTCACCAGGAAAAACGGAAATACCGGTGCCAGCCGCAAGGTAAACAGATAGAAGCCGCCCTCGTTTTCCACACCACGATTGATGGTCTGCAGCTGGTCGCCAAACCGTTTTTGCACGAAATCGCGGCCGATGAAACGGGCCAGCAGGAACGCCAAGGTAGCCCCCAGGGTGCTGGCAAACGACACGATCAACGTACCCAGCGCCAGCCCGAACAGAGAACCCGCCAGCAGCGTCATTACCGCCGCACCGGGGATCGACAGCCCCGTCACCAGCACGTACACCAGGAAGAACCCCACCCCCACCCACAGCGGATGCTGCTCCAGTGCCAGCTGCCATTCCGCCTGTTTCGACTGGATGTAATAGAAACTCAGGTAGCGGCCCAGATCGAACAGGTGCCAGGCCGCCACCACACAGGCCACCAGCACCAGCAGAAACACCAGTTTTTTCTTCATAAATGCCTTGCTGTCCTCATCCGCGCTAAGACGTCATTCCGCCGACGGAGTATTATTGTCACTTGAAGGTCCAACAGAATCGCATGATCACACAAGGTAACGCCATGCCCATCAACAGCCTGAATCGCGGCCCCTTCCCTGCCACCCGCATGCGCCGGTTGCGCGCTGCGGAATTCACCCGCCGCCTGGTGCGTGAAACCCTGCTCACCCCCGCCGACCTGATCTACCCGATGTTTGTGCTGGAAGGCAAAGGCGTGCGCGAACCGATTGCGTCGATGCCGGGCATCGAGCGGGTGTCGCTGGACATCTTACAGGAAGAGGCGCGGCACCTGAGTGGCCTGGGCGTGCCGGCGATCGCGATCTTTCCGGTCACCCCGCAATCGGCCAAGAGCCTGGATGCGCAGGAAGCCTGGAATCCCAACGGCCTGGCCCAGCGCGCCATCAAAGCCATCAAGGACGCCGTGCCCAATATGGGCGTGATCACCGACGTGGCGCTGGACCCCTTCACCACCCACGGTCAGGACGGCATCATCGATGACCAGGGCTACGTGCTGAACGACATCACCGTGGAAGCCCTGATCAAACAGGCCCAGTCGCATGCCGAGGCCGGTGCCGATATCGTCGCGCCCTCCGACATGATGGACGGCCGCATCGGCGCCATCCGCCGGCAGCTGGAATACAACGGTCACGCAAATGTCTGCATTCTGGCCTATTCTGCCAAATATGCCTCCAGTTACTACGGCCCGTTCCGCGACGCGGTGGGCTCGGCATCCAACCTGAAGGGCGGCAACAAATACACCTACCAGATGGACCCGGCCAACCTGAATGAGGCGCTGCACGAAGTGGCGCTGGACCTGCAGGAAGGCGCCGACATAGTGATGGTGAAACCCGGCATGCCCTACCTGGATATCGTGCGGGAAGTGAAAAACCAGTTCGGCGCGCCCACCTTCGTGTATCAGGTGAGCGGCGAGTACGCCATGCACATGGCGGCGTTCCAGAACGGCTGGCTCAGTCACGATGCTGTCATACTGGAGTCATTAACCTGTATTAAAAGGGCGGGTGCCGACGGCATCCTCACCTATTTCGCCAAAAGCGCCGCCGAACTGCTCAACCGTTAACATCTTGCCCAAAAGGCACGGAACCCCATTGAAGTGAGTACCATGACCACCAACGCACCTGCCGAAGTCACCGAACAACCGGCCATCGACCTCCACAACAGCGCGTACTATTTCAACCGCTACCTGAGCCTGCTGGAATTCAACCTGCGGGTACTGGCCCAGGCGGAAGACAAGACCCTGCCGCTGCTGGAACGGCTGCGTTTCCTGATGATCTTCAGCAGCAACATGGACGAGTTTTTCGAAATCCGCCTGGCCGGTCTGCAACGGGATATTTCCTTCAATCAGGCGCGACCGGAAGCGGACGGCATGCACCCGCAGGAAGTGTTGCGCGTCATCAGCGACCGCTGCCGCACTGCGGTGGACCGCCAGTACAAACTGTTCAATGACGACCTGCTGCCGGCCCTGGCAGCGGAGAACATCCATTTCATCGCCCGCGAAAAATGGACAGCACCCCAGGTGCAGTGGATCAAGCATTACTTCCGCCAGCAGGTGGCGCCGGTGATGACCCCCATCGGCCTCGATCTGGCGCACCCGTTCCCGCTGCTGGTGAACAAAAGCCTGAACTTCATCGTCACCCTGGAAGGGAAAGATGCCTTTGGCCGCCAACTGGGTCTGGCGGTGGTGCCGGCACCCAAATCCCTGTCCCGCATCATCCGCCTGCCGGACGACATCTGCGAAGGCGGCGACAACTACGTGTTCCTGTCGTCGGTGATTCACTACCACGCCGGCTACCTGTTCCCGGGCATGAAGGCCACCGGCTGCTACCAGTTCCGCCTCACCCGCAATTCCGACCTGTTCCTGGACGAGGAAAAGGTGGAAGACCTGTCCACCGCGCTGAAAGGCGAATTGTTCTCGCGCCGTTACGGCGAGGAAGTGCGGCTGGAAGTGGCCGACAATATGCCGGACAACCTGGTGGATTTCCTGCTGAACAAATTCGGCCTGGACGACCACCAGCTGTTCAAGGTGAACGGCCCAGTGAACCTCACCCGCATGATGCCGGTGATGGACATTACCCGTTCCCACATGCTGTTCCCTCCCCACAAACCGAAGGTGCCCGCCATCCTGCAGCGCAGCGACCGCCTGCTGGAAGTGATGGGCAGCCAGGACGTGCTGCTCAACCACCCGTACGAATCCTTCCAGCCGGTGATCAGCTTTTTGCGCCAGGCCGCCCGCGATCCCCACGTGGTGGCCATCAAGCAGACCCTGTACCGCACCGGTTCCAACTCCGACATTCTCGACCTGCTGGTGGAAGCGGCGCGCAACGGCAAGGAAGTGACCGCCGTGGTGGAACTGCGGGCGCGCTTCGACGAGGAATCCAACATCGCCATCGCCACCCGGCTGCAGGAAGCGGGCGCCATCGTGGTGTACGGCATCGTCGGCTACAAAACCCACGCCAAGATGATGCTGGTCGTACGCCGCGAAGGCCAGCGCCTGCGCCGCTACGTGCATCTGGGCACCGGCAACTATCACGCCGGCAACGCGCGCATCTATTCCGATTACAGCCTGCTGACCGCCAACGAGGAACTGGCAGAGGACGTGCACAAGATCTTCCAGGAACTCACCGGCATGGGCCGGCCCGCGCAGCTGAAATACCTGTACCACTCGCCGTTCACCCTGCAACAGGAACTGCTGGCGCAGAATATCGAGGAAGAACGCCTGAACGCGCTGAAAGGGCTGCCGGCGCGCATCGTGCTGAAATGCAATTCGCTCACCGACACCAAAACCATCGAGATGCTGTACCGCGCCTCGCAGGCCGGCGTCGAAATCAAGCTGATCGTGCGCGGCATGTGTTCACTGCGGCCCGGCATTCCCGGCGTGTCCGACAATATTGAAGTGCGCTCGGTGGTGGGCCGTTTCCTGGAGCATTCGCGCATTTACTATTTCCACCGCAACGGCGAATTCAAGATCTACTTCGCCAGCGCCGACCTGATGGAACGCAACCTGTTCCGCCGGGTGGAAATCTGCTTCCCGGTGCTGGACCCGAAACTGGCCCAGCGGGTGTATCACGAGGGGCTGGAAATCTATTTGAAGGACAACTACCAGGCCTGGAAGATGAATTCGGACGGCACCTACCAGCGCCTGTCGCCTGCTGAAGGTGAAACGCGGATTTCGGCGCAGGAATACCTGATCGACAAGCTGGGCTGAAAAAAGCCGGGCGGATTCTGTTCCGCCCGGCTTCTGCTGCGCCTCAATTGCCTTTCAGGGTCAGGCTGCCCACCACCGCTCCACTCTTGGTAATCGACAACTGCTTGTCTTCCCCTTGCGACAATTCAAACGCCAGCGGATCGTAATCCGGCATCAGCAGATATCCCTTGCGGGCGTTTTTCGGATTTTTCAGATCGATTTCCAGCTTCTTGCTGTTACCGGTAAATTTCAGCAGATTGGAAGAAGCCGATTTGATGTTCACCACATAGGATTGTGCTACCCGGACCTGATCGCTGCGCAGGACGCAGATACTGTTTTCACTCCAGCCGGTTTTCACCGTACGGCCCTGCCGCGAGCGGATTTGCGCCAGCATCTGCGATTCACCAGCGTCGTTGGTTGCAAAAATCCTGTGCGGCGCAAAGTCCTCGCTCCTGATCTGCACACTGCCACCCGGGCTCAGAAAATACACGGGCTGGTCAAATCCGGTGGGATGCACCACTACTTCCACCGCTGATTCACCACTGGAACCGTCCTGCCAGTACAGCACCGCAAAATCCGGCACGATATCGTTGATGTCCAGCACACCGGTCACGCTAAGGGGCGGAATGCCACTGGACTTGGCAGGAGTTGCCACAGCAGCAGATGCTACAGCAACCGGTACCGCAACCACTGGCGCCGCACTGGCTACAGGCGCAGGCGCCGCTGCAACCACCTTCGCCGGCTCAACCTTGGCTACCTCCACCTTGGCCGCAACCGGCTTGGCAGCGGCAGCAGCCGTTACTGCACCCAGCAGCGCACTCAAATGTCTGCGCGAAGTATCCAGGCAGGCATCCAGCGTCGCCACTTGAACGCCCACATCCTGGCCGTTGCCATCACTGCCATTCTGCGGATTTTTCGCCAGCGCGGCTTTCACTTCATCGCGGGTCTTGCGGGCTGATTCGTAATTCGCCCTGGCCTGGTCGTACTGCGTCTGGGTGGCCGTCGCCAACGCCACATTCCCGCTTGCAGCACAGGCCTGGTTCGCCTTGTCCAGTCGCGCCATCTGACGCGCCAGCTCGTCCTGCGCGGTTTTCAGCGCGCGCTCTTTGGTCGCCAGCGCCGGGCTCAATTGGGTCAGACACTGGTTGCCTTTGGCGATACGGCCTTCAATAGTCGCCTTCTCATTAATCGTGGCACCCTTCGCTGCCGTTTTCAGCGCGGCGTATTCATCCGCCGCACTTTTCTGGTAGGTCTGCACCTTGGCCTGCGCTTTCTTGCCAGCCTGGATCGCCGCTGCATTGGGCGCTGCACCGTTCAATTCCGCCAGCGCCGATTCACAACTGCTTTGAAAGGTTTCACTGGCATCCAGTGCCGATTGCAGTGCCACCGTAAGAGCCGCCTGTTTCTGGCCGAAGCTGGCAATCTTGCTTTCCATCCGCTCACAACGCCGGATCTCGCTGCGTGCGCTGAATACATTGTTCAGGCTGGGCGCCATCCTGAGCGCTTCATCCCGCTGCGCAACAAACTGCTGGTAATTGCTTGTGGCCGGCTCCACCTGACCATCCTTCAGATTGGTCAAGGCCAGTTCGCAGGCCGCCAGCGCCTTCTCCAACGTCGGCATCCCCACTGCAACTTCAATGTCGGTACCTACGCGCGTACAGTATTTCAGGTTGCTGTCCATGCCACGCTTGCTGGTGCCGACGATGGACCCATCCATCGCCTCCGCCTGCTTCTTGATGGATTCATACTTGGCGAATGCGCTGCGTGCAGCACCCAGATCGTTGCTGCCCAGCGCCTGCTTCGCTGTCGAACAATGATCGAAGCCTTTTAGATACAGGTTGACGGCATCATCAAACGTATCAGCGTGTGCGGGCGTCAGGAGCACACCGGCAGAAAGGGATGCAATGAACGCAAAGACGTTGATTGTGCGCATATTTTTTATTGGCTCACAGCGGCAATGGGAAGGCAGCAAGGCGCCTGATAATTAAGTCTAGCAGGGCTTTTAATGACCTGTGCAACCAGCGCAGAAGCCTACTCCCACCCAGTCAAAACCAGACCAGCTCTTTCTGATAGACGAATTCCTTGGCATCGAACCACTTGTTATGCGCCTTGAATTTACCCAGGATGGTCTGCCGGACGTTTTCCATTTCTTCTTTCAACTCACGGCAATAGCGATAGGAACCCAGCTCCATCAGCGCGGCTTCATATTCGGTCGCCATCCTGACGGCATACTGGCGGTGAACATCCTCATGGCTGGACACCATGCGCACATAGTTGTCCCAGTTGTCTGCCAGCACCGCGTCCGCTTCCCATTTATTGGTCCAGTTGGGCATGCGAATCGTGATCTGCAGATGGGGCTGCACCTCGGTGAGGGAGCATCGTTCCAGGCCGCCCTCCAGACGATAGCGCGCACCCAGCGTCCATTCGGTGGTGGCCACATTCACCGCATGATGCCCGGCAATATTGGTTGCACCCATGGGCGACTTTTCCAGAATCTGCTGCCAGATTTCTTTTTTGGTGTTCGCACTGAATTCGTAATAGACGGTCCTTTCTTCGATGACCGGCTGCGCTGCGACTGGCCCCACCAACAGTAGCCAGCCGCAAGCCGACAGAAAACGCCACACAGATAACATCCTTGGTTTCAAACGAAGTGAATCAAACAGAGTGACACGAAATTGCACGAAAGCTGGATGATACACAAATTGCCGGCTTGGCGCCGTGCCAGCGCAAGCACTGTCCCGGTACGGCCAATCTGCTGTCTTTACCGCGTCATTGTGCCGGCGGGCATTGCGCGCTGTGAAAGCGCTCTTCTAGTATCGTCCGCGTAGTCTCCCATTCCAAAAAATCAAATCAAGGAACAGCGCGATGTCATTCATGACTTATCGCCGGCTTGCGGTTGTCCTCGTACTGGGGCTGTCGCTTGCCGGATGCAAGATCACGGTCACCACTCTCGGGGAAGGCGCGGTCAGCGTCGTCAGCAACAACGCAACCGCTTGCACCGGCAATACTGATTGTTACGACGGCGGCTACAACCGGCTGGTGGAGCTGAAGGCGGTGGCGGCACCGGGCTACACCTTTACCGGCTGGGCTGGCGCCTGCGAGGGCACCGGCCCCTGCGACGTGCGCACACTGGGCAACCGCCATGTGATCGCCACCTTCAAAACCACCGATGTCCTGGTGCCCCTGATGAACTACGTGCCGGACTTTTTCTTTTCCGGACCCTGGCCCACTGATACCAAACGCAGCGCCGATGGCCAACTGGACCTGACCGACTTCCCGCTCAACGGCGGCCTGTTCGCCCGTGCCGTGAAAAGAGCCGCCAACCGCAGCCACGGTTTTGCCCGCAACGGCGGCATCCTGATACCGCTGGCCACAACCTGGGACATGGATCTCTCTGATTTGGAGTGGTCGTCGGATTCCACGCCGGAGGACGCCCTGCAACTGATCAGGCTGGAACCCGGTTCACCGCATCACGGCCAGGGCATTCCCGTCACCTTCCGCCTGCACCGGTCCCCTGACCTGGCGGAGGACAGCCTGCTGCATGTGCAGCCAAAGCTGGGCCACAGCCTTGAACCCGGTGCCACTTATGCTCTGCTGCTGTTCACCCTCGATCCCAACGGATTCCTGCCGTTTCCAGTCCAGCAGGGCGCAGCTATGAACCGGATCATCGCCCACGGAGCCGATGGAAAGCTGGGCGAGCATTGGAACCAGGTAAAAACCTTCGTCACCGAAAATTCCCCCTTCACGCCGGAACAGGTGGCGGCCTTCACCCTGTTCACCACCCAGGGCGCCAGCGACAAACTGCCCAGCGTGCGCAGCTTCGTGAACCAGCAGGACTATGCAACGGCGGCCCACAACGTCCAGTTCATGGACACCCACAGCATCCAGAGCTGCAACGCCTATGGCGACCGCAACGGCTATCTACTCACACTAGATATGGACCTGCCCAGCATCCTCACCGGCAGACCACCCTATCTCACCAGCGGCGGTCACCTGAATCTGGACGCTGCCGGCGCACTGGCGGCCAACGGCAGCATTCGCACCCGCATCGGCATTGCGCTGCCCTGCATTCCGCCAGCACCGGGGGAACGCCTGCCGGTGGAAATCCACGCCCTGCCCACCGCATACGGCATCCAGCAATACTGGGATTCAGATCGCTTCATCTACGATCCCATGGTAACCACGAACCACCGGGTGTTGCGGGTGTTCATACCGGCGCCCTACACCGCCGACCGCGAATACAGCACCGGCGTGCAGAGCCTGGATTGGTTTGCCAACCTGTTGAATATCGATATCGACACCGCAACGGTGGCCGCCGTGCTGGCGGATTTCAACCCGCTGAACCTGGGCGCAGTGGAGCCGCAATATCTGCAACTGGGCATGGAACTGCTGTACCTGCAACACCTGCTGCCACACCTGCTGGACCAGGAGCATTCGAATGATCCGGAACAGATAGGCTACTGGCTGGGCGGCATGGAGTGGGATTTCACCAACCTCACCTTCTCCGGCACCAGCCTGGGCGCCCTGGCGGCACTGCAGGCCAACGCGATTGACCCGGCGCCGGCAAAAAACCTGATTCTGGCCAACATGCCGCGCCCCAACAGCATCCACATAAACAATCTGGTGGATTTCCTGTCCTCGCTGATCGGATCAGAGTCCATCCATGCTATCGAGCGCCTGCTGGGCGTACGTTTCCCGCTGTCACCCAGCAGCCCGTTGGCGAACCTGCTGCAAACGGGCATCGATACCATCGATCCCCTCAGCCGACTGGACGCGCTGGCAGACAAGAACCTTTTGCTGGGGCTGGCGGATTTCCAGGACGGTTTGCACGGCAGGGAACCGTCCTACAGCATCGCCTCGGCGCTCCACCAGCAATATGGCCTGCAACCCATGCAGCTCGATGAGGAACTGTCCGGCGATTACCCTATCCGCAACTACGTGGGCATTGATCCGCTGCCGGTGGGCAGTGTGGCCGCAGGTTCACCCCTGCGGGTGGTACTGCCCCACGACTACACAGTGAAAGCACTGAACGGATTCACCAGCCAGATGGCCCAGGGCAACCGCTTCGATCCTTTGCTGCCCTGAGCGGTCATGGGTTGGTGGAACTGGCCCAGTAGCGCACGGTGCCCTGCACATAGCTGCGGGCAGGCGGCATCTGCAACCCCATGCTGCGGGCCAGCGCCAAGGCGGGGCCGGTGCCATAGCGGGCGGAATCAATGAAATTCAGCGATTCCGCCGCCATGTCCCAGCGTTTTCCCAGTCCGGCATTCAAAATGAATTTCATCAGGCCCAGTGGAACCTGTAACCGGGGTGCGGCCACTCCCACCGCATCCGCCAGCCAGCGCACCAGTTCCGGCAAGGCCGGGGTGGCGTCATCCAGCACCCAGTATTCCTGGCCGTTCGCATCCGGATGCTCCAGCACACCCGCCAGAAACCGCGCCAGATAATCCACCGGAATCAGCGGCAGCCAGTCCCCGCGCTTGCCTGGAATGGCAGTGAGACGCCCCTTCTGCAGCGCATCCACCAGCTTGAGCAGGCCGATGTCCTGTGTGATTTCGCCAGTGGCGCTGTCGCCCACCACGGTGGACGGATGCACAAAGGTCCAGGGAATATTGCGTCGGGCCAGGGCCTGCTTCAGCACCACGTAGCTTTCCAGTTTCGACGCCTCATAAGCGCCGTGACGCCGGTAAACGGGCCGCCAGTCGCTGCCCTGTTCCAGTTGCGCCAGCGTGCCCTGCAAACGCGGATTGCCCACCATGTAGCCGCCCACCCACACCAGTCGTTGCAGGCCGGTATTGGCGTCCGCCAGTTCCAGCAGCGTGTGCAGCGATTCCACATTGGCCCGCCGCGCCAGCTGCGCGTCCAGATTCCAGGCGAAGCGGCTGGCCAGGTGGAAAATGGCATCCACCTGCTGCAGACGGGCACGGTCGTCCGGCGCCAGCCCCCAGCCGTCGGCTTCCAGATCACCCAGTACTGGTTGCAGATGAGCGGAATCACCGCCCCGTGCGTCCAGCCAGCGCGCCAGTTCCGCCTGTTGTGCCTCCGGCCGGCGCAGCAACGCCAGGACGGTATGGCCCTGGGCCGTCAACTCCCGCAGCAGCCAGCGGCCGATAAAGCCAGTGGCGCCGGTGACCAGAATGGTTTGCGGCTTATTAATAGCAGCCGGATGGTTGGCAGATTTGTTCAGGGTTGTCGGTTGCATGAGGGTTATCTCCAGAGTGTATTTTGATTTTAAAAGTAGACCGGTCTATATATTATAGAAGCATTAAAAAAGCCTTTTCAGATCAGGGCCTTCGCTGCCTGCAGCGCCTGCTGCAGCGGAACCAGCGAGCGCATGCCCCGGGCCAGTACCAGCGCCCCTTCCAGCAGGGCCAGCAGCGCGCCCGCAAGCATGTCCGCCCGTTCCGGCGCCTCGCCTTGCTCTTGCAGTTTGCGGCTGAACTGCTGTTGCCAGTCCTGGTAAATATGCTCGCTGCAGACCTGAATCCCCGGAAACTCGGCGGCCGCCTCCAGGGTCAGGGTGGCAATCGGACAGCCCTTGCGAAAATCCGATCCTGCCAGCGCATCCATGAAAAACCGCCACAGCGGGTCCAGCGCATCCGCCAGGCGGGGGCTGGCCGCCAGCAGCAGCGCCAGCATGTCACTCAACTGGCGCCCGGAGGTTTCCATCGCCGCAATAGCGATCGACTCCTTGCCGTCCGGGAAATGGAAATACAGCGAACCCTTGGGGGCTCCACTTTCCTGGATGATCTGGTTCAGACCCGTGGCATGAAAGCCCTGGGCCTGCATCAATGCAGCGGCAGCGTCGATGATGCGCTGGCGGGTGGCTTCGCCTTTCTGGGCCATGATGGGCGGTATCCGGATGAACAGTGTTTCACAATAATATAGCGACCGGTCTATTTATTCAACCCCTCCCGCTGCTCAACCTTTCGCCCGATCTTTCACCTGGTCCCGCTTGCCGGCCAAAACCTGTTCAGCGATAATCTTTAGACCATCCATTCCAGAACTGAGTGCAACTCCACCCCCATGGCCCGCCCCTGCGAATTTGACGAAGACGACGTGCTCGACCGCGCCATGCAGACCTTCTGGCTGCACGGTTACGACGGCACCAGTCTGGAGGACCTGCTGGCGGCCACCGGCATCGCCCGCCAGAGCCTGTATAACCGCTTTGGCGACAAGCGCGCCCTGTTCATCAAGGCCCTGCGCCGCTACCACACCAGCGGCGGCGACAAGCTTAAGCCCCTGTTCGATCAGATTCGGCCGGTGCAGGCCGCCTTCCGTCAGCTGTTCGAAAGTGCCAGCAGCGAAACCGACGACGCCAAGCGCATGGGCTGCTTCATGATCAATGCGGCGATGGAAATGGCCCGCCACGACGTGGAAATCGCCGACATCGTCACCCGCAACCAGCGAGCGTTCGAGGATCTGTTCGTCACCGCGCTGGAAGCCGGCAAGGCCCGGGGCGAACTGCCGGCAGACTTCGACTGTCGCGCCACCGGCCGCTTCCTGGTAGGCGCCTTCTTCGGCCTGAAAGTGCTGGCCAAGAGCGACCCCAGCTCCCCCATCCTCGGCGACATGGTCAACGTTACCCTCAACGTATTGCCTGCCTGAAAAGCCCCCCATTGCGCCCCGCCCTGTCCCGTGATAAGTTTTGGATCGCTCAGTCCACAATGCCAGTCCACAAGGAGATGTTATGAAACTGTACTACTCACCGGGCGCCTGCTCCCTGTCCCCCCATATCGTCGCACTGGAAGCGGATCTGCCGCTGCAACTGGAAAAAACCGATATCGCCAAGAAGACCACCGCTTCCGGCGAGGACTTCCTGAAAGTGAATCCCAAAGGCTATGTGCCGGCGCTGAAGCTGGACGACGGCACCGTGCTCACCGAAGGCCCTGCCATCGTGCAATTTCTGGCGGACAAGGCGCCGGCCAGCAAGCTGATCCCCGCCGCCGGCACCATGGAACGCTACCGCGTGCTGGAGTGGCTGAACTTCATTTCCACCGAGCTGCACAAGTCGTTCTCACCCCTGTTCAACCCCGCCAACACCGACGCCCGCAAGCAGGAAGCCCGTGATTACCTGGCCAGGCGCTTCACTACCGTCGAGCAGCAGCTGGCGAAAACCCCGTTTATCACTGGAGACAGCTTCACCGTGGCGGACGCCTACCTGTTCACCGTGCTGGGCTGGGGCAAATACGTGAACGTGGAACTGCCCAAGCCGCTGCAGGAATACCTGGGCCGTATATTCCAGCGTCCCGCCGTGCAGCAGGCACTGAAGGAAGAAGGCCTGATCTGACCCGGTTTTCTACCGCAATCGCGCTTCCGGGCACCATCGCCTGGAGGCGCTCCTTCAACGCATTCGCTTTAATTTCCCCGCCGTTCAGCGCATTTTCACTATCATCTACAAACCCTTGATCTGGGCTAACTCCCGCGCGCCACCTTTCTGCTAGAAATGTTTACTCACGTCAGGAAGGACTGGACCCGCCCATGACCGCCAAACACACCACCCCCACTGTCGTCAGCATCAGCCTTGGATCGAGCCGCGACGACTACGATTTCTCCACCCGCTTTCTGGACCAGAACCTGCGCGTACAGCGGCTGGGCACGGACGGCGACATCGCCAAGGCCGAAGCGCTGGTGACCCAGTGGCAGAACAAGGCCGCCGCCATCGCGCTGGAAGGCCTGCGCGACCGCCAGCGGGTGGGCGCCTTCCAGTTCCAGCAACGGCTGGACCAGCGTCTGCGCCACCGCGCCCGCCACCGCCCCGTCACCAGCGGTACTGAACTGCGCGACATCCTGCAGGAATGGGCCATTCGTCATCTGCAAAACGAGCAGAAAGGTTTTTTCAACAACGCCAATGTACTGGTGTTCAGCGGCGCGCAGCATTACCGCTCCGCCCGCGTGCTGGCGGAATTCACCGACAACCTGCGCTTCGCCGATCCCGTGCTGCAGCTGGGCATTCCGAAATTCCTCAACTCGCTGCAGGCGCTGGAGCTGTACACCACCGGCAGCCATCAGGTGCTGCGCTGGGCGCCGCCGCAGGTGCTGTCGCCCTCGCTGGCGCCGGTACAGGAATGGAATCACTTCATCCTGCGCAAGGCATTGCACAAGGCTGACGTGGTGATCGCCCACTTCGATCAGCTCGACGCATTCGGGCTGGAAGAACTGGCAGGAAAAACCCTGATCACCTCCGCCATCTCGGAAGAACGGCTGAAAAGCCTGCGCGACCGCGGCGTGTACACGGTCATCGACTACACACCGCAGCCCTTTGTGCACACCGTCGGTATCGCCGTGCTGCAGGCGATGATGCTAGCCGCGCTGGAGAAGAAAAACAGCGATCTCACCGAAGACGATTACCTCGACATCATCACCCGCCTGGAACTGCAACCGCGTGTGCTGTATCCGCGCGGCTTCAAACGGCTGAGCCGGTTTGCCTTCGTTATCCATCCGCTGTCGCAGCAGTATTTCCGCAATTCCAAACCCATCGATCTGGTGGCGAATATCGCGCCCAAGCCGGTGATGAATACGCTGGAAAAAATCATCGCCTACTCGCCACCGTTTATCTATTCCCGAGTCAGCGGCATTCAATCCCCCACCGGCGCAGAAGCGGAAGGCTGGCTGATCACCGTGGGCGGCACGCCGAAGGAAATCATGCGGCACGGTCCGGAATTCACCTACCGCCGTCTGTTGGCGGCTGCCGACATGGCGAAAAAACTCGGGGCGCAGATCATGGGGCTGGGCGCCTTCACCAAAGTGGTGGGCGACGCCGGCGTGACGGTCGCCAAGCGCGCACCACTACCGATCACCACCGGCAACAGCTACAGCGCGTCCGGCGCACTGTGGGCGGCCCATGATGCGGTGAGAAAACTCGGTCTGGTGCAGGTCGGCCCCAGCGGCAAGATGGCCGGCAAGGCGATGGTGGTGGGCGCAACCGGCGCGATCGGTTCCGTCTGCGCGCGGCTGCTGGCAAAAGCCGTTGACGATCTCTATCTGGTGTCGCCGGAAGCCGGCAAGCTGCTGGCGCTGAAGGAAGACATCGAGCACGAAACCTCAAATGCCCGCGTCCATGTGATGGCGCACGCCGACAAATGCCTGGGCGAGATGGACATGATCGTCACCGCCACCTCCGGCGCCGGCAAACGCATCCTCGACATCCTGCAGGTGAAACCCGGCTGCGTGATCACCGACGTGGCGCGCCCGCTCGACATTCCTGCCGAGGATGTTGCCAAACGCCCCGACGTGCTGGTGATCGAATCCGGCGAGATACGTCTGCCGGGCGACGTGCACATGAAAAACATCGGCCTGCCGAAAAACGTCGCCTATGCCTGTCTGGCGGAAACCATCGTGCTGGCACTGGAAGGCCGCTTCGAGAATTACACCCTGGGCCGCAATATCGAGTGGGAAAAGGTGCGCGAGATCTACAAACTGGGGTTGAAACATGGCATGCAACTGGCGTCGATTTCCGGCGTGAATGGCGTTTACAGCGACGCGGATCTGGCACGGGTGCGACAACTGGCGCTGGAAAAACTTGGCCTGCCACCGGAGCGCGAAGCCTTGCCGGAACTGGCGCCTGCCACCACGGTGGAATTCAGCGAAGTCATCAAACGCAACCGGAAAACCGTGGATTCCTGATCAATCCCGCCCACGCCGGGGGCGCAAATGCGCCCTCAGAACTCCAGTTTCATGCCGATTTTCTTCCACACATCCTGCTCCTCCTGCAGCTCTGCCTGCAGGAGCGGGTGTTCTTCCAGCCATTTGGCAGAGAACCGCAGGCGCGCGCTCTTGCCATCCACTGCCATGCGAAAATCCGGGATCAGATCCTCGCGCCGGGCCCGGTGAAACAGCACGCTCAAGCGCAGCACCAGCACCAGCTGTTTCACTTTCTCCTGCAAATGGGGCGGCAACTCCTGCCAGTCGCTTTCCTTCAGCTTGCGCCGGTGATTGCCCACCAGCACCGCCATCACTTTCTGATCCTGGCGGGTGAAGCCCGGCAGATCCGAATGGGTGAGCAGATAGGCGCCGTGCTTGTGAAAACCCGAGTGGGACACCGCCATGCCGATCTCGTGGGACAGCGCAGACCAGCGCAGCCATTCCCGGCAGTACTCACCCAGATCCCAATCCTTCTTCACCTGATTGAACGCCTTCAGCGCTGACTGCAGCACACGTTCGGCCTGGGCGGTATCCACGCTGTAACGGTTCATCATCGCCAGGATCGAGCGTTCGCGCACATCCTCATGCACATGTCGCCCCAGCAGGTCGTACAGAATGCCTTCCCGCATGGCGCCATCGGAATAGTGCGCCGTCTTGATGCCCAGCTGTTCGAAGATTGCGATCAGGATGGCGAGACCACTGGGCAGGATATGGCGCCGGTCCGCCTTGATACCCGGAATATCGATGGCATCCAGGGAATTGAAGGTCAGCAACCGGTCCCGCAATTTGTGCAGGCCCGGCAGATCGATGGCATCCTTGAACCAGCCGTTATCCTGCAACGCCCCCTCGATGGCCTTCACTGAGCCCGAGGCACCCACCACATTGTCCCAGCCCTTCTTGCGGTAAGACGATTCAATCGCGGCCAGCTCGGTGCGCGCTGTCATTACCGCCTTCTTGAAACCCTGCTCGCTGATTTTGCCGTTGGCAAAAAAGCGGTCGCGATAGGAAACGCAGCCCATGTGCAGGGACTCGGTCAGCAGCGGCTCAAAGCGCTTGCCGATGATGAATTCGGTGGAACCGCCGCCGATATCGAACACCAGCCGCTTGCCACCATCGTCCGCCAGGGTGTGCGCCACGCCGAGATAGATCAGGCGCGCTTCCTCGCGGCCGGCCACCACCTCCACCGGACACCGCAGGATCTGCCGCGCCTGCCGCAGGAACGCCTCGCCATTGCGGGCCTCCCGCAGCGAGTTGGTGCCCACACAACGTACCCAGCGGCTGTCAACGGCGGGAATGCACTGGGCAAACCGGCGCAGGCAGTCGAGCCCGCGGGCAAAAGCGGCCTCGTCCAGCATGTTGTTCTCGTCCAGGCCTGCCGCCAGCATGACCTTTTCCGCCAGCTTCTGGACCGGCCGCACCTCGCCGTTTTCCAGCCGCGCGATGACCATGTGAAAACTGTTGGAGCCCATGTCGATGGCGGCCATCATGGGCTCGGCCGACGGGGAAAGCCTTTGCGTATCGTTCAAAGTAACGGCCCATCCTGATTGTGGTTGCCGGCTGCAAAATATTGATCGCTAACGTAAGCTATGATTGGCTATAGTGATAAGGCATGGTCACGGCCGAATTGATAATAGCACCATGATTGTGTGAAAACATGATGCAGGACGGGAACCGGGAGCGTTGAATGCCGACCCGGGCAACAGGTACAATCGATCAGGCTTCGAACATCGGGCCGGGTTGCGATCCGTCGCCCGCGCACCCTCTACTGGAGATTGACATGAGTAAGATCGTAAACGTAACTGACGGCACTTTTGAGTCGGAAGTACTGCAGTCCGACACACCCGTGCTGGTGGATTACTGGGCGGAATGGTGCGGCCCCTGCAAGATGATTGCCCCCATCCTGGACGAGATTTCCGGTGAATACGCGGGCAAGGTGAAAATCGCCAAACTCAACATCGACGAGAACAGCGATACCCCGCCCAAGTACGGCATTCGCGGCATTCCCACCCTGATGCTGTTCAAGAACGGCAACGTGGAAGCCACCAAAGTGGGCGCCCTGTCCAAATCGCAATTGACAGCTTTCCTCGACAGTAATATATAATTGGGTCGCCTCGCCCCTGCGGGCGGGGCGCTTCCGGATGGTATCTCGCTGCGATCCCGAAGTTTTGAAACCGCCTCACCATCCTTCACTCCCTTTCAAATTCCGTTATCAAAATCCTGTGACAGGTTGGTTTTTGCGGCAAGCTGGACGCTTTTCCAGGCGGGTGCTAGATTGAAATCAGGCTTTCCTAGAGTTCCACATCAGGGACGCCCATTCAGTCGTTAACTACAATAATTTCCCGTACCCGACAGGTTCCTGACGCTTTTCCTTTTTCCAGAATCGGTACCCATATCCGACTTGAACCGTTACACCAACCACTGAGTTGCAATTCTCCCACCCTAACCCCACACATGACTTCCGCAGAAATGAATCTCACCGAACTCAAATTAAAACCGATCGCAGAACTGGTACAAATGGCTGAAGAAATGGGCCTGGAGAACATGGCCCGCACGCGCAAGCAGGACGTGATCTTCAGCATCCTGAAAAAACACGCCAAGAGCGGCGAAGACATCTTTGGCGACGGCGTACTGGAAATTCTCCAGGACGGGTTCGGCTTTCTGCGTTCCGCCGAAGGTTCCTACCTGGCCGGCCCCGACGACATTTACGTCTCCCCCAGCCAGATCCGCCGCTTCAATCTGCGCACCGGTGACAGCATTTCCGGCAAGATCCGCCCGCCCAAAGAAGGCGAACGCTATTTTGCCCTGCTGAAAGTCAACGACATCAATTTCGACAAACCCGAAAACGCCAAGAACAAGATCCTGTTTGAAAACCTGACGCCTCTGTTCCCGCAAGAGCGTCTGGTGATGGAAATCGGCAACGGTTCCACCGAAGACATCACGGCCCGCACCATCGATCTGGTGGCGCCCATCGGCAAGGGCCAGCGCGGCCTGATCGTATCGCCGCCGAAAGCCGGTAAAACCCTCATGCTGCAGAACATCGCGCAATCCATCGTCCGCAACAGCCCCGATTGCCGCCTGATCGTGCTGCTGATCGACGAACGCCCAGAAGAAGTGACCGACATGCGCCGTACGGTGCGCGGTGAAGTGGTGGCGTCCACCTTCGACGAACCGCCCGCCCGTCACGTGCAGGTAGCCGAGATGGTGCTGGAAAAAGCCAAGCGCCTGGTGGAACACAAGCAGGACGTGGTGATTCTGCTGGATTCGATCACCCGTCTGGCCCGCGCCTACAACACGGTGATCCCGTCGTCCGGCAAGGTACTGACCGGTGGTGTGGACGCCCACGCCCTGGAGCGCCCCAAGCGTTTCTTCGGTGCAGCCCGTAATATCGAGGAAGGCGGCAGTCTGACCATCCTCGCTACCGCACTGGTGGATACCGGTTCGAAAATGGACGAGGTTATCTACGAAGAATTCAAGGGCACCGGCAACCAGGAAATCCACCTGGACCGCCGCATCGCGGAAAAACGCGTGTTCCCCGCCATCAACATCAACAAGTCGGGTACCCGTCGCGAAGAACTGCTGACCAGCGAAGACGAGCTGAAAAAGATGTGGATTCTGCGCAAGATCCTCCACCCCATGGACGAAACTGCCGCGATGGAATTCCTCATCGACAAGATGCGCGACACCAAGACGAATGAAGAATTCTTCGAGTCGATGAAGCGCAAGTAACGCACCGCCTGCGGAATGTGGAGCTGGTGTGAAACTCACTTCACGCCAGCTTCGCATTCCGCAACCGCCCATGCCCTTCACCATCACTTTCCGTCCCGCCAACCTGCAACTGCAGGTACCCGATGGCGACACCATCCTGCAGGCCGCGCTCAAACAGGGCTACTATTTTCCCTGGGGCTGCGACGCCGGCAGCTGCTCGCTGTGCGAAGGCAAACTGCTGCAGGGCCGCGTGCGGCTGAAGCTTTGCAACGACATCATCACCCCCGAATCCCAACGTGCAGATGCGCTGTTATGCTGTCTGGCGTATCCTTTGGAAAATTGCGACATCGAGGTCACACGCGTGCTGGCACCGGGACAAATCCCCCTGCAGACACTGACTGCCAAAATCATCCGTATCGAACAGGTCAACGCCGACGTCAAGATCGTGCAGTTCCTGCTGCCCGCCGGCAAACGTCCGTCGTTCAGCGCCGGCCAGTATCTGGAATTGCTGATCGACGCTGACACCAGCGCCTCGTTCTCCATCGGCAACGCACCGCGCCCGGACCGCACGCTGGAACTGCATATCCGCGCCAATCCGGACAGCAGCAGCTACCCCAGACTGGCGCCACGTCTGCGGGAAGATGAACTGATCAAAATGCGCCTGCCCATGGGCGATGTCACCCTGCACTCCCTCAGGGACGCGGACCGGATTCTGCTGCTGGCCGGCAGCACCGGCTTTTCCCAGATCAAATCGCTGCTGGAAGCCTTGCTGCAAAGCGGTGACGCGCGACCGATTCACCTCTACTGGGGTGGACGTGTATTTGCGGATTTGTACCTGCATGACTGGGCCGCGCAAATGGCGGCGCAATACGCCAACCTGCATTACGTGCCGGTGATTTCGGATCAGGCGGACTGGCAGGGCCGCAAGGGCTTTGTGCACAAGGCCGTGCTGGACGACATTCAGGATTTCGCCGGCTGGAAAGTGGTGGGCGGCGGCTCACCGGGCATGGTGTATGCCGCGCTGGACGATTTTGCTGCGGCGGGGATGCAGGCGGAGCAGCTGGTGTCGGATGTGTTTGTGTATGCGCCGCGGTGAATTACGCTGGGCTTTATTCATGAACTATCCAATAGGAAACAATCTTTCCCCCCATCAGCAGCAGGATCAAGCACAAACTGATATTTAGTGGTTGAATTGCATGCGGCGCGATCTGTGGGGACTGGGAGGGTGTTCAAAAATCTGTGTCACCATGCGGCGAGCCAGCTAACGCGCTTCGCTTGTTGGCGGTCAAAAACGCTCGTCATGTCGACGCTCATTTTTGACCGCTCGATAGTAGCGTGAAGCACCACT
>JABLXQ010000059.1 GCA_013178375.1 Gammaproteobacteria bacterium
TACGGTTTCCGGTGCCACATACAGGGCCACCGAGGTTTCAAAAAAGCCGGCGTGATGATCGCTGGGCAGAATCGCCAGCACCCGCTCGAAATCCGCCTGCGACGGCAGCAGATCCCGCAGCGGCGCGTACAACGCAGGGTCGAAATTCACGATCAGGTCGATAGTGGCACTGAACAGGTTCACCGCCCGCACGCCCTTGCGATGCAACCGTTCCACCGCCCAGTCCAGTGCATGCTGGTGAAAGGGCGAGCCGTGAAAGGTATGGAAAATGACGCGCTGCACGCCGATGTCCACCAGCGCATCCACCCGCTGGCGCAGGCTCGACTTCAACTGGGAATAGGTGGTGCTGACACTGCCGGGCCCAGGACAGGGATCGCAACCCATGTCGATATGGCCGCCGGACACAAAGGGAAATTCATCCGGCTTCTGCAGCAGGTGCTCATGCAGTTTCAGCGCAATCCGCTCGCTGAGAATGCGGTCGTTGCCCAGGGACAGATGGGGGCCGTGATACTCCACCGGATTGACGAACAGATGCACCGGCGCGCCGGTGCAGGCCAGCGCAGCCAGCTGGTTGTGGGGCCTGAAGATCAGTTGGTCGTCTGGCTTCATTTGGCGTTTTTCCCGTCGCTCTTGCCGTCGCCGGTTTTCTGCAGGCGGGCGATTTCATCGGAAAATTCGCTCAGATCCTGGAAATCCCGATACACGGACGCAAATCGCACATAGGCCACCTGATCCAGTTCCCGCAGAGCGTCCATCACTTCCTCCCCCAGCACCCGTGACGACAACTCCCGCTCGCCGGTGGCCCGCAGTTTGTGGCAGATCTTGCTGATGGCAGCTTCGATTTGCTCCACGCTCACCGGGCGTTTTTCCAGGGCTTTCAGGATGCCGCCGCGCAGCTTGTGCTCGTCGAACGGCTCGCGGGTGCCGTCGGATTTCACCACTTTCGGCATAAGCAGTTCAGCGGATTCATAAGTGGTGAAGCGTTCGCCGCACGCCGTGCATTCGCGCCGCCGCCGCACCTGATTGCCCTCGGCCACCAGCCGGGAGTCGATAACCTTGGTGTCGTCAGCGTTGCAGAACGGGCAGTGCATGCGGGGCTCCAGCTATGAAAACAATGGTGAACGTGAACAGAATGGCTGGCGGAATCATACCTGAACAGGCCTGGAATTCAGCAGGTTTCGCGCGATGGACTGCAAATTGGCCGCGCGCATTGCAGACGCGTCTAGCCGGCATTCAGCGGCACCGCCGTGGAATCCACCACCTTGCGCATGACGAAACTGGAATGCACGCCGGACACCCCTTCGATGCGGGTGAGTTTACCCAGCAGAAACTCCTGGTAGCGCTCCATGTCCGGCACCACCACGCGCAGAATGTAGTCGGCGCTCTGGCCGGTGATCAGGTAGCAGGACTGCACCTCGGGGAAACTTTTCACCTGGCGCTCGAAATTCTCGAACCGCTCAGGGGTGTGCTTGTCCATCGAGATCTGGATCAGGGCGGTCAGTTTCAGGCCCAGCTTTTCCGGCCGCAGCAGGGCCACATAGCGGTCGATGATGCCGTCCTCCTCCAGCTGGCGCACCCGGCGCAGACAGGGGGACGGCGACAGGCCGATGCGGTCCGCCAGGTCCTGGTTGCTGACACGGCCGTCCTGTTGCAGCTCTTCCAGAATGCGTTGGTCGTAACGGTCCACGGGTTGCCTCCTGCCGGGGTTTCGGTCCTATAATTTGGGCATTTGTGCCTTATTATTTCTCAAATAAGCTTATACAAGCAATATAATTGCGCAATAAGGCAAAAATATGGCCATATTCGCAATCCAATTTCCCGGCCGGCGGCATAGAATTCCATTCCATCAAGGCACGGTCTGCGCCGCTGCGGAGAACCCCGCCCCACCCGGGCGCCCCACTCCGCCACGGCACCCCGCCCACAAGGCAGGTCAGGCAACGGCAACCCAACCGGCCCGAACCCACCTTTTCCCAATGGACACCTTCATCTGGAGCACAACATGGCGTTCGACTTCCGCAAATACCGCCCCTACCTGCCAGTGCAGCTGCGGGACCGCACCTGGCCCGACCAGGCCATCGACACCGCGCCCATCTGGTGCAGCGTCGACCTGCGCGACGGCAACCAGGCGCTGATCGACCCGATGAATGTGGAAGAAAAGAAACGCCTGTTCGCCCTGCTGGTGAAAGTGGGTTTCAAGGAAATCGAAGTGGGTTTTCCCGCCGCGTCGCAGCCGGATTTTGATTTCGTGCGCGCGCTGATCGAGGAAAACCGCATTCCCGATGACGTCACCATCCAGGTGCTGACCCAGTCCCGCGACGAACTGATCGAGCGCAGTTTTGAAGCCCTGCGCGGCGCCAAAAAGGCGATCGTGCATTTGTACAACTCCACCTCGCCCACCCAGCGTGAGCAGGTGTTCGGCCTGGACAAGACCGGCATCACCGCCATCGCCGCACATGGCGCGCAGAAAGTGAAATCCGAAGCGCGGAAATATCCGCAAACGCAGTGGACCTTCCAGTACTCGCCGGAAAGTTACAGCGGCACTGAAGTGGATTATGCAGTGGAAGTCTGCAACGCTGTGCTCGATGTGTGGCAGCCGACCGCGCAGAACAAAGTGATTCTGAATCTGCCCGCCACCGTGGAGATGACCACGCCGAATGTGTATGCGGACCAAATCGAATATTTCTGCCGCCATGTGAATTTCCGTGAAAATGTGATCATCAGCCTGCACACCCACAACGACCGTGGCTGCGCGGTGGCGGCAGCGGAACTGGGCGTGATGGCGGGCGCCGACCGCATCGAAGGCACATTGCTCGGCAACGGCGAGCGCACCGGCAACATGGACATCGTCACCATGGCGCTGAACCTGTACAGCCGTGGCGTCGATCCGCAGCTGGATCTGGGGAACATGGACGAAATCATCAGCGTGGTGCAGGACGTCACCAAACTGCCGGTGCATCCGCGTCATCCGTACGCCGGCGAGCTGGTGTACACCGCGTTCTCCGGCAGCCACCAGGATGCGATCCGCAAATGTCTGAGCCGCCGCAAGGAAGGCGATGCGTGGGACGTGGCCTACTTGCCCATCGATCCGGCGGATCTGGGCCGTTCCTACGAAGCCGTGGTGCGCATCAACAGCCAGTCCGGCAAGGGCGGCGTCGCGTTCGTGCTGGAGCGCGAACACGGCATTCAACTGCCGCGCTGGATGCAAATTGCGATGAGTCGCGTGGTGCAGCAGGAATCGGAGAGAACCGGCGTGGAAGTGTCGGGCAAACGGATCTGGGAACTGTTCCAGCAGCAATTCATGCAACACCAGACGCCGATGGAAGTCACCGCCTATCGCGTGGAGCGCATCAACGGCGAACAGGTGTCGGTTACGCTGAAACATAATGGCGAACTGGTGGTGATCGATGCGATGGGCAAGGGCGTGATTTCAGCGTTCTGCAATGGCCTCAACCAGCATTTCGGCATTCATCTGGATGTATTGGATTACGAAGAACACAGCCTGCAGCACTCCAGCGATAGTGAAGCGGCAGCGTTCGTGCAGGTGAACTGTCTGGGTCAACGCTTCCAGGGCGTAGCGATTCATCAGGATACGTTGCTGGCATCAATGAATGCGGTGATGGCGGCAGTGAATCAGGCGCTGGCACAGCGGCAGGTAGCAGTGGCATAAAAACGCCGGCGCTTTAAAAGCCAGATCACAGCACAGGTCGTGGGAGAACAAAAAGGGCGCTTCTGCTGCTTGGGATTTTGGGCACGCTACAAGTACATCCCTGTAAGCTCGTCAGCGACCATCCATGGTCGCTGACGTCCCAAAACCCCAAGCAGCAGAAGCGCCCTTTTTGTTTGGCAAACTTCCGCAGTGGCGACTTTTCCTATTTCCCGTACACCGGAAACTTCGCGCACACAGCTTTCACTTTTTCCCGCACCGCGCCAATCACGGCTTCGTTGTTAACGTCCGCCAGGATGTCGCAGATCCAGCCGGCCAGTTCACGACACTCGGCTTCCTTGAATCCACGCGTGGTCACGGCGGGCGTACCAATACGCAGACCAGACGTCACGAACGGCGAACGCGGATCGTTCGGCACGCTGTTCTTGTTCACGGTGATGTAAGCACGGCCCAGAGCAGCATCCGCATCCTTGCCAGTGATGTCCTGCTTGATCAGCGACAGCAGGAACAGGTGATTTTTGGTACCACCGGACACCACATCAAAACCACGCTGGATGAACACGTCGGCCATGGCCTGGGCGTTCTTCAGTACCTGCTGCTGGTAGGTCTTGAATTCCGGTTGCAGCGCCTCTTTGAAGCACACCGCCTTGGCGGCAATAACATGCTCCAGCGGTCCACCCTGGGAGCCCGGGAACACGGCAGAATTCAGTTTCTTTTCGATGTCTTCATTGGCGCGCGCCAGGATCAGGCCGCCGCGGGGACCGCGCAGGGTCTTGTGAGTAGTGGTGGTCACCACATCAGCGAACGGCACCGGGTTGGGATAGATACCGGCTGCAATCAGACCGGCCACGTGGGCCATGTCCACAAACAGGTAGGCGCCAACCTTGTCCGCAATGGCGCGGAAACGGGGGAAATCCAGCACCTGGGAATAGGCGGAGAAACCGGCCACGATCATCTTCGGCTTGTGCTCCAGCGCCAGACGTTCCACTTCGTCGTAATCGATCAGGCCGTTGTCGTTGATGCCGTATTGAATGGCGTTGTAAAGCTTGCCGGAGGAGGACACCTTGGCGCCGTGGGTCAGGTGACCGCCGTGGGCCAAGCTCATGCCCAGGATAGTGTCGCCAGGGTTGAGCAGGGCCAGGTAGACCGCCGAGTTGGCCTGGGAACCGGCATGAGGCTGCACGTTGGCATAGTCAGCGCCGAACAGCTGCTTGGCGCGGTCGATGGCCAGCTGCTCCACCACGTCCACATGCTCGCAGCCGCCGTAATAGCGCTTGCCCGGATAGCCTTCGGCATATTTGTTGGTCAGAACAGAGCCTTGCGCCTGCATCACCGCCGGGCTGGTGTAGTTTTCCGAGGCAATCAGTTCGATGTGCTCTTCCTGGCGCTGCTTTTCAGCCTCCATGGCTTCCCACAAAGCGGGATCAAAATCGGCGATGTTCGTATTGGCTGAAAACATGGTGGGCTCCCCGGAAATGGCGGCTGGTGGGCTTGATGAGCGCGGTATTCTACCTAAAAGCGCCCGCAGCGGCACATGAAAGTCCTTCTACTGGGTAACAAAAAACCTCATCACCGTCGGCCTCCAGCCAAGGAGGTTTAGGGCCCGGGGACGGTGTCTGCCCCGAGCCCATCGCCGTGCCGGCGGTCAGCTGGTCGCGTCCTGCGACTGCCCGCCCGGCACGTCCTTGATATGCACATCCAACTGGGGGAAGGCAATTTCGATGCCCAGCTCTGCGAAGCGCCGGTAGATCGAGGTGTTCAGGTCATGCAGCAGCACGCCGCGCATGTTGAACTGGGCAATGAACACCCGCAGCTCGAAATTCAGCGCGTTGTCGCCGAATCCGAGGAACATGGCCGTGGGTGCCGGATCCCGCATCACCATATCCTTGGACTGGGCGATTTCCAGCAGAGTGTCGGTCACCAGCTGGGTATCCGACCCATAGGCAACTCCTACTTTCACCACCACCCGGGTAGTGCTGTCGCTCAGGGTCCAGTTGATGAACTGGCTGGTGACGAAGGTCTTGTTGGGGATGATCAATTCCTTGTTGTCCCAGTCGGAAATGGTGGTCGCGCGCATGCGAATGTTTTTGACGGTGCCACTCAGGTTGCCGATGGTCACCGTATCGCCGATGCGCACCGGACGTTCGAACAGGATGATCAGGCCCGACACGAAGTTGGCGAAAATTTCCTGCAAACCGAAACCCAGGCCGACGCCGAGGGCCGCCACCAGCCAGCCCAGCTTGCTCCAGTCCAGCCCGATCATTTGCGACACCACCATCACACCGGCAATGAATACCACATAGCGCGCGATGGTGGTGACGGCGAAGCGGATGCCGGAGTCCACACGGAACCGCTGCAGCACCATGACCTCGATCAGTCCCGGCAGGTTTTTCACGCCCACGTAGGTGAGCACGACGGCAATCAGCGTGATGATCAGAGAACCCAGCGTCACCGGAATCTGCGCGGCGCCCGGCGAGCTGTCCAGGCTGTAGGACCAGAGTTCGATCTGGTTGAAGAATTCGGCCGCCTTGAACACGTCCCGCCAGACCCAGTACACCAACGCGAGGAACAGCGACCAGGACATTACCCGCAGCAAGGCCCGGTTCTGCTCGCTGATGGTGGCGACATCCATGGTGGGCAACTCGACCTCCGGCACGCTGTCTCCGGCGACCTTGGCAGCTTCCTGCTGCTCCCTGACTTTGCGCGCGGCCTCGCGCTTGGCCAGTGCCCGATCCAGCGCGAGCTTGCGTTCCTGCACCGCGAACCAGCGGGTGAGCACCTGGTCCAGGATGAAGATCATGAAGCCAAGCATGAAGGTCTGGTACAGGCTGGTATACAGAATCAGGGCGCTGAAATTGAAGCCCTGCAACGCCAACAGGATCAGCCCGATGGGGATCAGCATCGCCACCCAGAACACCTGGCGGTTCCATTGCTGGTACCAGTACTGTTCACCCTGTTCATCGCGCTGGATCAGACCAACCTTGGGGCTCATCAGCCGCAGCATGAAATACCAGAACAGCATGGCCATCAGGAAATAGGCGGCGCGCCCCAACAGGCCCGGATGCTCGTCATCGCCATCACCCCACACCACGATGAACACGAACGCAAACGGCACCTGCCAGTACAGTTTGGGCAGCCAGCGCTGCAACGCCGCCACCGCGCTTGGACGCCAGGAAAAGTGCGCACGGGCCAGGCCGGTGTCACGGCACAGGTTACGCACGAACTCCACCAGCAGAATCCAGCGCGCGGCGGCAATCAGGCCCTCACCCACGCTGCTGACAAACAGCGATACGCCCGTATCCGACGCCAGGGGATAGGCCAGCAGCGTGATCAGCAGCGGCACCGGCATTGCCAGGAACACCGTGATAGCCAGTGCCATCACCGTATGACGGAACTGATCCTTCATTACATTGCCGATATCGTCGCGCAGCAGTTCCAGCCGGTGGATGAACCGCTGACGCGGCCAGTAGAACAATCCGGCCAGGACCAGCAGGCCCAGCAACGGAAACACCGGTTGGATGATGGTGCGGTACCAGGCCTGCACCAGTTCCAGCCAGCCGGGGTTGGTGATGAACCATTGCACACTGCCCGGCAGTTTCTGCAGCCACTCCAGATTCAGTGGCGTGCCGCTACGACGCCACAGCAGTTTTTCATTCAGCAGTTCAAAAAACTGCTGGCGCTGGGTCAACTGGTCCTGCTGCAGCAATTGCAGGTTGGTCAGGCTCACCACCAGCTTTGCATTCACTTCCAGCAGGCGCGACAGCACCTCTTCGCGCTGGCTCAGGATGCTCTGCACCTCCGCCGCGAACTGGCCGCGACTGGTGTCATCCAGATCGGGAATCTTTTTCAGCACCGACTCGATCTTGCGCTGGCGGGCCGCACCGGTGCGCACTTGATGCACCTGGTCGTCGAACTTGAACTGGTCCAGCCGGGCCTGGGAAATCTGCACGGTCAAGTCGCTGGAGTCCTGTTGCTCCCGGATGCGCACCTGCAGACTCTGGCGCTGACGCAACAGATAGTCATCCACATACTGATGGAGATCCGTCAGCTGCAACTGCTGTTCGGCGATATCGAAACGGTAACGCAGGTCCTGCAATTCCTGCTTGCCGTCGGCGATGGCGTCGTTGGTCTGCACCAGGCTGGTGGAAACGGTGTTCAGCAGATTGGCCAGGCGCTGGTTTTCCTCCAGCTGGGTCACAATGGACTTGGGCTTTTGCTCCCATTCCGACTGCGACAACTCGTTGTCCTCCTGCTGTGTCTCGGCATTCTTTTCACGCAGGGAATCACGCTCGGCCCGCAGCAGATCCAGCGCGGTTTCCAGCGCGCTCAGGCGCAGCAGCAGCAGGTCGCGGTTGACGGTGTGCATTTCCAGCAACTTCTGGTAACCGTCCAGGCCATTGCCGGCAATGTCCCGACGCAGATTGGCGTTGGCCAGCTGCTGGCGCAGCACCTGGGCCTGCAGGATATTGCTGGGGACAGTCTGGTCCGCCTGCAAGGCGGTCCGCAATTGTGCTTCCAGTCCCTGGATCTGGCGCTGGGCGGCGCTGACCTGTTCACTGGCCTGGGTGGGAAGAGCCTGCTGTTCGCTGATGCGGTCCATCACGTCCGACAGACTCAGCTGGATGGACTTCACCTGCGCGTCCAGCAGCTCGATGGCCGACTCCAGCGCTTCGGTGGTCTTGGGCATTTGCGGGCTGGTGCCGGACTGCTTCTCCAGCCGGCCGATTTCCTGCCGCATCTGTGTGACCAGGACCGGTGCCTGCTGCAGCTGACTGTTGATCTCGGCGTTCTGGCGCGCCAGCAGCTTCTGTTCTTCCTGCAGTTGCTGCAGCTGTGATTCCAGAGCCGCGCCCTGGCTGGATTCCGCCGCCTTTTCAGCCTCACCAGCGGCCATGGCCGGAGGCGCCAGCGCCAGCAGCACAGACCAGAACAATGCCCAAAAAGCAGGCCTAAAAAGCGAGTTCACACAGGCTCCTTTCCCGGCAGAACCGGGGTTTTTCAAACAAGGATGGAAGTTTGCATCGCCCAGGCAATTGGAGTAGCGTAGCGCCGAATCCCAACAACCCTTCCCGGCAATTACACAGTACTCAATAAGCTATGGCGCAATATATTTTCACCATGCATCGGGTCAGCAAAGTGGTGCCCCCGAAGCGCGAAATTCTCAAGGACATTTCCCTCTCATTCTTCCCCGGTGCCAAGATCGGCGTACTCGGTCTGAACGGCTCGGGCAAGTCCACGCTGCTGCGCATTATGGCAGGAGTCGACAAAGAGTTCGACGGGGAAGCCCGCCCGGCCACCGGCATCAAGATCGGCTACCTGCCGCAGGAGCCCCAGCTCGATCCCGCCAAGGACGTGCGCGGCAATGTGGAGGAAGGCGTCGGCGAAATCAAGGCCGTGCTGGCCCGCTTCGACGAGATCAGCATGAAGTTCGGCGAGGAAATGTCGGACGACGAAATGAATAAGCTGCTGGAAGAGCAGGCCGAACTGCAGAACAAGATCGACGCCTGCAACGGCTGGGACATCGACCGCACCCTGGAAATCGCCGCCGACGCCCTGCGCCTGCCGCCATGGGATGCCGACGTGACCAATCTTTCCGGCGGTGAAAAGCGCCGCGTGGCACTGTGTCGCCTGCTGCTGTCCGCCCCCGACATGCTGCTGCTGGACGAACCGACCAACCATCTGGACGCCGAATCCGTCGCCTGGCTGGAGCGCTTCCTGCACGACTATAAAGGCACCGTGGTGGCCATCACCCACGACCGCTACTTCCTCGACAACGCCGCCGAGTGGATCCTGGAACTGGACCGCGGCCACGGCATCCCCTGGAAGGGCAACTACTCCTCCTGGCTGGAACAGAAGGAAGCCCGCCTGGAACAGGAAGCCAAGCAGGAAGCCTCGCGCCAGCGCAGCATCAAGTCGGAACTGGAATGGGTACGCGCCAATCCCAAGGGCCGTCAGGCCAAGAGCAAGGCCCGTATCGCCCGCTTCGAGGAACTCACCAGCGTCGAAGCCCAGAAACGCAACGAAACCCAGGAACTTTATATTCCGGTGGCGGAGCGGCTGGGGGATGACGTTATCGAATTCCGCGACGTCACCAAATCCTTCGGCGACCGCGTGCTGTACGACCATCTGAACTTCAAGATCCCCAAAGGCGCCATCGTCGGCATCATCGGCCCCAACGGCGCCGGTAAAACCACCCTGTTCCGCCTGATCAACGGCGAGCAGAAACCCGACAGCGGCGAGGTGCACATCGGCTCCACCGTGCAGCTGGCCTATGTCGACCAGTCCCGCGACAGCCTGAACAACAACCGCACCGTGTGGGAAGAAGTCTCCGACGGCCTCGACTTCATCAAGATCGGCTCCTATGAAATGGCGTCACGCTCCTATGTGGGCCGTTTCAACTTCAAGGGCGGCGACCAGCAGAAGCGGGTGGGCGAACTGTCCGGCGGTGAGCGCAATCGCCTGCACCTGGCCAAGCTGCTGCGCACTGGCGGCAACGTGCTGATGCTGGACGAACCGACCAACGACCTCGACATCGAAACCCTGCGGGCGCTGGAAGAAGCGCTGCTGACTTACGCTGGCGTGGCGATCGTGATCTCCCACGACCGCTGGTTCCTGGACCGCATCGCGACCCACATTCTGGATTTCGAAGGCGAGGAAGGCGTGGAATTCTTCGAAGGCAACTTCACCGATTACGAAGCCTACAAGAAGAAGAAATACGGCGAGGAAGCCACCCAGCCGAAGCGGCTCAAATACCGGAAGCTGGCCTGACCGCAGCAGATACTGCCATGGCGAAAACAAGAAGGGGCGCGAATGCGCCCCTTCTTGTTGCAGGTCCAAACCAGCCTTATTACGCAGCATGCAACCAACGACAGTTGGCACCGGCTGCAATTCACGGTTATGGCATGTCATGCTGGCGCTGAACACAGGAAGATCAAACCGGACCAGTCACGGCAGAAATCCGGTGCACTGCGTGGCATCAACGATGCCGGCCCCTTATGGTTTCCGGCAGCGACCAGCGGTAGGGGGACGATTATTCCTCGTCGCCACCGTCACTGTCGTCATCAAGATACCCCAGCTCCTGCCGCAGGCGACGCTCTTCCATCAGCGCCTCGATTTTTCTCAGGTAATCGCCTGAACGTTTGCTTTTTCCATCCAGGCGTTTTTCGATTTCATTGTCGATATCGTCCATCAGGACCTCATCGACTTCTTCAACGAATTGAGTTTCATTGGTGGTGGACGTCGTTCTCATAACCCCATTCCTGCACAATGTTTCAGAGTTGTGAAATCAGGCACTCTCGTTCCCAACCAGCGCATCTTCCCTAAAAGCCCGAATGCTTTCATCTTTTAATTATTAACGCAGCATCAAAAAAATTTGTAGTTCCTTTTAACTTTTTTTAGAGTTTTTTCCCATGAGCGGCCGCCGGTTTATGCGTTGCAAAAGCACCGGGCCTCTTTCGGTAACAGGGATTTGCGAACCGTAACAAAAACGCCACAAGGCCAACTTGAATTTGGTGGAAATTCTGCACTTTATTGAAGTTTGGACTATGCTGAGTGCAACGGACTGATCAGGGCGAATCGCCATCATGCTAGAAAAACGCAATTTCACCCGCATTGCCTTCGACGCGCGCGCGCGCCTGCTGAAGGGCGAATCCGACTGGGCCACCCACCTGCTGGACATTTCACTGAAGGGCGCCCTGGTGGAATTACCCGCCGGTTCTGCGCTGAAAACGGGCGACGTGGTGTCGCTGCACCTGTTGCTCAGCGACGAGGAAACCGAAATCAACATGGAGGGACATGTGGTGCACCAGGAAGGTAATCACGTGGGACTGGTGTGCGACCACATCGATGTGGACAGCGTGTCGCACCTGCGCCGCATTGTGGAACTCAACACCGGCAGCGAGGCGCTACTGGAACGGGAGTTCAACGCCCTGACAAGATTCGGCAAAGCCTGATCCCCGTCCCATCCGCAGCCTACCCATTGCTCCCATTCACCAGCGTCACCACCGCCAGCACCAGAAACAGGGCGCACGCACCCCAGCGTGCATAGCGCAGCGGCATCCTTTGCATCAGCCACTCGCCCGCCAGCACTACCGGCACGTTCGCCGCCAGCATACCCAGGGTACTGCCCATCACCACCCAGAACGTCGCACCGTAATGCGCCGCCAGCACCACGGTGGCGATCTGCGTTTTGTCACCGATTTCCGCCAGAAAGAACAGCACGGTGGTGGCAATGAAGGCGCCGTAACGGTCCAGCGCACTGGGCGCGCCATCGTCCTTGTCGGGGATCAGCAGCCAGAGCGCGATCAGCACGAAACTGCCGGCAATCAGCCAGTGCCCCCACTGGGCCGGAACCCACTGCATGACGAACACGCCCAGCCAGGCGGAAGCGGCGTGATTGATCACAGTGGCGACCAGAATGCCGGCGATGATGGCGTAGCGTTGGGTGAAGCGGGTAGCCAGGAACAGGGACAGCAGCTGGGTTTTGTCACCGATTTCGGCGATGGCGACGGCGAGGGTGGAGCTGAGGAAGGCTTCCATGGAAAGGGTCTCAGGCGGGAGGTTCAACAAAAGGCAACGGTCACTGTCCCGCTCTGAGCAGTGGCTGTTGCCTCAAGTCTCACCAGTCCACAGGTTGCTGTGGATGCCACGACCATAAGCCTTCGGCTCAATTATGTTGATCGCGGCGCTGACACGGGGTCAGCCGGTTACTCCCCTAAGGTGGGCGGGATTGTACGGTGGGAGAGCATTTGGGTAAAGCAAACAAGTGCTTTTTATGGGGGACCGGGCCGACAGTTGGGGCCGCTGTTCAAGACACGCCGCAAGTACATCCCTGTAGGCTCGGCAGCGGCCATCCATGGCCGCCGACGGTCTTGAACAGCGGCCCCAACTGCCGTCCCTCAGCAGTAACTCTGCTCTGGGCGCCGTTAATCTATGCGCCTGTATCAGCCCAACACGTCACTACAACGCGTCCAGCGCCTCTTCCAGCCGCGTCACGCCCACCACCTCCATGCCGGGAATCGGCGCTTTCGGTACATTGCCTTTTGGCACGATGGCGCGGGCGAACCCATGTTTGGCGGCTTCTTTCAAACGCTCCTGACCATTGGGCACCGGGCGGATCTCGCCGGACAGGCCCACTTCGCCGAATGCGATCAGGCGGTTGTCCAGCGCCCGGTTGCGCAGGCTGGACACCACGGCGGTCAGCACCGCCAGATCAGAGCCGGTTTCCAGCACTTTCACCCCACCTACCACGTTGAGGAACACATCCATGCCCATGGTCGCGACGCCGCCGTGCCGGTGCAGCACCGCCAGCAGCATGGCAAGGCGGTTCTGGTCCAGCCCCACCGCTACCCGGCGCGGATTGCCCAGCTGGCTGTCATCCACCAGCGCCTGCACTTCCACCAGCAGCGGGCGACTGCCTTCCCGCGTCACCATGACGATGCTGCCGGGCGTGGGATGGTCGTAACGGGACAGGAAGATCGCCGACGGGTTTGACACTTCCCGCAGACCCTTGTCGGTCATGGCGAACACGCCCAGCTCGTTGACCGCGCCGAAGCGGTTTTTCACGGCGCGGATCATGCGGAAGCGGTTGTCCTGCTCGCCTTCGAAATAGAGCACGCAGTCGACCATGTGTTCGAGCACACGGGGACCGGCCAGAGCGCCCTCCTTGGTAACGTGGCCCGCCAGGAACAGCGCAGTGCCGCTCTGCTTGGCGTAGCGCACCAGCGCAGCGGCACATTCGCGCACCTGGGACACGCCGCCCGGCGCCGACGTCAGCGCTTCGCTGTACACAGTCTGGATCGAATCCACCACCATGACTTTGGGCTGCTCTTTCGCGGCGGTGGCGAGGATATTCTCGATACTGGTTTCCGACATGATGCGCAGTGCATCCATCGGCAGGTCCAGCCGGCGCGCGCGCAAGGCTACCTGTTGCAGGGATTCTTCACCGGTGATGTACAGGGCAGGCAGGCGCGACGCCAGATGAGTCATGGTCTGCAGCAGGATGGTGGACTTGCCGATGCCGGGATCGCCACCAATCAGCACCACCGAGCCTTCCACCAGGCCGCCGCCCAATACCCGGTCCAGCTCCGCCGAGCCGGATGCCACGCGCGGCACGTCCACCAGCGCCACTTCCGCCATGGTGGTGACCTTGCGCGCCTCTCCCGCCCAGCCGGTCTTGGCGCCCTTGCCGGCGCGGGGTCCCATGCCGTGATCGGGGTTGAATTCGGTCAGGGTGTTCCAGGCACCGCAATCGGTGCACTGGCCGGCCCATTTGGCGAACACGCTGCCGCAGTCATTGCAGACGTACTGGGTCTTGGCCTTGGCCATGGTTGGCAATCCTTTTCGGACGATGATTCAGGAGGCGATGATTTTCAGGCACACCAGCGCGCCAAAATAATAGGCCGGCGCCATCAGCAGAATTCCCAACAGCCAGGTACTGGAATCAGGCCGCAATTCGGAATCCTCCGACATGTTGAGGTATTCCGGCAGTTTGGTGCGCACCCGCATCAGGGTGTAAAGATCCCAGAACAGGACAAAGACATACATGAGAATGGTGGACGGCGTGTTGAACGGCACCGTATCCGGCATCCAGTAGGCGAATATGAACGCGATGCTGAGGACCGTGGAGATCAGGCCACCCACGGGATGCAACCAGTCGTTTTCCAGCTGGCGCAGCATGTACACCCCTACCGGCAGGGAAATCACCATGAACGCGATGTAGAGAGTTACCCAGAACGGCATGTCAGCCCGCCGTGTAAACGCGCTCGACCCGGTCGGTGACCTGGCACAGCAGCTCGTAATTGATGGTTCCGGCCCAGCGTGCCACCCATTCCACCGGCAGGCCCTTACCCCACAGAATCACCGGCGTTTCCAGCGTGGCGTCGGGCACGTTGCTGATGTCCACCGTCAGCATGTCCATGGACACCCGACCCACCAGCGGGCAGCGTTCGCCCTTGATCAGCACGAAGGCTTCCGGCGACACATGGCGCGGGTATCCATCGCCATAACCAATTGCGACCACCCCGATAGGCGTGTCTTTGGTCGCACGCCAGGTGGCGCTGTAGCCGACGGTTTCACCGGCTGGCACCACCGACGTCGAGATAATGCGGGATTCCAGTTGCATGGCCGGTTGCAGATTAAGTTCCTCCGCACTGGCTTCCGCCAGCGGTGTGGCGCCATACAGCATCAGGCCGGGGCGCACCCACTGGAACTGGAACGCCTCACCCCGCAACAGGCCGGCTGAATTGGCCAGGCTGTTTTGGACGGCGCCCGTTGTTTGCACCAGTGCGGCAAAACCCTCACGCTGGGAGCGATTGAGGGGATGACCCGCATCATCAGCGCAGGCCAGATGGCTCATCAGCCGGATTTCGTTCACGCTGGCGCAGGCACGCAGTTGCTCCCACACCTGGGTGCACGCGGTGAGCGGAATCCCTAGCCGGTGCATGCCCGTATCCACCTTCAGCCAAACCACCAGCGGCTGCGCCACCGCCACCCGCTGCAGCAGCGCCAGTTGCCAGAACTGGTGCACCACGATCTGGAACCGGTGCTGCGCCGCCAGCTGCAATTCCTCGGCGCTCATCACGCCTTCCATCAGCAGGATCGGCTGGGTGATGCCCGCCCGCTGCAGCACCAGTGCCTCGCCGAAGGTCGCCACGCCGAAGCCGTCGGCCTCGCGCAGTGCCTGCGCCACTGCCACAGCACCATGCCCATAGCCGTCCGCCTTCACCACCGCCAGCACCTGACTGCCGGGCGCACGTTCCCGCACCTGGCGGAAATTGTGTTGCAGGGCGCGCAGGTCGATCACCGCGCGGGTGCCGCGACTCATGGGGATCAGTATTCTCCGTAGGAATTGTGGGCAAGATCTTCAAACCGCGTGTAGCGGCCCAGAAATGCCAGCCGCACGGTGCCAATGGGTCCGTTCCGCTGCTTGCCGATGATGATTTCCGCGATGCCCTTGTCTTCTGAATCCTCGTTATAAACCTCGTCGCGGTAGATGAACATGATGATGTCCGCGTCCTGCTCGATCGCGCCGGATTCCCGCAGGTCCGACATGATCGGCCGCTTGTTGGGGCGCTGTTCCAGGCCCCGGTTCAACTGCGACAGCGCCACCACCGGGCAATTCATCTCCTTCGCCAGACCTTTCAGCGAACGGGAGATTTCCGAAATCTCGTTGACCCGGTTTTCCGCGCCGGGCACCTGCATCAGCTGCAGGTAGTCCACCATGATCAGACCCAGATCGCCCTGGTCCCGCGCCACGCGGCGGGCACGGGCACGCAGTTCAACGGGGCTGAGGCCGGCGGAATCGTCGATGAACAGCTTCTGCTCCGCCAGCAGGCTCACAGCAGAACTGAAGCGGGGCCAGTCATCCTCTTCCAGCTTGCCGGAAGTGACCCGCGACATGTCGATGCGCCCCAGGGACGCCAGCATCCGCATCACGATCTGCTCGGCGGGCATTTCCATGCTGAACACCAGCACGGGTTTTCCGGTGCGGATCAGCGCGTTCTCCGCCATGTTCATCGAAAACGTGGTTTTACCCATGGCCGGACGGGCCGCCACGATCACCAGCGCACCACCCTGCAGGCCCGAGGTTTTTTCATCCAGGTCGGTGAAACCGGTGGGAATTCCGGTGATTTTCTCGTCGGACTTGAACAGCAAGTCGATACGGTCGACGGTGGCTTTCAGCACCTGCTTGATCGGCACCGGACCCACACCCTTGGAGCCCTGCTCGGCGATGTTGAACACCTTGCGCTCGGCCTCGTCCAGCAGCTCGCTGGACGAGCGCCCTTCCGGCCGGAACGCCGACTCCGCAATTTCATTCGACACCTGGATCATCTGCCGCAGCACCGAGCGCTCACGCACGATGTCGGCATAGGCCTTGATGTTGGACGCGCTGGGGGTGTTCTTCGCCAGCAACGCCAGATAGGCCATGCCGCCACTCTCGTCGAGAATACCAGCGTTGTCGAGGGCTTCCCCCAGCGTCACCACGTCGAACGGCTTTCTGTATTCCGCCAGTTGCGCGATGGCACGAAAAATCAGGCGATGGTCGCGGCGATAGAAATCCACGTCCGACACCAGCTCGGCCACATCGTCGAAGGCGTTGTTATCCAGCATCAGACCGCCCAGCACAGACTGCTCGGCTTCGATGGAATGGGGCGGCACCTTGATGGACGCGGTTTCAATATCCGAGTCCAGTTGCAGCTCGATGGGAAAATCACTCATGGCAGGCGAATTCGGACAGTAGGAAAACGGGAAAGTGGAGCAAGTGTAACGGCTGGTTTGCAAAACGCGCAACGAAGTTGGCAGGAAGATCAGGGCCGTTCAGCGGAATGGGCCACCGCGCTCACACGCCGGTGAAAGGTGCATAAACAACAAAACTCCGGCCTCCACAAGGAGACCAGAGTTTTGCAGGGCGTGACGGAAAAGACTGGCCGGAGCCAGCTTATTCCGGAACGACCGACACCTTGATGGTGGCTGCCACGTCGCTGTGCAACTGCAGAGTGATTTCGTAATCACCTACGGCGCGGATCAGACCGTTCGGCATCAGCACTTCGGCTTTTGCCACTTCCAGACCGGCTGCAATAACAGCATCAGCGATGTCGCGGGTACCCACGGAACCGAACAGCTTGCCTTCATCACCGGCCTTGGCAGGCACGGTCACGGCAGCGATGGCGATCAGCTTTTCCGCACGGGCCTGTGCAGTGGCCAGTTTTTCATTGGCCTGCTTTTCCAGTTCAGCGCGACGCTCCTGGAAGTGTTTGATGTTGCTCTCAGTGGCCGGAACGGCCTTGCCCTGAGGGATCAGAAAGTTACGACCATAACCGGAGCGTACTTTCACTTTATCGCCCAGGTTGCCCAGGTTACGGGTTTTTTCCAACAGAATGACATCCATCACGCATACCTCTTTGTTTTGAATCGGCCCGCCCTTCAGGGACGGGCTGTTCCAATTCGTTTTCTGAAATCGATAAAACTGTCCATGATCGCTGCGGCGATCAACACCATGAAGGCCGGCCCTGCCAACAGCACCAGTGTCAGGTAGAAAAACACCAGCGGCGTTCGGTTCCCTGCGCGCAACCCCACCAGCCCATGCACCAGGCCGAGCCCGGCGAACACCAGAGGCAGCACCAGCATCGGCAGCAGCACTGTCGCCGCGCTGAACCACTGGGTGACCAGCATGGCAAACACCAGAGCCATCGTGGCCGGTCGGGCTATCCTCAGGCTGTGAAACTCGGTACGAAAACCGCCCGGGTTGTACAACCGCGCTTGCAGCCAGCGCGCCAGCAGCAGTGCCGCCTGCGCGGACAGAGCCGTTACCAGCCCCATGCCTTCCACCACAATCTGGCGAGGGTTCACCTGCGCCAGCGGCAGCTCAGGATTGGCCTGCTTGAGCTCGTCAAAAAACGGTACCAGCAGGCTGGCCAGTTCATCGAACCGCTCCGGCAACCACTGAAGCAGCAGCGCCATATACAGGCTCGCCACCAGGCTGACAGTCACCAGCGCCATGGCCAGCGACCGGCTACTGGCCAGCACCATGGCACCGGCCAGGCCAGCCAGCACTGCGCCCACCTGCGACACGTCACCACTGTTCCAGTGCACCGCCAGTGCCACTATCAGCGCTCCGGCCAACGGCCAGAACGCATCGATGACACTGCGCCGCAGAGTCACCAGTGCCACTACCGACACCGATGTCCAGGCCAGCGGGGTCAACAACCCCAGCAGCGCCGCAGCTGCGAGCGCGTTCAAGCGCCCGCTCATGATCCATTGCGCCAGCCGTACCATCACTGGACCATCACTGGCTTGGGATCAGCTTACTTGTGTGAATCAGAGTACGGCAGCAGAGCCAGGGCACGGGCGCGCTTGACGGCGCGGGCCAGCTGACGCTGATATTTCGCACTGGTGCCGGTGATGCGGCTGGGTACGATTTTGCCGGTCTCGGTAATGTAGTTCTTCAGAGTGTCCAGATCCTTGTAATCGATCTCGACCACTGCTTCAGCAGTAAAACGGCAGAATTTTCTGCGGCGGTAAAAACGTGCCATGTTCGGCTCCTTCAACGTAATTCGATTTGCTGCGCATGGAGTACCAGCTGAGTGGCGGCTGTGTCCTTGTAATGGGACCGGGCCAGAAAGCCGGTCACAATCACTCGGTCACTGACAGCCAGCGCGTGCAGGCGTGACACCATCGTCTCGCCCCGTGCTTCCACCTTGATACGGCAGAGCACTTCCCGCGCGGCCCCCGCCTCTTCCTGGCGGGATCGGTGTTCCAGCATGAAACTCTGATGGGGAACACCGGCCGGGGTGTAACGGAGCCCGAAGAGTTCCGTCACGGTACCACTCAGAACCAGTTGATTGGTTTCCACTGCAGCGGTTCTTGGCCTCTGTTATTCGTCAGAAGCCGGCTCGTCGTCTGCATCATCTTCGTCGTCAGCGTCGTCTTCCAGGACGACGCGGGCAGGTGCTTCACCACGATTGTCGCTGGATTTGGACAGCGCAGACTGCTCGGTGACAGCATCATCACGACGGATGACCATGTTGCGCAGAACCGCGTCGTTGAACTTGAAGTTGCTGGTGAGTTCGTCCAGCACTTCCTGGGAACATTCGATGTTCAGCAGGATGTAGTGTGCCTTGTGAACTTTATTGATGGGGAATGCCAGTTGGCGACGGCCCCAGTCTTCCAGACGGTGAACAGCGCCACCACCTTCGACGATCTGGCCTTTGTAACGCTCAACCATCCCGGGGACCTGTTCGCTCTGGTCCGGGTGAACCATAAACACGATTTCGTAATGTCTCACGGACATGCTCCTTACGGATTAAAGCCTTCTGCCCGCGGAATGCGTCAGTAAGGCAAGGAGTGAATACATACTAACTTGTTGCCTGCGACGAGGGTCGTCGAAGGATCGCGCATTCTATAGAAGACAGAGGGTGATGGCAAGGCGGACAACTACAAGCGCTGGCGCAGGGCCTCGAACAGGCAGATGCCGGCGGCGACGGAGACGTTGAGGCTCTGCACGTCGCCGCGCATGGGGATGAAGGCGAGCTGGTCGCAGGTTTCCCGGGTCAGGCGACGCAGACCGCTGCCTTCGGCGCCCATGACGATGGCAATGGCGCCTTTCAGGTCGGTGTCGTAAAGGCTTTTGGCGGTGGCATCCAGTTCGGTGCCGATCAGCCAGATATTGCGTTCCTGCAACTGCTGCAGGGTGCGGGCGAGATTGGTGACCTGCACGAAAGGCACCACTTCTGCCGCTCCCACCGCCACCCGCCGCACCACGGGGGTGAGGCCGGCGGATTTGTCCCGGGTGGTGATCACGGCGTCCACTCCGGCAGCATCGGCACTGCGCAGGCAGGCGCCCAGGTTGTGGGGATCGGTGACGCTGTCGAGCACCAGCAGGAAGGCCGGCCCCTGCTTGCGGTCAAGCAGTTCGAACAGCTGGTTTTCGTCGAGGGGTTGCGACAGCCGGCAACGGGCGGCAGCACCCTGGTGATTGGCATCGGGAAACTGGCTATCCAGCTGCTGCTTGCCCACGCGCTGGGTGCTGACGCCGGCCTTTTGCGCCAGCGTTGCCAGTTCATTCAGGCGCTGGTCATCGCGGCTTTCCTGCAGTTTCAGCTCCAGCATCCGCTCGGGATGCCTTTTCAGAACCGCCGCGACCGTGTGAATGCCGTACAACCATTCCGGCTTGGACATGCGGGATCTTCCTCTTCAAAGCGGATGCGGGCGGCATTCTGGCCGGTGGCGGACGGATTGGCAACCGCGCCCGCCGATGCCCGCGCCCACTCAGCGTTTTTTCTTCTTGCCTTTCTTGGGGCCCAGGGACTTGGGCGGGGCCGATTTGCCGGCCGCCGCAGGCTTGCCCTTGCCACCGGACTTGCCACCCGGGCTGGCAGACGCCTTGGCTCCACCCGACTTGCCTTTCTTGCCGTCGGCGAGCTTCTTGCCTTCCCGCGCCGCCTCGTCCCGCGCCTTGCTGCGGGGCGCAGCGGGCTTCTCGCCGCCGCCGTCCTTGCTCCAGCGCTGACGGCGACCACCGGCCAGTAATTCGAAATCGATCTTGCGATCGTCCAGGTTCACTTTCGCCACCCGTACGGTGACGGCTTCACCCAGCGCGAACACCATGCCGGTGCGCTCGCCGGTGAGGCGGTGATGGACTTCGTCGAAGTGGTAGTAGTCGTTGCTCAACGCACTGACGTGCACCAGACCCTCCACGAAAATATCGCTGAGCTCGACGAACAGGCCGAAGTTGGTGACGCCGTTGATGATGCCCTTGAACACGTCGCCAATCTTGTCGCTCATGTACTCGCACTTGAGCCAGCCCACTACATCACGGGTGGCTTCGTCGGCGCGGCGTTCGGTTATCGAGCACTGCTCGCCCAGCATGATCATGGCTGCGGTGTCGTAAGGCAGTATCCGCGGCTGTTCGATCACGGGCGCGTCATCTGTGCGGAGCGCAACCGTGGTGTCGGTACCGCTGCGGATGAAAAAGCGGATGGCGCGGTGCACCAGCAGATCGGGATAGCGGCGGATCGGCGAGGTGAAATGCGCATACGCAGTGTACGCCAGGCCGAAGTGGCCCTTGTTTTCCGGCGAATACACCGCCTGATTCATCGAGCGCAGCATCACCGTCTGGATCATGTCGTAATCCGGGCGCCCCTTGATGGTTTCCAGCACGCGCTGGAAATCCTCCGGGCCGGGGCGGGTCCGCGCCTCGAACGGAATATTCAGTTCCTTGAGGAAGGTACGCAGTTTTTCCAGCTTCTCTTCCTTCGGCCCTTCATGAATGCGGTACAGCGCTGGCAGCTTGTATTTCTGCAGCAGTTTCGCGGCAGACACGTTCGCGCACAGCATGCATTCTTCAATGATGCGGTGGGCGTCATTGCGATGGGTGGGCACGATTTTTTCGATCTTGCGGTTGGCGCCGAAAATGATGCGGGTTTCAACGGTATCGAAATCGATCGCACCGCGCTCGCTACGCTGCTCGTGCAGCGCGTGGTAAAGGTCGTAGAGATTTTCCAGGTGCGGCACCAGCGGTGCATATTGCTGGCGCAGGGCCTGGCCTTCCTCGGAATCCGCTTCCTGCAGAATCTTGCCAACCTTGGTGTAGGTGAAGCGCGCGTGGGAGCAGATCACCGCTTCCATGAAGCTGAAGCGGGTGACATTGCCAGCCTTGCTGACGTGCATTTCACACACCAGCGCCAGACGGTCCACCTGCGGATTCAGCGAACACAAACCGTTCGACAGCGACTCCGGCAGCATCGGCACCACATGCTCGGGGAAATATACCGAGTTGCCGCGCCGCTGCGCTTCCACATCCAGCGCATCATTGGGATGCACGTAATGGGACACGTCGGCAATCGCCACCAGCAGACGCCAGCCGCCACCTTTTTTCTTTTCGCAGAAAACGGCGTCGTCGAAATCCTTGGCATCCTCGCCATCGATGGTGACCAGCGGTGTCTGGCGCAGATCGAAACGGTGGGCGTAATCTTTCTTCACCAGTTCGCCGGTGAATTTTTTCGCCGCCGCCAGCACATCGTCGGGCCACACATGGGGAATGTCGTAGTTGCGGATGGCAACGTCGATTTCCATGCCCGGCGCCATGTGCTCGCCGATGATTTCAATCACCCGGCCCTGGGCCTGGAAACGGTAGGTAGGCTGCTCGGTGATTTCCACCGTCACGAACTGGCCGCTCCTCGCGCCCAGGTCGGCACCGGGGGGAATCAGGATGTCCTGGTTGATGCGACGGTTTTCCGCAGCGACGAAACCAATGTCGTTGTCACGGAAGAAGCGTCCCACCACCTGCACGGTGTTGCGCTCCAGCACTTCGACGACGGTGGCTTCGCGGCGGCCGCGATGGTCGATGCCACTCTGGCGCACCAGCACGCGGTCGCCGTCGAAACCACAACGCATCTGGCGCGCGCTGAGGAACAGGTCGTCACTGCCGTCATCAGGCTTGAGGAAACCGAAACCGTCGCGATGACCGATGATCACACCAGTGATCAGATCCATCTTGTTGGTGACGCCATAGGCGCCACGCCGGTTCAGCATCAGCTGCCCGTCGCGCTCCATTGCCTTCAGGCGGCGGCGCACGGCTTCAACCGGCTCTTCCTCATGGACACCGAGTTCGGCGCAGATCTGGCGGTGGGTCAGCGGGCGGCCACGGTCTTCCAGCAATTCCAGGATGTATTCGCGGCTGGGGATGGGGTTTTCGTATTTTTTTGCTTCGCTATCGAGGTTCGGATCATCCGACCAGGACCAGTTTGTCATGCACTGTATCCCTGTGAAATTCGTGTATTTGTGGCACTCTAGGCAGTTGGTGTGTGATTTACAAGTGAAGGTTTGCTTTTGTTCGGCTCCATGACAGTCTAGTCAGCAGATGCCACAACAAGGGTGGGTTGAACTTTTTTTGCGGAAGGGGTTTGACAGGCACAACGCAAACCGTTAAATTTTGCGCCCTCAGCCGAGGTGGTGAAATTGGTAGACACGCTAGCTTCAGGTGTTAGTGGCTTTACGGCCGTGAAGGTTCAAGTCCTTTCCTCGGCACCATCTTAAAAAACCCGGATCCGCAAGGTTCCGGGTTTTTTATTGCCTGCCCCGTTTACACAAGCCCCTCGTCACTCGCCCCGCCAATCCGGTTGAGCGGAATCTTCAGGTAGCGAATGCCATTGGCGCCCGGCTCCGGGAAATGGCCACCGCGGATATTCACCTGCAGCGCTGGCAGGATCAGCACCGGCGCCGACAGCTGGCTGTCGCGCTTTTTGCGGTCCGCCACGAATGCCGCTTCCGTCACTCCATCATGGACCAGCAGGTTATGGGCGCGCTGCTCCGCCACAGTGGTTTCCCAGGCGGCTGGGCGTCCGCCCGGCTGATAGTCATGGCAGAGAAACAGGCGGGTGCCTGCCGGCAGCGCCAGGATGCGGCGGATGGAGCGGTAAAGGGTAGCGGCGTCACCGCCAGGAAAATCGGTCCGCGCGGTGCCGTAATCCGGCATGAACAGGGTGTCGCCCACGAAGACTGCGTCGCCAACCCGGTAGCTGACACAGGCATTCGTATGCCCGGGCGTATGCAGTATCTCCACCATCAGATCCCCGAGGGGAATGCGGTCACCGTCCCGCAGCAGACGGTCAAACTGGCTGCCATCGGCCGGCACTTCCTTCTCGACGTCGAACAGGCGGGCAAAATACTGCTGCACATCACGAATATGTTCGCCAATTCCCACCTGTCCGCCCACTCGCTGCTTCAGCCATTGCGCGGCGGACAAATGGTCCGCATGGGCATGGGTTTCCAGAATCCACTCCACCCGCAGCTGCCGTGACTGCACGTAATCCAGGATTTTCTGCGCGGAACGGGTGGCCACCCGCCCGGCGCGGGGATCATAGTCCAGCACCGGGTCAATGATGGCGCAGGCCGGATGACCGGCTGCATGCACGACATAGCTGATGGTAAAGGTGTCAGGATCGAAAAACGGTTCAACCAGGGGATTCACTGCAATCACCTCGCTCAAAGGAATCTGCCTGCCCGGGCGATATCACACGCCAGCCATTGCGCAACCGGGATTCTTCCAATATATTAGAATTATCTAATTTAGTAAAAGCTATTTTTTGGAGCCGATAAGCGAGCGCGAAAGATGCCAACCCGACCTGCGTGCCCCCCCGCCCTGCCCGACCCGACTGACCTGCAGTCGATGCAGGCCCATGCCCGGCAGGCGGCGGACCTGATGCAGGCCCTGTCCAGCCCGCACCGGCTGCTGGTATTGTGCGCCCTGGCGGAACAGGAATTGCGTGTGAGCGATCTGAATACCCGCCTGCCGCTGTCGCAGTCCGCGCTGTCACAGCATCTGGCACTGCTGCGCAAGCTGGGGCTGGTGAACACCCGCCGGCAATCCCAAACCATTTACTATTCGATCGCCGACGGCCCGGCACTGGCGATCATCCAGTTGCTGCACGCCCATTTCTGCGGCAGCCCGAATCCACCCCCAGACCAAGGATCTTCCCATGTTTAAAGACGCTCCCCTGCGCCTGCCCAATCTGTGCAGCCCGAATCCCGACCTGATCTGCGGCGGAATGCCCAGCCCCGATGACCTGCGCAACGCGCATAAAGCCGGCATCCGAACCGTGGTCAACCTGTGCCAGCCGCAGGAGACGCCGCCCTATGAAGCCAGCCTGGTGCAGGAACTGGGCATGCAGTATGTGCAGATTCCGGTGGGCGGTCCGCCCGACCTGACCGAAACCAAGGCCCGGGAACTGGCGGCGGTGGTGGACAACTGCGCCAATCACCCGGTGCTGATCCACTGCATGAGCGGTAACCGGGTGGGCGCCCTGCTGGCGCTGAAGGCCAGCTATGCGGACGGCGCGTCGGCACAGGAGGCCCTGCAGTTCGGTCGCGCCAGCGGCCTGAAGGCACTGGAACCGGCGGTGTGGCAGATTGTATCCAGCCGCAAAGCAACGGCGGGCTGAACCGTGCTGGCGGCGATCCTGGGCCTGATTGCCGGCTTGGTACTGGGGCTCACCGGCGCCGGCGGCTCGGTACTGGCGGTGCCGCTGCTGATGTGGGGCATGGGCTGGACATTACCGCAGGCCGCGCCGGTGGCCCTGCTGGCAGTGAGTGTGTCCGCTACCCTGGGCACTTATACCGCCTGGTCGCAGAAAATCGTGCGTTACCGGGCAGCATTGGTGATGGCGGCCACCGGCATGGTGACTGCTCCGCTGGGGCTGAAGACCGCCGCCTTGCTGCCACTGGATCTGCTGACCGGGCTGTTCGCCGTAGTGCTGGTACTGATTGCCGCGCGCCTGTGGCAGCAAACGCGGGGACAGCCTGAGGAAACCCGCGTGGTACGCGCCGCGCTGCAGGGAGCCGCGATCAACGGCAAAGCGCCGCTGTGCGAACTCAATCCGGACACCGGCCGCCTGCGCTGGACCCGTCCCTGCACCCTGGCCATCATTGGCAGTGGCACCAGCACCGGCTTTCTGGCGGGACTTCTGGGCGTGGGTGGCGGCTTCATCATCGTTCCCGCCCTGCGACTGTTCACCAACCTGCCGTTCCATTCCGCCGTCGCCACCTCGCTGATGGCCATCGCCCTCACCAGCGCCGGCACGGCAGCGATTTCCATTGCCAGTGGTCACGACCTGCCCTGGCTGATTGCTCTGCCTTTCATGGCCGGCGCCATTGCCGGCATGCTGGCGGGACGCATTCTGGCCCCCAAGGTGGCCGGACCGCGCCTGCAACAGGGTTTCGCGCTGCTGATGCTGCTGGTGGCCGTGGGAATGGGGTTGAAAGCGGCGGGAATCCTGCCATTCTGAACATCGCGTCTCCGACGCAGACCGCATCAGTGCCACCCGCCTTTATACTCAACGCGTTCAACCCAATATAATGGTCCCCAAGAGATTGGATTCAGCTACGTAGGATGCCCCGTATTACATGAAGATTCCCAAGCGACTGCAGCCCCTGGTTGATGATGGCCTGGTAGATGAAGTGCTGCACTCACTCAAAAGCGGCAAAGAGGCCGACGTGTTCGTCGTGCGCTGTGGCGACGAGATCCGCTGCGCCAAGGTCTACAAGGAAGCAACCAAACGCAATTTTCGCAATAACGCCCAATACCAGGAAGGCCGCAACGTGCGTGGCAGCCGTCAGGCACGGGCGATGGAAAAGGGTTCGCGCTACGGCCGCAAAGAGGCGGAAGAAGCCTGGCTGAATGCAGAAGTCGATGCCCTGTACCGCCTTGCCGCCGCCGGCGTCACGGTGCCGCAGCCCTTCGGTTACTTTGAAGGCGTGCTGCTGATGGAGCTGGTAACGGATGAAGATGGCAATGCCGCACCGCGGCTCGGCGACGTCGAATTCAGCGCCGAGACCGCGCGCGAATTGCATGGCGTGATGATCAGCGAAATCGTGCTGATGCTGTGTGCCGGCCTGGTGCACGGCGATCTGTCGGAATACAACGTTTTGATAGGCCCCGATGGCCCCGTCATCATCGACCTGCCTCAAGCGGTCTTTGCGGCCGGCAACAACAATGCATTCAGCATGCTGGCGCGCGACGTCCAGAACATGTCGAATTATTTCGGCCAGTTCGCGCCGGAGCTGATCGGTACCCACTACGCGGAAGAAATCTGGGAGCTGTATAAACGCGGCGAACTGGAGGACGCCACCGAACTCACGGGTGTGGTAACGCGCAACGAGGAAAAAATCGATATTGAAAATCTGATGCGCATTATTGAAGACGCCCGCCGCGAAGAAGAAGCGAAACAGCGCCGCGCCCGCGAAGCCGAATCAGGCGAATTTGACGAGTAACGCGTTTCCACTGCGCTGGGATATTGGACGCAAAAAAAGGGGCACTCCAATTTGGAGCGCCCCTTTTAGGTTTTCGTCAAAACGAAATCAGAACGGATTGCGCAGAATGATGGTTTCCACCCGGTCCGGACCGGTGGAGATGATGTCAATGGGCGCACCCACCGCTGTTTCCAGCCGCTTGATATAGGCAATGGCGTTGGCCGGCAGTTCGTCCACACTCTTCACGCCAAAGGTGGATTCCTTCCAGCCCGGCACTTCTTCGTACACCGGCACCAGACCATCGTAATCCGCCGCATCCACCGGGAAGCTGTCGATCATCTTGCCGGACGCATCCTTGTAACCCACACAGATACGGATCACATCCAGACCGTCCAGCACATCCAGTTTGGTCAGGCAGATGCCGCTGACCGAGTTGATCTGGATGGCCCGGCGCAGTGCCACTGAATCAAACCAGCCACAGCGGCGGGTGCGGCCGGTGGTGGTACCGTATTCATGGCCTTTTTCCCGCAGATGATCACCCACGTCATCGAACAGCTCGGTGGGAAACGGGCCGGAACCGACGCGGGTGGTGTAGGCCTTGGTAATACCCAGCACATAATCCAGATACAGCGGGCCGTAACCGGAACCGGTGGCAGTACCGCCGGCGCTGGTGTTGGACGACGTCACGAACGGATAGGTACCGTGATCGATATCCAGCAGGGTGCCCTGGGCACCTTCGAACAGGATGTTGTCACCCGCCAGACGATGCTGGTGCAGGATCTCCGCAACATCCGCCACCATCGGCTTCAGCTGCTCGCCCATCAGCATGGTGTCGTCGAGGGTTTTCTGGAAATCGATCGCCTCGGACTTGTAGTAATTCTTCAGCACGAAGTTGTGGTAATCCAGAACCTCGCCCAGCTTGGAAGCGAAACGCTCGCGGTGGAATATGTCGCCCAGCCGCAGACCACGACGCGCCACCTTGTCTTCATAGGCCGGACCGATACCGCGGCCGGTAGTACCGATCGCCGCCTTGCCCCGCGCCACTTCACGCGCTTTATCCAGCGCCACATGATACGGCAGGATCAGCGGGCAGGCCGGGCTCAGGCGCAAGCGCTCGCGCACCGGCACGCCCTTCTCTTCCAACATGGCGATTTCTTTCAGCAACGCGTCCGGTGCCAGCACCACGCCGTTGCCGATCAGGCATTTCACGTTGTCGCGCAGAATGCCGGAGGGAATCAGGTGCAGCGCCGTTCTGACGCCGTCGATCACCAGTGTGTGACCGGCGTTGTGACCGCCCTGAAAGCGCACTACGCAGGCCACGCGATCCGTCAGCAGGTCAACGATCTTGCCCTTGCCTTCATCGCCCCATTGGGTACCCAGAATAACGACACTCTTGCCCATTGCCTTTCGTCTCTGCCAGATAAATTAAGAAGTGGAAACTGCGGATACGGCCCAGCCGGAGGCGCCTTGCAGCAACTGCCGCGCGCAACCCTCGGACTGGGGCGTCTGTGCATCATCCAGCGCCTGGATGACAATTTCGCCGGCGGCCCGCAACGAGCGGACCAGCGCCTGCAGGTCAGCATCGTTCTGCGCCGGCGCGAAAATACGTTCGGGAATGATGGGGTCGGCGCTGCGCCGCACCAGTTCCGCCAGATCGGTACTGAAGCCGGTGGCGGGCCGGGCGCGCCCGAACACCTCGCCGATATGATCGTAGCGGCCGCCGTTGGCGATCGCCTGACCCATGCCCGGCACATAGGCGCTGAACACCGGGCCGGTGTGGTAATGGTAGCCGCGCAGCTCGCCCAGATCGAAATACAGGTTCACGCCGGGGTGAGACAGGCTTAACTGATCAGCAATCTGTTCCAGATCCGTCAGTGCCTGCTGCACAGCCTTGGGTGCCGCTCCCAGCTTTTGTCGCGCCTTGCCAATCACGCTGCGGTCGCCTGCCAGGGACACCAATTCCCGTAGCATGGCACGCAGGCCGGCATCGCGCACCTGCGCCGCCAGAAACTGTTCCAGCTCCGGCACTGCCTTACGCTGGTAGATCTCAAACAATTGCCATTCCTGCGCTTCACTCAGGCCCGCCGCGCTGGCCAGCGTGCGATAAAGCGCCACATGACCCAGATCCAGGTGAATGCTGTCGCAGCCGCTGGCGGTCAGGGTTTCCAGCATCAGACGGATGACTTCGATATCGCTGGCCACCGCACCGTGGCCGTAGATTTCGGCGCCGATCTGGATCAGGCAGCGGCTGGCGGTGAGGCTTTCGGGTTTTGCATGAAGAATATGGCCGGCATAGCAAAGCCGGGTAACGCCCTCCCGCTTCAGGGTGTGGGCGTCGATGCGGGCCACCTGGGGTGTCATGTCGGCGCGGATGCCCATCAGGCGGCCGGTGAGCTGATCAGTCAGCTTGAAGGTTTGCAGGGCAAGGTCGTTGCCCGCCCCGGTCAGCAGGGATTCCAGATATTCCACCAACGGCGGAAACACCTGCTCGTAACCCCAGTTGCGGTACAAATCGAGCAGATCACGCCGCAACTGCTCCAGCCGGGCCGCCCGGGGAGGCAGTATTTCCTCGATTCCGTCAGGAAGTAACCATCGTTCTGCGGTAGCCATGCTGTGATCGCTGCGTAAACCCTGTGGCCGAAAAAAAACCGGGGGAGCGCCCCGGTTTCCTTATGATACCACGCTTGCCAGTCCAGGTCAGATCCGATTCCGGTTTTTTACGGCCCAGAACCCGACCCAGGCACCCGTCAGTCCTTTTTCAGATACTGGAAGAACTCGCCGTCCGGCTTCACCACCAGCACGTCGCGTCTGTCGCGGAACACGGCGCGGTAGGCTTCCAGGCTGCGGTAGAAGTTGTAGAACTCCGCATCCTTCTGGTAGGCACTGGCATAGATGGCCGCCGACAGACCGTCGCCCTCACCACGCAACTCTTCCGCCTGCTTGTAGGCAGTCGCCAGAATCACGGTGCGCTGACGGTCGGCGTCAGCACGGATACCTTCCGCCAGCTCGTTACCACGGGACCGGTGACCCCGGGCTTCCCGCTCCCGCTCCGCCCGCATCCGCTCGTACACCGAGCCGCTGACACTGGAAGGCAGCTCGATCCGCTTGACCCGGATCTCCACCACCTCGATGCCCATGCCTTCGCGGGCTTTCTCGCCCACGGTCTTGGTCAGACCCAGCACCAGCTCTTCCCGCTCACCGGCCACCACTTCATACACCGTGCGCTCGCCGAACTGGTTGCGCAACCCTTCGTTCACCCGAGGAGCCAGCAGTTGCTGCACCTTGCTTTCCTGGCCGCCGCCGGTAGCAGTGTAGAACTTGGACACATCCTCGATCCGCCACACCACGTAGGAGTCAACGATCAGGCGCTTCTTTTCCTGGGTCAGGTATTCTTCCTGACGCATTTCAATTACCCGGACACGGCCATCAAAGGTACGTGCCTCGTGCATGATCGGCACCTTGAAATGCAGGCCCGCCTGCAGGTCCGCCCGGACGATTTCGCCAAAACGCAGCAGCACGCCGCGCTCGCTTTGCTTGATGGTGAAGGCGGTGCCGGAAATCAGCAGCGCGACCAGCGCCAGTACCACCAATACAGTCATACCACGCGGATTCATCAGCGACCCTCCCAACGGCTGTCACGGGACTGGCGGATGCGGTCAAGCCCCCGCACGGTGTCCGCCGGCTTGGTGGTGTCGGTGCGCGACTGCTGGTTGGACGTAATGTCCGCCGGGGCAGGCGCCAACAGTGGCGCAGCACCCTGCAGCATCTTGTCGAGCGGCAGATACAGCAGA
>JABLXQ010000006.1 GCA_013178375.1 Gammaproteobacteria bacterium
CACCGCTGCCATTCTGAATTCGCTGGATTTCGATTTTTTTGAACTGCTGGATAGTGTCACCATTGCCCGCTCCCGCAAGCATATCGAAACCTTTTATGACACGGCGGACATTGGCCAGTTTCCCGAACGCCTCAAGCCGCTGTCCTATCGCTGCCCACTCACCCATCGTGGCGACGTGATCGGCTTCAACGAAATATTCAACCGGCTGACGATCCTCAAACTGTCTGTCTATGCGCCCATCAGCTACATCTTGCCTAGCCGTATCAAGCACTACGAGGAACGTTATGACACCCTAGTGGAAGGCGGCAAAAGCAAATTCCGTCAGGCCGACCGGGAACAAAGCCTGAAAAACCTGATGACAGTGAACCTGCTCAAACGGCTGGAAAGCTCGGTCGCCGCGTTTCGCATTACATTGCAGGGTTTACTGAAAAACCACACCGCCACGCTGGAACGCATCGAACGCTATCTGGAAACCGGCAGCGACACCGGTTTTGCCGATGTCAGCGCCGCCTTCGAAGAAGTGGATTTTGATGAAGACGACTTCCCCACACCCGGCGACGCCACCATCGGCAAAAAAATCCAGATCAAGCTGGCCGATATGGATCTGCCGTCATGGCAACACGATCTGAATGCCGATCTGGTGATCATCGAATCCCTGCTGGAGGAAATGGACAAAATCAACCCGGCGGAAGATGCCAAGTTGCAACACCTGAAAGCCCACATCCATAACAAACTGGCCAACCCCCTAAACTCCGGCAACAAAAAGGTGCTGATCTTTACCGCCTTTGCCGACACCGCCAATTACCTGTATGACAACCTGGCCGCCAGCCTGCAGCGTACCCATCAACTGCATACCGCCCGCGTGTCTGGCGGCGAGCCACCCAAATCCACACTACGTTCCAGCGTCAATCCCAAGCAGGGCTTTGATTTTCAGTCCGTGCTCACCCTGTTTTCACCGCGTTCAAAAGAAAAACGCGCCATCCTACCCAATGAACCGGGTGAGATCGACATCCTGATTGGCACCGACTGCATATCCGAAGGCCAGAACCTGCAGGATTGCGACTACTTGATCAACTACGACATTCACTGGAACCCCGTGCGCATTATCCAGCGCTTTGGTCGCGTCGATCGCATTGGCTCGCAAAACCGCGTCATTCAATTGGTGAACTACTGGCCCGACATCACCCTGGATGAATACATCAATCTGAAGGAGCGGGTGGAAAATCGCATGGTGATTGCCGACGTGGTGGCCACCGGCGATGACAACGTACTGGTAACCCAATCCCACGATGCCGCCTACCGCAAGGAACAACTGCGCCGCCTGCAGGAAGAAGTGATCGAAATGGAAGACCTGAAAACCGGCGTCGCCATTACCGATCTGGGCCTGAATGACTTTCGCATGGACCTGCTCAACCACATCAAGGCCAATGGCGATCTGGCCAGCGTACCCAACGGCCTGCACGCGGTGGTGCGTGCTGCGCCCCACAAGGGCCTTCCACCGGGCGTGATCTTTGCCCTGCGCAACCGCAACCATGCCGTGAACATCGAACAACAAAACCGCCTGCACCCCTATTACCTGATCTACATGGCGCAGGATGGCACCACCGTGATCCCCCATACGGATGTGAAACGCCTGCTGGATCTGGTGCGCCTTGCTTGCCGGGGCAATGCCGAACCGCTGGCGGAGGTCTGCCGCAGCTTCAACACCGCCACTGACGACGGCCGCGACATGCGCGCCTATTCCGCCCTGCTGGACGACGCCATCCGCGCCATGATCGATCTGAAAACCGAAAAGGACATCGACAGCCTGTTCAGCGGCGGCCGCACCACCGCACTCACCCACACCATCGCCGGGCTGGACGAGTTCGAGTTGATCGCCTTTCTGGTGGTGCAGGCCACGGCATGACACCCGCCTCCCCGAGCAACCCGCTGTTTGCCTATCCAGCGCAAGCGGCATTTCACAAACCCGTGCCCAAAACCAAAATATACCAGCACGGGCGCCCCAGCCAGCGGGTACGCGATCTGTTTGTTGCGCAGGTGGACCAGATCGAATGGCAGTACAAACTGGCGCTGGAAACCCTCAACCTGCCTGCCAGCCCCGCAGTGCCGGAAATCCAGATCTTCGCCATTCATCTGCGCGGCCCCGCACTGGACGACGACGTGCTGCGCTGCATCGACAAGGCCATTCCGCTGCCAATACTGTTCCACCTGCAGCACGGCGATCAGGTGCGGGTGGCCGCCGCCTACAAGCGCCCCAGCGAGGCCGATAAAAAGCAATGGGTGATCAGTCCCGTGTTTGCAGGCCCCTGGCAAGCCGCCACTGAGCCGCGCCCCCCGCTGCCCCTGGCCCTGAACCTGGAAGGGCTTTACACCCAACTGCTGCAACCCCTGCTGCCCTGGCCCGCCCGCCCCGGCGAATCCCTCAAGGCCCAGATCGAGCGCATCGAACAGATCCGCCAGCAGCAACAGGACATCCGCACGCTGGAAACCCGCATGGCCAGCGAAACCCAGTTCAACCGCAAAGTTGGGTACAATGCCCGGCTACGCGAATTGAAACGTCAACTTTCTGCACTGAGCGACCCATGGAAAAACTGAAGCTGCACACCCCCAACTTCACCCAGGACAACATTGCCCGACTGGCAGAACTGTTCCCCAATTGCATCACCGAAGCACGGGATGAAAAGGGCGCGCTGAAAAAGGCCATTGATTTTGATCTGCTGCGGCAGGAACTGTCGGGCCAGATCGTGGAAGGGCCGCAGGAGCGCTATCAGTTGAGCTGGCCCGGCAAGCGGGAAGCCCTGCTGACGGCGAATGCGCCGATTGCGAAAACCCTGCGCCCGTGCCGGGAAGAGAGTGTGGATTTTGACACCACCAAGAATCTTTTTATCGAAGGGGACAATCTGGATGCGTTGAAGCTGTTGCAGGAGACGTATCTGAACCAGGTGAAGATGATTTATATCGATCCGCCGTATAACACGGGGAATGATTTTATTTATGATGATGATTTTGCGGAGGATGTGGATTCTTATAAATTGAGATCGAATCAAATTGATGAAACTGGTAATAGATTGGTTGCAAACATGGCAACTAATGGCCGATTTCACTCAGATTGGTTAACCATGATTTATTCAAGGCTGAGGCTTTCGAGAAATCTCCTAACCGTAGATGGTTCTATCTGGATTTCTATTGACGACATTGAATATTCGAATATTCGCCAAATTTGCAATCAGATTTTTGGAGAGGAAAATTTTGTTGCGAGCTTTATTTGGGAAAAACGTAAAACTCGTGAGAACAGAAGAGTATTTTCCGTTAACCACGACTACATTATTTGCTATGCCAAAAACAAGGACGCATTCCAAGATTCACGGCACTTATTACCATTGACGAATGAAGCTAGAGCACGATATTCCAATCCCGACAATGATCCGAGAGGTGAGTGGCAATCAGTCGCTCTTACCGCTCAAGCGGGACATGGGACGCCAGCGCAGTTTTACACTATCACAACCCCTTCGGGACGGATGGTATCTCCGCCGTCAGGCAATTGTTGGCGTGTGACTGAGAAGCGTTTTTCGGAAATGAAAAAAGATGGACGAATTTGGTTCGGCTCTGAAGGCGCAAACGTCCCTCGGCAGAAAGTTTTCCTCAGCGAAATGGACGCTGGGCTAACACCGCATACGCTTTGGAAGGCCGATGAAGTTGGAACAACAGATAGTGCCAAAAGAAAGCTCAACGAACTATTTCAATCCGTCACGGTTTTCGACACTCCAAAACCTATAGATTTGCTTGAGCGTATCGCACATATATCAATGGACAGCGGCGACATTGCTCTTGATTTTTTTTCAGGATCGGCATCTATAGCTGAAGCAGTTATTGGCTTGAATGCAAAGGACGGAGGTAACAGGAAATTCAATTTAGTCCAACTACCAGAAACTTCTGATGATAATAGCGAAGCATTTAAGGCCGGTTACACGACAATCGCTGAAATTGGGAAAGAACGCATTCGCCGCGCCGGCAAAAAAATCAAGGAAGAAAACGCCGGCAAACCCGGCATCGACCAACTCGACATCGGCTTCCGCGTCCTCAAAATCGACACTTCCAACATGAAGGACGTGTACTACACCCCGGATAATTTCCAACAGGACGACCTGCTGGAACAGGTCAGCAATATCCGCGAGGACAGAACCCCGGAAGACCTGCTGTTCCAGGTGCTGCTGGACTGGGGCGTGGATCTGGCCCTGCCCATCAGCCGCGAAACCATTGCCGGCAAAACCGTATTCTTTGTCGATGGCGGCGACAAACACATGGCTCTGGCCGCCTGCTTCGATCATGGCATCGACGAAGACTTCGTCAAACAACTGGCCACCCGCCAGCCGCTGCGCGTGGTGTTCCGCGACGATGGCTTCGCCACCGACAGTGTGAAGATCAATGTGGAGCAGATCTTCCGTCTGCTGTCGCCCAGCACCGATGTGAAGTCAATTTAGGAGCACGTCATGCAGCCCTATGAACCTGACGTTTTGCCCCTCGCGGAACTGGACTACCGCCTGCTGCTACCGCTGGTGGGGCAGGCCAATGCCAATTTGGCCCGCTATGATGGCTTGCTGCAAGGTATTCCCAATCCCGCCGTGATGCTGTCTCCGCTCACCACGCAAGAAGCGGTGTTGTCTTCAAAAATTGAAGGCACACAGGCCACCGTGGATGAGGTGCTGGAGCAAGAGGCGGGCTTGCTGAAAGAAGGCGAGAAGTACAAAGACATCCAGGAAATATCCAACTATAGGGCAGCGCTGTTTCGTGCCCGAGAATATTTGAAGGATTTTCCTGTTCGATTAGCCTTTGTGCGCGAACTCCACCGCATTCTGATGGATAGCGTTCGCGGGCAGGACAAGCTGCCGGGTGAATTTCGAAAGGAACAAAACTGGATTGGAAAGGCCGGTTGCACGATTGAACAGGCGACCTTTGTGCCACCGAATCCTTTTCAATTGCAGGATCATCTCAATGCCTGGGAAGCCTATCTGGAATTCAATGATGTAGATTTTCTGGTACAGGCCGCCGTTGTGCATGCCCAGTTTGAACTGCTCCACCCTTTCAAGGATGGCAATGGGCGGATTGGCCGGATTTTGATTCCGCTGTTTCTGTATCAGAAGCGGACCCTGTCACAACCCATGTTCTATCTGTCGGAGTATCTGGAAGCCCATCGCGAGGAATACTATGCCCGCCTGAAATCCATTTCGGCTGAAAAGGACTGGAATGGCTGGATTGCGTTTTTTCTGCGGGCCATTTCTGAACAGGCGGGGCAGAACAGCATCCGGGTACGGGCCATTCAGACTCTGTACGACGAGATGAAGAAAACCATTCACGAGACAACGCATTCCCAATACACGGTGCATCTACTCGATGCGATTTTCAGCCGGCCTGTTTTCAAGGTTGCGGATTTTGCCCAGCTATTGCTGGCCGGTCATGGCGTTCATGAAAAAACCACTGCGGGGTTGCTGCGCCAGCTCAAGGACGCCGGTGTTCTGCTTGAGCTTCAAGCGGGGGGTGGGCGCAGGTCAGCCACCTTATGTTTCCCCCGGCTGATCAATATCGCCGAGGGCAGAGAGGTACTGTAGCGTAGAAGGCTATTATCTAGCGGAGCGTAAAACAGTTTTTGCGCTCCGCTAGATAATTAGCGGAGCCTGTAGACTCCGCTAAACAGTAGTGGTCACTAACCATTTTCGTGGCGTCACGAAAATGATCAGTAAGCGCTCACGCGTGACCTTGAATGGCAGCTTGCAAAGAGCAAAAAAGAGATCTGCAAAGAAAATTTCAGTAAAGCATTGATAAATCGAGTAATTAGATGCCATTTTGGCTTTTGCGGCCGACGACTTACAAAGAGAAACAATGATCTTGCGGAGCGTAAATCTCGTTTTACGCTCCGCAAGATCCGTAGCGGAGTCCACAGACTCCCCAAAGATTAGGCTCTGGCAAGCCCGACCACCCTTGATTAACGATTAGACACCGTGGTTCCGCGATGAAATTGAAGTTCAAAACCCAGCCCTACCAGACCCAGGCCGTGGAAGCGGTGGCCGATTGCTTTGCCGGGCAGCCCTTTCATACCGGCATTCAGTACCGGATCGATCCCGGCCGGGCGGCCAATGGTGTGCCCCAGCAGCAGATGCTGGATGACGCCGGGTTCCGCAACCACGACATTGCCTTGCCACCCGCCGAGCTGCTGAAGAACATCCAGGCGGTGCAGCGGCACCAGAACCTGCCCCTGTCCAGCGAACTGGTGGCCAGCAAGCCCTGCCGGATCAATCTGGATATCGAGATGGAAACCGGTACCGGCAAAACCTATTGCTATATCAAAACCATCTTTGAGCTGAACAAACGCTACGGTTGGAGCAAGTTCATCATCGTGGTGCCCAGCATTGCTATTCGCGAAGGGGTGAATAAATCGCTGGAGATTACCGCCGATCACTTTCTGGAAGCCTATGGCAAGAAGGTGCGTGGGTTTATCTATAACTCCAAGCAGCTGCACAATCTGGAAAGCTTTTCGTCCGATGCCAGCATCAATGTGATGGTGATCAACGTGCAGGCGTTTAATGCCACCGGCAAGGATAACCGCCGCATTTATGAAGAGCTGGATGACTTCCAGTCCCGTCGCCCTATTGATGTAATCGCCAGGAACCAGCCCATTCTGATTCTGGACGAGCCCCAAAAAATGGAGGGCGGCAAAACGCTGGATTCACTGAAGAACTTCAATCCGCTGATGATCCTGCGCTATTCCGCCACGCATAAAACCACTCACAATAAGATTCACCGCCTGGATGCACTGGATGCCTACAACCAGAAGCTGGTGAAAAAGATCGCCGTGCGCGGTATCACCTTGAAAGGCTTGAGCGGTGCCAATCCCTATCTGTTTGTGGAGTCCATTGAGGTTTCCACCAACAAGGCGCCGGTGGCGCGAGCGGAAATCGAAATCAAACAGAACAGCGGCATCAAGCGGGTGCTGCGCAAACTGGGCCGCAACGACAACCTGTTTGATCTGTCCGGCGGGCTGGATCAGTACAAAGGCTTTGTTATCGCCGATATTGATGCGCGCACCGATACAGTGAGCTTTACCAATGGCGTAGAAGTGCAAGTGGGTGAGGCCACCGGCGATGTCAACGAATCGGTATTGCGCCGCATCCAGATTCGCGAGGCCATCAAGGCACATTTTGAGAAGGAACAGCGCCTGTTCGACAAAGGTATCAAAGTACTATCGCTGTACTTTATCGACGAAGTTGCCAAGTATCGCCAATACGATCAAAGCAACGAACTGCCAGGCGAGTACGCGCAAATCTTTGAAGAAGAATACAACCAGCATCTGAATGAAGCGATGACGCTGGAAGATACCGCTTACAACCGCTATCTGAAGGGAATAGCAACAGCAAAGACACACAGTGGCTATTTCTCTATCGACAAGAAATCCAAACGTTTGGTGAATCCGGAAACCGGCAAGAGAACCGACGAAGCCGACGACGCTGATGCCTATGACCTGATTTTGAAAGACAAGGAACGTTTGCTGTCCTTGCAGGAGCCGGTACGCTTTATCTTTTCGCACTCTGCACTGCGCGAGGGCTGGGATAACCCCAATGTGTTCGTGATCTGCGCGCTAAAACATAGCGACAACACCATTTCCCGCCGCCAGGAAGTAGGGCGTGGTTTGCGGATTTCGGTAAACCAATTGGGTGATCGCATGGATGATCCAATGACGGTGCACCAAATCAACGTGCTGACGGTTGTTGCAAGCGAAAGCTACAAGGATTTTGTATCGGCCCTGCAGGACGAAACCAGCAAAGCCCTGTCCGCCCGCCCAAGGGAGGCCAATGAGGACTATTTTACTGGCAAGATATTGAAAGCGGCCGCTGGCGATATCGAAGTCACGCCACAGATGGCAAAACAGATTTATCGCTATCTGGTAAAGAACGACTACACCGACGATGCCGATCGTATTTCCCAGGCCTATCACGACGCCAAAGCGCAAGGATCACTGGCCATGCTGCCCGCTGATTTGGCAGTCCATTCCGACCAAATATTTCAGCTGATTGACAGCGTTTTCAGCAATGCCATGCTGCCCAGTATTGAAGATGAGCGGCGCACCAAGCCCAATCCACTGAATGCCAATTTCGAGCGACGCGAGTTCAGAGAGCTGTGGAATCGCATCAATCAAAAGGCAGCTTATACCGTTCACTTTGAAACTGATGAACTGGTTGGAAAATGTGTGTCCACGCTCGATAAGGAGCTGAAGGTTAGCCCATTGCAATACATCGTCCAGCGGGGCGAACAGTTGGACCAGATTGACTATGACACGTTGAAAAATGGCGACGCATTCAAGATTCGACAGGTGGAAACCGACGCCTACCGGCAGTCGATTCAATCTGGCGTGAAATACGATTTGATCGGCAGACTGGCAGAAGAGACCCAGCTCACCCGCAAAACCATTGCTGACGTATTGCAAGGCATTAACAAAGCCGTCTTTGGTCAATACAAGACCAACCCGGAAGATTTCATTGCCAAGGCCGCGCGCTTGATCAATGAACAAAAGGCCACCGTGATCGTTGAGCATATTGCCTATGATCCGGTAGAAGACAGGCATCATTTGGATATTTTCACTTCCGACAAGCCGAAAGAAGACTTCAGCAAGGCGATCAAAACCGAACATCATATTTATGATTACGTTTTTACTGACTCATCCGTTGAGCGGAGTTTTGTACGTGAGCTGGATGCCAGCGTTGAGGTTTCTGTGTACGCCAAGCTGCCGAAGACGTTCTTCATCCCGACTCCCGTAGGCAACTACAACCCGGATTGGGCAATTGCGTTTCAGGAAGGCAAAGTTAAGCACGTGTATTTCATCGCAGAAACGAAAGGCTCCATGTCCACCATGGATTTGCGCGAGATTGAAAAGAGCAAGATTGAATGTGCTCGAAGGTTCTTTGCGAAGATCACGTCTGAGCAGGTGAAATATGACGTGGTGGATAGCTATTCGAAACTCATGGAGATGGTTCGATAAAGCATTGAGAATGAGCCCTCTGGCGATGGGGTGGCACCGATCCCCATCCGTTATCGTCAGCGGACTGGGATTGCCTTCGTGACGCTCAAATAAAAATGCGTTCGCCAATGTGTACTGACACAGCGGTGTCAGTAGCGGGTTGTTACATTTGATATTCCAATACAGATGAGGAATATCAAATGTACTCAGCAACCCCGAACCAAACTGTAGCCAGCCTGGTAGAAGCAATCAATAATGGAGATGTAAATTCAGCAATTTCACTCTATGAGACGGGTGCCAGCTTTGCCGCGCAGCCAACCGAGATTGTCAGTGGCAGCCAGAACATTCTTGAAGCGCTGTCGATGATGATATCAATGAAACCCAGGTTGACAACCCTGTCCGCGAAGGTGATAGAAGCTGATGGTGTTGCACTTTATCAATCGCATTGGAAGATGACCTGCGTGGATGAATCAGGTCAGGAAGTAACGCAAAACGGATGTTCGGCGGATATCCTGCGATTCCACCCTCAGTTTGGCTGGCGAATTCTGGTTGATAATCCATGGGGTTCTTCGATTTTAAACGGTTAACAGGTCGTTCAACCGGCCCGCTATGCGGTGCCGGTGTGCGGGATGTTGGGGAATTGGCTTTTTGTCTCATCAGCACCATCGACATGCTCTGTTGCCACGCCCGCAGTCGCAATCTCAATTTTTCCAAAAATATACTGATAAATGGCTGCAGCTTCGACAAGGGCATTCTGCTGTCCATCACTGGCGTATATTGAATTGAGTAATCCATCGAAGCTTCCGGTCAGGCACATATATTTTTCGGTCAGCTGCCTTGCCATATCCGTCAGAACCGTTGGCAGAAGGGGCTGTGAAGTTTTGGTAATCTGGTTGGCAAGCAAGTCTGCTTTGGGTTTCAGGTCCAAAAGCATTTTCAGAACAGTGGCGGTATTTTTGCGTATTTCTGGCCCGGCTACTGAACTCTGGTAAGACTCAAGCTGGGCTGCGATGATGGCCAACTGTTTGTAAATCAGTTCGTCTTCGTAAAGGCCTTCCTGCAAGATGTCGTTTGCGATCCTGTGTGTCTCGGCAAAGAGGGTGACATTCAAACTGATCGCCTGTATTTCCTGATCGACCATTGCCGAACCAATCGACCGGGCATCCAGACAGGTCTTCCTGAAGTCGCGCATCAGATCTCTGGCATTGATGCAGATTTTACTGCTGGTGTCCACGCTATTCATTATCGCAAACATAGATGCCATGCTGGCCAGAACCTGTTCCGCCTGCTGCAGCACATTGCCCATTTGTTCGCGCCTGGTTCGCAGCTGGCTTTTCAGTGCGTGATGGGCGGATACTATATCCTTGAGCCTGATTTCCAGTAGCGGAACCAGCATGCGCAGATCAAATTGATGTTCTGCAGCCAGTGGCTGCTGGTAGAGTTCGACTGTTTCCCGTATGGCAGCCAGAGAGGTCAGGCGATCCAGCATTCCGGACAATGTCATGAGGCTTTTCGCTTGCATGGAAAGATTCCTGTTTGGGCGCTGCAGGCAGCGCGAGGTCAAGGCGCCATCTTAAAAGTCAATGGATCGCCAGTGCAAGGCTGCTACGGCGTTAGCCATTCCCGCGATTGAATTTGTCATGAGGAACCATCCTTGCTAGATTCGGGCTCGAAGCCCAGCGGACCCGATTCCCGGTGGACCAGCGTCCCAGGAGAAATAATGACATGCGCAATCTAACGGCTATCCTGCTGGCGTCTCTGTTGTTGACTGGTTGTAGCGGAGGCGATGGTGGCGGTGATGACGATAGCGATCCGTCCCCGCTCCCGGAAGCATTGTGCAACGCGGCTACTGGACTGCGTGCGCCTCTTCCGGCTTGCTCAGCCGCCACGCCGTGCACGCGCGTGGCGACCGAGCTGAATATGACATCAATCAACTCACCCACGGTGACGCCGATCTGTAATCTGGCGCTGTGGGATGAGCGCCTGACCCGCAATGTTCTGGGCTTTACACGGCATGCGTGCATTCATCGTCCGCCCGGCGCGTCGAGTTCGTCGAAACGCCCGTTGCTGCTCTGGTTTCATCCGGGGGGAGAAGGGACGGCTGATCTGGCGGCGACTGAAACGGGCCTGGTGGTCAAAGCGGATTCATTCGACCTGACAGGCGATCCGGCCCGGCCGGGATTTATCCTGGTGTCGGTACAGGGCCGCAATTTGAGATTTCCAACGACCGCGCCGAGAGACGGGCAGCATCATGATTTCTACTTTCGGGATCTGAATTCACCCTCGACGAATCCTGATGTAGCCAATGTGGATGCGCTGATCGATGAGATCGTGCAGGAAGGAATCGTGGATTCCAGCAGGATATACGTTTCAGGATGGTCAAACGGGGCTTTCTTCAGCCAGCTGTATGCGATGGCGCGCAACTTCACGCCAACTGCGGGCGGCAATCGCGTCGCGGCGGCGGCCGTTTTCGCAGCTGCCAATCCTTTCGCTGATGTCAGTTGGGACCCGTTCAGGGAAACTTCGCATGACGGAAGTTCATCGTGCGAATATGCGCTTCCCGCTTCGACCGTGCCTATCCATATTATTTACCGCTCCTCCGATGCTGCAGTTGCGTGTGATGCCACGCAGGCGGCGTGCTTTTCCACCGAGCCGGGCTACACGACGGATCAATGGATAGCACAGGCAGCGCAAGCAGGTTTGCAGGTGACGGGGGATCGAATCGGAGGGCTGGAAAGCGGTTCTGTTGCGGCGCTGGATGCGCTGGCGCCTGCTTGTACTGACTACAGTGGTGGGTGTCCAGTCGGGGATTGCGCCACCGCTCCATTGGGAGATGCCTGCCTCAGCATAGTGAATCATGCGCGTTGGCCGGATGGTGTCTATAACAATGTTCCGCTGGTTGGAGTTGATCGTGAAAATGACTTGCTGCAATTTCTGGCCGACAATCCACTGCCTTAGAAATCAGGCTGCGATTGCAATGTGAGGGAGTATGAGCGCCGGGATTGGTACCAGAAGACGGGAAAGCTCATCTCCTTATCATCGGCTGTCGCGATTTGCACACCCAGTATTGACCCTACCCCCAACCCGTCCGTTATCGTCCATGGACGGGGATTTTCTCTATTAACAGAAAGGGGGGCTGTCAGAAATGTACCCACGTTTACTTGTTCTTCTGCTGGGTTTTCTAATCACTGCCAATAGCATGGCAACCACGCTGCCACTGCCGTCCCTGGAAAGACAGGAAGCGTTCAAGGTCATCACCATCGAAGGCGAGGATATTCCGGTTGCGCTGGGTTCTGAGCTGAAAGATTTGTCCCTGGCGGCAATCGTCGACAATGTGATGGAACCGGTGCCGTTCCAGATTGACCAGTACAACGAAGGCGGCGGCATTTACTTTGAAGGCTGGGACATTCCTCTGGCGGGCAACATCCACTCATTCGATGCTGCCGACAAATTGCTGTTCCTCTACAAGGATGCAGGCCCACGCCGAACCGCTCGCGATGTTTACGATGGCGAAGTGCTGGCCGAGATCATGCTGGAAGATGCCGCCGGTGTTGCGCGTTTTGTGTATCTGGTCAAAGGTTCCCGTCTGCGCTCCGACGAACAATATGTGCGTTACAGCTCTGAACTGGGATTCGTGGAAACCGATTTCTACCAGATGCGCTACAACCCCGGCAATCACCTGAAATGGGACGACTTCCAGGCGACGAATTTTGTGGGTGAGCGGCCGCTGGATTCGATGAAGCTGCGTCTGAACATGGGGGTGGTGACGTCGCTGGTGCCGCTGGAGCTGAACAATGATGATCTGGTGGCAATTCCGAAGGGCGAGCACATCGGGCCTATCCGTACGACCACCCAGCTCGACCTGACCATGTATTATCTGGAAGTGCCGATCATGCATCTGAGCATGCAGGTGCATCATTATCCCAAGAGTGTTATGTACGATGTGCGCGGGGTGATTCCCGAGTTCCGGCGCATGCTGATGGACAAGCCCTATCTGAACATGTCGCTGGATGCCAATCGCCTGCTGGGTTCCACGGTGCGCATGGCCAACGGGCCGAAAGAACCCGGTATTGTGGATGGCAGCATCAGTGCCATTGAAGAGCAGATGCGCAAAACGTCGTTTACGCCTGACAACAACTGGTTCTGGGTCAGCACGCTGCGCAATCTGGACGTGGTGGCGTTCCTGAATTATCTCGGTGATTTCAATGAGCCGGTTTCCCCCTACATTCAGGATGACCTGGACAAGGAAGATCCACCGGAAGTATTTCTGGGCCAGTTGCCCAATCTGGGTTACACCATCCACAGTTTTCCGAAACAGGGCTTCATGGGGCTGGTGGTGAGTATTTATTTTGATGAAGGCATGAGTGGTGAACCTGAGGTCTTCACGAAGCAGCTGCGCACCGCGCCGGAGATTCAGGTCAGGCCCACGCAGGTTTCGACGTGGGCGCCTCGGTGAGCAGGCACCTCAATAAACAGGCACTTCAACAATAATCAGTGCGCCAGCCGGTCATCCGTTTTGACATGATTGATTTCCAGTTCATGGCGCAGCACGCCCGGCGCGCTTTCATACGCCGGGCGAATCGCATCGAGCAGTCCTGAGCAGGCCAGATGATCGGCGGGGCGAACCTCGCCTTCGGCATTGAAGGTAATCGTCACGTGTCCGATGGCGTCGGTGCTGGTGGTGTTGAGGCGGTAGCGCAGTGGTGTGCTGCTGCCCTGGCGTCGCGTCCAGATTGAATCGTAGGCCACGTGCGATCCGAGTGTGCGGCGCACGATCAGCTGGTCGGGTGCATCCTGCGCCCCCGAGCGTCCCCGTTTTGGATTGTCGTCGTGGCGGGCGCGTGCGGCCGAGAACTCGATGCTTTCGTCTGCGCGGTCGTTGCCGAACACTGCTTCGGAAAGGGTGTGCAGGCCGGCGTCGTAGTAACCCTCGACTGCTGCAACACGGGCGTTGATTGCCTGTGATTCGGTGTTATCAAGACCATTGTCTTCAAAACCCAAGTCGGCGGGCGACGTCCACGGATGTGCGGGCATGTCCTCGACGTCCAGTTCCTCGATCAGCTCGATGTCGCGAATATTGCGCGTGATCGACGCGAATGCGCGGTTGAAGCGCGTGATCAGGCTGCTCTGGAAACCACCGGTGCCGTGAAAGGTGGATGATCCTGCGCGACAGGCGCCGAGCAGGTCGGCTTTTTGCGCATCAGCGTCACGCAGTGCAGCCGGCGGCGCCGTGGACACCACATCGAAACCCGCCCGCAGCAATCCGGTTACGCGTTCGGCTGCGGTGCCGGCGGCCAGTTCGGCGCTGGTGGGCAGATAGATTACGCAGTCAGTTGCAGAGGGCGGCGCTTCACTGGAAGGCAATACAGCAGCAAGGCTGAGATCAGCGCGTTTTTGAATACGCTGGGCGAGCAGGTCGGCCACCGGGCCAGTGCCGAGGACGGCGACAGTAATGCGCTGTGTGCTCATGCTTCCTCCAGCCGGTAGCGGGGCGTTAGATCCGGAGTGACGACGCCGGGTGGCGCCGCGCACACGGCGGGAATGGAATCGAGGATGGCCTTGACCGAAATGTCGGTGACGGCGGACCAGTCGGCCTTGAATGAGTTGTCGTCGGGTGTGGAGCTCATTTCGATGCGGCCGGGCTTGCCTTCCAGCGTGATCAGGTGCCCGCCGGCAAGGCTGTTCGGGTGATCCGGCCCCAAGTGCGCGTTGCCTGCGCCGACGTGCCAGCATTCCTCGTTGGTCATGAACAGGCGATCGTCGATGTAGCCGCGATACGTCATGTGAATCGCGCCGACGCTGCCGGGCTTGATGACAGTGCCACCGGCTTTGACTTCGACACGCGCGGGCACCGGATAGACATGCCGTTCCACCCGCACCCGTTCTGGACCAGCGCCGAAAAGCGCGTGGGCGACATTGCCCAGCACGTCGTTGAAATAGAAATGCTGCATCAGTGCGATGGCGTGATTGGAATCGACATCGCTGAGCGCGGTGCCAAATCCCAGGCTCGACAGCCCGCCCCACATGCCATCAGGCGCGGCCGACAGATCACCCACTTCGAGAAAACGCACTTCGTGGACTTCGTCCATCAGGCTTGCCAGCCTCAGCACCACCTGTTCCACCATCACGCCGGGATGCAGGCCGGTGCCGAACAGCGATGATTTGCCACGCAGGCATGCAGCCTGAAAACGCTCGCCCGAAACGCGCCGGGGCAGTACGCGATCGATGATCCGGGAGCTGAGCCGTTCAAGCACGGGATGCAACGTCTGCGCGGGTTTTGAATCCACCGCCTGCATGATCCTGCGCAGTGTGGCCAGCGCCTGCTTTTCGTGTGGCTTGAAAATGGTGCCGGTGACTTTCATGTTGCCGACAGCGCGCAGCACCGACAGTGCCGGCTGGGATTCGGACAGCCAGTTGTGCATGGACGGATTGTGATGCGATGCGCCGGATACCACATTCTTGCCCGATGCGAGCAGGTCGAGCACGTCGTAGTCCGAGCCTTTCAGCAGCGACGGCGTGGTCGGCGTGTGAATCACGCAGTCGGCATCCAGGGCGAGGATGGCTTCCTTGGAGGTTGTTGCTTTCACGCCAACCGGCGGCAGGCCCACCAGTGTGCCGATGTCCACGCCGTTCTTGTGCGGGCTGAACACCTTCACGCCGACGACTTCGAACTGCGGTGAGGTCAGGGCGGTGCGCAGGGCGCGTCCACCCATGTCGCCGGGGCTCCAGATAATAATGCGATACGGACGTGACACCGGCGCCTCCGGGGACAGGACAGGTAAAAATGCGTGACCGCGAAGCTTAGCATCGGGCGGCAGTGCAACAGTACAGGTGCACTGGCGAAACGCGTCATGAATGTGTCCTTAAAACACCTGCTGTTGCAGCCAGATCAGCGCCGGGTAGCTGGCCAGCCACACCCAGACGAAACGGTTGAGTCCAAACAGCAGTGCATTGGCGGTATGAAAAAGTGCAGCCACCACCAGCGCCACGATCAGCGTATCGACACGCAGCAGGGCCAGCGGAAAAACCAGTTCGAATATCATCACCGCCCAGCTCATGACGAACAGCAGGCGCGGCCATTGCGTCCAGCCGCGCAGGGATTCGCTTTGCGGGTAGGCGGAAAACGCGAACACATCCACCAGCGCCTGACCCCGGCGCCACTGGGGATTCACGATCTTCACCCAGCCCGCCATGAAATACGACAGCACGATCTGGATAGCGAGATAACCGAACGCCACCTCCTGCCAGCGCAGGGGCGCATTCAGATCCCGACACAGATGCACGGCCAGCAGACAGATCTGCATCAGCACCGCGACGCGGTCGGAGCCGCCGTTGTAGGGACCATCGCAACGGGCCAGAATCCAGGTGCTTGTGAGCAGCAGTACGCCCAGCACCGGTGTCGTCCACAGGCCCACCGCCAGCAACAGGCCCAGCAGCAGGCGCAAGGCAAACAGACGGCGATCGCTCATGGGCATGAACAGGTGCTCGGCGCTTTGTTGGGCCAACGCGAGACCGAGGAGGATTTCACACAGGCGCGTGGCGGATTCGAGGTCAATCATGGAATCGGCCCCCACGACTGGTCGAGGCCAAACGCCGGCGACACAAAATGCTCGTGACGCACCAGCGCTTCACCTTCCCGCTCCACCACCAGCAGGCGAAAGCGAAACCACCGTGCCTGCGGTGGCAACTCACCGGACCGCAGCGCTAGCGCAATGCGCCCGGCGATCACCTGCTGCGCCTGCAGTGAATCGCGCTCAAGGATTTTTTCGCAGCTGGAAAGCAGATACAGCGACTCGTTGCGCGCAGGATTCCAGACCAGCCGCCGGAATAATTGTGTCAATGGAATGTGTTCAGGCTGCGGCTGGAATGGCTGCCACTCAGGCTCAGCGTTTTCATCCGCCAGCAGACAATACTCGACGCGCGGCGATGGCCCGACATCATCGAAAAAACGCCAGGAAGGAATCAGGGCGGGCAGGAGATAGCGCAGCATGGGCGGAAAGGACTCGGAGAGCGATTGCAGAGAGCTTAGTCAATTTATCGCGTTACGCCTACGACTCTCGGAAATGCGCGTCCGATGCTTTTTTCTTTACAGAAAAGAATTGCTTGATCCATTGGTAGACTTGGTATTACCGCATGGATTGTCATTGTCAAAGACGACGGGCACAAAAGTTCAGGGTTCGCCATAAATAGTCCGAATTCACTAGTGCCATCGAATTGTCAACATAGTATATTATATTCCGAGCGTCCGGAGTCTGTTCCCAGATCCGGATACTACCGGTGGTCCGATCTGGCCATCCATTGAAAACAATACAATCTCTATATTTTCTGCAATGGGGTATACAAATGCGTTTTATCAAGTCGGCAGCGATTACGCTTGCCACAGCAGCCTTGTGTGCGTGCAACTTGAAAGTCGTCAACTCGGGTGGGGGCTCGGTCGCCTCGGAATCAGGCACGATCAACTGTGGCGCCATCTGCACGGTCTCGCATAATGGCACTACAGCGGTAACCGAAGTGTTGACCGCAACGCCTGATGCGGCTGAGGGTTACCGTTTCGACCGCTGGACTGGACCTTGCCTGGAAGCGGACCTGACACAGCCTATCTGTTCCGTTTCCGTCAGTGCATACAGCGGCAACAAAACCGTTCAGGCCTTGTTTTCCAAATCGGCCGGTTATGAAGTTGGTTCATTCCATGCCGAATATTTTAATAAGGGTGTCTATGTTGCCAGTGCCGAGGTTCAGTGGCCGGCGATTAATTACATTTATAGTGATTTCCATGGCATCAAATCCGAGGATTTCGGTGCGGTGTGGACCGGTACCATTGAAGTCTTTGAGGATTCCAAAGCTATTGACCTGAATTTTGACGTGTCCTGGTCGGATGTGGCCCTGACAATTGACGGTTTCAGTGTTGCAGCCTGGTCCAATGACACTAAAACCATCCGCCGCACGTTTGCCAAAGGCGTTCATGATATTCGCATTGAATACAACAATAACTGGCATACCACCGGCTTCAACGTGTCGTTTTCGGATAACCCGGAATACAACTCATCGGAATTGGCCCAGTTGATCGGCATTGGTTTCCCCAATGATGTGAAAGTGGTGTACCTGGGAGGATATGAGTCCGGCCATCTGCATAACGATGTGGTGGTGTCGCTGGCCGGTGTCACAGGCCGTGTGTTCCTGTTTCTGGCGACCTACAATGCCGCAAACTGGATTATTGAGAACCCGGACAATGTGGAGATCGTGGGTGTCGGCTACAACTCCTATGATCCGGAATCGTCAATAGTGGTTGCAGAAGGTGTGAAGACTTATGAAATCACGAATCTGCCGTACTCCTATGATTCAGTTAGCAATGCCAACCAGGTCATCGCCGGAATTATTGGTCGTTCCTCGAATCATTCTTTTGCGGCGTACACGCTCAACAGGATTGAATTGGGTGGGATTTCCAATTGAGTCTCTGACGCACAGTGATCACGGCTATTGAGCCGGGTCGTCTGTACAGGAGCCCGCCGCGGATCTGGCGGGTTCCTTTCGTTGCCTGTGCTGTGGGTTCGTGGTATCGAGTGATATCGTGGTTGCGAATATCCAGCACTACTCCGCAATGCCAGTCACCGGCATCCTCAACCCCCGCTCCGCATCAAACTCCATCTGCTTTAGCCGTCCCAGAAACCACTTCAGTCCCTTGCCAGCATTGTCTTTCCGCCAAGCCACCGACACCTCCACCGGTGGCCTTGGCGGTGCATCCAGCGTCAGGATTTTCAAGCGGCCTTCCGCCAGCTGCTTCGCTATCCGGTGACGCGGCAGATAACCAATTCCCAACCCTTTGCACTGCGCTTCAATTTTGTGTTCGATGGTGGGGACCAGAATGCGGCTGCGTCCATCCAGCAGGCCCTGCGAGCGTACCGGCAGATGTCGCGAGCTGTCGGCGGCGATCACCGTGGGATAGTCGAGGATCGCGCTGGCGGGCAATGGTTGTGGCAGTTGTGTCAGTGGATGGTCGGCGGCCACGGCAAATTCAAATACCGCGTGCCCCAGTGCATGCACGCCGAATCCCTGTGCCGGCGCAGCGCCTTCCGCACCGATCACCAGATCGCAGCGATTGTCGTTGAGCGCGTCCCAGGTACCGCCGAGCACTTCTTCGCTGAAGCGGATTTCCGTTTTGGGGCACACGCGGTGAAAGGCGCCGATCAGGTCATACACGGCGCCAGCATTGAGCAGGCTGTCCATGCAGATCCGCAGTTCCGTTTCCCAGCCGTCGGCGGCCTGTTGCGCGAGGGCGGTCAGTTCGTCGGTGGCTTTCAGGATCTTGCGTCCCTGCTCCAGCACCAGGCGGCCCACCGGGGTCAGCGCGGCCTTGCGCCGGGTACGGTCGAACAGCTCGACGCCCAGGTCCTCCTCCAATTTGCTGATGGTGTAGGACACCGCCGACGGCACCCGGAACAGTTCGTCGGCTGCGGCCGCAAAGCTCTGGCGGCGCTCGATGGCGTCCAGCGTTCGCAGGGCATCCAGGGTGATGGGCGAGATCATGGTTCAAATATTTTGACCATAAAGATCAAAAAGCTCCGCTATTTAATGGTTGGTGCTGAAATTATAGTGATTACGTCAATCAAATACACTGATTTATAACCAGGAGACTCTCATGATCACAATACGGCGCGGAAACGAGCGGGGCCATGCCCGCCATGGCTGGCTGGATTCCCATCACACGTTTTCATTTGCGGATTATTACGATGAAAAATTCATGGGCTTTTCCGACCTGCGCGTTATCAACGATGACTGGGTTGTGGGCGGCGCCGGTTTTGGCACCCATCCCCATCGCGATATGGAAATCATCAGCTATGTGCTCGAAGGCAGCATCGAACACAAGGACAGCATGGGCATGCATGAGCGGCTGAAGGCGGGCGAAGTGCAGGTGATGAGCGCGGGAACCGGTGTGCGTCACAGCGAATACAACGGCTCGGCCACGGACAGGTTGAATTTTCTGCAGATCTGGATCATGCCCAATCAGCGCGGTGGTGAGCCCCGTTATGCGCAGAAGGATTTTTCCGGCGCCACCGGGATTACGCTGGTGGTGTCGCCGGATGGTCGCAACGGTTCGCTGCCGATTCGTCAGGACGCCGCCATCCACCGGATCAAGCTTGCGCAGGAAAGTGCGGAGTTCAAAACTGCGCCGGCCCGTGTCTACTATCTTCAGGTGGCACGTGGTGTGTTGACTGTGAATGGCGCCGAGCTGTCGGCGGGCGATGGCGCCTTCATCAAGGATGAAGCCAGTCTGCAGTTAAGCACTGAGCAACAGGCAGAAGCGTTGTTGATGGATTTGCGAGCGGATTGAGGCGACCACGCTGGCGATGCTGCATTGTGTTTTTTTTCGCCAGCGTCCCGCTGTAACCCTGCCTGCCTGCGCAGCGTATTGTGGTGTAGCGTACAGACGGAAGCAGTGTGGTTATATTGAATGTTGGAGGATTGGAATAAGTCCATTAGGGCAATTTTGCGGCGTTAGCAGGTAATTCAAGTGGAATTGAACATACCCGGTTACACCGTCATTCGAGAGATATCCAAAGGGGGCATGGCAACGATTTATCTTGCCACCCAGCACAGCCTGGCGCGCCAGGTAGCGTTGAAGATTATGTCGCCGCAACTGGCGGGCGACCCCGTTTTCGGTGAGCGCTTTTTGCAGGAAGCCAAAATCACCGGCAGCATGCATCATCACAATGTTGTTCCTGTTCACGATGTCGGTCACTTTCAGGATTGCCATTACCTGTCCATGGAATTCCTGCCGGATGGCGATCTCAAACGACGGATCAGAGCGGGAATTGATCCCGATCTGGGGCTCAGGGTCATCTATCAGGTGCTTGATGCCCTGGCTCACGTGCATTCAAAATCCTATATTCACCGGGATATAAAACCGGGCAATATTTTATTCCGTGATGACCAGACAGCGGTGCTTACCGATTTCGGCATTGCCAAGCTGATCGATTCCGCCAGCGTGGATATGACCTCCAGTGGCACGATGGTGGGGTCGCCGCGCTATATGAGTCCCGAACAGGCCAAAGCGGAAAAAATCGATTTCCGCACGGACATTTATAGTCTTGGCGCAGTGCTGTATGAAGTCCTGGCCGGGCGACAGCTGTATTATGCCGAGTCGCCGATTGCTGTTGCCCTCAAGCATATTTCCGATCCCATTCCGATGTTGCCGGCCAGGTTTGCCCAGCTGCAACCTGTGCTGGAAAAAATGCTGGCCAAAAATCCCGATGATCGTTATCAAAGCGCAATTGAAGTGGCGGAGGTGCTTGAACCTTATGTGGCTGCGCCTTGCGGGCAGTGGGTTGACATTGAACAGCTGATTCACCAGCAGAAAGCGGTTGGCGGATACAATCTGCACCCCGGATATAAAACCAGGGGGAAGGTAGCGTTCACTGTGGTGTCGCGTCCAGCTAATGGTCTGGCCCCAGTGCAAAACGAAAAATACCGGACAGCATCAGCGCTGACGCTTATTTCTTCAGCAATCCAGTTGCCAGAAATGCAGAAGTCAGACCAATCGGCCCCGTCAGACCCGCCCAACCGGCCGGCCCCGTCAGAACTGCCAGACCCGTCAGACCAACAGATTACAATGCAGCTACCCGTTCACCGCCGGCTGCAAAAATGGCGTTGGCGAAAAATGGGGGCTGCGTCATTGCCCGTATGGGTAATCGTTGCGTTTGCCATCTCCATGAGTCTGCGTCCTGGTGACTCGGTATCTGTCACCACAGTGTCCGCGCAACCGAATCCGGCGCCAGACGTTCCATCTCTTGACGTCGACGTACGGACAGTACAGAAAGCAGTGGCTCCGCCCCAGCAGCTGGTGGAAATCCCGGATGCTGGCTCCAAAACATCGACGCTGCCGCAACTGCCAGTCCCGCCCGAAACGGCAGCGGATACTGTTGCCCGTCTGTTGGCGCAGGCAAATGTCGCCATGCTTCAATACAGGCTGACTCTGCCGGTGCGAGCAAACGCCTATGAAAAATTCATGGAAGTGCTGAAAATTGATCCGGCCAATCAGGCTGCAAGCGATGGAATCAATGCCATTGCAGGAAAATATCTGGCGCTGGCTGGTTCGGCACTGAAGAGTGAAAATGTGGAGAAGGCTCAGCAATACGTCGTTCGCGCCAGAGCGCTTGCAACCCGGCACCGGCTAAACGCAGATATTACACAACAGATAGACGACAAGCAGACCAGTATCAACCGCATACGCTATCTTGTTGCGCAGAGAAATCTCGAAAACTGGAACAACTTGCTGCAAGATCCCGGCGCCCTGAGTGTTGAAAGTCTCACCCGCGCATACTCGGACTACATGCGCATGCGGCTGAATTTCCCTGATGACGAAAGAATTTTCACAGCCAATGCAGTCTACGCAGATGCATTTTTTCAGTTGGGGAAAAAGCATTTCAAACTCAAAGATATGGATACCTCAAAAAGGCTGATCGCCATGGGGCTGAAGATCAATCCGCAGGACACGAAGCTGAATGACCTGGATGATCGCTGGAAACGAAGACAGCAGGGTAACGAAAGTTTTTTTGATATTTTTTATTGAGGCTGGCTATCTGATGGCAGTCGTCGAGGTGGGGTGAAACATCCTGCAGAAAATGTTCGTGAAAACCAAAACGGTTGTTCGGGTTGAATAAACCGGATGTCGGGCTCATGGAATGGCCTGAGCATGCCGCGTATACTGACGTCAGTCTTTGACGCATATCAACCCCGTTCTGGCAGGCTTCACGAGCGATAACCTATGCCCAAGCACGCATTAAACGCCCTTCCCCGCGCCAACCTTCAGCATATCGACAGTATTCTGTCTGAGTGGAAGCCGGTGATCGGCAGTGACTACGAGGGTTACCGCAATCACGTTGTTCGCATGGTGACGTTTTGCCTGATGTTGCGGCGCGCTTCGGTGCAGGACAGCAGCGAAGAGGATCAGCGCAAGATCGAGATCGCCGGTTGCTTTCACGATATTGGCCTGTGGACAGGCAACTCGCTGGATTATCTGCTGCCCTCATTGCCACCCGCTCGCCGATATCTGTCCGCTCAGGGTCTGGATGCATGGGCCGACGAAATCGAAAGCATGATTCTGCTGCATCACAAGGTGACGTCGGTGCAGGCAGGCGTGTCACCGCTGGTGGAATTGTTCCGGCAGGGGGATCTGGTGGATTTCTCGCTGGGGTCAGTCCGGTTTGGTCTGCCGGGGAAAGTCGTGCGCAAGGTGCAGGCGATTTTTCCCAACGCGGGTTTTCACAAAATGCTGGCCCGCCGCTCTGCTCGCTGGGTGGTGCAGCATCCGTTGAATCCGCTGCCAATGCTGAAGTGGTGATGAAGCAAAAGGCAGCTCAGTCAGCAGTGCGGTACTTTGCTTAATTCTCCTCCACCTCAATCGCATTCATATATGCCCTGAACATGCTGATGTAGCGCGGCACGTCCAGCAGGAAGGAATCATGCCCCTGCGGGCAGTCGATATCCGCGTAACTCACGCTCTTCTTGGCCGCCAGCAGCGCGGTGACGATTTCTTCGGACCGTTCCGGTGAAAACCGCCAGTCGGTGGTGAAGGACATGATCATGAAATTGGCTTTGGCCTGGCGCAGTGCTTCGGCCAGATCGTCATTGAAATCCGCTGCCGGGTCGAAATAATCCAGCGCCCGCGTCATCAGCAGGTAGGTGTTGGCGTCGAAGTTTTTCGAGAACACCTCGCCCTGGTAATTCAGATAACTCTCTACCTGGAATTCCACGTCGAAATCAAAACTGATCGAGCCGTCGCGCAGTTCACGGCCGAATTTTTCCCGCATTGCCGCGTCCGACAGGTAGGTGATGTGGCCCAGCATGCGCGCCAGGATCAGGCCGGTTTTCGGGTAGGTGTTTTTCTCGTAGAAGTGGCCGCCGTGAAAATCCGGGTCCAGCAGGATGGCCTTGCGGGCAATTTCGTTGAAGGCGATGTTCTGCGCCGACAGTTTGGGCGCGGCGGCGATGACCACCGCGTTGCGCACGCAGTCGGGGAAGTCGATGCTCCACTGCATGGCCTGCATGCCGCCCAGGCTGCCGCCCACTACCGCCGCCCATTGCTTAATGCCGAGGAAATCCATCAGTGCCTTCTGGCTGATCACCCAGTCTTTCACGGTGACGATGGGGAAGTCGGGGCCGTAGGGTTTGCCGGTTTCGGGGTTTTGGGTGCTGGGGCCGGTGCTGCCGTGGCAACCGCCCAGGTTGTTCAGGCTGACGACGAAGAAGCGGTCGGTGTCGATGGCTTTGCCGGGGCCGATGCTGGTATCCCACCAGCCGGGTTTGCTGTCGTCGGCGCTGTGATAGCCGGCGGCATGGTGATTGCCGCTGAGGGCGTGGCACACCAGCACGGCGTTGCTGCGGGCGGCATTCAGCTGGCCATAGGTTTCATAGACCAGATCGTAGCGGGGCAGGGATTTTCCGCATTGCAGGGTGATGGGGGCGTCCCAGCGGAAAGACTGGGGCTGCACGATTCCCACCGAATCCTCAGGCAACTGTTTCGGCATCGGCGCAGGTGACTTCCGGGCAAGAGTTCAAGGTGTGCGCAGTCTATCAGAATTGGGGGGGGTGGAAAGGGTGTGAAGTTACTGGCTCATCACCCGTTTTACGGCCAGCAGCAGGCGGGCATCCAGCAGGGGTTTTTCGAGGAAGTCGGTGGCGCCAGCGCGCATGGCTTCCACCGCCAGGGGCACGCCGCCCCGGCAGGCGGTAATGATCGCCGGCACATTGAAACCGTGTTCCCGCAGCTGGGACAGCAGGGCAATCCCACCGTGCGGGGTGAACTCCGAGGCCATTACCAGACAGCGCGGCGGTTGTTGCAGCAGCAGGGCTTCCACCTGGCCGGCGTCCCGGGCGGACTCCACGGCAAATCCCACCGTTTCGAACAGCACCTGCATGCTGTCGCGGACGGCCTCATCGGGCTCCGCCAGCAAAATGTCGATCCTGTGGGGGGTGGTGATCCCGGCATGGCCGGCCACTGACTGGTCCACGAACAAGTCCTCGTTACTAAACACGCACACAGAGTGCGGACTTGTTCTATTTTGAAGTCAGGTGGATGACCGGGCCATACGTGCTTGTACCTAGCCGGGCCCCCTTCCTTGACGGGGATCAGGAATTGGCGGAATCGGACTCGACGATCAGCATCATCCGCACCAGATCCGCCAGGGAATCGGCCTGCATTTTCTCCATGACCCGGGCGCGGTGGATCTCGACGGTGCGCTGGCTCAGTTCCAGGTCGGCGGCGATCACCTTGTTGGCCTGGCCCTGCACCACCCGGTCCAGCACTTCCCGCTCACGGGGGCTCAGCAGTTTCAGGTTGGCGCGGATGCCGTCCTGGCGGCGGCCGCCCCGGCTGCGGTTGCGATCCCAGGCCAAGGCCTCGCCGATGCGGTCCAGCAGGTCCTGGTCGCGGAAGGGCTTCTGCAGAAAGTCGAAGGCGCCGGCCTGCATGGCCTGCACCGCCATGGGCACATCGCCGTGGCCGGTAATGAAGATGACGGGAATCGGCACGCCGTTCTGTTTCAGGCGCTGTTGCAGTTCCAGCCCGCTCATGGCCGGCATGCGCACATCCAGCACCAGACAGCCGGATTCAATCGCGGCGGCTGCTTTCAGGAATGTCAGGGGCGATTCAAAGGTCTCCACCGCATAGTCCACCGATTGCAGCAGCAGCTGGATGGAATCCCGCACGGCTTCATCGTCGTCCACCACATAGACGGTGGCGCTGGTTATTTTTGTTTCTTGCATGGTTGGGTCCCGGTCAAATCATCAAATCAACAGGTGCTAGGGCCTCAGTCCAGCAGGGCGGGCAGCGAGAAGTGGAAAATGCTGCCGCCTGCGGGATTGGGGCGAAAATTCAACTGGCCGCCGTGGGCCTGGATGATGCTGCGACAGATCGGCAGCCCCATGCCCATTCCGGCGTCCTTGGTGGTGAAAAAGGGGGTGAACAGCTGGCCACGGTGTTCCTCGCTGACGCCGCAGCCGCGATCCAGCACCTCGAACAGCACGCTGGAGTTGTCCTCCAGACTGGCGCGCACCCGCACGCCTTCGCGGCTGCCGGCGGATTCGGTGGCGTCCATGGCATTGAGCAGCAGGTTCAGCAGTACCTGCTGGATCTGCACGGTGTCCACCATCAGGGTAGGCAGGTCTTCAGGCAGTTCCTGGTGAATGTCGATATTGCGACGGCCGGAGTCCATCTGCAGAAACTGCACCACACTGGCCACCAGTTCGGCGGGGTGGGACAAGGCCTGTTCCCGGTCCTGACGGCGCACGAAGCTGCGCATCTGGCGGATCACCGCGCCGGCCCGTTCCGCCTGCCTGGCAATCTTGTCCAGCACGGAGTCCAGATCCGCAGTGGCGCCCCGTTCCAGCAGCCGGCGGGCGGCCTGGGCATAGGTGGCGATGGCGGTGAGGGGCTGGTTGATTTCATGGGCAATGCCGGATGCCATCTCCCCCAGTGTGCTCAGGCGGGTGACATGGGCCAGCCGGCGGTGCAGTTCCTGCACTTCCTTGCGGTCGCTGATGTCGCGGATGATGCCGACGAAAAAGGTGAGGTCGCCTTCCTTCACTTCGCCCACCGACAGGTCGATGGGGAAGACCGAGCCATCCTGGCGCCGGGCCTGCACTTCGCGGCCGATGCCGATGATGCGGGCTTCGCCGGTGGTGTTGTAGCGGCCCAGGTAGCGGTCGTGCTCCGCCGCGTAGGGCTCTGGCATCAGCACGCTGACATTGCGCAGCAGCACGTCCTGTTCGCTGTAACCGAACAGGCGCTCCGCCGCCGGGTTGAATTCCTGGATCAGGCCCCGGTGGTCGATCACGATGATGGCATCCACGGCTGCGTCCATCAGGGCGGCAAAGCGGGATGGCTTTTCGTGCAGATGCAGTCGGGGTGTGTCGGTCATCAGGGGTGGCCTGTGGGTGCAAGTCAGCAGAGTCTATAACGCGGCACGGCCGTCTCCAACCCGTCCAGTGCGGATACTCCCTAGCGCGCGGCGCAACCCGATAGGTGTTTTCCGCAGTGCCCTTAGGTACAACCGCGAATGCCGCCGGTGCCGGCCTGCCGCTAGACTGATTTACATCAAAACAAGGCCCCAGCAAGAGGAACCCGACATGCAGGCAGCAATGGCAATCAACAGTCTGAACCGTCCCCATCCTTCCCTGATTCCTACGCGCTCCGAGGTCGGCCGTTCCGATGTCGACACGGCCGGCAAGGCAGGTTGCGGCGATTGCGTGCTGGGCAAGCTGTGCCTGCCCCGGATTTTCACTTCCCTGAGCCAGGACAGCGTGCGTGGCCACCTGAACAGCCTGGTGCGCCAGAACAAGGCGCTGCTGAAGCGCAAGGATGTGCTGTTCCACCAGGGTCACGAATTCGATTCCCTGTATGTGGTGCGCACCGGCGCGATCAAGACGGTGATGCTGGATGAAAACGGCACCGAACACATTACCGGCTTCCACCTGCCGGGTGACATCGTCGGCCTGGACGGCATCAGCACCAGCCGTTACGCCACCACCGCCATTGCCCTGGACAGCACGTCAGTCTGCACCCTGCCGTTCGCCGCGCTGGAGAAAGTCGCCTCGCAAGTGCCGGATGTGCAGCATCATGTATTCCGCATCATGGCGCAGGAAATCCAGAAGGATCAGCACATGATGCTGACGTTGGGACACCGCAGCGCCGAGCAGCGCCTGGCCGGGTTTCTGCTGCGGCTGTCGCAACATTTCCAGCACCGCCACCTGGCCGCAGACAGCTTCCGCCTGCCCATGTCGCGCGGTGAAATCGGCAATTTCCTCGGGCTGGCGGTGGAAACCGTCTGCCGTATCCTGACCCGGTTCCAGAAAATCGAATTGTTGCAGACCGATGGCCGCAGCGTCAGCCAGCTGGATATTGCCGGCTTGAAGGCGCTGATGAGTACGCCGGTGCGGGAACTCTGATCGGCAAAAATCCGTTAGCGCAGTGCGCGGCAACGTGCGACCATCGGGGTCATGGTTCCTGAACCGTTGTGGATGCCGATAGTCGATGAAACCCCCTGCGCTGAAAACCAAAGACAAGATCCTGGCCACCAGCCTGCGCCTGTTCAACGAGCGCGGCGAGCGCAACGTGTCCACCAACCATATTGCCGCCGAACTGGGCATCAGCCCCGGCAATCTGTATTACCACTTCCGCAACAAGCACGAGATCGTGTACCAGCTGTTCCTGGGGTATCAGGGCGAGGTGCAGGGTTTCATGGCGTTGCCCCAGGGTCGCGCCGTCACGTTCCAGGACAAGGTGCGTTATCTGGAAGCCATTCTCAACAGCATGTGGGACTACCGCTTTCTGCACCGTGATCTGCAGCATCTGTTGCAGGACGATGAACAGCTGCGGCTGGCGTACCGGCAGTTCTCGTCGCGCACGGTGGAAGCCGGCCGCCGTATTCTGCAGGGCATGGCGGATTCGGGCGTGCTGGTGGCGACGCGGGAGCAGATCGACGCGCTGATTCTGAATATCTGGGTGCTGGTGATTTCCTGGTCGTCGTTCCTGCAGTCGGTTGCGGTGCAGAGTGACGAGCCCAGCGTGACACGGGAGCGGCTGAAGCGGGCGATCTACCAGATCATCTGCATGGAAGAACCCTTCGTGTGCGAAGCGGTGCGGGCCCATCTGCCGGCGCTGAAAAAGCAGTATCTGGGGGATGCTTCCTCTGACCCGCTGTCGCTGTTTCCCTTCCTGGGGGACGCGCAGGTGCGGAACGGCTGAGGCGCCTGCGTTTCCCGATCTCCTTGCTTTCTGCCTTTTTTACAGCGGCTTGCGCAGGCTGAACGCACCGCGCAGATCGCCCGCCTTGAAGCCGGTGGCCTGATCCTGCGGGTACAGTTCCGCCAGCGTGGCCCGTACCTCCGGCGCCAGTTCGGCACCATGACATTTCACACAGAGATCGGCGGTGGCAATCGGCTGCATGAAGCGGTATTCCGCTGCCGAGACCAGTGTGGCCGGCTGCAGTTGCTCCACGGCGGTGCCGGCTGCCATCTGGCGGGCCCAGTCCTGCAGAACCTGCTGTTCCCACGGGTCGGGCTGGTTGGCCGGATTGCGCACCCGGCTGGCAGTGCGCGCCACTTTCCAGCCGCTGTCTTTGCTTGCCGTGTCCGCAATCTGCGGAGCATTCACCTTGCACACCTGCATGGCGTTGACAGGGCCGCCGCTGGCCATGGCCGCCTGCAGCAGGGATTTCAGCTGGCCGCCAAACTGCTGGGTAATCTGGCGGGCTTCCTGTTGCAGCGCGGCAGTATCAGGCTGATCGGTGGCGGCGGTCAGCGCGGGCCAGCTGGCGCTGACCAGCAGCATCGGTATCCATTTCTTCATGGCGCATCTCCGGTGGAATAATCCAACCCAGTGTAGGAAATCCTGCCACCGTCCAAATTGATCCAGATATGCTTAGTTGTGAATAAGTCGCTAGTTGGTAGCACCCGCCTGGCTTAGGCTTGGCGTCGTTTGAAGACCAACCAACAGGAGAAACGCCATGGATCGTCGCAATTTTGTCACATTGGGAGTGGTGGGCGGTGCCGCCGGACTGTTGCTGCCGGCCGCATTGCAGGCAGCAGACGCCAGCCCGTTGCAGACGCCCTTCGCCGGGGGCATTTACTACACCAAGGAAAAACCGGGCCGCTGGGCCGCCAAGGCAGCAGGACATTCACCGGTGGTGGAAAGCGCGGGCAAGATGGTGCTGGTGACCACGCCCCATGAAATGAAAGGCTACGAACATTACATCGTGAAGCATGTGCTGCTGGATGCGAACATGAACCTGCTGGGGGAAAAGATGTTCAATCCGCTGCAGGACAAGGCGGCGGTGTCGCAGTTCGAAATCGCCGCGTACTCCGGCCCCGCCTATGCCCTCAGCATGTGCAACCAGCATGATGTGTGGGTGACGGCCTTTACGGTCTAGTCCGACCGCTGCGCCAGCCAGTCCGCTGTAATCGCCCAGGTATGTTCCTGGGCCTTACCCCCCGCAAAAACCCCCGCGTGCCCGCCGGGCACTACCTTGAAGGTGCGGTCCTGTGATTGCACCAGTTCCATCAGCCGTTTTGCCGCGCGGATGCTGACGATGCGATCGGTTTTGCCGGCGAACGCCAGCAGGTTGCTTTTGATGCCGGTGAGGTCGGATTCGTGGTCGCCGATCCGCACGCGCCCCGTGGCCAGCTTGTTCAGCAACGTGAAATCCACCAGCAGCTGCTGCACGGTGGCGCCGGGATAATCCGGCATGTTGTTGAACCATTCCCGCGTGGTGAGGTGGGCCTTCACGTAATCCCGGTCCGCCAGGTTGCGCACCAGATCGAAATAGCTGACCACGCCGGCAAAGGGATTGGTGAGTTTGAACAGTACCGACAGCAGATCGCCGGGCACGTGGAATTTTTCCGGGCGGATGTCGAAACGGTCCAGCGGCAGCAGGGACACGCCTTTTTTCGCCCAGCCCAGCAGCGCGCCGCCGGGGCGGGCATGAAAATCGATGGGGCTGGCGATGGTGACGATGTTGCGCAGCTGGCCCTGGTCGTGGGCGCCGGCATAGAGCAGGGTGAGCAGGCCGCCCATGCAGTAGCCGACGATGGAGATCTCGCGCTGGCCGCTGTGCTGCTGCACCTGCTCCACCGCCGCCTTCATCCAGCGGTTGACGTAGGTGTCGATGGACAGGTGGGCATCCTTGAAACCCGGCGCGCCCCAGTTCACCAGATAGACCTGGAAACCGCGCGCATTGAGGAACCGCACCCAGCTGCGTTCGGCCATCAGGTCGTAGATCCAGTGGTACACCCCCAGCGGCGGTACCAGCAGAACCGGCACCCGGTGCTGTTGTGCCAGGGGGATGACGGCTTCGCCGTCCAGCAGGAAGGGGGCCTGGTCCTGGTGCGGGTAGTGGCGCAGTTCCATCAGGCCGTCGCGATAGACGGTCTGGTGGGCGCTCTTGTCGGCCACGATGAATTTTTCAGTGTGGGTGCGGCGTTCCACCGCGTGCCGGACGTAGTTGACCGGGGACTTCAGGAACGAAGGCATTGCCATGGGTGCGGAACTCGGGATGAACGTCTTCTATAGTTTAATGGAATGAATCCCGATTGCCCTGGCCGATTTTACCCCATGACCCGAAATTTCCTGCGCTGGCTGCTGCTGTGGCCCCTGCTTGTGCTGCCGGCCCTGGCCGCTGCCGACATGGTGGCGCTCGACCCCTCGATGCAGGGTGTGCCGCTGGGTCGTTTCCTGGAATATCAGGTAGATCCGGGCGGCAAGGCCAGCCTGGAGCAGGTTCGGGCCCGGCCTGACTGGCAACCTCTGGCGGTGGATGTGCCGAATTTTGGCCTGGCGATGCCGGTGCACTGGTTCCGGCTGGAGTTGCAGGTGGCGGACCCGAACCGGCCCTGGCTGCTGGAGATTGGCTACAGCGAGGTGGACAAGCTGGATTTCTATCTGCTGGACGAATCCGGACGGCTGCTGGAGCAGCGCGAACTGGGCGTGCAGCGACCCGACGCGAAGGGCAGCGTGTTGCACCTGCGCCCAGTGATTCCTTTGCGGCTGCGGCAGCCCGGGGTGATGAGCCTGTATTTCCGGGTGGAATCCAGCCGTGGCATGCAGTTCCCCCTGTTGCTGTGGCAGCAGCAGGATTTCATCGTGCAGGACGAAATGAAAAACCTCACCCTGGGGTTGTTCTTCGGCATGCTGGTGGTACTGCTGCTGTACAACTTTTTTCTGTTCGCCGTGTTGCGGCACCGGTTGTATCTGGAATTCGCGCTGTTCATGGCGGCGCTGATCCTGTTCCATTGCCAGCTGCGGGGCATCAGCCTGCGCTTTTTCTGGCCCGGCCAGATTCAGCTGAATGCGTCGGTGTGGCTGGGCAGCGGTCTGCTGTCGATCTTCTGCGGAGTGCTGTTCGCGGATCATTTCCTGCATCTGGAGCAACGGGGTTTTCCGCTGCTGAAACTGTTGCGGCTGACGCGCTGGCTGGCGCTGCTGGGGGTGTTCATGGTGCCCTGGCTGGGCACCGAACTGGGGGTGTATGGCCTGGTGCTGCTGACGCTGGCGGCAACGCTGATGCTGATGATCTCGGTGTTTTATCACTACCAGACCGACAACCGGCCGGTGCAGCTGTTTGCGATGGGGTGGGTGGTGCTGGTGGCGGGTGTCCTGATCCTGGCGGGCAATCGTACCGGGTTGCTGCCGGTCAATCTGCTGACCGAGCATGCCGTGTCACTGGCCACGCTAGCGCAGTTCATGTTGTTTTCCATGGCGTTGAGCCACCGTGTCAATCATGAGAAGGCGTTGTCGCTGCAGCGGGGTGCCCAGCGTCTGGCGGCATTGCAGGAGGAGTGCGCGCTGCAGTCCCAGCAGTTGCGGGCGGCGGAGATGCAGCGCAACGCCGACAGCATGGCGCTGCAGCTGCAGACCGCCACCAACGAGCGCCTGGCCCGCGAGATCGACGACAGCGGCGCGGCGCTGGAGCAGGCCAGCCAGCGTTTGCGTGAGCTGTCGCGGATGGATCCCCTTACGGGCCTGTACAACCGCAATCACTGCAACGAACGCTTGCGGGAAGAATTCGAGCGCAGTGCCCGTGCCGGCCAGCCGGCCAGCCTGATCCTGGTGAGTGTCGATCAGTTTGCCCAGGTGTGCGAGCGCTGGGGCGTGCGCGCCGGCGACCAGTTGTTGCGGATGGTGGCGGAGTGGATCCAGGCGGTGACCCAGCATCATTGCGCCAGCCTGTTCCAGTTCGAGGAAAAGGTGTTTGCCGTGCTGCTGCCGGGAATGAGCGTGGATCGGACCAGCGCGCTGGCGGAGACGATTCGTGCCGCCATCGGCCAGCAACCGTTCGTGCAGGGCAGCATCGCATTGCCCGTCACCGTGAGTGCCGGCGTGGGTACCCTGGTGCCGCAGCCGTTTGGCCGGCCCGAGAGCTGGGTGCGCCTGGCGCAGCAGGCACTGAACCGGGCCCGTCAGCAGGGCGGCGATCGGGTTTGCGTTGAGGCGCCATCGGCGGGGGTGGCCCATGGCTGAGTTGCGCGCGGTGTTGCTGGCCCTGCTGGCCTGGCTGCTGCCGGCGCTGGCGTCCGCCGATCATGGCAGACACTGGGAACTGCTGCCGGACACGGGTGAATTCACGGATGTGGTGGCCCTGGACCAGGCCGCCGTGGAATGGGAGGCGTCGCGCTGGCAGGTGCCCAATCTGGGTTTTCAGTCGCGACCCTGGTGGTTCCGTCTCGACATCGCGCCCGATGAACTGGCACCAGGCCCCTGGCGCCTGTGGCTGCAAAACAGTCTGCTGTCGGACATGACGTTCGCGGTGCTGGAAGATGGCAAGCTGAAATTCTCCCAGCGCGATGGCCTGTGGCTGCGGCTGGACCAGCGTGCCGCGCCGTTCCGCCAGCCGGCCTTCGCGTTCACCGTGGAGGCGGGCAAGCATTATCGCATTTACCTGCGCGTGCAGTCGGAAACCGCGCTGCAGGTGCCGGCGCAACTGCAGCCGGAAGATGTTTTCCTGGCGCAGAAGGAAGCGGGCGATCTGCTGCTGGGACTGTTCCTGGGCGTGCTGGTCGCGATGATGCTGTACAACCTGGCGCTGTATTTCAGCGCGCGGGAAACCGGTTTCCTGCTGTATGGCGGCCATGTGCTTGCGCTGCTGTTTTTTATCGTCAGCTGGCAGGGGTTGGGCGCCACCTGGTTCTGGCCCGGGCTGATCGGATTGCAGAGCAGCAGCATCGCGATTGCCACGTTTCTGGTGATTGGCTTTTCCACCTGGTTCTGCTGCGTGTTCCTGCAGTTGAACCAGGAAAACTTTCCTTACTACCGGTTGTTCATCGCGATCCGTGTGTTTGCCTTCGGTGGTGTGCTGGTGATGCCGGTGCTGCCAATCCAGTGGGCGGTGGTGAGTTCGTCGGCGCTGTCGGTGCCGGCGATAGTGCTGGTGGCGCGCTCGCTGTTGCAGCGGGCCGCGTTGCGCGAACGTCCTGCCCGCCTGTTTGCCATGGGCTGGGCGTTGTATGTGACCGGCGCTTTCATGATGGGCTTGAACAAGTTCGGTTTCATTGAAGTCACGCCAGCGTCGGAAAACCTGCTGCTGTGGGCGTCGGTGTTCGACATGGTGCTGTTGTGCATTGCACTGGGCGATCGCCATATTCTGGATCGCAACCTGCAATTGGCGCGGCAGGCACAGGCGCTGGATCAGGCGGGCCGTGATCTGGAAGGGTTGCAGCTGCGCGTGCAGCGCGAACAGTCTGCGCGGGCGGCGCTGGCGCAGGATCTGGCGGGACAGGAAAGTTATGGCCGCGAACTGGAACTGCGCAATCGCGGCCGCCAGCAGGAAATGGTCGAGGTGCAGCGCGGACTGGAGCAGGCCAGTGAGGCCGACAGCCTGACCGGGCTGAAGAACCGCCACTATTTTGCCGACCGCCTGCAGGAGGAAATCCGCCGCTGCCGTCATTTGGGCACCTGCCTCAGCCTGCTGCTGGTGGATATCGATCGTTTCAGCCAGATCAACGACAGCCATGGCCATCTGGCGGGGGACGAATGCCTGCGGCAGACGGCGGAAATCCTGCGTCTGCAACTGAAACGTCCGGCGGATATCCTGTGTCGCACGGGCGGGGAACAGTTCTGCGTGCTGTTGCCGGACACAAAAGGCGATGGCGCGGTGCAGCTGGCGGAGCAGATGCGCATGAAGGTGGCGGACTGCCCCATGCTGTGCGCGGGCGTGCGGGTGATGGTGACGGTCAGCGTCGGTGTGTTGCTGTACGATCCTGCCAGCGGTGCGCGCACTGATCAGCTGCTGGATCTGGCGGGACAGGCGCTGCGGCAGGCCAAGGCCAGTGGCCGCAATTGCGTGAGTCTGGCCGCTGGCTAAGCGCACAGGCGTCAATGCTTTTGCGCATCCGCGCGTGTTGCAGCATTTTTACGGGCTGGATTCGTGCGATATTAATACGATACCCGCCGATTGGTGAAATGGAGGTTGCCATGCCTGTTCGAACATTGCTGTCACTGCTTGCGCTGCTGGTTTGTGCCTGTAATCAGGCGCCGCCGCCGGTTGCTGCCATCCCTGAAGTGGGCGTGCAGAATCCGCAGCGGCGGGCAGTGGAGGTGGAGCGCGATTTTATCGGCGAGGTGAAGGCCACCGAAGAAGCGGAGATCCGTTCCAAGGTCACCGGTCGCGTGGTGTCGGTGGAATTCCAGGAAGGCACGCTGGTGACGATGAACCAGCCGCTGTTCCGCATCGACAGCGACAGCCTGAAATCGGCAGTGGATGAAGCGGTGGCGGAAGTGGCGCGGGCCAGGGCCAATCTGGATCAGGCACAGGCCGACGCCGCCCGCTACAAGAGTCTGGTGAGCAAGGGCACCATTTCCCGTCAGCAGTACGACGATGCTGTCAGCAAGCAGGCGCAGGCCGTGGCAACGCATGCGGCGGCCAACGCCAAGCTGGATCAGGCCCGCACCCAGTTGCGGGAATCCGCGATTCTTTCCCCCTATGACGGCCGCATTGGCCGCGCCCAGGTCAACGTCGGTGCGCTGGTGATGGCCAACCAGACGCTGCTCGCCACTGTTTCCACCATCGCCACCGCGCGGGTGGATTTCGCTCTCAGCGAGCGCGAATACATCCGCATGATGCAGGACCGCTTGCAGGAGCAGCAGACCTACGAAGAAATCCGGGTGAAACTGTTGCTGGCGGAAGGCAGCCTGTATCCCGAGATCGGCCGCATCACCTTTTCCGACCGCGCCATTTCTGCCGATACCGGCACCTTTGCCGTGTCGGCCACGTTTCCCAATCCCCACGAATGGCTGCGGCCCGGCATGTTTGCCCGGGTGCGGGTGCGGGTGGCCACAGTGCCGGATGCGATGCTGATTCCGCAGCGGGCGGTGCAGGAAGTGCTGGATAAAACCTTTGTCAGTGTGGTGGACGCCGATGGCAAGGTGGAACGGCGCGCAGTGGTGCTGGGTTCGAATTACGGCGATGAAGTGGTGGTGAAGGATGGCTTGAAAGATCAGGATCAGGTGATCGTGGAGGGCCACCACAAGGTGCGTCCCGGCGCGCAGGTGAAGGCGGTGCCGCTGGCAGCGCCAGTTGTCGAAGCCGCTGCCACGCCTGCGAACGGTTGAGGGCAGAATCATGGCGCGCTTCTTCATCGACCGGCCGGTGTTTGCCATCGTGCTTTCTCTGTTCATCACGCTCAGCGGTCTGCTGGCATTGGCGGTACTGCCCATCGCCCAGTATCCCCGTATCACACTGCCCACGATCAATGTGTCCACCCAGTACATCGGCGCCAGCGCGGATGTAGTGCGTGAAAGCGTGGCGCAAGTGGTGGAAGACAAGGTGAACGGCGTGGAAGGCATGCTGTACATGGATTCGCAATCCACCGGCAATGGTCTGTATTCGCTGAACGTCACCTTCGGTCTGGACAAGGATGCGGACATGGCGTCGGTGTTGACGCAGAACCGCGTGACCACCGCCACGCCGTCGTTGCCGTCGGAAGTGAATCAGGTGGGCGTGACATTGCGCAAGCAGACGCCGGACGTGCTGATGTATTACGCGTTGCATTCCCCGGCTGGCACCTACGATCCGCTGTTCCTGAAAAATTACGGCAGCATTTACGTCACCGATGTGTTGAAGCGCATTCCCGGCGTGGGCAACGTCAGCGAATACGGCAGCGATTTTGGTTTGCGCATCTGGCTTGATCCCACCCGCATGTCGAAGCAGAGCATCACGGTGAACGATATTCTGCAGGCGGTGAAGGAGCAGAACATCCAGGTGCCGGCGGGCACGCTGGGCCAGTATCCGGCGCCGCCCCACCAGGTGTTCCAGTATTCGGTGCTGGTGCAGGGCCGGCTGGTGGCGGCGGAAGAATTCTGCGCGGTGATTCTGAAAAGCGGTGGCGCCGGTCAGTTCGTGCGGATTCGCGACGTGGCGCGCTGCGAACTGGGGGCGAAGGATTATCTGTATTTCGGCAGCTTCAATGGCAAGCCCGCCGCCATCTACGCCATCAACCTGACACCGGATGCCAACGCGCTGGATGTGGCGGAAAAAATCCGTGCGGAGATGGAACAGCTGGGACGGAATTTTCCGCCGGACCTGGCGCTGGAAATCGTCACCGACAATACGCTGTTCGTCACCGAATCCATGACTGAAGTGCTGCACACGCTGTTCGAAGCCATGGCGCTGGTGCTGATCGTGGTGACGCTGTTTTTGCAAAGCTGGCGTGCCACCCTGATTCCGATGCTGGCGGTGCCGGTGAGCCTGATTGGCACCCTGGCACTGTTCGTGGCGCTGGGTTTTTCCATCAACACGCTGACGCTGTTTGCGCTGGTGCTGGCCATCGGCATCGTGGTGGACGACGCCATTGTGGTGGTGGAGGCAGTGGAATATCACATGAAAGTGAACAAGCTTTCTGCCCATGATGCGACGGTGCGGGCGATGCAGGAAGTGTCGGGGCCAGTGGTGGCGATTGCACTGGTGCTGTGCGCGGTGTTCGTGCCTGTGGCGTTGCTGGGCGGGATTTCCGGCGTGATGTTCCGCCAGTTCGGTTTGACCGTGGCGGTGTCGGTGCTGCTGTCGGCGGTCGTGGCGTTGACGTTGACACCCGCGTTGTGCGCTCTGTTGCTGCGGCCTCATACCGATCATCCGCACGGCGAACACCCTCATGGCATGCTGGCGCGTTTCTTTGCTGCATTCAACAACGGTTTCGACTGGCTTAACGCGCGCTATGGCAATGGTGTGACGATGGCCCTGCGCCGCAGCCTGCTGATGATGCTGACGCTGGTGGCGCTGGTGCTGGCTACCGCCGAACTGTTCCGCCAGGTGCCCACCACCTTCGTGCCGAACGAGGATCAGGGTTATTTCCTGGCGTCGGTGCAATTGCCGGAAGCGTCCACCCTGGCCCGCACCAACGCCGTGATGGCACAGGTGGAAACGGTGGCGCGATCGATTCCCGGTGTGGAGAAAACCCTCGGCATCAGCGGCGTGAATTTATTGCAGGGCACACCGCAGTCCCACGCCGGTTTGCTGGTGGTGCGGCTGAAGCAGTGGGGCGAGCGCACCACGGACGAAACTTCATTGCGCACCATCATGCAGACCTTCAATCGCGACGTGCAGGCGGTGAAGGAAGCGCAGGTGATGCCGTTCAATCCGCCGCCCATTCCGGGCCTGTCCTCCACCGGCGGTTTCAGTCTGATGCTGCAGGACAAGGGCGGGCGTGGCGCAGCGGCATTGCAGCAGGTGGCAGATGATTTCGTGGCGGCGGCGCGGCAGCGGCCGGAAATCGGCATGGCGTTTTCAAAGCTGCAATCCAGCACGCCGTCGGTGCGGCTGGAAGTCGATCGCGACAAGGCCAAGCAACTGGGCGTGTCGTTGTCGGATCTGTTCGCCACCTTGCAGACCATGCTGGGCGGTACCCAGATCAACGATTTTTCCCGCTTCGGTCGTACCTACAAGGTCACCATGCAGGCCGCCAGCGAATTCCGCGCCGACACCGGTGCGCTGAATCTGCTGTACGTGCGCGGCGCCGGTGGTTCCATGGTGCCGCTGTCCACGCTGGTGAGCTGGGAAAAAACCGGCGCGCCGCAAGTATTGAAACGTTTCAACGGCTATCTGGCGGCGGAAATCGGCGGCAATCCCGCGCCCGGTTACTGCTCCGGCGAGGCGCTGGCAGCGCTGGCAGAACTGGCGGCGCAACTGCCGGACGGTTACGGTTTCGAATGGGCGGGCCTGTCGCGCCAGGAGCAGGAAACCGCCGGCCAGACCTTGCCGATTCTGGCATTGGCGGTACTGGTGGTGTTCCTGTTTCTGGCGGCACTGTATGAAAGCTGGGCCGTGCCGTTCGCGGTGCTGCTGGCGCTGCCGCTGGGTGTGTTCGGTGCCATGCTGGCGCTCTGGATCACTGGCGCGCCCGGTTCCGTGTACACCCAGATTGGTTTGATTCTGGTGATCGGGCTGGCGGCGAAGAACGCGATCCTGATCGTGGAATTCGCCAAGATGAAACGGGAGGAGGGTGCCAGCATCCGCGATGCGGCGATCGAGGCAGCGCGTCAGCGTCTGCGGCCGATCCTGATGACATCGCTGGCGTTCATTCTGGGGGTGGTACCGCTGATCCTGGCCACTGGCGCCGGAGCGGCGTCGCGCGTCACGTTGGGGTTGGCGGTTTTTGGCGGCATGCTGATGGCGACGGTACTGGCGATTTTCATGGTGCCGGTGTTGTATGCGCTGATCCAGCAACTGGCGGAGCGCTGGAGTGGGGGCGATACCACGTCGGGTTGAGGTGAGTGACGTGTCAGATGCCGGGGTTGTCGGCGTCGAGCACCTGCTGTTCGACGATAGAGCGCAACTGTGTGGCCTGATGCTGATCGCGCAGGATAATGGCGTTGAATCCGGCGTGAGCCGGAATACCATCGGGGCGACTGGTGACCAGAAAAGCAGGGATGAACTGGTTGCGGGTCTGCGATGTGCGCAAGGCAGATATCAGTGCAACACCATTGAGTTCGCGCAGTTCACGGCCGACGATGATGAAGTCGAACGGTTCCCGCAACAGGTGTTCCAGCGCTGTCAGCCCGTTGTCCGCGACCAGCAGCTGTACCGGAAGGGCACTCAGAACCTGCTGGTAGAAATGGCTCATTGCTGCCGATGATTCCGCAATGAGGCCGGCCTTGCGGCTGGCCAGGGATTGTTGGCGCAGCCGGTCGAGATTGGTTTCAATGGTGGTGAACGAGGGCCTAGCCTGACGGGCTTCGGTTTCCGCCTGTCGCAGCAGATCTGCACAGGCCAGCGCACGCACAACGGATGGGCGAGTCATCTGATGTGAAGGCTGGATTTCCGTCAGCAGATTTTCCAGGTGGTGGCAGATGGCGGTGATGATGCCCAGACCGTGGGTGCCACCGGAACCCTTCAGGCTGTGCACGTGGCGGAATAGCGCTTCGAATTTATCCTGATCCCAGTTTTTTTCGATGGCAAGAATCAACGCTTCGAGCTGATCGCAGCGCTCTGGCACGGCGTCCAGAAAGTCAGCGCGGAGCGCGACCAGCATGGACTGGACATCATGATGGCTCATGTGTCCGGCCCGACATCCGGCGCGCTTTTCTGGGCAACACAGATCTTGTTGCGACCACCAGCCTTGGCCTGATAGAGCGCGGCATCGGCCGCTGACAGCAGCTCCTGGCCGCAGGCGTCCAGACTGGCCACACCCGCCGACAGGGTGCAGCTGAATTCGTCGCCACTGCGGCCAAACTGGATGGTGGCAAAGCGTTGGCGGACATCGTTCAGCAGGTGTTCGGCATCCGCATTACTGCATTCGGGCAACACGATCAGGAATTCTTCGCCCCCGTAGCGGCCGATGATGTCGGACTGGCGCAGGCGTTGACGCAACAGGTTGGCGGTGGCGGTAATGACCACGTCGCCGGTGGCGTGGCCATGGGTATCGTTCACCTTTTTGAAGTGGTCGATATCGACGATGGCAACGCTGAGCGGACGCCCACTGCGTGCGGCACGTTTCATCTCAATGCTGGCCGCTTCCTTGATGCTGGCATGACGCAGCAGCCCGGTGAGGCTATCGCGGGTGATCAGCGTATCGATCTGCCGGCCCCGGTCGATCCGGGCGCGCACCAGGGCAACCAGGCTTGCATCGGCAATGGGCTTGGTAATGAAGTCGTCGGCACCCCGCCGCAGTGCCTCAATCTGCAGGTCCAGATTGGTTTCGGCTGAAAGGTAAATGATCGGCAGGCTGGTCCAACGCTCGTGCTGGCGGATGACGCCGGCCAGTTCCGGACCGGAATGCTCCGGCATGTACAGGTCCATCAGCACCAGTTCAGGGTTGAATGCGGCGAGTTTGGCGATCAGGTCGCGTGGTTGTTGCAGGATGTCGGCTTCCATCCCGGCCGCCAGCAGGGTCAACCGGTAGTGATCTGCCAGCGTGGTGTCATCGTCGACGATCAGTACGCGTAGTTTGGGCGAGCGGCGCTGTGCCACCAGTTGCGCCATCCGGTTGATCAACCGGGGTACTTCCAGCGGTTTGGGAAAGAAATCGTCGGCACCGATGCGGACGGCGCGCGCCCGGCTGTCAAAGTCGTTGCTGTTGGCCAGAATCAGGATGGGACATTTGATGGCGCTGAACCCGATACGCAATCTGGCTTCGGCCTCTCGCGGATACTCACCGCTTTCCGGCGGCAGTTCCAGCAGCAGGATTTCCGGCAGGCTTGTGTTGGCGGCCGCGCGGGCGTCTTTGAGTGAATGAAAGCAACGTACGTCATAGCCGAAGGACTGCAATTGCCGTTGCAGGTCGTGGGCCAATGCCGTGTCCGGTTCCACCAACCATAACGGCAGAGAGTCTGTATGAGGGACCGGGCTGTCCGCTGGAGCCAAATTCGTGTTGTTTACGGCAGGATCGGGTGCAACCGAAAGCCCGGGCAGAGCGGCAATGGCGTCGATAAATGCTTGATAGTCGCCTGGCGCTGGCCGTGTGGCTGCATCTTCCTGCCATGCCTTGGCGCGCTGTTCCAGCCGGCGGCATTCGGTACTGAGTGCGGTCAGACCGAAGGTGCCGCTCGAACCCACAATGCTGTGCAGGCGGAAATGGAGTTCCTTCAGGGTAGCGTGATCCTCGGTACTATTTGTCAGCCGCCGAGCCAGATCAGCAACGATCGCCAGCTCCCCCGGGAGACGAGACAGGTAGTCTTGCCGCAGGCTGGCAAGCCGTTCGATCAGGTTAGCGGATGGCATGGCTGGTCACTCATCTAGTCTGGGTTCTGCTGGCGCCAGATGTCCTGCACCTTGCTGGCCAGTGTCATGGGGTCGAATGGCTTGGCAATGACTCCGCAGGCACCGAGGGATAGATAATGACTGACTTCATTGGGTTGCACCTTGGCGGTCATGAACACCACGGGCACCGACTGCAACGCAGACAGCTGCCGCAAGGCCTTCAACGTGGTTGGTCCATCCATGCCAGGCATCATGACATCCAGCAGGATCAGTTCCGGGCAGTAATCAGGTGCTTCCCGCAGTGCTTCTTCGCCTGATGAGCAGATTTTGACGGCGAATCCTCCCACGACTTCCAGTGCGAGGCTGGCCACTGCCTGAATGTCCGGCTCATCCTCGATATAAAGAATTCGTTGCAAAGAGTTCATGCGGAATTCGCCCTGTGGGTGGGATGTTCATTCTGCTTGTCGTGTTGCACTGTCTGATCGGGACTGCTCAGCGGCAGATCCAGGTAAAAGCAGGAGCCGTGACCTTCTTCTGATTCAAATCCGATTTCACCCTGCATGCGTTCCGCCAGCTCCCGTGAAATGGCCAGGCCCAGCCCGGTGCCACCCTTCTGGCGCGTGTCAGATGAATCGGCCTGGGCAAATTTCTGGAAGATACGTTCGCGAAAGGCGGCGGGAATGCCAGGCCCCCGATCGGTCACGCTGATGCGGACCTGGCTGTGAGGGGTGGTGGTGACATCGATGTCGATCGTGGCGCCCGCGGGTGAAAACTTGATGGCGTTGGACAGCAGATTCGACAGGATCTGCATCAGTCGCTGGCTGTCCACTGCCACGTTCACGGGCGGTATGTCGCGGGTCAATTGCAGCTGAATGTTGCGTTCGCTGCCATAAGCCCGATTCATTTCCAGAGCATCCCTGATCAGGGGTTGCAAGGGTTGCTCCTGAAGCTGGATCGACATTTTGCCGGCCACCAGTTTTTCCATGTCGAGCAAATCGTTGATCAGGCTGGAGAGGCGTTGGCTGTTCTTGTAGGCGATGCTGATCAGCTCTGCGGCCTTGTCCGGCAGTTTGCCTATGGCGCCCCCGAATATGAGGCCCAGGGCGCCGGAAATGGCAGTCAGCGGCGTACGCAGTTCATGGCTGACAGTGGAAACAAATTCACTTTTCATGCGGTCAATGCGCTTGCGCTCTGTGATGTCGCGCACCATGCCCACATAAAATGGTGCTCCCTGGCGATATACTTCCGAAACGGCCAATTCCATCGGGAATCGGCTGCCATCCTTGCGCCGGCCTTCGACCTCCCGGCCAATCCCGATGATACGGGCTTGTCGGGTTTGCTGAAAGTTGCGCAGGTACTGGTCATGGGCGTCCCTATGCGGATTTGGCATGAGCATATTTACATTTCTGCCCAGCATTTCCTGTTCAGTGTAGCCAAAGACCCGAATGGCTGATGGGTTTACCGTCTGGATGAGACCGCTGGCATTGATGGTGATAATGCCGTCCATGATGTGGTCGAGAATGGCCTGGGTGTGACTGGCCTGTTCGCGCAGGGCCTGTTCGGCCTGCCGGCGCAGAGTGATGTCCTGCGCGACACCGAGAAACCCCGTGACGCCCTGGCGGTCGCGGATCGGGTTGATCAGCAGCGACACCGGAAGCTGGCTGCCATCCTGGCGCACATAGGTCCATTCCCGGGTCTCAGAACCCTGTTGCAGTGCCTTCTCCACCAGTGCCTGGAAACCGCTTACGGGGCGACCCAGTTCAGCGGTCAGTTCCTGGCTGCGCGCCAGCAGCTCGTCGGGCAGATGCAACTGCTCCAGTGTGTGCCGGCCCGCGATGTCGCCGCTGCTATAGCCCAGCATGCGCTCAGCACCGGTGTTGAAGATCGTGATCAGCCCGCTGGTGTCGGTGGCGATGATGGCAATGTCCGAGGCCGCCGACAGTACATCAGACAGACGTTTGCGCGCGGAGCGCACTTCCTCGTCGGCCAGCCGCTGGGCCGTGATGTCGGTAAAAACGGCGTAAACCTGCTGCGCGGGCTGATCGCTGCCGGAAAACCGCGGATAGGCATCGACCCGGATCCAGCGCCAGTTTCCTTCCAGCACATGCCAAACACCCATTACCACATCGGTGACAGGAACGCCCTGGTGCAGCGCCTGCGTTGCCGGGTGCTCCTGCCCGTCGAACGGAGTGCCGTCTTCTCGCACCGTATGCCAGTGCAGATCGGAACTGGTTGCGCCGCGCATCTGGTCAAGATCCAGTCCCAGAATGCGCTGGGCAGCGGGATTGGCATCGCTGATGCGCCCGTCCGCCTCGTGAATGACGACCCCCTGGCCAAGATGCAGGAACAGTTGATGAAAGCGCTCTTCCGATTCCGCGCGGCGCGCGGACATGTTGGCAGCCAACGCCATCGCTGACTCACGGCGTCCCAAGGTGGATACCAGCAGTGCAAACAGGAAGAGACTGGCGCCGGTTCCCAGCACCGGAATCAGGACATCCAGTGGGGATTCAAATTTGGCCAGGAATTCTGGACGGTTGGCGATGCTGATGGTCCAGCCTTGGCCAAAAGCCCGGATGGTCTTGCTCTCCCGGAACCGGGGCTCGAGAGAAGTGGTTTGCGGTGTTTCGCGCAGGCTGGCGGAGTCGTACATCAGGCTTTCGTCGGACAGGGTTTCAGCGTCGTGGATAGTAATGTCGACAAAAGGGTCGTGGTCCCCAAGTATTCCCCGCATCAGGTCGTCTATGCGGTAGGGGCTATAGACAAATCCGCGCAGCGCCTGCCAGCGCTCGACGGGCGTTGTGAGCGGCTGGTAAGGTTGATACACCGGAACATACATCAGAAATCCCGCCTGTTTCCGGTCGTAGGTTTCCTGGACGAGCGCCACTTTGCCGGAGATGCTGGTCATGCCGCCGTTTACGGCCCGCTGCATGGCATCACGGCGGGTGCGCTCCGAATACATGTCAAAGCCGAATGCTGCCAGGTTGCGGCCAGCAAAGGGTTCCAGATAGATAATGGCAGTGTAGAGCGTGCGTTCGCCCTGCGGCCGGATCTGGTAATCAGGAAAGCCGCTGCTGCGGATTTCCTCGATATGGCGGGGCAGGTCGGCAGGTGCAATCACCTGGCTGTAACCAACACCCTGGATGCCCGGATAATGGTATTCCAGACGCAGCCGGGAGACGTAGGCATGCCACTGCTGGCGCGAAACCGTGCCCGTCGCATCAAACAGGCCGGCTCCACCGAGCAGGATCTGCTCGTGGTCGTTCAGCCGTTTTTCAATACGGTTGATCACATCCGCCGCTATCAGCCCGAAGCGGGCGGCAGCATTTTCCTGCCGGTTCTCGTACAGCCAGCGGGTCAGCAGAATCGTCATGAGCAGGCCGGCCGCCAGGGTGATCCAGGCCGAAATTCCGCGTGGCGAGAGCAGGAAACGGCCCGCTCTCATGCCGCTACCTCGTTGAGCGGCGTTGCCATGGGCAGATCGACAAAGAAGGTGGTGCCGGACCCTTCCTGTGACAGGAATCCTATTTGCCCTCCCATCCGTTCCACCAGTTCCCGCGTGATGGCCAGACCCAGTCCGGTGCCCCCCTGTCGCCGGGAATCGGAGGCATCGGCCTGGGCGAACTTCTGGAAGATGCGGTCCTGGAATGCGGCGGGAATGCCAGGGCCGCGATCGACAACCGATATCCGGGCGCTGTTGTCTGCCAGGCTGATGCCGATCTCCACTTGACCATTTTCCGGCGAGAATTTGATGGCGTTGGAGAGCAGGTTCGACATCACCTGCATCAACCGCTGGCTGTCCACCGCTACTGAAACGTCCGGTGAATCCGGCTTCAGCGTCAGCGAGACCTTGCGTTCGTAGCCGTAGGTGCGGTTGGCTTCCAGTGCTTCCTGTACGAGGGGCAACAGGTATTGTGGCTGGATGTTGAAGGGCATTTCGCCTGCGGCCAGTTTTTCCATGTCCAGCAGGTCGTTGATCAGCAGGCTGAGACGGTGGCTGTTGCGGTGGGCGATGGTGATCAGCTCCCGCTGTTTGTCTTGCAGCGGACCCAGTGCGCCGCCCTGTAATAATCCAAGGGCTGCTGAAATGGATGTCAGCGGTGTTCGCAGTTCATGGCTCACGGTGGAGATGAATTCATCCTTCATCTGCTCCAGGCGCTTCCGGTCGGTGACGTCCCAGATGAATCCATCCAGATACAGCAGGCTGCCGTCCTGCTGGAATACGCCGCGCCCCAGTTCCTGCACCCAGCGATACTGGCCATCGGCGTGCAGAATGCGATACTCGATGCGGAAACCCCGCTGGTTACGCAAGTCGTTCTGAACGCTGTCGTTGACCATGGTCGCGTCGTCGGGGTGGATCAGGCTGGCGAACGTTCGGGTGCCGCCCTGTGCCGGCAGAAAGTCAGACGCCGGGTAACCGGTGAGGGGGTGCACGTAGTCACTGATGAAATGCATGGACCAGCTTGCATCATTGGCGCAGCGATACACCGTTCCCGGCAGGTTCCCCAGCAGGTGGCGGATGTGGGCTTCCTGCTTTTCCAGTGCCTGGCGGGTGCGGGCGGCGTCCACCAGCTGGCCCAGGGTGGCCGTCAGGGGGCGCAGAAAGTCGAGCAGGGCCTGATCGTATCCACCGGACCGGTTGGCCAACCCCACCATCGCCACCATTTCCTGACCATAATGTACCGGCAGGCCCAGAAATGCGTTGAGCGGAGGGTGTCCATCTGGCAATCCGCCGCGGCGGGGATCTTGCGCCGGGTTGTTCGCGATTACAGCATCGCCGCTGGTCAGGGCGACCCCGAACAGGGTTTTCAGGTTGAAGAATTCCATGCCGGTAGGAGCATTGGCTTCATAAAATTCGCGCGTGGCGGCATCCCAGGCAATATTGGTAATGGCATAGGTCTTCAGGTAGGGATCACCGCCGGCGGTTCGAAGGACCTCGCTGATAAAACCGTATTCACTGCCGGTCAGTACCAGTATTTCGTCCAGCAGAGTATTGAATGACTGACGCCAGTCGATACTGCCAATGAATTCGGATTGCGCCCGGGTAATCAGCTCTCCCATCCGGTTAGCCTGCTCCAGTCGGTGCCCTTGCCGAATCAGGTCGATGCGGTGGAGTTCCTCTTCCACGCAACCGGCCAGGTCATCGAGCATATTACGCTCGCGCAGCGTGAGCTGGCGGGGTTTGCTGTCGATGATGCAGAGGGTCCCCACCCGGTGGCCACTGGCCGCTTTTAGCGGGGCACCTGCATAAAACCGGATGTGAGGCGGGCCGACGACCAGCGGGTTATCGGCAAAGCGCGGGTCTTGCCGGGCGTCGGTGACTTCCAGAATGTCGCTGCCCAGTATGGCGTGGCCGCAGAAGGAAATGTCGCGCGGGGTTTCGCTGGCGTCCAGGCCCTGTCGCGATTTGAACCACTGGCGATCGGTGTCCACCAGCGATACCAGCGCCATTTCAGTGCCAAACAGGGTTTTCGCAAGCCGGGTAAGGCGGTCGAAGCGTTCCTCGGGAGGGGTGTCCAGGATTGAACACTGCTGTAACGCCAGCAATCGGGCACTTTCATCGTCCGGTGTTGAGGGTTTTTGCACGTTCTGATCGCCTGCTAACGTTGAACCATGAAAATCCAGTATAGAACAGTGCCTGCTTTGGCGGCTTTGTACGTTATACCGGTAGTTGTGGCCCGTTTTGATTCGCGATCCTGGCAAGGTGTGTTCTGTCGTAGTTGATTTATCCAGTATTGCAAAGAAAAAAACCGGCTTGATCGCTTTAAAGTTTCAGGCCGATTTTTCATAACGAGTGCGTTATATATCCCATTCACATTCTTAACCCGTCATCTGAATGCCGTGCTGGCGTTCCACCGTGCGTATCGTTCCTGCCATAAATGCCTTTGTTTGCGCATCTTTATTGCTGAATCCGGCGGCGCGCATTGAGGCGCTTTCACTTTTGCGCGATGGCGCTGGACCCGTTCCGGTGCACTTGCAAATCCGATTGCTTGTCTAGACTGAACAACGCTGTCCCAATTTTCCCCTCTCAGTAAAACCGGAGTGCGCTCATGGAACACCGTGCCTCGTCAGGCCGCGTTATGCGTCAGTTGTTGTCTGCCCTGCTTGTATCCTTCACCGCGTTGCTGGGTGCCTGCGACAGTGGTGGCAGTGGAGGTGGCGGCAGTGGCGGCGACGATGACGGTGGTGGCGGAGGTGGTGGTGGCGCGCTGAGCCTGTCCGGTGCCGGCGTGGATGGACCGCTGGCGAATGCGATTGTCACCCTGTACCAGATCGACACTGCCGTGGCGGATTACAAGGGCGATGTGCTGGGCACCGGCACCACCGACGAGCGCGCGCAGATCGAAGGCATTGATAAACCGGCGGAAGCCGACGCGCCCTATCTGCTGGAATTTACCGCCGATGCCGATTCCCGCGATCTGACTGCCTGCAGCGACGACGACGTCAGCGGCACCATCGATGTGATTGCCGAATGTCTGGCACCGGTGGTGGGCACCCTGCGCACCGTCGTCACCGCCGACATGCTGACGAGCGACCGCCCTGTATACGCGACGTTGCTTACCACCATGGCCACCGACCTGGCCATCGCCGCCAACGGCATTGGTGGCAGCACCGACGATCTGCTGACTGAACTGGGCAACGCAGCCGCGCAGGTGAAATCCACCGTCGGCTTTGGCCTCGACAGCACCACCGATATTTTCACTACCTCGCCGATCCTGGATGAAAACACTGACACCGTCGCTGAGCAGGAACAGGTGGCCGCTTACCGTTCCGCCGTGCAGGCACTGGCATCCGTAATCGATCAGATGGCAAACGCTCTGGGCGGCACCGATCCGGTAGCAATGCTGACCGCGATGACCGAGGATTTGGCTGACGGTACAATCGACGGTGAAGTGGATGGCACACCGCAGGCGATTTACGACGGCGATGCCGACGTAGCCACTGCCACCCTGCAACTGCTGGATCAGGACCCATCATCCCTGCCGGTGCCCAATGATCCACAGGGCCGTACCGTGGGCGACATGGCGGCCATTCTGGTGGGCGAAATCGAATCCACCGGCAATGATGGCGTTGAAACCGAGATCGACGAAAACACTGAAGTGGAAATGCAGCCGGCGCAGAAAGATCCGGATCTGGACGACGACGGCACACCCAATGAAAGCGACGCTTTCCCGCAGGACAATGGCGAAACCACCGATACCGACAAGGATGGCATCGGCAACAATGCCGACAACGATGATGATGGCGACGGCGTGGCCGATGCCAACGACGCCTTCCCGCTGAACAGCAGCGAAACCACCGACACCGACACCGATGGCACCGGCAACAATGCCGATACCGATGATGATGCCGACGGCGTGATGGATGGCGACGACGATTTCCCCCTGGATGAAAGCAAATCCAACGCCAGCGATGTGGACAGTGACGGCTGGCCCACCGAACAGGATGGCAACGACAACGACGACACTATTCCTGGCACTGCGTTTGTCGACAGTGATGGCGATGGCGTCGGCAACACCACCGATAGCGATGACGACAACGACGGCGTTGCGGACGGCAGCGATGCCTTCCCCACCAACGGCGCCGAACAGAGCGACCTGGACAACGACGGCTTCGGCGACAAGAGCGATGACGATGTCGATGGCGATGGCCGCAACAACCACAGCAACGGCAATGGCGTGGCGAATACGGCCGTTACTGCTGCCGCTGATGCGGACAAATTTCCCCAGGATTCCGGTGAATGGAGTGACACCGACAAGGATGGCATTGGCAACAACACCGATACCGATGATGACAACGATGGCCTGAGCGACGAGGACGAAGCCGACGCCGGCTCCAATCCGCTGGCCCGCGATACCGATGGTGACGGCGCGCTCGATGGCGTGGATGCGTTCCCGCTGAATCCGTTTGCCTCGTTCGATTCCGACAATGACAGCATTCCTGCGCGCCCCGCCAACCTGGCGGCGGATGATCCGCAACTGGCCGGGCTGACCTTCGACAATTGCCCATCGACACCGAACCCGGACCAGCAGGATGCAGACGCCGATGGTTTTGGCAACGGCTGCGATAAGGATGATGACAACGACGAGGTGCTGGACGGTGATGATGCCTTCCCGCTGAACGAGGATGAATCCGCAGACGCTGACAGCGATGGCACCGGCAACAACAGCGACGAGGACGATGACAACGACGGCGTGAACGACGCGTTCGATGCCTTCCCCACCAATGCGAACGAAGCCGTCGACACCGATAACGATGGCATCGGCAACAACACCGACACCGATGACGATGGTGACGGCGTGGCCGACGCCAACGACGACTTCCCGCTGGACGACACCCGCTCCGACAAGACCGATGCCGACAATGACGGCTGGCCCGCTGAACAGGATGCGGATGACAACAACAACAGCGTGCCCGGCACGACCTTCGTCGACACCGACCAGGATGGCGTGGGCAACGCCACCGACACCGACGACGATAACGACGGCGTGCCGGATGCCAATGACGATCTGCCGCTGGATGCTTCCGATTCTGTCGACACCGACAGCGATAGCACCGGCAACAAGACCGACACTGACGATGACGGCGATACAGTGGCCGATGTCGACGACAAATTCCCGCTGGATGCCAATGAATCCATCGACACGGATCTGGATGGCATCGGCAACAATGCCGATCCCGATGACGATAACGACGGCGTGACCGATGCCAACGACAGCAACGCGACCAACCCGGACGTGGACAGCGATGGCGTGTTCGACGGCAGCGACAACTGCCCGGCCATTGCCAACCAGGATCAGCGCAACGCGGATCAGGATGCCAACGGTGGTGACGCCTGCGACAGCGACGACGACAACGACAGCGTGGCCGACGGTAGCGATAACTGCCCGCTGGTGAGCAACGGCGATCAGCTCAACACCGATGCAGACAGCATGGGCAACGTCTGCGACGGCGATGACGATGGTGACGGCGTGGGCGATGCTGCCGATGCCTTCCCGCTCAACGCCAATGAAACTGCCGACAGCGACAACGACACCGTGGGCAACAACGGTGACAACTGCCCGCAGGTAGCGAATACCGATCAGGCCAACAACGGTGACGACGACCTGGGCAACGTCTGCGACAGCGATGACGACAACGATGGCGTCAGCGACACCACCGAAGCTACCAACGGCACCAACCCGCTGCTGGCCGACACCGACAGTGACACGGTCAATGACGGCTCAGACAACTGCGGGCTGATCAGCAACACCGACCAGCTCAACAGCGACAACGATGCCACCGGCAACGTCTGCGACGCGGACGATGACAACGACACCGTGGCCGACGCCAACGACAACTGCCCGCTGGTCAGCAACGGAAATCAGGCCGACGGCAACGACAACGGTGTGGGCGATGCGTGTGAAGCAGCCCCCGCGAACATCGTCGGTTTCTGGCTGGCTGCCATCACTGCTGCGACTGAATCCGAAACCGGCACCGTGCCCGGCGGTGGCAACCTGGCTGACATCTGCCACACCAATGTGGGCAGCAAGAAAGCCGGCATCGCCTTCGTCAAGCAGAATGGCAACAACATCCAGCTGGCCTTTGGTGGCGACGGAGACGGTGGCGACGGTGACAGCGGCACCCTGGACGGCCTTGGCAACGTGCAGTTCGGCAACACCGATGACGGCTGGAACCAGTACGGTCAGAGTGGCTTCCAGTTCAGCGTGCGCGAAAGCTTCAGCTTCACCGGCACTCTGGACGATCTGGAAAATCCGGCGGCCATGAACGGTGTCACCATCACCGAAACCGTGACTGTCTACAGCGGTGAAAACCAGACTGGCACTGTCACCGCCACCTGTGCCTACACCTTCAGCGGCGGCCTCAGTCGTATGCCGCAGGTTGCCGCCAGCGCACTGCTGGACGGTGCCGGCACGGATCTGGGCCTGGGCTTCACCGACAGCTGGCGCTTTAACGTTCAAGACACCGGCATGGAAATTTTTGAATTCGGTTACACCACCATTTCCACCGATGGCAGCGCTGATTACGGCTGGACCGGCAGCGACTGGGCACTGGACGATCGCACCACCTGGATGCTGAGCGCCACCGGCTGGAACGAGTTCGCCGATGCACCCGTCGTGGATGGCACACCGGCCCAGACCGCAGTCCTGGCACGCGGCACCACCGGCAATTACGGCAGCCGCTGGGAAGTGGCAGGTTATGCCAGCGCCATCACTGGTCTGCCCATGCGCGAACTGGCAGGCGAGGAATGGGAGGAAGGCCTGGCCGATCCTGCTGCGGATTTCGCCGGTGCCAACGCCCGTGGTGTGGGTGTCAGCGTCACCGCGCTGATGGATGAGTACGAAATCCTCTGCGACCTGAACATGTCGAAGTCTGAACTGCTGCTGTGTGAAAACTGGATCTTGCAGGGCTTCCCGGTCTCGGGCAACGATCAGGATCTCACTACCGACAACCTGGCGGACGCGCTGAGCGATGTGTTGCATGCCAACGGTTCCGTGCCCACTACGCCCATCGGCGGAGTGCCCGTGGGTCGTATTTACAACGGCAACAGTGAAACCCATGTGTTCGCCTGGCTGACCGGCAGCAATGTCAGTGGCAGTGTCAGCACCGGCGGCATCGTGGAGTTCTACACGCACACCGCTCCGAACAACTTCTCGCAGAAGATTGAAGGTGTGGCTGCCGACTGGAACATCACTGATCCGTCCGGTACCGGCGCGCTGGTGTTGCGTTTCACCCTTCCGGATACCATTCATGCCGACGAGTTCTTCGCTGATTTCGAAATGCATCGCAACGTGGTGCTGGCGGCGGTGGCGCTGTCCGATGCCAGCCCGTATCTGCGCGCCGGCCACTTCACACCCATCGACACCGTGCAGCAGCACACCGGCTTCAACGGCGTGGCGCTGAACGAACTGATCACTGGCTTCAATTACCAGAAACCGGACAGTGACAGTGACGGCATCAGTGATGACATGGACAACTGTCCGTCCGTTGCCAACGCCGATCAGCTCGATGAAAACGGCAACGGTCGCGGTGATGTCTGCGAAGGCGGCAGCGGCGGTGACAGCGACAACGATGGCGTGCTGGATGCAAACGACAATTGTCCCATGGTGCCCAACGCCGATCAGACGGATACTGATATGGATGGCTTCGGCGATGCCTGCGACAGCGGTGGCGGAGCAACCCTGGCTGACGCCGACAGCGATGGCGTGATCGACAGTCAGGACGCCTTCCCCAACAACGCCGGCGAACAGCGCGACACTGATGGTGATGGCACTGGCGACAACAGCGACACCTGCCCCTACACCGCTAACGCCACCTGCGCCAACCCCGGCGTGAACATGCAGGGCGTCTACTTGGCCAGCATCACCGCCACCGGTCTGGAGTGGGATGAGTCGACGCAGCAATGCGTGGCCATTACCAACGGCGGCCGTGCGCACATCCTGAAGTTCCGTCAGCTGGGCAACCAGCTGGTGATGAGCGGTGAGGATGAAAACGGCAGCTGGGAGGATTACGGCACCATTGCATCCAACGGCCAGTTCCAGATCCAGAACGTTGTCGACAGCTTCCTGTTGAGTGGTACCTTCGTGGCTGGTTCAGTATTTGATGTCAGCTACACCGACAACGCCGATGGTTGTGCGCAGAGCGGCACAGGCACCTTCAGTCCGGGTACCGATATCGCCGAGAACAGTGTGGGCGATGTGGGTCTGGCCTGGTTCGAGGGTGACAGTTTCACTGACGGCGCCAGCGGTACCGAGGTGCTGGAATTCGAATACGGCATCATTTCCAGCCTGGCCCTGGAGCAGCAGTTCCAATACGACCTGGACACCAGCACCTGGGTCGACACCAGCAGTTTCGCCGGCCTGGAATATTTCATCACCGACGTGGGCGTTGAAACCGTGCAGGACCGTTATCGCATCAGCGGTTACGTCGATGCCGGCCAGACCGCCATTGCACAGCCGGCCGCCAGCGATGGGCTGACCCTGTCCTCGCTGACCAGCATGCATGTGGACCTGCGCGAGCTGAATGTGGAGAACCTGCCGATGTTGCCGCTGCTGGGGGGTACCTACAGCGCAGCCATAACGCCGGACAGCCTGTTCGCCACCGGTGCCCGGGCCTATTTCGCCACTCTCACCCAGCAGGTGTCGCTGTACAGCTTCTGGTGCGACGATGACTGGAACCAGTACGTGGTGGATACCTATCCCGGATGCCAGAACGTGGTTGCCAAATCCTACGAGGATCTCAACGCCGACGAGCAGATGGACCCGGTAGCGGCGACAGCGCTGGGCGAGCTGGTTTCAACGCCGGCAGACTTCAACAGCGGCACGGTCGGTGGTACCGGCATGTGGCTGGGCGATGGTGAGGATGTGGTGAGCGGTGCCGGCGGCAGCGAATACCATCCCTACTACATCAATGGCTACCTGATCAGTGACGATGGCAATGCCAGCGGTGCCAATCCGGTGCTGCGCATCGTCAAGCATTATCAGAACAGCATGAACTACTGGGCCGAGAAAGTGGTGATCGCGGAAGTGCCGTTTACGGCCACCATCGTGAATGGCGTCAATGTGATCCAGTGGGATACCCCGGCCCTGGTGGTGCAGCTGGGCCATCTGGATGACGAACAGGCGCACCCGTTCCTGTTCGAGGAGTCTGCACTCGACAGCCAGCCCCTGGTGCGTCGCGGCGAGCGCCAGATCAGCGGTACCGTGGAGCATGAGCTGCTGTACAACCTCACCGCGAAGGACCAGATCCTGAACGCCTTCGAGTTTGTCCCCGGGCCCTGAGTTTTTCCGGGGAATCACCTGCTACGAAGCCGCCTGCAAGGGCGGCTTCTTTTTTGTGGCCCCGCTTCCGCCCATCTGTACCGATACGCCTGCACCGACACACCCGCACAGACACGCCCGCCTGACTGGGATAAAATCCCCGCAACTGTTCCCGCGAGCGAACCCGGCCCCATGCTGCATCACCAATCCCAACTGGTCTGCCACGAATGCGACGCGCTGTTGCAGGTCGCGCATGCCGATCCGGGCCAGAAACTGGTGTGCCCCCGCTGTGGCTGCACCTTGTACAAGCCGCGCCGCGACTCCATCAACCGTGGCCTCGCCCTCAGTCTCACCGCGCTGATCCTGTTCGTGCCTGCCAACTTCCTGCCGATCATGACCTTCAACATGCTGGGCCTGAACAACGCCGACACCATGGTCAAGGGCGCCACCCAGCTGTTCCGGCAGGGTTACTGGTGGATGGCGGCGCTGGTGTTTTTCTGCAGCATTCTGGCGCCGCTGCTGGAATTCGTCCTGATCACCGGCATCTGCCTGCTGGTGAAACTGAACCGCTACAACGCACCGCTGGTGTTCATGCTGAAAATCCAGAGTCACGTCAACCGCTGGGGCATGCTGGAGGTGTTCATGCTGGGCATCCTGGTGGCCTACATCAAGATGATCGACCTGGGGGAAATCCAGCTTGGCCTGGGCATGGCCTGTTTCACCGGCCTGCTGGCCGTCACCACGCTGAACGCGATTCTGTTCGATACCCATCCGATCTGGGAAAAAGTGGGGCAGGCCCGTGCGCGCCTATCCGACCGCTAGATCCCGCCACCTGGTGTTGTGCCGCGACTGCCACCTGGTAGTGAAGCTGGCACCGCATCTGCAGCAGGGCCAGTCCTGCTGCCCCCGCTGCGGCAGCGTGTTGCACGCGCGCATGCCCAACAGCATCGTCCGCACCTGGGCGCTGGTGATTACAGCGTGGATTTTCATCCTGCCGGCGAACCTGTATCCGGTGATGACGGTGATCTATTTCGGCGAAGGCGAGCCCGACACCATCCTGTCCGGCGTGGTGCATCTGGCGCAGGCGGGCATGATTCCGATTGCCATACTGGTGTTTGTCGCCAGCATCGTGGTGCCGGTGCTGAAACTGGTGGGCATCATGGTGTTGCTGCTCACGGTGCAGCTGAAATGGCAGCTCAACAAGCGCCAGTGCATGGTGCTGTACCGCATCATCGAAGTGATCGGCGCCTGGTCCATGCTCGACCTGTTCATGATTTCCATTCTGGTGACGCTGGTGGATCTGGGCGCGGTCGCCACCATCACCGCCGGCACCGGCGCCACCGCCTTCGCCACCGTGGTAGTGCTCACCATGTTCGCCGCCATGAGTTTCGATCCCCGCCTGATCTGGGATCTGGAAGACGGCCTGCCGGAGCAGCCGGCGCCGCATACCCTACAGGATTCACCACAGGAACCACCCCATGTCTGACGAACCGTTGCAGGAAGCGCTGGTCAAGCCTTCGAAAAGCCTGTCGATCATCTGGCTGCTGCCGTTGATTGCCGCTGCCATCGGCGCCTGGCTGCTGATCAAGTCCGTGAAGGAAGCGCCGGTGGAAATCACCATCAATTTCCCCAGCGGCACCGGCATCGAAGTGGGCAAGACCAAGGTCATCCACGAAGGCATCACCGCCGGCGTGGTGAGCGATGTGCGCCTCGACCAGAGCGACATGACCGGCGTCGTCGCTACCCTCGACATGGACCGCCGCGTCGAACCGCTGCTGCGTACCACCACGCAATTCTGGCTGGTGAAACCCGAGATCAGCCTGAGCGGCGTCACCGGGCTGGAAACCATCGTCACCGGCAATTACATCGGCGTGAAGATCGGCCTGGACGGCGAACCCACCCGCCATTTCGACGCGCTGGAAAAGCCGCCGGTGCTGGACTCCACGGTACCGGGCCTGCACCTGAAACTGCTGGCGAAGGATCTGGGTTCGATCTATACCGGCGCGCCGGTGATGTTCAAGAAAATCGTGGTGGGCGACGTGCAGGAATACGAACTGGATGCCGCCAATGACCGCGTTGTCATCGGCGTGCATATCCGCCCGCCCTACGACCAGCTGGTGACGGAAAAAACCCGGTTCTGGAACGCCAGCGGTTTCCGCGTGAAAGCGGGGCTGGACGGCGTCGACATGCGGATGGATTCGCTGCTGTCGCTGGTGAAGGGCGGCATCACCTTCGACGTCACCGACACCAGTGCGGAAGCGCCTGCCAAAAACGGCGCCGAATTCCGCCTGTTTCCCGACTACGGTAGCGCCCAGCGCGGCGTGCGCGCCACCATCCGCTTTGCTTCCGCCGAAAAGCCAGCGGAGAAAGGCACCAAGATCATGTACAAGGGATTCGAGGCGGGCGAAGTGAAATCCCTCAAGCTCAGCGACGATCACAAGACCATCGAAGCCACCGTGAGCCTGCCGCCGGAAATGGAGGAGCACCTCAACACCGGCGCGCGCTTCTGGGTGGTGAAACCGCAGATCTCGCTGTCCGGCGTGTCCGGCCTCGACACCCTGCTCAAGGGCAACTACATCGAAATGGACATTGGCGAAGGTTCTCCCACCCGGGTGTTCGACGCCCTGAAAAAACCGCCGCTGCCGGACGACAGCAAACCGGGCCTGCGCCTGCGCCTGCGCACCGATGAACTGGGTTCCCTGAGCCGGGGTTCGCCGGTGCTGTACCGCAAGATCCAGGTTGGCAGCGTGCAGGGTTTCAGTCTGGCGGCGAAAAACGACGGCGTGCTGGTGGACCTGCTGATCGAGCCGGAATATATCGGCCTGGTGAACAGCAACTCCCGCTTCTGGAACGCCAGCGGCGTCAGTCTGTCGGGCAACCTGAGCAAGGTCACACTGCGCACCGAATCCGTCGCCAGCATCCTGCAGGGCGGCGTCGCCTTCTACAATCCGCCGCCGGGCAGCGGCGTGCCCGCCAGAAAGGGCGCGATCTTTCCGTTGTATCCGGATTACGAGGCGGCGCAGGAACAGGGCACGCTGATCGACATTTTCATGGCCAGCGCCGACGGCATCGAAACCGGCACCGCCATCCGCTTCCAGGGCATCCAGGTGGGCACCATCAAGAGCGTCAAACTGAAACCGGATCTCAGCGGCGTGATCATGCAGGCCCTGCTGCACGTGCAGCCGGACCGCTTCGCCCGCGACGGCTCGGTGTTCTGGCTGGTGCAGCCCAAGCTCAGCATCAGCGGCGCCTCGAATCTGGATACGCTGGTGAAAGGCCGCTATTTCGAAGTGATTCCCGGCACCGGCCCAGCGAAAAAGCAGTTCCTCGGCCAGCTGGAAGCACCGGTGAAAACCGGCGAGCGCGGCGGACTCAACCTGATTCTCACCACGCCCCGGCTTGGTTCCATCAAGGAAGGATTGGCGGTGTATTACCGCGAGGTGCCGGTAGGCAAGGTCACCGGCTACCGCCTGGGGGACACCGCCGACCACATTCTGGTGTTCATCAACATCGAGCCGCGCTTCACGGCGCTGGTGCGCAAGGGCAGCCGCTTCTGGAACGCCAGCGGCGTCAGCATCGATGTGGGCCTGTTCAAGGGCGCGAAGATCAAGACCGACTCGCTGGAATCCATCCTCGCGGGCGGCATCGCTTTCGCTACGCCGGACGATGCCCTGGCGCTGCCCCAGGCCCAGCCCGGCGAGGTATTCAGCATGAGTGCCGAGATGAAAGAGGAGTGGCTGGCATGGAAGCCGCGCATACCGTTGCCGAAATGATGACCGCTCCGTCGGCCTGAACGGCCAAACCCGCTTTTTTCCGGCGGTTTACCTGCGACAGGGCAATCGTTATTCTACGGGTCCCTTCTAGTACCGAGACCGAACAATGTTTGAGTGGATTGCAGATCCTAGCGCCTGGGTTGCCCTGGCTACCCTGACCGCACTGGAAATCGTGCTGGGCATCGACAACATCATCTTCATTTCCATCCTGGTAAGCCGGCTGCCGGAACACCAGCGTCAGAAAGCCCGCGTCATGGGCCTGGGCCTGGCCATGTTCACCCGGATCGCCCTGCTGATGTCCCTGGCCTGGGTGATGAGCCTCACCGAGCCGCTGTTTACCATCGACATCATCGAGCGCGGCTTCTCCGGCCGTGATTTCATCCTGTTCGGTGGCGGCTTCTTCCTGCTGTGGAAGAGCACGGTGGAAATCTTCAATTCACTGGAAGGCGAGGAAGAGGCACAGAAGCAGGCCGGCAAGGCCAACGCGTTTTTCATCATCCTGGTGCAGATCGCCATCATCGACATCGTGTTCTCGCTGGATTCCGTCATCACCGCCGTGGGTCTGTCCCAGCATGTGCCGATCATGGTGATCGCCATCATGATCGCGGTGTTCATGATGATGTTCGCCGCCAAGACCATCGGCGATTTCGTCGATCGCCACCCCTCGCTGAAAATGCTGGCGCTCAGTTTCCTGATCCTGGTGGGCTTCACCCTGATGGCGGAAGGCTTTGGCGTGCACATTCCCAAGGCTTATATCTATGTCGCGATGGGCTTCTCGCTGGGCGTGGAGGCAATCAACATCCGCATGCGCTCCAAGCGGGGCCAGCCGGTGAAACTGCATAACCAGATGCCGGAAGACGTATGACCCACTCCTTCGACCGCGTTTCCGTTGCCGGAATCCTGAGTGGCGCCCTGGACTTCATTCCGGACGCGCCCCAGGTTGCCCGCGGGATGCTGAACATGCTGCGGTCCAGTCCCGACCGCGCATGGTCCATCGGCCTGCTGCTGGAGGAACAGGCCCGGCGCCATCCGCAGCGGCCGGCGCTGCGCTTCGGTGAACGCGAGTGGAATTACGGTGCCTTCAACGCCTGGGTGAACCGGGTGGCGGCGCTGTTCGAGAAGCAGGGCGTGCGCAGCGGCGACGTGGTGGGCCTGCTGATGGAGAACCGCCCGGAAATGCTGGTGTGCGTGGCGGCGGCGGTGAAGCTGGGCGCGGTGGCCGGCATGCTCAACTTCAACCAGCGTGATGCGGTGCTGGCCCACAGCATCGGCCTGATCAAACCCAAGCTGATGGTGACCTCGGCCGAGAGTGTGGCGGCGCTGGAGACGACTCAGTACAGCCCGCTGCAGAGCACCGACATCTGGCACTACTGGTTGCCCAATCCTGGTTCTGACAACAAGGATCTGGAACGGCCCGCCGGCTATCTGGATCTGAAGCAGGAAATCCGCTCGCTGCCGGACCGCAATCCCGCCAGTACTGCCAAAGTGTTGATGAAGCAACCCTGTTTCTACATTTTCACTTCGGGCACCACCGGCATGCCCAAGGCATCGGTGATGACCCATTACCGCTGGCTGCTGGGCATGTCCGGCCTGGGCATGATGGCGCTGCGCCTGCATGCGGATGATGTGCTGTACACGCCGCTGCCGCTGTACCACAACAACGCACTCACCGTGAGCTGGGCCGCCGTGTTGGGCAGCGGAGCCTGCCTGGCGCTGACGCGCAAATTCAGCGCCTCGGCATTCTGGAAAGAAGTCCGCCAGCACAATGCCACCGCGTTCTGCTACATCGGCGAACTGTGCCGCTATCTGCTGAACCAGCCGCCGTCGCAGGATGACCGCCGGCACCGGGTGCGCGTGATCATTGGCAATGGTCTGCGGCCGGAAATCTGGCAGGAATTCAAACAGCGCTTCGGTATTCCCCGCATCGCCGAATTCTACGGCGCCAGCGAATGCAACCTGGGCTTCGTCAACGCCTTCAACCTGGACGGCACCGCCGGCTTCTGCCCGCTGCCGTTCGCCATCGTCGCCTGCGATCCGGAAACCGAACTGCCGGTGCGTGACAGCCGCGGCTTTCTGCAGCGGGTGCCGGCCGGTGGCGTCGGCCTGCTGATCACGGAAATCAGCAAGCGGGCGCCATACGATGGCTACACCGACGACAAGGCCAGCGAGAAAAAACTGCTGCACAATGTTTTCGCCCAGGGTGACAGCTGGTTCAATACCGGTGATCTGGTGCGCGACCAGGGTTTCCGCCACATCCAGTTCGTGGACCGGCTGGGCGACACCTTCCGCTGGAAAGGCGAGAACGTGGCCACCACCGAAGTGGAAGCCGCGCTCAACCAGTTCGAGCAGGTGGAACAGGCGGTGGTGTATGGCGTGCAGGTGCCCAACGCCGATGGCCGTGCCGGCATGGCGGCGCTGACACTGCGTGTGCCTCTGACGGAATTCGATCTGCAGGCACTGGCGGATACCCTGGCGCGGCAGCTGCCGGTCTACGCCATTCCCCTGTTCCTGCGGATGCGCGAGGAGCACGAAATCACCGGCACCTTCAAGAACCGCAAGGTGGAATTGAAGAGTGAGGGTTTCGATCCGGCAGTGGTGAGCGATCCGCTGTTTTATTTCGCCGGCAAAGATGCCGGTTACCGGCCGCTGGATGCTGGCGTGCTGGGGCAGATCAGGGATGGCAGCCTGCGGTTGTGAAACAGAATTTGGCGCGATACGCGATAAAAGCCCCGCCGGAAGTTTGAAACTGGACGCTCTGCGGCAGGGATGCCGCGGAGCAGCCCTCAGGGATGGGTTTACGGCGTGTCCAGCTTCAAACTTCCGGCGGGGCTTTTATCAATCACCGCCGCCAGAACGCCGGATGCAACAACACCAGCACGGTGAAGAATTCCAGTCGTCCCAGGATCATGGTGGCGCTGAGAATCCAGGTGGCGGTGTCGCTGAGCGGAATGAAATTGCTGCCCAGTGCGCCGAAGGCCGGACCATTCACGTTCATGCAGGCGGACACGCCCGACAATGCAGTCAGAAAATCCAAGCCGGTTCCCATCAATAGCAGCGTAATCATGATCGTCAGCGCCGCCGCGCAAAACATGTAGGCCTTCACCGAATCCATTACGTCCCGCTCCACTGGCCGCCGGTTGAATTTCAGCGAGAACACGCCACGCGGGTGCACCAGGTATTTCACTTCCAGAAAAATCGCCTTCATGGTGATGGCATTGCGCACCACCTTGTTGCCACCGGCGGTGGAGCCGGCGCAGCCGCCGATGTATTGCAGGATGATCAGCAGCAGAATGACGGCGCCGGGCCACACCGTGTAATCCGCTGTGACAAAGCCGGTGCTGGTGAGGAATGACACCACCTGGAATGCGCTGTGGCGCAGACTGGTGAGGGCGTCGTACTTGCCGTCCCACCAGAGCGTGGCAGCGGCCAACAGTATGGCGCCCGCCACGATGTAGAGCAGCCAGCGGGTTTCCTCGTCGCGCCAGTACAGCCACAGACGGCGGTTGCTGAACACGACGAAGTGCAAGCCGAAGTTCATCGCCCCCAGCAGCATGAACACGATGGCCACCAGTTCAATGGCCGGGCTTTTGAAATAGCTGAGGCTGGCATCGTGGGTGGAAAAGCCGCCGGTGGACACGGTGGCGAAGGCATGGGCCACCGCTTCGAACAGATCCATTCCCGCCAGCCAGAACGCCGCTATGCAGGCCAGCGTGATCGCCACGTACACGTACCACAGGTAACGCGCGGTATGGGAAATGCGCGGCGCCAGTTTTTCCCCCTTCACCGGCCCTGGCGTTTCCGCCTTGTACAGCCGCATGCCACCGATGTTCAGCATCGGCATGATCGCCACCACGAAAATGATCACCCCCAGGCCACCCATCCAGTGCAGGAACTGGCGGTACATCAGCAGGGATTTGGGCAGGCCGTCCAGCCCGGTGATGGTGGTGGCGCCGGTGGTGGTGAGGCCGGAGATGGCCTCGAAGGTGGCGTCGGTAAAGCTCAGGCCGTTGATCAGCATGAACGGCAGCCCGCCCAGCAGGCCTAACATCGACCAGGTCAGCGTGACGAACAGCAGGGATTCGCGGTAGCCGATGTTTTCCAGTTTGCGGGAAATGCCGAACAGGCCGGCAATGCCGGCGAGCATTGTGCCGGCGGCCAGTTCGAAGAAGGGGATGTGCAGTTGATCCCTGAACAGCAGCAGTGACAGCAGACCATACAACAGGAAGACGCATCCCATCGCCAGGACCGGAATACTGAGCAGGTACAGCGAGCGGAATCGGTTCATGCAGACGGCAGGTAGCGGGAATTAGGGCTATGGTAGTCGGTGGGTGGGGGGAGTCAAGGCACAAGTGGATTGGATGCGAGCCGCAGCGACGTCACTATTTATCGTGCACGTGCCTTAATTCGCCATAATGCCCGCCGGTGAATTGACTATAGTATTGCCAACCCCATTGCCTCCGCCGGGCCCACCACTCACAGGGAGATGACCGTGACCATCCGCAGATTGTTGCTTGTTGTGCTGCTGGGGCTGTTCCTTGCAGCCTGTTCCGAATCCTCCGACCAGGCCGCCAGCGGTGGCAAGGGCGCGCCGGTGGAGTCGCTGGAAACCTTGCGCGAGCGCTTCGCCGGCGCTGAACTGACGGTGCTGGATGTGTCGGAGCGGGAATGGCAGGGCAAGAACGCCATCGCGGTGACCCTGTCGGTGCCGCTGGACCCGAAAAGCGATTTCCAGCGCTTCCTGGCGGTGAGCCAGCGTCAGGGCGCGACGGTGGACGGCGCCTGGATTCTCGCGGACGACCGCCGCACCCTGTATTTTCCCGCCAGCGCACCGCGTACCGAATATGAAGTAACCGTGCACCGTGGCCTGCCTGCGCTCACCGGCATCGAATTGAAAGAATCCGTCACCCGCCAGCTGACCACCCGCGATGTGCGCCCCGCGATCGGCTTTGCCAGTGAAGGCAGTGTGCTGCCGGCCCATCTCACCAACGGTATCCCGATCACCGCCATCAACGTGAAGGAAGTGAACATCGACTTCCACCGTCTGGATCAGGCACACATCGCCGATTTCCAGCGCCACCTGAGCGAGAGTTACCAGAACCGCTTTTACCGCTACGACCAGCTGCGTGGCTGGGGCAAGCTGGCGTATAGCGGCCGCTTCGATCTGAATCCCCCGGAAAACACGCTGGTGAAGCAGTCCATTCCGGTGGAAGACATTCCCGAACTGCAGGAACCGGGTTTTTATGTCGCGGTGATGGATGAAGCCGGCGATTACGATTACCGCCGCTATGTCACCTATTTTGTGGTCACCGACATTGGCCTGCATGCGCGCCAGTACCCGGGCGAGCTGGTGGTGCTGGCGTCGTCGCTGGCAGATGGCTCGGCGCTGGACGGCATTTCCATCGCGATCATGGATGCCCAGGGCAACGTGGTGCAGGAGCGGGAAACCTCGCCGGAGGGCGAAGCGCGTTTTAACGGCGACATCAACACCGGATCGTATCTGCTGGCCCGCAATGGCAAACAGATCGCGCTGCTGCAACTGCAGGGGCCGGCGCTGGACCTGTCGGAATTCGATCTGGGCAACCGGCCGCAGTTGCCGCAGGAAGCGTTCGTCTACACGCCGCGTGATTTGTTCCGCCCGGGCGAGACCATCGATTTCAGCGCGCTGCTGCGGGACGGCGACGGTTTCATGGTGCAGAACCAGCCGCTCAACATTGCAATCCATCAGCCCGATGGCCAGATCGTGCAGCAGGCGTTGCTGCAGCCACAGGACATGGCGTACTACCTGTACCGCTTCACCCTTCCGGGCAATGCCGCGCGCGGCAACTGGCGTTTCGATGTCACCAATCTGGCGGGCGGCAACACCAGCTATGAATTCAAGGTGGAGGATTTCCTGCCGGAACGGATGGCGCTCACGTTCAACGACGGCCAGCAGGAACCGCTGCAGTTCGACGCGGAAGAACCGGTGCGCATTCCGGTCAAAGGCATGTATCTGTATGGCGCGCCGGCATCGGGCAATCGCCTGAGTGGCACGGCGCAGGTGAGCCTGTTGCGGGAAGCACTGCCGCAATACAAGGGCTATCTGTTTGGCGATGAAACCGAGGCGCAATCCACAGCCCGTTTCGATCTGCCGGACCAGTTCCTGGATGAAGCCGGCAACACCATCGTCAACATTGATTCACGCTGGGCCAGTGTGCACTCGCCGCTGCAGATTCAATTGGTGAGCAGTTTGTATGAAACCGGCGGTCGTCCTGTGGTGCGCAGTTACCGCGCCCGCGTCTGGCCCGGCAATATCCAGTTCGGCGTGCGGCCTTCCTTCGCCACAGGCAAGAATCCTCCATCGAATTCCGTGGTGGATTTCGATCTGGTGCAGGTGGATGCGGAAGGCGCATTGCAGGCAGCCAGCAGCGTGCAGGTGAACCTGGTGCGCGAGGATCGCCAGTACTACTGGGAATACAACGACAATGAAGGCTGGCATTACCAGTTCACGGAAAAGGAATATGTCGAACGTTCGCAGACCCTGGCACTGCAGGCACAGACCGGCGCCAACAAAATTTCCTTCAACGTGGACTGGGGCCGCTACCGTCTGGAAGTGAAAGATCCGTCCAGCGGCGCCGTGACCACCGTGCGTTTCCATGCCGGTGAAGACTGGTATGCCGACTGGCAGGAAAGCCAGCGCGCCGACAAATCCGTGCGCCCCGACATCGTGACGCTGGCGCTGGACAAGGGCACCTACAAACCCGGTGACGTGGCGAAACTGCAGGTGAACAGCCCGCACGCGGGCGAAGCGCTGATCATGGTGGAATCGAACCAGCCGCTGTGGCTCAAGCGCGTGCGCATGGACCAGCCCCAGACCACCGTGGAAATCCCGATCGCCGCCGAGTGGAACCGCCACGACATTCATGTGTCCGCCGTGGTGCTGCGCCCCGCCAGTCGCAAGGAACAGATCACGCCCAATCGTGCGTTTGGTTTGGTGCATCTGCCGCTGGATCGCAGCGACCGCAAACTGAGCCTGGAACTGAAAGCGCCGGAAAAAATGCAGCCGGATACTGACTTGCGCAGCGAGATCACCGTGCTGGATGCCACCGGCGCGCCTTTCGCCAATGGTTACGTCACGCTGGCGGCGGTGGATGTGGGTGTGCTCAATATCAGCGAATTCAAAACCCCCGATCCGGTGGCAGGCTTTTTCGGTCGCCGCCGTTACAGCGTGGACAGCCGCGATATTTACGGCAACCTGATCGAGCTGAATGATTTCGCCAAAGCGAAAATCCGCTTCGGTGGTGACGCCGATCTGGCGCGCGGTGGCAAGGAACCGGATTCCGATGTGCAGATCGTGTCGCTGTTCAACGCGCCGGTGAAACTGGATGACAAAGGCAAGGCGCAGGTCGATCTGCCGATTCCCTATTTCAACGGCAAGGTGCGGGTGATGGCGCTGGCGTTCGGCGAATCGAAATTCGCCAGCGCCGAGCAGGAAACTACTATTGCCGCGCCGCTGGTGACGGATCTGGGTCTGCCGCGTTTCCTGGCGCTGGGCGATACCGCCACTGCCGCGTTCGATCTGCACAACATGACCGGCATGGCGCAGAACCTGAAAGTGGAAATCAGCACTGGCGCGGGGCTGGAAATGTCGACGGTGGAAAAAACCGTGGCACTGGAAGCCGATCGCAAAACCACGCTGCCGTTCACCATCAAGGGTGACAACCTGCAGCAGGGTAGCGTGAAAATCCGCGTGGCAGGCGAAGGTTTCACCACCATCGAGCGTGAATGGAAAATCGGTTTGCGTCCGGCCTATCCGGCGGAAATCCGCATGGCTAACGCGATCCTGGACCCGGGTGCGGAATTTACCGTGCCGTCAACGCTGTTCAAGGATCTGCACGGCGCCACGGCGGAAATGTTGTTGTCAGTGGGCAACAAGGCCAACCTGAATCTGCCGGTACATATTCGCGATCTGCTGCATTATCCCTATGGTTGTCTGGAGCAGACCAGCAGCAGCGCCTATCCGTATGCGCTGGCCACGGAACAGAATCAGGCCCGCTTCAACATGACGCCGGTGACCGCGCAGCAGCGCGCCGAGCGCATCGATATTGCACTGACCCGCATTGCCGGCATGCAGGCCAGCAACGGTGGTTTCGGTTTGTGGGACGACACCTCGCCGGAAGAACACTGGCTTACCGTATATGTCACCGACTTCATGCTGAATGTGCAGGAGCAGGGCTTTTCCGTGCCGCCGGCGATGCTGGAAAAAGCGCTGAACCGGCTCACCGAATATGTGAACCGCACCGGCAGCCTGTTCGAGCAGCGTTACACCGACGACATGGATCACTACCGGTTCTCCTACAAGGCGTATGCCGGTTATGTGCTGGCGCGGCTGAACAAGGCGCCGCTGGCATCGCTGCGCACCCTGCACGACCAGTTCCGCAGCCAGAGCGAATCCGGTTTGCCGCTGCTGCATCTGGGTATTGCACTGCAGCTGGCGGGGGATCAGTCCCGCGCCGATGTCGCCATCAACGAGGCGCTGGTGAAAGTGCGCAGTGAAAAGAATTATCTGGCGGATTACGGCAGCCCGGTGCGCGACCAGGCCATGATGATTTACCTGCTGCTGAAGCAGCAGATTCACACCGAACACGCGCTGACCCTGAGTTACAGCCTGGCCGCTGACCTGAAGCAGACACAGTGGCTGAGCACGCAGGAACGCAATGCGCTGTTCATGGCGGGCGTGATGCTGGAATCCACCACTGGCGAAAACTGGATGGCGAAATTGCGGGTGGGCGATGCGGATGAACTGCTGACGCAATCCGGCAATGCCTATCGCAAGTTCGAGGGCGACACCTTGCAGAAATCCATCCAGGTTTCCAACACCGGCAACGGTCGTCTGTTTGCGTCGGCGCAGGTGTCGGGCTATCCGCTCACCAAACCCACGCCGGTGGAAGACCAGGGCTACCGCATCCGTCGTCAATATTTCTCGCCGGAAGGCAAAGCGATGCAGCTGAGCCAGGTGCGTGGCGGAGATCTGGTGCTGGTGCATCTGGAAGTGGATTCCGACACCATCGCGCCGGAATCCCTGATCGTGGACATGCTGCCCGCCGGTTTCGAACTGGAAAACCAGAATCTGGAACATGCGGTAAAGCTGACGGATTTCCGCATCGACGGCAAAACCCTGCAGGAACTGCAAGGCTACGCCAAAGTGATGCATCAGGAATACCGCGACGACCGTTATGTGGCAGCGCTGGATGTGCGCTGGGATCGCGGCCACCTGTTCTACCTGATGCGGGCAGTGACACCGGGCGACTACCGCGTGCCGCCACCCTATGTGGAGGACATGTACCGGGCGCAGCGCCGCGGCGTGGGCGTGACGACTGACAGTGTGAAAGTGTCGCCGCGTTAAACACCTGTGCGCAATGGCAGTGGAAGGACAGGATTGAACGTGCAGACAAACCAGCAGAACAACGCAACAACTCTGACGCACTTGCCGCCATTTTTCGCGGCCGGTGCTGGCAGATTTGTGCTGCGGCTGGCGCCCGTGTTGCTGGGTAGTCGCTGGCGTCTGGTTGCATCCTGCTGCGCGTTGTTACTGGCAACGCTGTTCGTTCTCGACAAAACTTTTCCACTGAATCTGCCCGGCGATGACGCGCTGTTCGCCCGCGTTGTCACCGACAGCAGCGGGCGTCCGCTGCGGGTATTTCCTGATCCCAAGGGTGTGTGGCGCTATCCCATAAAACTGGATGAAGTGTCGCCGCTGTATGTGGAAGCGCTGTTGAATTACGAGGATCGCGCGTTCTGGCATCACCCCGGCATCAATCCGCTGGCGATGCTGCGGGCATTGTTGCAGGCCACGCTGAACGGTCATGTGGTGTCCGGCGGCTCCACCATCAGCATGCAGGTGGCGCGGCTGCTGCACCCCCATGCGCGCACGGTGCCGGGCAAGGGCTACCAGATGCTGCGGGCACTGCAGCTGGAATGGCATTTAAGCAAACGTGAAATATTGCAGCTATATCTGAACATCGCGCCGTTCGGTGGCACGGTGGAAGGCGTGCAGGCGGCGGCCTATGCCTATCTCGACAAGCCAGCCAGTGCGCTCACCCACGGTGAAGCAGCGCTGCTCGCCGTGCTGCCGCAATCACCCACGCGGATTCGCCCCGACCGCAATCCCGAGCGTGCGCAGGTAGCGCGGGACAAGGTGCTTGACCGCATGGAAAAACTCGGCGTGTGGGGCGCGCGCACGGTGGCGGATGCGAAACAGGAAACCGTGTATGCCAGCAGTCTGCGCCCGCCCCAAAATGCGCCGCTGCTGGCCAGCACCCTGGTGCAGCGCCATCGCGAATCCAGTGTGATCCGCAGCACCATCGACGGCGAGCTGCAGCGCAATCTGGAAGATTATGTGGCGCGTTATCGCAACGTGTTGCCGGCGCAAAGTTCGCTGGCGATTCTGGTGGTGGACAACAGCGACATGCGCGTGCGCGCTTATGTAGGCACAGCGGATTTCGGCAACCAGGCCCGCTTCGGTTATCTCGACATGGTGCAGGCGGTGCGCTCGCCCGGTTCCACGCTCAAACCGTTTCTGTTTGCGATGGCGCTGGAGCAGGGCCTGATCCATTCCGAATCCCTGCTGTCCGATGCGCCGCGCAGTGGCAGCAGTTATCGGCCGGGGAATTTTTCCGGTGGCTTCAGTGGCCCGGTGTCGGCAGCGGATGCATTGCAGCGCTCGCTGAATATTCCTGCCGTGGATCTGCTGGAACAGCTAGGGCCGCAGCAGTTTGCTGCAAGGTTGCAGCAGGGCGGATTGAAACTGACCATTCCCGGTGATCAGGTGCCGGGGCTGGCGGTGATTCTGGGCGGTGCCGGTGCCACGCTGGAGCAGCTGGTGACCGTGTACAGTTCGTTGGCTCGCGGCGGGCAGAGTGCGCCGCTGCGCTATCGCGAGGACGATCCGCTTCAGGAGCGCTACCTGCTGGATGCGGGCAGTGCCTGGATCGTGTGGAAAATTCTGCAGTCGGCGCCGCGCCCGGATCGCCTGCGCACCCTGCACCAGACGTTGGGCCAGCAACCCATCGCCTGGAAGACCGGCACCAGTTACGGTTTCCGCGATGCCTGGTCCATTGGTGTCAGCACCCGCTACAGCGTGGGCGTGTGGGTGGGACGGCCGGACGGCACGCCCATGCCCGGCCACTTCGGTGCGGAAACCGCAGCGCCATTGATGTTCGATATTTTCCAGCAGATTGCCCGTGACGATACCGGCGAGCTACCACAGCCTTCCAGCGTAACCCAGCGTGTCATCTGCTGGCCGCTGGGCACGGATGCTTCGCGCAATTCTCCCGCCCAGTGCGAGCAGCAGCGCACGGCCTGGGTGTTGAACGACACCGTGCCGCCCACGCCGAACAGTGGCCGCAATCCGTTGCCGCTGTGGGTGGATGCGGGCACCGGCAAGCGCGTGACGCCACTGTGCGACGGTGTGCAGGCGCTGGCGACGCAAATCGTGCTCTGGCCTTCCGCCATCGAGCCCTGGTTGCCGGGTTCCGCCCGCCGCGCCCAGCGCATTCCACCACTGGATGCCCGCTGTCACGAGGACCAGCCGCTGCAGCTGCCGGCGCCACGTATTCTGGGGCTGGAGGATAACAGCCGCCTCACGGCCGTGCAGGCCGATGCCATGCCGCAGGTGGACCTGAGTGTGGCCGGCGGCGTGGGGGAGCTGCAGTGGTATATCAACGGTGAGTACCGTTTCAGCAGCAAGGCCAACCAGACGGTGCGTCATCGTTTTGCCACGGCGGGCCGCTATGAAATCGTGGTGGTGGATGAGCAGGGGCAGACGGACCGGCGGAGGGTGAAGGTGGAGCGGGCGGATCTGGCCTATTATTAACTGAGTTTTCAATCGGGCCTTTGCGCAGAAGGAGGGACGTACTTGTGGCGTGTCCTGATTCGCTGCATCTAAGGCTGCGCTACGCACTCTGTAGAAACTGCGAGCCCAACAAAAGGCGAAAACCGGTCACACCATGCTGCTGATCCGAATGGCACAACTTACCGACCTGCCAGATCTCATCAAGCTGGCCAACACCTCCGGCGGAGGCCTCACCACCCTGCCGCAGGACGAAGCCGTGCTCGCCCGCAAACTGCAGCGCGCCGAACACACCCGCCAGCACCTGCAACAACCCGGCGACGGACTATTCCTGTTCGTCCTTGAAGACACCGACACCCACAAAATCATCGGCATCAGCGGCATCGAAACCGCCGTCGGCCTCACCCAGCCCTGGTACACCTACAGCGTCGGCACCATTGTTCACGCCTCCACCGAACTCAACATATATCAGCAGTTCCCCACCCTGTTCCTCACCAACGACCACACCGGCTGCTCCGAACTCTGCTCACTGTATTTGCACCCTGATTACCGCCGCCACCAGGCCGGTGCTCTGCTGTCAAAATGCCGCTTCCTGTTCATCGCCAGCCAGCGCCATCTGTTCGCCGACAAAACCATCGCCGAACTGCGTGGCTACATCAATCACCACGGCCTGTCCCCGTTCTGGGAAGGACTTGGCCGCCATTTCTTCGACATGGATTTTTCCGACGCGGACTATCTCTCCGCCGTCAGCAACAAACAGTTCATCGCCGAACTCATGCCGCGCTACCCGTTCTACACCCGCTTCCTGTCGCAGGCCGCCCGCGACGCCATCGGCCGCGAACACAGCGAAGCAAAACCGGCGCGCGTGATGCTGGAACAGGAAGGCTTTCGCTACGAAGGCTACGTGGATATTTTCGATGCCGGCCCAACCCTGGAAACCTACACCGACCAGATTCGTGCCGTGCACGAAAGCCACCGCGCCGGCCAGCTGCAAATCGACGCGATGCCGGCACGTCCACTGTTACTGGCAAATACATCCCGCACCGATTTTCGCTGCCTGCTACTGAATACTGATCCATCGCCGTGGCGTTGCCACAACACGGCCACCGCCTGGCAGGCCCTGCAACTGGACACCGCGCAGCTGGCACAATTGGCAACGCTCTACGCACAGGGACGCACACCATGAATCAACAGACTGAACCATCTCTGTATTTGCATGGCACGTGGATGACCGGGGAAGGCGAGCCGCTGTTCTCCATCGATCCCGGCAACGGCGAACTTGTGTGGCAAGGCCGCAGTGCCAGTGCGCAACAGGTGGACAACGCCGTGCGTATCGCACGCGCCGCGTTTCCCGCGTGGCGTGACACTCCTTTTGCAATCCGCGCCGCGCATCTGCAAACGTTCGCAGCCCAACTCAAATCACGCCAGACTGAACTGGCCACATTGATCAGCCGGGAAAACGGCAAACCGCTGTGGGATGCACAGACCGAAGTGGCGGCCATGATCGGCAAGATCGCCATCTCCATCGACGCCTGGCAGCAACGCAGCGGTGAACACACCAAAACCACTGCGCAAGGCGAGCTGCAGCTGCGCCACAAGCCCCACGGTGTTGTCGCCGTGTTCGGGCCCTTCAATTTCCCCGCCCACCTGCCCAACGGCCATATAGTGCCGGCGTTGCTGGCGGGCAATTGTGTGCTGTTCAAACCCAGCGAACTGACGCCGGCGGTGGCGCAATTCACGCTGCAGTGCTGGCAATCCGCCGGACTGCCAAAAGGAGTGCTGAACCTGCTGCAGGGCAGTCGCGAAACCGGCGCTGCGCTGGTGAATCACCCGCAACTGGATGGCCTGTTTTTTACCGGCAGCGCGCAGACCGGCCACTACCTGCACCAGCAGTGGGGCGGTCAGCCACAAAAAATTCTGGCGCTGGAAATGGGCGGCAACAATGCGCTGATCGTCGAGCCGGTGCAAGACATCAACGCCGCGTTGTTCACCGTGATTTTTTCCGCCTTCGTTTCCAGCGGCCAGCGCTGTACCTGTGCTCGCCGCCTGCTGCTGCCGGATTCGCCCTGGGGCGACGATTTTCTGCAGCAACTTGTACAGCGCAGTAGTGAATTGACGGTGGCGCACGGCCTCAGCCAGCCGCAACCTTTCATGGGCGCACTGATCAGCAGCGATGCGGCACGGCATTTGCTGGACGGCATCCGCCTGCTGGAATCCCTGGGCGGGCAAACGTTGCTGGCACCCAGTTTTCTCAATAGACAGCAAACCCTGATGACACCTGCATTGATTGATATGAGCCGGGCCACCCAAACTTTCGACGAGGAATTATTTGGCCCAGTGCTGCAGGTTTTCCGCTACCGCGACCGTGATGACGCCATCGCCCAGGCCAACGCGACCCGTTTCGGCCTCGCCGCCGGCCTGATCAGCGACGACAGTGCAGCCTTCGATTATTGCTATCGTCAGCTGCGCGCCGGCATCGTCAATTTCAACAAGCCGCTCACCGGTGCCAGCAGCGAGGCGCCGTTCGGTGGCATCGGCGCCAGCGGCAACCATCGCCCCAGCGCCTACTATGCCGCCGATTATTGCGCCTATCCGGTTGCCACCCTGCGCAGTGATGCGCTGCAACTTCCCCCTCAATTGCCACCGGGATTGCCTGCATGCCTTATGTCGAAGTGAATTTCGATGGCCTGGTGGGCCCCACCCACAATTACGCCGGCCTGTCGTTCGGCAACCTGGCGTCCACCCGCAATCGCGAAGCCATTTCCAATCCCCGTGCCGCCGCACTGCAAGGATTGGAAAAGATGAAACTGCTGCTGGACCTCGGCATTCCGCAAGGCGTAATTCCGCCCCAGCCGCGTCCGCATTTTGCCGCGCTGCGCCGGCTGGGCTTCAGCGGAACCGAAAGTCAGCTGCTGGAAAAAGCGTGGAAAAAAGCACCGGATATTTTTTGCGCCTGCTGCTCGGCGTCCTCCATGTGGACCGCGAACGCTGCCACCGTGGCCCCTTCTTGCGACACCACCAGCGGCAAGCTGCTGTTCGCGCCGGCAAACCTGCTGGCGAATTTTCACCGCAGCATCGAAGCCACCACCACGCAGAAAATACTGCAGGCGATTTTTGCCGACAGCGACGTGTTTCAGGTCAACGAGCCACTGCCCGGTTTTGCCGGCCTGTCCGACGAAGGTGCCGCCAATCATATGCGCCTGTGTGCCGATGACAACAGCAACGGCCTGCACGTATTTGTGTACGGTGCTGAAAATCACCGCCCCGCCCATGCCAGCCAGCGTTTTCCCGCCCGCCAGACGTTGGCTGCCAGTCGCGCGGTCGCCCGCCTGAACCAGTTGCGGGAAGACCGCGTCATCTTCGTGCGGCAGAATCCCGAGGCGATTGACGCCGGCGTTTTCCACAACGATGTGATCGCCGTCAGTCACCGCAATCTGCTGCTGTGTCACGAACGCGCCTTCGTTAATCAGGCGCAGGTGCTGAACAGTCTGCGCAGCCTGCAATCAGATGCGAACTTGCAGATCATCCAGATCCGCGACAGCGATTTGCCGCTGGAACTGGCGGTGAGCAGTTACCTGTTCAATAGCCAGATCGTGACCACGCCAGCGGGAAAAAACTGCCTGATCCTGCCCGGTGAATGTGGCGAGAGCGAACGTGTGCGCGATGTCGTCGAAAAAGTGAAAGCTGAAAATGCCGCGCTGCACGAGCATCGTTTTGTCGATGTGCGGCAGAGCATGCGCAACGGTGGCGGTCCTGCCTGCCTGCGCTTGCGGGTGATGCTGAACCAGGATGAAATCCGGCGTTTGAATGGACGTGCGTTGCTGACGCCACAGCGCTATGAACAGCTCAAGGTGCACATCAGCGCCACCTATCCGGATCGCTTGCAGCTGGAGGATTTGCAGGACTGGAAACTATGTCAGCGGTTACTGGACAGCGTGCGTGGCATTTACGGAATTCTGGGATTGCCGCAGGAACTGGCTGCGTTGTAGTCGTCACGCATCCGGCATTCCTTCCTCCAGCTCTTCCGCCAGCGCGTCGCGCACATTGCGGATTTCAATCTCGAATAGCAGCGTCTGCCCTGCCAGCGGATGGTTGCCGTCCACGGTGACATGCTCCGCGTCCAGCCCAATTACCCGCACCGGCACCTCGCCGTCTTCCGTCTGGGCCTGAAACTGCATGCCCAGCTGCAACTCGTTCGCCCCTTCCAGTGCACTGCGGGGTACGCGCTGCACCAGTTCCGGATCGCGCACGCCATAGCCCTGTTCCGGGCGCAGTGTCACTGTGAAGCGATCACCCAGGGAATGACCTTCCAGCGCCTGTTCCAGTCCGGGCAGGATGTTGTTGTGGCCGTGCAGGTATAACAGGGGCAACTGTCCGCGCGAGCTGTCCAGTTCCTCGCCCTGTTCATTTTTCAGAACATAGTGAAACGCAACAACGCGATTGTTGGCAATCAGCATGAATTCACCCGGGAAGTGAGCGGCGATGCCGGGTTTGGCCGGTCATCGCCGCAGGAGATCAGACGGTGGTGTAGGTGATGCTGGAGAAGTGGTCGGCAGCGTGGAAGGCATGGGCCAGTTCCCAGTCCGCGTAGCTCAGGTTGCCGTACGAGAAGTGCGGGAACAGTACACCAGTGAAGTTCTGGAAATCGCTGGCGGCATTACGGAAACGCAGCATGCTTTCTTCCACCGGACCGTCAGCAGGAATTTCCGGCGCGCCGGGCACTACTGCACCCAGATCGTGGCTCATGTAACCCTGGGCCTTGAAGGTGTTGAACGCCAGTTTGGCAATGGCCTGCATGGCGGCGGAATCCATTTGCGGGTATCCGGTCATGGAGTATTCCATGCTCTGTGCCATGTGTTGCAGCACCTTGTACAGGGACCAGGGCTGCTGCATGGTGACCGGTTGATTCACTTCGATCAGGGCCAGTTCCTGCAGAATGTCGTTGATGGTCTTGAAGCGCAGGGCGCGGCCATTGTTGCTGCAGCCGGCGAGCATCGGGCTGAAGCCGGCCGCCAGGGCCACGCCAGCAGTCAGTTTCAGAAACGCCTTGCGGGACATGCCCTTGGGGGAAAGCTGTTCAGTGGAATCGGTCGGGTGCATAAGAGACATCGCTTTATGGTTTGTTATGTTTATTAGGGGCTTTGATCGGGATGCTGCGCACAGATCGCAAAAGCATCAGTCGCCATTATCGTAAAAGGCGCGGGCGGTCCATGCCCCATCCATAGGGAGGGGCGGGCCGCCCGCTCAGCTGATGACGCTCAGCAGCAACCCGGCCCGGTCGCCCACAGGGACGTTGCTGTTGGCAAACAGCAGGGCGCAGCCGCCGTCCGGCGCAAGAATGGTGGTATCGCCGTCCCGGGCGATCGGGGTGCCGGCGGGGAAAGGCGTAAAGTTCTCACCCTGTTCATCCACCAGAAACCGGAAATCCGGGTGCTGCTTGATGAGATCCAGTGTCACCTGATAGACCTGCAGCCGTTCAGGACCGCCAGGTAGGTCGGCGGCACTCAGCAACGGGCGCAGCAATCGCTCGAGAGGGGCGGCGGCCTGGCTGTCGCTGCCGGCGATGTCGCCGCATTCCAGGGTAAAGCTGGCGAATCCCAGCTGACTGCTGCTGAAGTGGGCAAATGTGTGGGCCGGGGCATTTTGCTGCACCAGGGCGGTGAAGCCAGCCTGGGCGAGGGTTGCCGGCCAGCGCGGATCATACTGCCGCGCCCCCTGCGGGTCCGCGCAATGGGGGCGCAGCGCGAAGTGAGGATGGCGCGAAGGCTTGATGGTAGCGTGCAGGTCCAGGTGCCAGCCGGGTCCGTACATCTCGGCAAAGTCCCGGCAATGCTGTTCCAGTGCCACGACCCGCTCACCTTCGTACCCAAGCACCCGGTGAGGGGCCCCGAACAACCGGTTCATGTTATGCCGCAGAAAGCGGCGCTTTTCCTCCAGCGCCAGCAGGTTGGCGAAGATCACCAGGCAGGGACGTGCCGGCAGCAGGCTGCGGGATTGCAGTTCCGTCAGCAGTTGCTGCAGCACCTGTACCGGGGCCAGTTCGTCACCGTGCACGCCGCAGGACAGGATCAGGGGCGGGCCTCCCGGCGCACGATTTGCCCGCTTCATGTAGACACCTTCGTCCCAGTGTTCCATCGCATTTATCCCTCAGGCAGTGGCAGCCTTGATTGTAGGACAGTCGCTGGCCCTGTTGTTGCTTTTGGTTATCTCCAGAAGCCTGGACTGAATGCTTTGTTATGGGTGGGAAAGCCCACGTCAAAAAAGGTCTGGGTCAATAGAAGCGATCAAAAATTGAGCTACAGTTAACACATTCCTATCGTAGTCCGCTGTAGGTGGAATTGAGGCGTTCGATGAAGTTGCGTTATCTGGTGTTGGCCGGTGCTTTGGCCCAGGCAGGCCTGGTTCATGGTATGGGGCTTGGCGAGCTGGAGCTGCAATCCTATCTGGGGAACCCGCTGCAGGCGGACCTGCGGATAGTGGGGCCGGGCCAGTTCGATCAGGACGACATCCAGGTCCGGATTGCCCGTCCCGAGGTGTATGAGCGTTTTGGCGCCCGCTTCGAAGCCTTTCACAACCAAATCGATTTCACGGTACAGCCGTCCCCCGGTGGCAGTATTCGCGTGCAGGCCAACAGCAAGGGCAGTGTGCAGGAACCCTTCCTCGATATCGTGGTGGAACTGAGCTGGCCCCAGGGCACCACCTACCGCCGCTACAGCCTGCTGGTGGACCCGCCGGCCTACGCTGCCCGCTGGCAAAAGACAGCGCCGGCAGCCCGTCCGCTGGAGGCAGACGCCATTGCCCTGGCACAGCCACCCGCGCCCACCCGCGCAACCTCTGGCCGTCCCAAGCCGGTGCAGACTCGCCGGCCTGATCCTGCTCCGGGCCGTGTCGATCACACCCGCCCCTACGTGGTGCAGGCCGGAGATTCCCTCTGGAAAATTGCCCGGCGCCTGCAGTCCGGTTCCGGCACCTCCATTCCGGCCCTGATGGACCAACTGCTGGCGGCCAATCCCCGCGCCTTTATCAACGGCGATCCTGCCCGGCTGCGGCAGGGGGTAACCCTGTATCTGCCAGCGGAAGGGGCCGCCATTGCCGAAAACGTCCCCCGCCAGCCTGCGGCAACCGCAAAGACTGATGCCGACGCTACTGCGTCGACCGGGCGGGCACCGGTGGTGGCCGCATCAGTCCCTGAAACAAGTGGGCAGGTGCTCGACATCCAGGCCGAACTGGCCTCGACACAACAGGCCGGCAAGGCGGCCGTGCCGGAAACGCTCGACGAAATCCGCGCGGCGCTGGCCCAGCTGGAGCGCGAGAAAGCCGAGCTGCGCCAGTTCCAGGCCCAGGTCAAACAGGACATGGTGCAAGTACTGGAGCAGCGCATTGCCGTCACCCAGGCGCTGCAGCAGGCAGAACAAAGCAAGCGCGGACTGGAACCGTCCGTCGAGACCGCGTCGGCAAGCCCTGCCTCCACCCTATCTGCACCGGAAGTCGCGCCCGCCGCAACCGACGTCACCCCGCCGGTCACACTGTCCACCCTGCTGGCTCCGCGCAAAGCCGCGCCACCCCGCCTGGAGACGGCCACGATGACCGCCCAGGACCTGCTGCAGCCGGAGCCGGCCCTGTCCAATCTGCTGGTGTCCCGTTCCGGCCCCAATCTCTGGTATCTGGTGGCCATGTTGCCGCTGGGTCTGTTGGTGGTGTTGCTGGGAATGCGCTCACAGCGTGTGCACAAGATCCGGCAGTCGGAAGTGCTGAAGGACGAGGAGTTGTACGAACTGGTGTTCGGCTCCCGCCGCGACCGCAGCCGCACGGATTCCCCCGACCAGGTCCGCAAGGCGCTGGAACAGATTCGCGAAAAGGCCGGTCATGCCGAGCAGCCGGTGGTGGCTCCCGCTACCGGGATGGACAGCCCCGACCAGGGTGTCAGTCGCGATGAACTCAAGCAGATGATCGACCTGTACATGCTGTACAGCCAGTATCAAAAAGCACAGAACGTGATTCTTACTGAAATATCCAAGCGTCCGGCCCGTACCGACCTGCGTCTGTATCTGATGCAGGTGTATGCCGCCATGAACGACTGGAAAGCCTTTGACGATCAGCTGGAAGTGCTGCGGCGCATGGGTAATCCGCAGTTGCTGGAGGAGGCGCTGAAACTGCGCAACAGCGCGCAACCGATGCAGAACTGAAAATGCAGTGCTGACAGGCGGCCAGCGAATTCCCTGGTCAAAAAAAAGCCCCGTGATGATCACGGGGCTTTTTTTCTGCGTGGAGCCTGGCGGGCTTACTTGCGAACTTTCAGCTCAAACCACTCGTTCTCTTCATCCCAGGGGAAGAAGCCGTTTTCCACCTTGGCCAGACGGGTCGACAGTTCCGGCATGTGGCGGAGCAGTACGCGGGTAAACGTGACGTTGTCGATCCAGTCCAGACCTTGCTGGGTGTAGATTTCAGCGCGGTAGTCATCGGTAAAGAAGCGATCAGCCAGCAGACGGCGTGACGCCATTGCGATGAAGATCTGGAACGAGGTTTCACCGAAGCCGTAACCAGGCGGACGGTAGCCTTCCGCGTAGGAACCGATCATCACGTCGATGGCTTCGATATCGTTGTTGTAGATCTGGCGCAGCTTCTCTGCCATCGCAGTGTTGGGCGTAATGTCGGTGAAATCCTTGATCGGGTTCAGGCCGATCTGGCGACGGAATTCGTTGTAGCGCGGGATGCCACGCTCACGGTCACGGATAATGTCAACCGCGCCCAGATCCGTCATGGCCACACCCGGTTCGCGGGTGAAGTTCTGCAGCATCTGCGGGTAGTTGTTCAGCTCCAGCAGACCCGGGTGCGTGCGGCCGAAGGAGTAGAACAGGTTGGTCAGGCCATGCTGGCTGGTCAGCTGCGCTGCCCCTGCAAAGGAATGGGCCTGCAGCAAGCTGTTGCCCACCACTGCGTCGCTGGCGTAGTTGCGCACTTCAAGACTGTCACGCAGCAGCGGGTGCATGCGATAAACAGCGGTGAATTCCTCGGTCAGGCTGAACGGAACGTTGGCCAGATCCTTGTCGCCGCCCATGATGCCGTCAGTGGCGGGATCGCCCAGCCGGGGTACCCACATCGGCAGCAGGCCGCGCCAGTTGGCGAACATGGCTTCACGCAGGGTGAAGTTTTTCAGGATCGCCGGAGTCCAGTCCACGGTGTGGATCTTGGCCATTTCAGCGGAGTTGATCAGGCGCGCAGTCTGGAACAGGCGCTCGTCGGTCCAGTTCGGATAGCTCTGCTTCAGCATGTCGGCGATGGCGTTGTGTTCTTTCACGAACAGCGTGTGCAACATTTCCAGACCCACCCACCAGTTCTTGTTGAAACCGGTGATCGGCAGACCCGATTGCGCATCCATCGGCAGGCGACCGTTCACCAGGATCATCTTGCCGTCCTGGAAGGTGCGCAGCTCGTTCTGTTTGGCCTGGTTGCTGCCGTAAATCTGCGAGCCATCCCACCATGCGGTGTTTTCGTTCAGGAAAGAGGCAGGGCGGCCATCGCTGGGATTCTTGGTGGGATCAGCCGGCGTGCGACCGATCGGCATGGTGCCATCGCCACTGTTGTGGGTGTCGTCGCCATCCACCGGCACGGCGATCGGATCACTGTGATCGCGGTTACCGTGTTCGAACCAGTCGTGAATCATGAACTGAATCCATGACGCCGCCAGGTAGTTCAGGAACGGCACTTCGCGGATGCCGTCGGTGCGAGTCAGCAGCTCTTTGCTGACGTCGCGCGGATTGGGGTTGAGCAGGTTATCAGTGTCCTGCCAGCTGTAATCCGGCTGGATATTGCGTCCCATGCGCATGCCCGCCATGCCCATCGCAGGCAGATCCAGATCGTTACAGCGGCCATCGGCGCTGCGGTAGATCATGTCGCTGGGGGCGCAAGTCACGGTTGGCCATTCACCGGTGGCGTAGGTGTCGAACAAATTGTTCTCGAACAGCTCGCAGCGAATGCTGGCCAGCGTTAACAATCCAATAAGTGGACCAAAAATCCACCATTTAGCGTATACACTCATAGTTGCTCCACTCAGGTTTTTTATAATTATTGAAACGCATTGCCAGAGAATCACGTAAACGTGGTCTCAATCCGCTAGAGCATAATGAGTTGGAATAGTGGCATCGCCGTACATAGGTAGGGGTGAGCAAGGGAGGGGGAGGGAGGGGGAGCGAGCCGCGAGACAACACAATTGGACTTGTGTTGCCCTAGAAAAAATGGTGTGCTGTGAACGCGTTTTGCCAGCTGGGAATTTATTGCAGTGCGGGTCGTGGCAAGGGCAGGGATTGCAACTGACAACACGGCAATCGCTGATAAAAAGTGACTCCGCGCACAAATCCTGACAATAAAATAAAACTTCAAATAAATAGTGTCGGGATTAAATCAAACGTCTTAAGCGTTGGCAATAGCTCCTGGTTTCATTTTTAGACCTTTTTCGGGACGAAAGGGAAGACCGCACAGAATAACAATAATCGTCAGCGCGAAATCGGGATCATGAATACCATCAAGAAGTCACTGTGGATTGGCATGGATGATTCGGCACCGGTGTTGTCTGCCCGCGCCGGTCAGGCCGGGCGGCACTCACCGCACGATGCATGGGTCGCGGAACTGGGGTGGTCGCAGCAGCGGTTAACCCTGGTCTGCGCGCCACCGGGCTCCGGCAAAAGCCGGCTACTGGGCGAGTTGCAATTCATGTTGTCTGACAACTCGACAGCGATGGATTGTATCCGCATCGATCTGGCGGACGGCGGTGATGCCGCAGTTTCCCTCACTCAGATCGCGCAGCAACTCACGGCACTCACCCCTTCCCCCCGCGAAAAATTCAGGCAGCAAAGTCTGAGCGCGCCTGCGCTGGTATCGGCCATCAGCCGCCAGTTGCCCGGGTGCGCCAGGCCGCTGCGGATTTTTGTCGATGGTCTGGTGGCCGGGCGTGATGACAGCCTGTTGCACTGGTTGCTGCAGCCGGGCCTTTCGCAGGCTGCGGATGTGCGCTGGTTTGTCGCGATGGACGGAATGCCGGACGCGGCGCTGGCGGCATTGCTGTCTGCTGCGCAGATAAGACTGGTGGATGCCGCCGAGTTGATGCTCGCTACCGGTTCGCTGCCGTCGTTGGGCAGCCCTCTCTCATTCGCCTGGCTGGTGGATTCAATGCGACTGCCGTCCTCGTTGCGGACGCCGGCGGCTCTGACGCTGGCCGGGCGTTTGTGCCGGCGCTGGATGCAGCAACACGATGCCCGCGCGGTACTGCAATTGCTGGCGCCGGTGCCGGCAGAAGAATCCCTTTCCCACGCCAATACCGTATTGCCCCTGCTGTGGGCGCTGATCATCGAGCTGCGACTGGATGAGGCTGCGGAACTGCTGCAGAAAATCCGGCCGGAGGCGTTGCTGCAGGATCCGTCCCTGCCGTTTGCGGAAATCGACAACACACTGGAAGCCTGCAGCCTGTTGATCCGGCTGTCCGGCGACGAGTCCCTGGCGGCCGGGCAACGCACGACGTTGCTGGGCAGAATCACCGAGAAAACCTCCCCGTTGCAGACCGAATTGCTCAACCGCCATGCGGCGCTGCTGTACGCCGGTGGCCACATACCGCTGGCCAAGGCCGTGGCGCGGCGCAGCCTGCATATAGCGCAGCAACAGGACGATGTGATTCAGCTGCAGTTGTCCCGCACGCAAATGCTGTTGTGTGATTTCGTGCAGGGTCATCTCGATGCCGTGGTGGAAGAAGTTGAACAGGATGCAGCGCTGTTGTACCGGCGCCTGTGCGCACTGGAGCCGGGCACGACCGATCCGGCGCTGGATCTTGCCATTGCCATCAACGATTGCACCCGTGCCTATCTGTTTTATGAGTGCGGCCGGGTGACGGATGCCGAGCCTCTGCTGGCGCCGGCGCTGGCCCGTATTGCACCGTGCCATTTCTCGCTGCCGCTGACACTGGCCACCATCACGCGGGCCCGGATTCTGTTGCGGTCCGGTCAGCCGCTGGCGGCGGAGCAGATGCTGGAGCAACTGGACGAAATGGTGGAGATCCAGCGCAACCGCAGGCTGCGTGCATTCGTGTGTTTTGAAAAAATGTGCCAGCGCCTGGCCGCCGGTGTCCGTGCCGATGACCTGATTGCACGCTACGAACTGGATGCACAACCGGTGCACGTGGAAACCCTGTTTCGCGATCAGTTCCAGGAAGAACATTTGTTCTGGCTCAAGAGCCGGCTCGTTGCGCTGTTGATGAATGGGGATTTTGCAACCGCGTCGGAATATGCGCTGAAAGGTGTGATCAAAAGCCTGAATATCGGCTCATTCCGTCACCTGGCCACTTTTTATCTGTTCAAGGCGCTGAGTGAATTCCGCCTCGGCCGCTATCAGGACGCCAAGGCCACCGGCAACCGCGCGCTGGATTTGTGCTGGCAGCACGGGTACCGCCAGTTGCTGGTGGATCAGGCCCGTACCATGCAGGATTTATGGCAGCAGTTGCAACGGCAGGGTGAGATGTCGTCGTTGCCGGACGCGGACTTTCTGCGTGGGTTGCTGACCCGCGCTGAGCCGGGCCGGGTTACTCAGCGGGTGCCCGGCGCAGTGCTGCAGGCGCGCGATATCGGTGCGGAGTTGCGTCGTGATCTGGGGCTGACCGACAAGGAAGTGGAAATTCTCACGCTGCTGGCGGAAGGCTTGTGCAACAAGAAAATCGGCAGTCGCGCCAGTATCGCGTTGACCACGGTGAAATGGCATTTGCAGAACATCTTCAGCAAGCTGGATGTGCGTAATCGTACCGAGGCCGTGCTGAAGGCGCAGGATCTGGGGCTGCTGGAAAACGCAGGCCTTGCGCGCTGAGCACCGGGCAGTGATTGGATTCTTCTGAAAATCGGCGGGACTGAAATGCAAAAGGCCGGCACCGGTGAAGGTGTCGGCCTTTTTTGGATTCACCAGGAATCCTGCGGTGATCAGGGCTTCTCGAAGGAGAAGTTGCCGGTGATCGGTGTGCCGTTCGGCATGGTGGCGCTGAAATTACCCTTCAGCCATACGGTGGTGTCGTCGGTGATGGTAAGGGTGCCTTTATCGAAACTCATTTCAGTGCGGTTCAGCGGGGTTTTCAGGCCCTCGCCCTGCAGGCGCAGAGTGGCTTCGCCCACCGCCGGTGTGCTGGACAGCTTGTAGGTGCCCTTGCCCAAGTTGCCGATCACCAGGATGTCGAACAGCAGCGGTTTGCCGTTATACAGGGTGGTGGCGGAATAGTTGTCCTGGGTTGCCACGCCCAGCACGCGGGCATCGGACGATTGCACACACAGGTCGGTGAAGTTCTGGGTGCCCAACTGGGTGGCGGACAGTTGCAGTGTACCCATGTCGAACTTGGCGGTGGTGGCCATCTTGGTGGCTTTCGAAGTACCCAGATCGTTCTTCGCGGTCATGGTGTCATTGTTGACGATTTTCATGGTGCCCACGGGCAGTCCATCAATACCGGCAGCGGTCTTCTGCAATTTCACCTGGTCGCGGTTGTCGCAGGCGACCATGTTCAGCCCACTGGCAGATTCCGTAATATGAAAACTTACGTTGGATTCAGCCGTCAGGCTGTTCTGGGCGGTGGTCAGTTGCATGCGCCACAAACCGGTCAGATTGGCGCTGTTGGTGGTGGAGCGGCGGGTTTCGCCACCGCCGCCGCAGCCGGTCAGCAGGAGGGTGGGAAGCAGCATGGCGGCAACGAGTTTGTAACGCATCATAGGACTAATACCCTTATCTGGAATTTCCGGTTTGTTGTTTTTATTGTCATTGCCGGCATGGCTGGCCCCGGGCAATGGTTTCGCGATTGAACGTCTACGGTCACGACATTAAACCCGATCGCCGGAAGCTCAGCACCATACAAAGGTAGGGGAGGGTGGAGGGGGTGGGCCGGTGCCGACGGCTGGCACGCCGCCGGCACCGGGGATGGTGCGGGCTTTCAGTCGGCCGCGCGGCCGAGGACGGGGCCACGCACGCTTTCGGCGATGGCAGCGGCTTCGGCGATCAGGTCGGCGGGGACACCCAGTTCGGTCAGGGTGGCGCCCAGGTTTTCCATCACCGCATCGTAGTGGCTGTCGTTCAGCCCCTTCTCGCTCACCAGTTTGCGGTGGGCGACTTCCATGCCGCGGCCGGAGTAGTTGGCCGGGCCGCCGAAGGCGAAGGTGAAGAAACCCTTCTGCATGCGGTGCTGCTTGGCCATGTCCACGCCTTCAAAGAAATGGCTGATGCGTTTGTCAGCCAGCACTTTCACATAGAACAGGTCAACGGCGGCGTTGACGGCCGCGTCGCCGCCGATGCGTTCGTACAGTGATGTCATGTTGATTCCCCTCTACAGGATAAGGATGCCCAGGCGGGCAGGATTGGTCTGAAGTTGGGTGCCAGGCGGACACCCATGTCGTCATGTTACAGGGTCGGGGAGGGTATTGCCCGTATGCCATTGGGGGTAGGGGGCCGGGACTGGTCGCGGGATGCTCTTCCGAATCATGCACAAAGCAGAGACCAAAAAAACGGGGCCCGCAGGCCCCGTCGAAAGGATAGACAGTAACGCGATTCCTTACAGCGTCATCACGTACTGCACCAGATTCCCCACATCCGACGCGTTCTGCGCACACCAGGGATGCGGTGCGGCCGGCAGGTTCACCGGTGCCGGTGTGCCCATTTCATCCGGGCCCCACTCGGCGCGCATCTTCTGGTAATCCCAGTAGTAGTACTGGTCATCCCAGGGCACGGTGACGAAATACTTGTGCCGTTCGATGAAGCGGTTGCGCTTGGCGCCGGTGTCGGTTTCGCTGGTGGAGGCGGACTTCAGCACGCGGAACACGTCGCCCTTGCGGTTGGCGGCAGGATACGGCTCGGGGAAGTCCGGGCCACCCAGTGCCGGAGTGGCGGGTGGGTGCAGCGTGTAGTACTGGTTGTACAGGTCGGTGCCTTCTTCGCAGCGGTCCGGGTTGACCAGGTCTTCCATGTTGCGCACGTGGCCGTCGGTGAGCAGGCCGCGATGCTGCGTCCAATAGACGTCACGCAGGAAGGTGGCGCGGATGGACTGCTGGTCCTTGTGGTAGATGGTGGGGGTGAAGAAGCGGCCCACTTCGTCCAGCCGGAACATCTTCTCGCTGGTGTGGGAGCCCAGTGTGTCGGTGTGGCAGCTGCCGCAGTCGCGGTTGAAGATGGTTTTGCCTGCATTCACGGCGCTGACTACGCCGGGGTAGCTCTGCCAGCCGTTCTGCACGAAGCTGCCTTCCGCCAGGCTGCCGTTGCCGGTCTGCGTGCCCAGCTTGCCGTTGTGTTTCAGCCAGCGGTACAGGCCCACGTTGCGCAGGTCGTTGTCGTCCTTGTCCAGCACGGTCATGTACGCAGTCAGCGCTTTCAGTTCCGATGCCAGCATGGAACCAGTGGCGCCATCAGGTTCTTCCGCGTGAATGTACGAGCCTTCAAAGCCGACATAGCTTTCGGTGTGCGACAGCGAGCGGCGGATCGACATGTAGTGGGTGATGTTGGGAATGGCGATGGGCGAGAACTGGTAGTCGTTGTCGGTCTCGCTGCCTTCATCCGACAGGCGCACGATGTTGTGTTCGCCGGTGCCCGCGGGCATGAAGTAGATCAGCGCAGTCTTGTCGACGGCCACTTTGCCCGGGTCCCAGCTGGGGCCTTCCTCGTTGGCTTCGATGCCGTCAAAGGTGGCAGTGGTGTCGCCGGACTTGTTGCCCAGCACGGCCCACTTCATGGACCACTCGGGGTTGGGCAGGCCGGGGATGACCTTGGTCACATTGCTGCCGCCTTTCTCATAGGAAATGCGGTAGGAGTGGCACGACGCGCAGTTGAAGCCGATCCACTGGCCGGGGCCGTTGTAGGGATGGCTGGCTTCAGCGTAGCGGTAACCCACCCAGCCGCTGTTCTTGGTGTTGCCCTTGGTGAGCTGGGGCTGCACGGTGAGGAAGCCCGGGATCGGGTTGGGCTGCGGATACGGGTTGAAGTACACGTCATTGATGGCTTCCGCCGGCACTTCGCCCGCCACGGTGGGATAGGCGCCGATCAGCTTGGCCGGGTCCGCCACTTCGCGGGTGATGGGGTCGGTGGTCTTGTATTCGAAAATGTTTTTCCAGTTCAGGTTGCGCACGGCGTGGGCCAGGCCGATGTTGAAATCGTAGGACCAGAAAATCTCGCGGCCGCGTTTTTCCAGCGTTGCGAAGCCGGTGTTGACCACGTTGACCGCCAGTGGCGCGGTGCTCTTGGCGTTGCTGAGCGTGGAGACCACGTCGCATTCATGTTGGAACGTGTCGTCGGTGATGCGCTTGGTGAGGGCGTCGATCACGCTGTGGGGCTGGCCGGGATTGATCAGGGATTCCAGGTAGCCGGTGCGCTTCTGGATCTGCACCTGCAACGGGCCGCTGCTGACGTGGCCGGGTACCTTGAAGGCGATCCGGGTGGGGGTCCAGCCGGTGATGTCCTTGTTCCAGCTGCTGAGGATGTCGGGCGTTTCGTAGTTGACCTGGGCCTCGATATCCAGCTTCTGCTTGTACATGACCAGGTTGGTTTCCAGCACCCGGGTGTTGCCGATCATGATCTTGCTGAAGTCGGTGTCGGTACCGTTGCCGAAGCCGGTGCCGGTGAGGACGACGGTGTCATTCGGGCGCAGGGTGGGGGGTGTCGCGGGGGGATTGGTGGCTTCCCATACCACCGTTCCGTTCACCGTCATGGTGCTGATGACGGGGGTGGGGAAAACGGCGGCGGAGGCGGCACGTTCGCTTTCCCGCAGTTGATCGAAGTCGCAGAGCCCGTCCTGATCGGGGAAATCCCCCGCCGGCTGGCAGGCAGCCAGGGCCAGCGTCAGGGGCGCCAGCCAGGTTATTTTTTTATTATTCATGGTGTTATTCCTGTGATGGGTGCCAAGGGGCTTACCTGCAAGGGGCCTGCAGGTACTCCAGTGCAAGATTGTGCATGAATGGGCTATGGTTTGCCCCCTCCCCGGAGGGGGGCTGACCGGTCACACACTGCTGCGCGCGGGACGCTTGAACCGGCCAGGGCCTGGATGGTACGGTGGCGCAGTGATCACTCATAACTACACAAAGATCAGTGCCGTATGCTTGTTGCCCCCTCCATCCCGGCGCCGGAAACCTCCGCCGCGCCACAGCCCGATTGGCTGCCACGGCCCCAGTTGCTGGCCCTGCTGGACAAGGCTGGCCATTACAAGCTGACCTCATTGCAGGCCCCCGCCGGTTCCGGCAAGACCACCCTGCTCAGCCAGTGGCACCGCCAGAATCAGGAACGCCACCCGATGGCCTGGCTCAAGCTGGAGCCGGCCCACAATGATCCGGTGCGCTTCTTCTCTGATCTGATTGCCGCTATCCGTGTCGTGCATCCAGGCTTCGATGCCTATTACCTGAACCAGCTGGCGGACGACATGGAATTTTCCGTGGACGCCATTTCTGAATCCCTGCGCCAGGGCTTTGCCGCGCTGCCGGGGGAACTGTTCGTGTTGCTGGACGATTACCAGTTCATCGCTGCGCCCGCCATTCACCGCACCCTGGCGGACGTATTGCTGCACCTGCCGCACCCGGTGCATTTCGTGATTGCCTCGCGCACCCATCCGCCGCTGCAGCTGAGCCGGTTGAAACTGGAAGATGAATTGCTGCTGCTGGACATTCACGACCTGCGCTGGGAACCGGGCGAGATCGAGGCCCTGGCGCGACGGTTGAACGGCGCCAACCTGGACAGCGACGACGTCAGCCAGCTGGCGCAGATGACGGAAGGCTGGATCGCCGGCATCAAGCTGATTCTGCTGTCGTCGGCGCGGAGCGAGCGGCAGCCGCTGCAGCAACATGTGAATGGCAATCATCCGGAAGTGATCCAGTATCTGGCGGACGCGGTACTGGAACAGCAGACGCCGGCGGTGCGGGATTTTTTGCTGCAGACCTCGGTGCTGGAAACGCTGGAGGCCGATCTGTGCAATCGTCTGCTGGACATTCCCAACGCGCAGCAGCTTCTGGAGTTGCTGATGGCGAACCAGCTGTTCATTCAGGCGGTGGACGGCCCGCGCCAGGGCTACCGCTATCATTCCCTGTTCCGCGATTTTTTGCAGCACCGGCTGCGGGTGGAAGATCCACAGAAAATTCCGCTGCTGCACCGCCGTGCGGCCGACTGGTATGTGGCGCAAGAGGAATACGTGCGCGCGCTGGAACTGTTGCGCGCCATCGACGACAGCGCCGGCATGCAGGCGGTGATGCAGCAGTGTGCCGAGCACTGGATTCGACGCGGTGAACTGGACGTGCTGGTGGAATGGGCCAACCAGTTGCCCGACGAAGATCTGGTGACCCAGAGCGATATCGCTTTTCCATTTATCGCCGGCCTGCTGTTTTCCCGCCGCTTCAATCAGGCCACCTATTTTCTGGCGGAAATGGGCCGGCACCAGCAACAGGGCACGTTGCAGGGCCGCTACGCTGACGCCGACGCGATGCAGTTCCTGCATTGTGTGCTGGAGCTGTTCCAGCGCGACACGGATTTCATGCACAACCCGCTGTACCAGGCCGAGGCCACGCTGTCGCGCCATCACGATCTGCGCCTGTTTTACCGCGCCATGCGTGCCTATCACCACCTGCTTAACGGCCGCTATGACCAGGCAGCGGTGGAAGCACAGCGGGCCAAGGATTTTCTAAGCCAGAACGGCCACGATTACCTGAGCAGTTTCGCCGATCTGATCCTGGTGCTGACCGAGCGCGCCCAGGGCCGCATGTCGGCCGCGGTGTACCGGGCGGAGCAGGCGTTTCGCGAACGTCAGCACGCGCCGATGACGCCGGGCTGGGTGAATTCCGCCACGTCGATCGCGGTGATCCGCTATGAGCAGAATCGGGTGGATGAAACCGAAAAAATGTTGCGGGAACTGATGTCGCGGGTGTCCAGTGCCTGCGCCACGGAAGTGATCTCGGTGAATTACTGCATGTTGGCGCGTATCCGTTTTCAGCAGGGCCATGAGCGCGAGGCCTTGCGGTTGCTGGACTATCTGGCGCGGGTGCTGCAGCACGGCAATTACGAACGCTTTGCCAGCCAGATTGCGCTGGAGCGGGTGCTGCACGCGGTGGCAATTGACGACGCCGACATGCTGGCGCGGGTGGAGCGGGACTATGCTTTACAGGAAAAACTCGCCGCTGGTTACTGGAGCGAGCAGGCCAGCCACGATGAGTGCCGCGAGCGGCTGGGTATTGCGCTGGCGCTGGTCCTGCAGAACCGGGGTGACCTTGACGCGGCGGAGAGCATTCTGCAGCAGTTGTGTCGTGTCACCCAGCATCAGGGCTGCGTGTTTCGCTGGGCCATTTGCCGCACCAATCTGGCGTTGCTGTTGTGGCGGCGCCAGGACGAGGCGGGCGCGTTGCGGTTGTTGCGGGACACGATGCGGGAATCCCATCTCACCTGCTTCGGCCGCACCCTGTTCGACGAGGCGCCGGGGGCCGCGCATCTGTTGCGGCGGGCGCTGGAAACCGGTGTGATAAAGCCGCTGCCGGCGCCGTATCTGGAGATGTTCGGACCGCTGCTGGCGGCCCCCGATTCTGCGCCCCCGGAAGAGCCGGGCCCGGCGGCGGAAGTGCTGACCGACAAGGAATCCGAAATCCTGCGCCTGCTGCAGGCCGGTGCCAGCAACAAGGAAGTGAGCCGTTGTGCCGGCATTTCACTGGCCACCGCCAAGTGGCACCTGAAAAACATCTACGCCAAGCTGGGGGTGGGCAATCGCACTGACGCGGTGAGCAAGGCGCGCCACCTGCGTCTGCTGCCTGAAAAAACCGTTTAGGCGACTGCTCCGTTCCCTAACCCGGCGGTATTGGCTAAGCTGCAGGATTGGAGTTGAAAAACGCAGCCAGTCAGGACATCCCCATGCCCCGGGTCGCCTTCATTGCCACGTTTGCCGTGGCGTTTCTTATCGGCCTCATCATTCGTGAAGTGGTGTCGTCACCCATTGGCCAGTTGCCGGACGGGGGCGAGTACCGTGGCGCGCTGGTAAACGGCCGCCTGCAGGGGGCCGGCGAAATCCGCTGGCCGGACGGCCGCATTTACCAGGGTGAATTCGAGCAGGGTCTTTATCACGGCCGTGGCGTTTACACCTATTCCGATGGCAGCCGTTACGAAGGCCAGTTCGTGCGCGGCAATCCCGACGGCCAGGGCACTCTGCATTACCGCAACGGCGATCAGTATGTGGGGCAGCTGCGGGCCGGCAAGATGGACGGCCATGGCCGCTTCACGCGCAAGACGCATGTTTACGAGGGCGATTTTGCCGACGACGAATTCACCGGGCAGGGCAGCCTGACGGTGGCTGGCACGTTGCAATACAGCGGCGGTTTTCGCGATTGGGTTTTCAGCGGCGAAGGCCAGTATTTCAGTGAAGACGGCGATAGCTGGAAGGGCACGTTCGTCGACGGCAATCTGCAGGGCAAGGGTGAATTCAGCGACGCCGATGGCAACCGTTATGTAGGCCCGTTCGAATTCTGGCAATACCACGGCAAGGGCATTTTTTACGACCGCGACAAAAGCCGCTTTGAAGGTGAATTCCGCAACGGCCGTTTTCACGGTGCCGGCGTGATGTACCTGCCGGAAGCGCAGCACGGTGTGCTCAGTTACCGGGGCGAGTGGCGCAACGGTACCCTGGTGTCGGCCGACGTGCCGGCGTTCGTGGAAAATGCGGCCGACAAACTGGAGCAGGCGCTGTATTCGGAAGCGCAGCGGCTGGAGCAGCAACTGCAACGATTGCAGCCCGGTGTGCCCGGCGTGACAGAACTGTTTTATCTGGGCGTGGCCGGCGATGGTTCCCAGCGTGTGTTCGGTCGCGAGATTGATTTCATCACGCAGCAATTACAGCAGCAGTTTCCGCTGGAGGGTCGCGCGGTCACCCTGATCAATGATCGTTTCCGCATCGGCGATGCCAGCATGGCCACCCGTGTCAGCCTGGAGAAAGCCGTGCAGGCGCTGGCGGCGAAAATGAATACGGACGAGGACGTGTTGTTGCTGTACCTCACCAGCCACGGCAGCGAGGATCATCAGTTCGCGCTGAACCAGAACGGCCTGCGCCTGCCGGATCTGGACGCGCCGACCCTGGCGGAGATCCTGCGCAAATCCGGCATCCGCTATCAGATCCTGATGGTGTCGGCCTGTTATTCGGGTGGCTTTCTGCCTTTGCTTGAAGCACCGGACCGGCTGGTGATCACCGCCGCCGCCGCTGACCGCACATCGTTCGGCTGCTCCGACGATTCCGATATGACGTATTTCGGCAAAGCGTTTTTCCGCGAGGCACTTCCCACCCAGCCGGACTGGGTGAAGGCGTTCGGCGTGGCGCGGACCTGGATCGAGCAGCGCGAACGGCTGGAGGAAAAAACGCCGTCGCTGCCACAGATCGCCGTGGGCAAGCGGATCGAAGCGAAACTGGCGCAACTGCAGCGCCGGCAGGATTGATCCCAGCGAGATGCCCATGATCGATTCGGATGAATTCAACGAGGAAACCGCCCTGGCTGCCGCACTGGCGCTGCAGCAGGTGCTGGCGCGCCGCACCCATCGCCGCAAATACCTGGGCCAGATGTACACGGTGCCGGGCAAGCTGGGTGACGCGCTGAAATTGCCGGGCATCGTGGCGAAACTGCAGAGCAAGGTGGTGAGCCGGCGTCACAAGGGGCTGGCGGATTTTCAGTTCCTGTGGGATACGCTGTCGGTGCCTACCCGTGAAACCGTGCTGCAGGAAATCAACTGGTATGATCCGAAAGCACTGAGTTGGGATGATGTGCGTTCCAACCGCAAACCGGTTGCAGTCGTCGTGCCGGACAAAAAAGAATGACTGACGCATCCCAACTTCGATTGCAGTTGGTGGTGTTCGCGCTGGTGTCGGCGGCATTCACCAATATCTATATCACCCAGCCGGTGCTGCCGGTTTTGCAGCAGGAATTCAATGCCAGCAGCTTGCTGGTGTCGTTCACCATTTCCGCCGTGGTTCTGGGCATTGCCATTTCCAATTTGCCGTTCGGTGTGCTTGCGGACCGTCTTCCCATTCGGCCGATCATTGTGGTGGGCTCCGGTTGCATGCTGGTGGGCGGGCTGATCTGCACGGTCACCGACAGTTTGTGGCTGCTGATTGGCGGGCGTTTTCTGCAAGGCCTGTTCGTGCCGGCGCTCACCACCTGCATTGCGGCGTTTCTGGCGAAGAGCCTGCCGGCGGAACGGCTGAATGTGGTGATGGGCTATTACGTGTCGGCCACTGTGGTGGGTGGGCTGGGCGGACGGCTGCTGGGTGGCTGGTTGCATCCGCCGCTGCACTGGCGTTATGCATTTGTGTCGGCCGGGGCGTTTTTGGTGTTGGCCACCCTGCTGGCACTGAAAACGTTGCCGCGTACGCCACTGGTAACACCGACATCGATCAATACCGGCTTCATGGAATTGCTGCGCCGGCGCGAGCTGGTTGTGCTGTTTCTGTGTGGTGCCGGCGGCTTCGCGATTTTTTCTTCTGTATTCAATTTCCTGCCATTCCGCCTGAGCGAGCCTGCCTTCGGATTTTCCACCGAGCAGATCACGCTGATGTACCTGGTGTATGTGATGGGTATTTTCATGGGCCCGATGGCGGGCAAGATTAGCAATCGCGTGGGCAGTGGCCGTACCTTGCTGTTGGGCGCAAGTGTGCTGGGTCTGGCGCTGCTGTGCCTGCTGCTGCCGTTTGTGTGGGCCGTGGTGCTGGGACTGCTGTTGGTGTGTGCCGGATTTTTTACCGTGCATGCCGCAGCGGTGGGGGCGATCAATCGCAAGCTGTCGGGCGGGCAGGGCCGCGCCAACGCGCTGTATGTGTTGTTTTATTACGTGGGCGGCTGGCTGGGCATTACGGCGGCAGGATTTGCGTACACTCACAGTGGCTGGACGGCGGTGGTGATCATGGCGCTGTGCCTGCTGTTATTGCCGATCTATGCCGGGTTGAATGAAGGGAAGGGTGAACGGCGCGGGATTGCCCGTTAACTGCCATTGGCAATGCCGCACGGGTTGCGCCGGCCTGCTAAGCTTGAATAACGATTGTCCTCTGGCCACAGGGAACCGGCATATGAGCATCACCCAAAAACTCAATATTTCCAATCTGATACTGGTTGCTTGCGTCCTGCTGACCGTCGCCGCCGGCTACTACGGTCTGGATCGGGAAACTGCCATAGTCAATTTCGTTACCGGCCCCGGCTGGCAGGCTGCGGACGGTGCGATGGAATCCACCATTGGCATGCAGCGGCAGATGCTGGAGCTCAATTACCTGACCGACAAGGCGCTGCAAAAGCAGAATCTGGGCAACCATCTGCAACAGCTGCACACAGCGGAAACCTTTACCGACGGGGCGCTGGCAGCCATGCGGGATTCGGGGTTGATTCCGCAACAGGATCTGCGCCGGCTGGATCAGTATCTGGCGGAGTTTGCCACGCTCAAACAGGGGCTTGTGACCACCCTGAACGCAGCGGCCGCTGGCAGCCTGGACGAAGCGGCGCTGCTGCGCCAGACCCTGCAGTTTCGCGATCGCAGCCAGGAATTTCTCAACTTTCTGGCGGAGCTGGAAGAAGTCGGCGACAGCCAGGTGGAAAGCCAGATCGTCAAGGTGAAGGACACCGAACGATTCGCCAAGAGTCTGCTGGTGCTGGGAGGTGTGCTGGGTGTGCTGATCAGTGTGCTGAGCATGTTGTACATCCGCAGCTATATCGTAAAACCCCTTCAGGAAGCTCGCGACCGCCTGCGCCAGATTGCCGAGGTGGATGGTGATCTCACGGTGGAGCTGCCGGTGAAAAGTGAGGATGAGATCGGTGAGTTCTCCCGGTACTTCAATGCGTTCGTCGCCAAGATCCGCGCCACGATTCGCGATATAGAGGCCAGCACCGTTGAAGTCTATCGCAGCTCCACTGACGTGCAGTCGGCCACGCTGCGTTCCAGCAAGACGGTAGACGGGCAGGCGGGTGAAATTGAACTGGTGGCCACGGCCATGAACCAGATGAGCGCCACTGTGGAGGACGTGGCGCGCAATGCAGCGGCGGCGGCGACTGCCACACAGAAGGCCGAACAGCAGGTGCGTGCCGGCAATGACACGGTGGCGGTGACGCGGGAGCTGATCCAGCGGGTGGATCAGGAAAACCGCAACAATGTGGGCGTGCTGTCCAGCCTGCATGCGGAAACTGAAAGCATCGGCACCGTGCTGGAAGTGATTCGCGGCATTGCCGAACAGACCAATCTGCTGGCGCTGAACGCCGCTATCGAAGCGGCACGGGCCGGCGAGCAGGGGCGGGGATTTGCGGTGGTGGCAGACGAGGTGCGCACGCTGGCAACGCGCACCCAGCAATCCACCGCCGACATCCAGAACATGATCCAGCGCCTGCAACGGGGTGCTTCCGGCGCGGTGCAGGCCATCAACATTACCCAGCAGATTACCAATGAAAGCGTGGTGCAAACCGATCGCGTGGTACAGGCGCTCAACGCGGTGTCGGACATCATCAGCCAGATCAGTGAAATGAATATCCAGATTTCCACCGCGACCGAGCAGCAGAGTGCGGTGGCGCAGGATATCAGCCGCAACGTTCACAGCATCAACCAGGCATCGGAGCTGGTGGCGGAAACGCTGGGCCACAATGCGCGGGGCAGCGACGCGCTGTTGCGCAATGCCGAACGGTTGCAGCAGCTGGTGGGCCAGTTCCGCATTCAGCACTGATCCGCCGCCATCGTTGTCATCTTTGCGACAGAGTTCCTGCCGGACTCTGCCCGTTGTCTGCTTTGCGACACTCACGCCGTTACAGAAAATCCTGTCCGATGTTTCTCCTGCTACAAAAAATCCACTGGAATGCACGGGATGGCGATGGCGTTGCGATGCTGGAGTGAAATTTGCTACGTCATGCATGCATTTTTCATTACCACCTGCAACCAGAGGAAAATCGATCATGTCAGTGGCCACCATCAAGGCATTTGCCCAGAAAGCCAAAGCAGAACCGGCGTTGGGGGAGCAACTCAAAGCCTGCCAGAAAATGAAGGAACTGTTTGCGTTGGCGAAAGATAACGGCTTTGTGCTGGAGGAAAATTCGCTGTATCCACCCAACGAACCGCAATTCACTGAAGACCAGTTGTCGGAACGGCTGGTAAAAGCGCTGTTGCGTGCGTGAGCCGGATCAGACGGAAATTCTCGATGGGAACGGCGAGCTGCGGGCGGTGAAGGGTGGCTGATGTCGCTCTTTCTGCCCGCTGACGCTGGCAGGCAATTTGCTACTCGCTCTGCTGACGTGCTCCCGTTTCCTATTCACCACTGCGGAACATTCCCATGAAAAAATTCCAGACCGTCACCGTGGGTGATCTGCCGCCCCTGCTGCAGGACAGCAACACACTGTTGCTGGATTGCCGTCAGCTGCAGGATTACAAAGCCGGCCATATCGAGAACGCGCTGCATGCCCATGACGCGCTGGTGGAATCGCTGGTGCGCAAGGGCGACAAGGAACGGCCGCTGGTGATTTACTGCTATCACGGTCATTCCAGTGAGCATCTGGCGGAACTGTTTGGCGGCTTCGGTTTTCGCAATGTCTACAGTGTCGCCGGCGGCTTCGACAGCTGGAAAAAAGCCGGTCACTGACACGCGCATGCGTTATCTGCAGTTGGAGCATCAGCGGTGAACGTGTGGGCCCTGGATAAAGATCCCACTCTCAAGCATGTGTTGCTGCTGTTGCAGGATCATCTTGGGGAGGCGGAATTCATCATCGAAACAAGCGCCGACACCCATGCCAGCGCAGTGTTCCTGCGCCATCGCAGCGAGCCGGAGTTGCGCGCGTATCTGTACACGCTGGGGCAGGCAGCGGGGCGTTACGGTTTGCATCTGGAATATCCGGAAGCGATGACCACTATGAATCTGATCGATGCCTATGAAAATCTGCCGCTGCGATCACTGGTGGATATTCTGGCGGTGCATTTTGACATCCACGAGATACGCCAGTTGTCGCGGCTGTAGTCAAATTTAGCCCAATCACTCCGCTTCACACCTGCGGTTGCAGCAGTTGATCCAGCCGTTCGATTTCCTGCACCGTCAACGCGTCATCGAAACTCGCGAGATCCTCTTTCATGTGTTGTGCCGATGCAGTGCCTGTCAACGGCACCACGCCTTGCTGTCCCAGAAAGCCGAACAGGGTTTGCGCCGGGGTTTTGTCGTGCCTGCGCGCGATGGTAGTGAGAACGGGATTTTCCAGCAGCTGGGGATTGGCGCTGAGGGTCCAGAAACTCTGGTACAGAATGCCACGGGCTTTGCACCAGGCGCGCAGGTCGCGATCGTAGCCGGTGGCGGCGTAAAAACGGTTCTGCACCAGGGCCGGCTTTACCTGCGCGTCCTGATACAGCGTTTGCAGTACGCGCAGATCATAACAATTACTGATGCCCAGTTGGCGCGTGCCGCCCTGCTGCTGGATCTGCTCCATTGCGCGCCAAGCGGTGAGCGTTTGCGCCGGTGTCGGCAGCGGTGAATGCAGGATCAGGCCATCCAGTTGATCCGTGTGCAGGTTGCGGCAGGACGCGGCAAAGGATTGCGCCACCTGATCCGCCAGTGGCGCGCTGGGATCGTAGGGCACGCGCTCGGGGTCCTGGCCGGACAGCGGCGTGAATTTCGTTTGCAGATAATAATCGCCGCGCTTGATGCCTTGGGTTTGCAGTTGGCGCAGGGCACCGCCCACGCCGGCTTCGTCATAATGTTTGGGCTGGCAGGCGGTGTCGATGCCGCGAAAGCCGGCGCGAAATGCCTGCAGCACCAGCGCGGTGGTGCGTTCCTTTTTCCAGGCGGTGCCGTACAGAATGCGCGGCACGGCGACGCCGGCGGTACTGGTGAAAAATGGGGTGTTCGACATGGGGCTTCCCTGCGGGTTCGATTGTCGGAAATTCTGTGTCATCCTGCACCTGCAGCAAATTATGCTCCAATCAGCAACAGGACCCAATGCCATGGCCTATACCAGCCTGATCCAGCCGGAAGAACTGATTCCCAATGTGCACCAGCCCGACTGGCGCATCATCGATTGCCGGCATGATCTGGCGCAGCCGGACGCGGGTGAAACCGCTTATGGCAAGGGCCATCTTCCTGGCGCGCTGTTCCTGCATCTGGACCGCGATCTTTCCGGCGTGAAGACTGGCTGCAATGGCCGCCATCCGTTGCCGGAGCCTGCCGTGCTCGCCGTCACCCTGGGCCGTTGTGGCATTGGCCCAGGTACCCAGGTGGTGGCCTATGACGACAGTGGCGGCATGTTCGCGGCGCGCCTGTGGTGGCTGCTGCGCTGGCTGGGCCATGAAGCGGTTGCGGTGCTGGATGGCGGTCTCGGTGCCTGGAAGCAGGCCGGTGAGGCGCTGAGCGGTGACAGTGTGGAATTTCCGCCGGCGCTGTTCAACGGGCATCCGACGTTGCTCACGCTGACGGCGGACGACATCCTGCGCCAGTTGGAGGAACCGCGCTGGCAGTTGCTGGATGCGCGGGCGCCGGACCGTTTTCGTGGTGAAAACGAAACCCTCGATCCGGTGGCGGGCCATATTCCCGGTGCGCTGAACCGCTTTTTCCGCGACAACCTGGCCAGCGACGGCCGCTTCAAGCGCGTCGAAACATTGCGTGAGGAATTCGGTGCGTTGCTGGGGGATCGGGAGCCGGAGCGGGTGGTGCATCAGTGCGGTTCCGGCGTCACCGCCTGTCACAATCTGCTGGCGATGGAGATTGCGGGCCTTGAGGGTTCGCGCCTGTATCCCGGGTCCTGGAGTGAATGGTGCAGCGATCCGGCCCGGCCGATGGTGCGGGGAGTTTGATTATTCCCTGGATTCCCGCGACACCCGGTCCATCACCCGGTTCACGGTAGCGGGATCGGCCGGTGGCTGGGGACGCTGGCCGTTGAACCGCCGCAGGATTTTCAGATGGCGCATGAAACGGCGGCAGTGCACGCAGTAAAACAGGTGCAACCACAGCGCCAGCCGATGCTGCCAGGTCACCGGCCCATCGACGAAGTTCGAGGCCTCACGGGCCACATCGCGGCATCTCAACATTCTCCGGTCACCTGATATCGATCAATCACTTGCATCAGTCGAAGGCGCGCCCGATGCAGCAGCACCCGTATATTGGAGTCGCTCAGCTGCAGGATGTTACAGATGTCGTCCAGACTTTGCTGTTCCAGATCGCGCAGGGTGAATACGGCCTTCTGGTTGGGGCTGAGCTGTTCCAGGGTGAATTCAATGCAGTCCTGCAACTGGGCTTCCTCCAGCAATTGATCTGGCGATTCCAGATGCCAGTCTGGCGGCGGTCTGTCCCAGTGGCCGTTGGCGAGGAAGCGGCCGCCGTCCAGATAATCGATGCCCGGTTCTGCCAGATCCTCCAGCGCCACGATGCGTTTTTCCTTGCGCAGCCGGGTGCGGGCTTCATTGCCGACGATGGTGTAGATCCAGGTTCTCAGCGACGAGCGCCCCTCGAATTCCGGCAGCGCGCGGTAGATGGACACCCAGGCTTCCTGCACCACTTCCTCCGCCAGGCTTTCGCCGATGATGGAACGGGCCACCGCCACCAGCGGCCGGTGCAGTTGCGACACCAGTGCTTCGAAGGCGCGGTGATCGCGGCGGCGCAGTTGTGCGATGTGCTGGTCGGATAAAAACGGCGTGGGTTCAGTCATGGGCGGCTTGTGGCTTGTCGAACAGTTCCAGAATACAGGTGGCCTTGTATTCGTCGATGGTCACGAACAGGGTGTAAATATGCCCTGGCTGCGCGTCCCATTCCAGCCGGGCGGGCTCCAGCAGATCCTGGTGGGTTTCCCATGATATACCGCGCCAGTACCAGTAGCACTGACCCTCCACCACCACCTTGCCCGGGGGCACCCTGCGGTGGTCGTTCTTGCGCAGTGGTGTGTCGCCCACACTGGCGCCGTTGATGCGGTGAATCAGCAGACCGGTGTAGACGGTGCCGCCTTCGTAGGGCTTGGCTTCCTCGGTGGTAAAGCCCATGACCACGGCGGCCTGGCCCTGCAGGTCCGGCAGCACCGGCGGGCTGGCGCAACCCGTCAGCAGCAGGCTGCTCAGTATCACGCCGGCCTGCAATGTCGGTGCACAGAATAAAACAAGGCGATGCGCGAATGCTTTCAAGCCGTCATCCCGTTTTCAGATATTCCGATTTCAGCCAGCCGATCTTGCCGTTTACCCGCACCTGATGCCAGCCGGCTTTCTGGTCCAGTATTTCCACCACGGTGCCGCGCGGCAGTGGAGGTGCAATGGCGTCGGCGCTGGCGCGGGGTTCGGACCGGAAATTCAGTTTGCTGGCGGTGACGAAGCCCGTGCCCCGGGACGGCGTGTCGGGATCGATGTCGCCATCGGGTTTGCGGTTGAAGCCGGTGTCTTCGTCGCGGCCCCGGGTGATCAGCCGTTGCCGCAACCGGTCCAGCGGAAATGCCGGCCCCGGATCATCCTTGCGGCCCGGTGCGATTTCTTCGTGGCCCAGGATTTCCCACACCGGATAATTGGCGCACAGGGCAATGCACAGGTCGAAGGTGGCCTCGATCTGCTCTTCGGTGTAGGACAGCCAAAAACTTTCCACGCGCTCGTTGCGATGCACGGCGGCGATCACTTGCTGGGCCGGGTATTTGCGGCCGAACGCCGACACATAGTCACCGCCTTCGGTGCGCTTCAGGCGGCCGGGATTGTCCAGTTCGATGCCAATGGAGAATTTGTTGTAACCAGTGCGTCCGCCATGGCTGCTGGCGCCGGCGTGCCAAGCCACGGTGTCGAACGGCACCAGTTGCGTGATGACGCCGTCACGGCCGATGACGACGTGAGCCGATGCTTTTGCCTGCGGATTGCAGAGCCAGCCGATGGCGGATTCAGCGGAACTGCCGCCGGTGAAGTGGATGATGATGGCGTCCGGCAGGCCGCTGGCGAAAGCGCTGCCCTGATTGGGGGAAGGCTTGAACGGCGCGCCCTCGATGCGGTGTTGGCTGATGTGGATACTCATGGCAGCCGGCCTCAGCCCAAGGGTTCGGACGTGGTCGCTGTCGACCCGGTGATGGCGCGTACCGCGCGGTTGTTGGCACCGGCTTTTTCCAGCGAGCGACCGATGGCCCAGGTGCCGACGATGCCGCCCCAGGCCCACCAGAATTCCGATGGCAACTGGATGCCGCTGGTGACGGTGCATTCGGTGGCGGCCGAGCCCTGGCCACATTGCACGGTGGCCTTGCCGCGCAGGAACTGGATGCCGGGAATCAGGCAGTAATTCAGAAAAATCAGGCCAAGCCCGAAATACACCACGGTAGGACGCGCGCGTTTGGTGTAGTTGTCGCCCTGGTTGAGTTCCGCCACCAGCACGCGTTCTTTCGCTTCCAGCTCCTTGCGTATGGTCTGTTCGATTTCACTGTCGCGTTTTTGCAGCAGCGCTTCCACTTCCAATTTGAATTGCTGCTTTTCTTCGCCGCTCAGATGAAACTTGTCCGCGACATTCCCCACTTCCGCAATGATGGTGCCTGCACTGCCGCCCAGAAGATTGCTTAGCCAGCTCATAGTCCCTGCTCCCTGAACTGTTTGTTCCGAAGGTACTGCTTGTTGAGAAGGTACTGCCTGCAGGAATGATGGATCTGGGGCGCTGAATTTGTCTAATGAATTTTGGTGGATTGTGCTTTCTGGTGATGGGCGACGTGGATTTGTGCCTGCCGTCTGGCAGGCACAGGCTCAGCGCGGGCCCCGGGCCAGATAAGGTTTCCAGCCGCCGAGTTCAGTGATGTCTTCCGCCCCCTGCAGGCCGTAGGGTTCGCAGATGAAACCGGATTCCCAGCGGCCGTCCGCCAGTTCCACCTTGCCGATGCCCAGCGGTGCGGCGATGTCGGCGACGAAGGAACCGAACTGCTCGCGCGGCACGGCCCAGACTTCCACCGGCAGCGCGACGCCGTTTGCTTCCCGCATCAGGCCCGGCCGGAACGGCGGCCCACCGGCGAGAGCGTACATGCGGTAGCGCGCTGCGGTGGTGGTGGATTCGATTTTGTGCGCGCCGCGTTCCGCCAGTTGCCAGTGCAGGGCGAGACCTTCCAGATGGGCGCCGCACACCACCACGGGAATGAACGGTTGCGGGCCTTTGGCGCTGAACGTACAGGGCGGATTTTTCAATGCGGTGGCGCCCAGTGTGGGCGCGGCGACGGCGTGCAGTTGCGCCGCCAGTGCCAGCAGGCGTTTGTCCTCGAACGCGCGGTGAAACAGGGTGACGCCGAAACCGCAACCGTGCTGGAAAAATCCGGTGGGCACGGTGACCGCCGCCAGATCCATCAGGTTCATGAAATTGTTGTAGTAGCCCAGATTGGAATTGAGCTGGATCGGGTCGGACTGCACTTCGCCAATGCGGTAAGTGGTACCGATGGTGGGCGTGATGATGGCGTCCACGGCTTGCAGCAGCGGTTGCGCCTGCTGAATCAGTTGCTGCAACTGGTATTGGGCGCGGAAGCTGTCCAGCGCCGATAATTCCAGGCCGGCTTCCACGATGCGGCGGATCACCGGCAGCAACGCGGCGGGATTCTGTTCCAGCAATGCCTGCGTCACCAGAGTGCGCTCCGCCACCCAGGGGCCCTGGTACAGCAGACGCGCCGCCGCCACGAACGGCGCAATGGACATTTCACGAAGGGTCCAGCCCAGCGTTTGCAGATGATCGATGCTGCGGGTGAAGCAGTCCTGGGCATCGCTGTCGCCGAAAAATTCCAGCTCGGATTTTGCCGGCACGCCGATCACTGGCGTGGTGGCGGGCGGGCCGAAATATCGCTTGCTGTTGGAATAGGGATTGGCATGGCTGAAGGCGTCGCTGGCATCAAAGCGGGCAGCGATGTCGAACACGCGGTTGGCGTCGGCGCAGGTGAGGGCGAAGATGCTGATGCAGTCCAGGCTGCGGCAGGCGGGCACCAGTCCCTGCGTGCTCAGCAATCCTTTCGACGGTTTCAGGCCGACGATGTTGTTGAGCGCGGCGGGCACGCGGCCAGAGCCGGCGGTGTCGGTGCCCAGGGAAAAGCTGGCCCAGCCTTTCGCCACCGCCAGCGCGGAGCCGGAACTGGAGCCGCCGGAAATATAATCCGCATTGAATGCGTTGTGGCAGGGGCCCCAGGGTTCCGGCGAGCGCACGCCTACCAGCCCGGTGGCGAACTGGTCCAGATTGGTTTTGCCCAGCGGAATCGCGCCAGCGGCCACCAGCAGTTCCACCACGTGCGCGGATTTTTGCGGCGTGTAGGCAAATGCCGGGCATGCGGCGGTGGTAGGAATGCCCGCCAGATCGATATTGTCCTTGATGGCGAACGGAATGCCGTACAGCGGTAACTGGTCGGCGGATTTGCCCTCCAGATTGCGCAGGTAGGGTTCCACTTCCTGCGCCGACAGTGCGTGAATCCACACCGGATTGGAGGTGTCCCGCGCGAATTCCGCCTGCAGGGTTTGCAGCAGCTGCGCCGGCGTGAAATCGCCGTTGCGGTAATGCTGCAGCAGACCGGGAATGGTCATGTCGATGCGGTTCAGTTGCAGATTGCTCGCGTTGGACATCAGGCATTTTCCTCAATGATCAGCAGACTCTGGCCGGCGCTGACCTGCTGGCCTTCGCTGCGGCAGACTGCGTACAGGGTGCCACCGGCCGGCGCCGTGATCTCGATTTCCATTTTCATGGATTCCAGAATGCAAACAGTCTGCCCGGCGTTGATGGTTTCGCCAGGCTGCACCAGGATTTTCCAGATATTGCCCGCCACGTGGCTTTCGATGGCCATGCAGTTGGCGGGCAGGGCCTGCTCGTCGGCGTTGTCCTTCGCCAGATCCTGGGCGGATTCGAAATTGATCTGTCCGCTCTCCACCCAGCGTTGCAGTTCTTCGCTGAACGCCTGATCACGTCTGGCGGTGAAAGCGTCAATGCTGGCACGGTTTTGTTGCAGGGAATCCTCGTACTGCTTCAGGCTGAAGCGCGTTTCCTCAATTTCTATCGGGTAACGGCCGTTGGGAAAATCGCGCCGGATTTGCACCAGTTCCTCGGCGCTCACTTCGTAAAAGCGGATCTGGTCGAAGAAGCGCAGCAGCCAGGGCTGGGTGAAGGCGTCGGTCAGTTTGAAGCGGTTCCACATCTGCAGGGTGCGGCCCACAAACTGGTAACCGCCGGGGCCTTCCATGCCGTACACGCACAGGTAGGAACCGCCGATGCCGACGGAATTTTCCGCCGTCCAGGTGCGGGCCGGATTGTACTTGGTGGTGACCAGGCGATGACGCGGGTCCAGCGGCGTGGCCACCGGCGCGCCCAGGTACACATCGCCCAGGCCCATCACCACGTAGCGGGCGTCGAAGACAATTTTCTTCACGTCGTCGATGGAATCCAGCCCGTTGATGCGGCGGATGAACTCGATATTGCTGGGGCACCAGGGCGCGTCCTTGCGCACCGACTGCATGTATTTTTCGATGGCCAGACGGCAGGCAGCGTCGTCCCAGCTCAGCGGCAGGTGCACGACGCGCGACGGCACTTCCAGCGTATCGATATTCTGCAATTGCTGTTCGGCACTGGTGAGAATGTCGAGCAACTGTTGCAGCGGCAGTTGCAGCGGATCGTAATGCACCTGCAGCGAGCGGATGCCGGGCGTGAGTTCGCGCATGCCGGGGATATTCTGGCTTTGCAGCCATAGCATCAGCGCGTGCACACGGAAGCGCAGGCGGATATCCAGTTGCAGCGGGCCATATTCCACCAGCAGATAGTGATCGCCGGAGGGGCGGTACACTACCTGCTCCTGCTGCGCGCTGGCAGGAATGGTTTTGATGATAGGGGTAGTGGGATTTGCCGGTGTGATTTCAGTGGTGACCGCTTCCAGTGACGCGATGGACTGCAGCTGGTTACGTTCCAGTGTGTTGGCGGTGTCCATGTTCACCGGAATAAAACGTACCTTGTCGCCGGCTTTCAACTGCCCAAGTTTCCACAGATCCGCCGTGATTACGGTAGCGGGGCAGACGAAGCCGCCCAGCGACGGACCGTCCGGCCCCAGAATTACCGGCATGTCGCCGGTGAAATCGATGGTGCCGATGGCGTAGGCATTGTCGTGAATATTGGACGGGTGCATGCCGGCCTCGCCACCGTCGGTGCGCGCCCATTGCGGCTTCGGGCCCACCAGCCGGATGCCGGTGCGGCTGGAGTTGTAATGCACTTCCCATTCGGCGGCGAAGAAGGTGTCGATATCCTGCGGTGTGAAAAAATCCGGCGCGCCGTGGGGTCCGTAAATGACATGCAGCTGCCATTCATTGCTGATGGCCGGTTGCAGGTCTTTTGCGATTTTGGTCGGCGCGGTATTGATGTCAGTGTTTTGCAGGGGCGCCGCCAAATGCAGCACATCGCCGGTGCGCAGAGCGCGTCCACCGTGACCACCGAACTGTCCCAGCGTGAAGGTGGATTTTGAACCCAGATAATCTTCGCACTGGAAACCGCCGGCGACACACAAATAGGAACGGGCACCGGCCTGCTGCACCTTGCCCAGATACAGCGTCTGACCGGCTTTCACCGCATACCGTTGCCAAACTTTCAGCGCCGTGCCATCCAGCGTGGCTGCGATAGTCGCGCCGGTGAGCGCAATGTGCGTGTCGCAGTTGAAACGCAGGGTAGGGCCGTTAAGAGTGATTTCCAGGCCTGCGGCCCGCTCGTCATTTCCCAGCAGCCGGTTGCCGAGGCGGAACGACAAGCTGTCGAACGGGCCGGAGGGCGGCACGCCAATATGCCAGTAACCGGTGCGGCCGGGAAAATCCTGCACGCTGGTCATGGTGCCGGGCACGAGCACATCCAGCGTGGCTGGCGAATATCTGAAGCCGTTGAGGAAGCGCGTGAACATGCCCCCACGCTGCATCACATCGCTGTAAAGAATCTCGCGCACATACTGGGTGTTGGTTTCGATACCCTCCAGACAGGTGTCCGCCAGGGCCCGGTCCAGCGCGTTGATCGCGGCAGCGCGGTCATCGGCATGCACGATCACTTTCGCCAGCATGGGATCAAAATAGGGCGACACGGTAATGCCGGATTCCACCCAGTAATCGAGGCGCAATGTGGCGCCACTGCCCTGCAGCAGCGACGGCTGCGGAAAACGCACCGTGGTGAGCAACCCCGCCGACGGCTGGAAATCCTTGTTGGGATCTTCCGCATAGATGCGCGCCTGGATCGCATGGCCCTGCGGTCGCAGATTCTGCGCCAGTGCCTGCAGCGATTGCAGCTCACCCGCCGCCAGCCGCACCATCCACTCCACCAGATCGACGCCAAAGATCATTTCGGTAACACCGTGCTCCACCTGCAGCCGGGTGTTCACTTCCAGAAAATAGAAGCGGTGTTCCTTCTGGTCATAAATAAATTCCACCGTGCCGGCGTTGCGGTAACTCACCGCCTTCATGATGCGCTCGGCGGTGGCATGCAACTGCGCGCGCACCCCGTCCGGAATATTCGGCGCCGGCGTTTCCTCCACCACCTTCTGGTGGCGACGTTGGGCGGAACAGTCGCGCTCACCCAGTGCAATGGCGTTGCCCTGACCATCGCCGAAAATCTGCACCTCGATGTGGCGGGCGATTTCAATGTACTTCTCGATAAACACGCCATCGTTGGCAAAATTGTTGGCACTCAGCCGCTTCACACTGTCCCAGGCTTTTTTAAGGCTGTCAGCGTCTGCGCACATCTGCATGCCGATACCACCACCACCGGCAGTGCTTTTCAGAATCACCGGGTAACCGATGTTGCCGGACGCAGCAAGCGCATCGTCCAGCGTCTGCAGCAGCGCAGTGCCGGGCAGCAGTGGCACATTGTTCTGCCGCGCCAGATCCCGCGCCGTGTGCTTCAGACCGAACGCCTGCATCTGCGCGATGGTGGGTCCGATGAAAGCCACACCATTCTTCTCACAGGCGGTAACGAAATCCGGATTCTCGCTGAGAAAACCGTAACCCGGATGCACCGCGTCCACGCCGGCCTGCTGCATGATGGCGAACAGCTTGGGCTGGTTGAGATATGTCTCGCTGGCAGTGCCGGCACCCAGACTGTAGGCCTCGTCGGCCAGGGCCACGTGACGTGAATCGGCGTCGGCCTCGGCGTAGACGGCGACGGATTTCACACCCATCTTTTTAAGGGTTCGGATGATACGGACGGCGATGGCGCCACGGTTGGCGATCAGGACTTTGTTGAACATGATGGTGTGCCTGTCATGTTGTGCGGGTCGTCCCGCTTGCAGTTTCGCTTGCGGCGGTCGTCCACCGAAAGGATGCACGTTGTCAAAGTAGCGTAAGGCTTGGAGGGGAATTCAGATTCTGGACTCTCTGCGACATGGATGTCGCGGAGAAGCCCCCAGGGATGGGTTCACGGCGTGTCCAGAATCTGAATTCCCCTCCAAGCCTGAAGCGGACCCGACGGAAGCGTCAACCGGGTCAGTCTCAATTCCAGATAATCACTTCAACCGGCGTCGGGTTATACCCATTGCACGGATTGTTCAGCTGCGGACAATTGGAAATCAGCACAACAACATCCATCGCAGCCTTCATCTCCACATACTTCCCCGGCGCCGAAATCCCGTCTGCAAACGTCAACCCGCCATCCGCCGTCACCGGCACATTCATAAAAAAATTGATGTTGTGAGTAATATCACGCTTGCTCATGCCGAACTTCTCATTCTGCACCACCGCCAGCAGATAACTGTCACGGCACGCATGCATGCAACGCTTCTCCAGCGCATAACGCACCGTATTGCTCTCGGTGGCACAGGCGCCCCCCAGCGTGTCATGCCGGCCGCAAGTGTCCGCCGTAATCTCCAGCATCAGATTGCCGCGATTCGACAACAGCTTCGTTCCCGCCGTCAGATACACATTGCCCTGCTCCCGAATCGTATCCATCGCACTGTACCGTTCCGCCGGATCTTTCACGCTGTAAAACAGCGTATCCGCCGCCTGGTTCCCTTCCAGATCCAGAATCCGCAGCGTCTGGCCGTGCTTCAGCTTGTGCATCCAGTAATCCCCGGCCGGCACAATCTCCTTGTGCACCGCATCGGCCGGATTCAGTGTGCTTTCCTTGATCATGACCGCGCTCCCCCTTGCATCAGACCTGCGTGCACCAGTCCCAGATGATACAAGCGGTTATTCTCAAACCCGCGCTGGTTTTCCGGGCGGAAATTGCGACAGAAATCATCGTCCGCCACCGGCGCCGCCCTGAAAATCTCACATTGCACCGGCTTGCGCGGAAATTCACTCGCCATATTCAGCGGATGCGGACAAGTGTGCAGCAGCACCAGCGTATCCATCTCGAAACGCAGGCTGATACTGGCACCTGCGCGGGCAGCGCCAGCATCCAGGCTTAAATTACCCGCGTCATCCACCACCACCTTGCTGAACAGATTCAGATTCGCCGCCATATCCTTTTCCCCCAGCCCGTATTTCGCCAGCTCCACCAGAAAACTGTCGTGGCCGTTCAGGTACCAGTCGTTGCGAAAATCCTGGTAAGAATGCCGGCCCCAGCGCGCGGCCGTTTTCTTCGCATCGCTGTTGCCGCATACGGTTTCATGCCAGCCGAAATCATCCGCCACGATGGACGCGAAAATGCGCCCCATATCGGAATACAGACAATTGCCGGTGGTCAGTTTGAACGTGTGCTGGCATTTCAACGTGTCCGGCGCGTTATAGCGCTCCAGCAGATCCTCCGGGTTGTAGAACAGCAGGCCGACATTGGCACCGCCTTCCACATCCGTCAGCTGCAAAATAGTGCCGCGTCGCATTTTCAGCGACCAGTGCGCGGCGCCGGGCATCCGATACTGGTACAGGCTTTCCTGAAACAAGGCAGAAGTCATGCTGCATTTCCTTCCATCGTCAGCTCCTGCGTCACCTGCAGTTGCTGATCTATTTTCTGGTACAGAGACCGGTCGGACTGGCCCACCGGAATGTCGTAGGTGATGCGCGCGCCAAACGCGCCGGGTGCCTGCGGATCGTGGCGGGGCTTGTCGAAAACCCACAGCCGCGTGCCCAGCAAAAACCCTTCCTTCAGATCATGGGTGATCATGAAAATGGTGAGCTGATGCTGCTTCCACAACTCCAACACCAGCTTGTGCATGTCGGCGCGAATACCGGGGTCCAGCGCGCCGAACGGTTCGTCCAGCAGCAGGATCGCCGGCTTGCGGATCAGCGACTGCGCGATCGCCAGCCGTTGCTGCATGCCGCCCGACAGTTCGTGCGGATATTTTTTGATGGCAGCCGTCAGGCCCACTTTTTCCAGCATCGCCAGCGCTTCCTGCTTGGCGGTGCGGCGGGCGCTGCCAAACAGTTTACCCAGCAACGGGCTGTGTTCCAGCTCCCGCGCCAGCATCACGTTTTTCAACACCGTAAGATGGGGAAACACCGAATAACGCTGGAACACAATGCCGCGCTGCTGGCTGGGTTCGTCCGGAATTGGCGCGTCTTCCAGCAAAATGGCGCCGCGCGACGGTGATTCCGTACCCAGCAACATTTTCAGAAACGTGGTTTTGCCGCAGCCGGACGCGCCAACAATGGTGATGAAATCGCCCTTGTTGACGCGGGCATTGATGCGCTCCAGCACCACCTGATCGGCGTATTCCTTCCATAGATTGCGGATCTGGATATAGCTCACGACTTGCCTCCGTCACCGGTCTGGCTGTGGAACCAGGGGAAACTCCACTGCGATATTTTCTTCAGCCCGTAGTCGATGAAAAACGCCAGCAACGTAATCCAGATCACGTAGGGCAGAATCACGTCCATCGCCAGATAACGCCGTACCAGAAAAATCCGGTAGCCCAGGCCGTCAGTGGAAGCAATGGCTTCTGCCGCAATCAGGAACAGCCAGGCCGACCCCAGTGCCAGCCGCACCGATGCGAGCAGGCGCGGCAGAATCTGCGGGAGCACCACGCGCAGGATGATCTGCCAGCTGCTGGCGCCGAGAGTCTGTGCCTTGATCAGCTGTTCCGCTGGAATTTCCAGTACCCTTTGTTGCATGTCGCGGATCAGCGCCGGCGTGATGCCGATGATGATCAGCATCACTTTCGCCAGTTCATCCATGCCGAAAATGATAAACAGGATCGGCAGGATCGCCATCGGTGGAATCAGCGACAAAAACGTCACCAGCGGCGACAGCGGCGCACGGGCAAACGGTATTGCACCGTTCAGAATCCCGAACGCCAGCCCCGCCAGCGCACTGATACCGACGCCCAGGCCCAGCCGGATCAGACTGCTGCCGGTATCCACCCACAACAGATAATCACCGCTGCGTTTGTCCGGCTCGAACGCCATGCGCTGGATCGCGTCGGCGAAGCTGCCCATGGCGGGCAGCAGTTTGTCACCGGGATTGTCCGCCAGACGGGCATTGGAGGCCGCCACGTACAGCAGCAACAACAGCAGGAACGGCAGCAAAGCCAGCAGCCAGCGCGTTCCATTGTGCGGTTGCAGGTTGATGATTTTTTTCATGGCGTCGGCTCAGCGTTTGGTGTTTACAGTTTTCCGTCAAGCGCCATCTGCATGTACGACGGATCGAACCGGAGCTTCACATTTTTGCTGCTGCCGTACAGACCGGCGGCGGTTTCCACCCCGATAAAGCCGGCATCCGCCGCGCCGTCACCCAGCAGGCCGTGATCGAACGAGAATTTCGCCACGTATTCCATGGTGGTTTTCAGCTGCGCACTGGTGGTGAAAGCGACTGCATCTTTTGCGGTGTAAAACATTTTGGTAGATGCCAGCTGCGCTTCGAAGCCGGCCAGATCGGTGCCCGATGCCTTGGCCATGAATTCCCGCGCCGCCTTGCCTTTGGCATCCTGCGCGCTCATGGTGGCCATGATTTCATACCAGGCGCCGACCAGCGCCTTGCCGAATTTCGGATTGGCCTTGAGCACGTCGCTGTTCACCACCATCAGGTCGATGATTTCACCGGGAATCTGCGAGGAATCGAACACCTTGTTGCTGTTCGGCATGGTCAGGATTTCCGACAGCAGCGGATTCCAGGTGACGACAGAGGTGACATCCGGCGTGGCGAACGCAGCCACCAGATCGGCGTCGGAGGTGTTCACCACTTTCAGGTCTTTTTCGCTCAGGCCAACGCTTTCAAGGCCGCGCGCCAGCAGATAATGGGAAACGCTCAGCTCCACCAGATTGACGGACTGGCCTTTGATATCAGCGAGGGATTTTTTGCCTTTCAGCACCACGCCGTCATTGCCGTTGGAGAAATCTCCCACGATCAGGGCGGTGGAATCGACCCCGCCAGCGGCAGGAATGGTCAGTGCATCCATGTTGGTCATGGTGCAGCCATCGTATTTGCCAGCGGTATATTGATTGATGGATTCGACGTAATCGTTGATCTGCACCACGTCGATGGCGATGCCGTATTTATCGGCCCATTTCTTGACGATGCCCTGTTGGGCGCCGTAATCCCATGGCATCCAGCCCACATAAATGGACCAGCACACACTGAAGGATTTTCTTTCTTCAGCATGTGCGATCCCAACAACTGCAAGAGCGGCACAGAATACGGGTGCGAGGATAAGGGCCTTTAACAGATTGCGCATGGTGGAGCTCCCACGGTTACACGTTTAATGGATGGAGGAATCAATGGCATACCTGCCAGTGTCACCTCCCGGGCTTTTATCCCGCCGTGTAACCTTCCCCTGGGAAGGTCGCCAGCTCTCGGACCAGACATCACGCAAACCCGCGTGACCGGAACCCTAGCTGTCCATTGTCAATCTGTATGTGTTCAGGAGTACCTTCAATGTCTCATGGCGCATCCGCAGTGAGCGGGCAACCATGCCATTGCATTCCTCTGCATTTTATATGAAGCAATTGCGGTGCCAAGCCGGTAAAACCACCGAATGTGGGCTCTCTGCCCTGCTGCTGGGAGCTGAAATGCCATTTTGTGGTGCAAAAATAACGTCGGCTGGCGCTGTTGGTGCAAAAATTCCGCTCACGAGGAGGCGGGCGTCAGCGCAGTCAGACGCCGGCGCGGAAAACGCCTGCCATTCAGCAGCGCACCCACCAGGGTGTCGCGCACCAGAAACTCATGACTCAGCAGGCCCAGCCCCAGGGTGGCGACCAACACCAGTCCGAATTTCAGCGTCGGTGGCAGCGGCCAGTCGTGCAGAAGGGGCGGCAAAGCAATGGCCAGCGGGAAGTGAATCAGATACAGCCAGTAGGAACTGTTGGACAGATAGCGCACCAGTGCATTTTCCTGGCGCAGGTAGCGCTGGTACAGCGCCATCACCAGCAGTGCCGCGTACAGTTTGGCCATGCCCAGACTCAGCGCCGAGACCGGATTGAAGCCGTTGCTCCCGATCTGGCTGGCAAACAGTACGATGTTGGCACTGGCCAGGGACAGCAGACTCCAGAACAACCAGTGTCGGGTGGCGGAGCCGATGCCGAGCAGCGCGGGTTGCCGGCCGGTCAATCCGGGGTGTCCATATAGCGTGGCGCCCAGTCCGTAACAGGCAAGGTAAAACAGGAATTGTCCCGGGTCCGGCAACAGCGCAATGGGTGCTCCGTCCGCCAGCGTCCCGTTTCCGTAGACCGTCAATCCCATGATCAGTCCGAACGGCAGGGCCAGTAAGGTCACCGGCGTCTGCTGCCAGCGTGCCGGCAGTTGCCAGCCCAAGCGTCCAGACAATGATTGCAGCAGCAGATGAATACCGTAAAACAGGGCCAGGAAGTACAGAAACCACAGATGGCGCCATTCGAACATTTCAGTGGCTACCGGCACGGCAGCAGGAGAAAGTGTGCGAGAGCTGGCGTAGATCGCGCGGGTGATCCACTCGTTGGGCAATGCCAGCAGTAGCAGCGGCAATACGACACGCAGGCTGCGATCGCGCATGAAATGCCGGGCAGACTTGCGTTGCAGGATCAAGGCAGCAAAAAAACCGGCCACGATAAAGAACGCCGGCATGCGAAAAAGGTGAATGGCCCCGCAGGCCAGATCAAACAGGCGATGCGAGGCCGGCTCGACATAGGCCCAGTCTTCCCCTGGTTCAAAATGACTGTAGCTGAGTGCGCAATGAAACAGGATACCCAGCAGCATCATGTGCGCGCGCAGGTGATCCAGATAGTGAAGTCTGCCCATAGGTTTTCCATGCCTTTTCGATGGCGGGGCACGATAGCAGATCCGTTCTGGCCGCAATGTGACGATTCGCTCCAATTTCCATTTTCAGGATATTGTGGGTGCCGTTTTTTGGCGTGCTGGCTGTCTAGTGGTAATCGGATTTGCAATCAGGGCAGGCAACATGGCAACAGGAAGGAACATCAGGATGGCGTGTACCGCGCTATTGGCGTTATCCATCTTCGCACTTGGGAATGAAGCCTCGTCGGCGTCGCTGACCCAGGCCCAGCGCGCCGCCAGGGAACAGGAACGCGCCCATCAGCGCCAGCAGAAAAAATGCGCACGCTATCAGGCCCGGCTCGACCGCATCAACCGCAAGCTGGATGCCGGTTACCGCGAACCCCGTGGTAATGAACTGCGGCAGCAGCGGCGGGAACTGGAATCACAGCTGTTTCGCGAGTGTCGTTGAGCGGCGCGTTCATGGGTGTGTTCACAGGGGCGCGATTTCGTCATGCCTTCCAGTCGGGCCGGCAATTCCCAACAATGTTGCCAGGCTGATGAACGCGCAGATCGCCATGCCAAACGCCATCGGCTTCAAACTGCCGTCGTGCAGCAGATTCGCCAGCGCTCCGCACAGCGCGCCCAGCGTGAATTGCAGAATGCCCAGCAACGCACTGGCGGCACCGGCCTGCTGCGGAAAAAAATGCAGGTAGCTCGCCATGCCCTGCGGGTAAATCAGCCCCATCATGCCGATGCCCAGCATGATCAGCGTCAGCACGACATACAGTGTTGGCTCAAACAATCCCACATACAGCGCCAGCAACAGCATCATCACGCACAGCACCGCCACGCCGATGCGACATAACAGCTGCGGCTCCAGCCAGCGCAGGGCCAGCACGCCGGCCCGGTTGGCAACCATCATGGTGAGAATGTTGGCGCCAAACAGCACGGGAAACAGCGCCTCCGATGCGCCAAAATATTCCATATAGGCGAACGCGGACGTGGACAGAAACACGAACATGGTGGCCGACGCAAACCCCATCCCCAGCAGATAACCGATGGCGCGACGATGGCGGAACACCACACCGTAATTGTGCGCCATGCCCTCGGCCAGGCTGCGCAGGGAGATCACCGCCGCGCGGCCCCGGCTTTCCGGCACTTTCCAGCCCAGCAGCACGAACATCAGCAGCGCATACAGCGCCAGCACGGTGAAAATCGCCCGCCAGCCCGACACCAGCAGCAAACCCGATCCCACTGCCGGTGCCACCAGCGGCGCCGTCGTCATGATCAGGCCGATCAGCGCCATCATGCGCGCCGCATTCTTGCCGTCCTGGGAATCGCGCACCGTGGCGGCGACGATCACGGTCGCACTGCCACCGCCAAGCGCCTGGGTAAACCGCAGCGCCAGCAGCGCCTGCACTGATTCGCACTGACTGATCGCCACACACGACACCGCATACAGCAGCAGACCGAACAATCCCACCGGCTTGCGGCCGATCTGGTCCGAAATCGGGCCACCAAAAAACTGGCCGATGGCGCCACCAATCAGATACGCCGGAATCGACGCCTGAATCCATTCGATGTTGGCGTTCAGGTCCCGCGCCATCAATGGGAGGGCGGGCAGATAGGTGTCGATGGCGAAGGGGGCGACTGCCACCAGGCCGGCGAGAATGGCGGCGAGCAGGAGTGGGTGCATGGGGTCTTGCTGTCTGGAAGAGTGAACAGGCTTTATACAGAAGAAGCGGCGGGCTGAACAGGCCGGCTGGTCAGGGGGAACCGGGATAACGCCTCCATTGTTGCCTGATTGCAGCTCCCAAACACGCCGACTATGCTTCCTTAACCCCCCACGTCATACCGTCAGTATTAAGGAGTCTTCCATGAGCCTGCCGCATTCAATGCGTCGTTTTGGCACTCTGCCCGCCGTGGCCGCCCTCGGCCTGTGCCTGTCCGCCGGCACGGCCACCGCCGGCAACCTGGGCATCGCCGGCAAAATCAGTTCCCTCGGTTATGGCCTGGAAGCGGACTACGTGCTGTCCGACCGTTTCAGTGTTCGTGGCCAGATCAACCAGTACGACTATGACGACACCTTCGAAGAAGATGGCATCGACTACGACGGCACGCTTGATCTGTCCACCTTCGGCGTGCTGCTGGACTGGCATCCCTTCGGCGGTGGCTTCCGTGTCAGCGCCGGCGGCTTCAGTGTGGACAACGAATTGAGCGGTGTCGGCAGCGGTGTCGGCACTTATGACATTGGCGACAGCACCTACACCGTTGATGAAAGCGATAACCTGAAAGTGAACGCGCTGATTGAACTGGGTGACGGCTTCAAACCCTACCTCGGACTTGGCTGGGGCCATTCGCCGGCCAACAAGGGCGGACTGCTGCTGTCATTCGATGTCGGCATCCTGTTCCAGGGTTCCCCCAGCGCGGCTCTGGATGTGACTGGCACCGCCACCGATGAAGGCACCGGCCTGACCGTGGATTTCTCCACCGATCCCACCGTGCAGGAAGAAGTGCGCAAGGAAGAGCAGAATCTGGAAGACGAAGTGAAGGATTTTGATTTGTACCCGGTGATTTCGTTTGGCGTCGGCTGGCGCTTCTGAGCGCGGACAGGCTCAGAAGCTCACTGCCAATCCCACCGCAGTCCCCTCGACGTCCTGGCCGAAGCGGTAGCGAAACACCAGGCGGGTGCGGGTAATAATCATGTTGTAGGCGCTGGAATCGAATTCGACGCCAACACCGAGTGAACTGAGCTGGTCGAACCCCAGCTCCCCCTGATCACCAAAAAACGTGGAGTGCGCCGCTTCCAGTACATAGCGTAGCGGCCGCTTCATCACCTGCCAGGGCGTCGGTGCCCGCCAGCGCGTCCACAGACTGGTGGAGATGGCGTCGCTCGAACCCTCCACGAAATCATCGGTGGATTCGTAGGTGTCCAGTCGTACGTAGCTGTAACGCCACTCCACATCGATTTCGCGTTCAGGCAGATAATCCTCGTAATCCAGCATCATCGAGCCGCCGTAACCGATCGAGTCCAGCTTGCCACCATTGAGGAAATTGACATCCTCGCCGGTCTGGTAATCCAGAAAACGCCCGGCCAGGGACAGGTCACTTTCCAGATGGCCGTAGGCGAAATTCGCGATGGGGCGCAGCTTGAGTTTATCGGTCAACGGAAAATCCCAGCCGACACCCATGGTCAGCATCAGGCTGGTCCACTTCAGCGGCACTTCGAGGGTTTCGGTGCCGTTCGTGACGGCAAACACGGGATCGTAACGGCTGTAGGCCGCGCCACCTTCCAGATAAAGTGGCGTGTCCTGGCTGATGGTGAAACCGCCGGCCAGCTGGCTCATTGTCAGCTGCGGATTGCCGGTGTCGGTGTTGGAAATCGACAGTGTGCTGGTAGTGAGATCCGGCACCACGGAATAGCCCATCATGGCCAGCACGGCGTCGGTGCGTTCCTGCAGTTTCTTGTCGAGCAGCGTAAAGTCAGCTGCTCGTGTGATGGTCGATGCGGTCGCGATCAGCAGTACCAGCGGAATCTTCACCCCAAAACGCATACAACGCTGTTTTCCTTGGCCATTGATAAATGTTGTTATTCAAACAGTATCGCATCTTGCCTGTTCAGCGGGAACGGGGAGGCAACCACCGGTTGCTGAACCGGCTGTTGTCGCTCAGGCGGGAGAGACGGGTGTGCGTGTCGAGCAGTTTGAATTTGGCCGGGTGGATGGCCGCTGGCGGTTGGTGCGGGTTTATCTGGAAGAGTGATTCTGTGCAGGGCACCTGCAAGGCATAAAAAAAGCCGGGCTGAAAAGTCCCGGCTTTTTTTGTGTCTGGCGCCTGTATCAGCTGCGTGCCCAATCCTTGATGCGGGATACCAGATTCTTGCGCGGTGGCGCATCGGCGGCACGGGCTGTTGCCTGGCCATCACGGGCCTGGCCGCTGCTGCGACGATTGCCCTGATTGTCATCCCGTCCGCCTTCCCGCCGCTTGCCTTCGCCCTGTGGACGCGGCGCGCGGTTGCCCTCGGCCTGTGCCTGACGATGTTCGGCGGAGGGATCGACCCGGCGCCCCATCGGCGATGAATCCAGTGCGTTCGGCCCGCGGGACTGGCTGCGCTGCTGACCAGTGCGTTGGCCGTTGCCCTGGCTGGTACCGGTGCCCTGGGTTCTGCTGCGACCGTCACGTTGACCCTGGCCTTGGCCCTGACCGCGTCCGCCAGCGGAGGCACGTTCGCCAGTGCTATTGCTGCGACGCTGGCCGCCCTGCTCATTGCGGCGTTGCTGGCCGCGGCCATTGTTTTGTCCGGCATCACGGCTTTCGCTGTCACGGCGCGTGCCCTGCTGTTCGCCTTGCGACGCACTGCGTGGGCGCTGCTCCTGATTGCGCGGTTGTTGACGCTGGCCACCGCGATTGCGGTTTTCGCCGCCACCGCTCCGACGTGCGACTTCTGCGTCCGCTTTCACTTCCGGCACCGAGTGCTTGGCTTCGTAACCGAAAATTTCTTCGCGCGGCAGCTTGCGCTTGATCACGCGCTCGATATCCGCCAGCTGTTTGGCTTCGTCCGCGCTCACCAGCGAAATCGCGTGGCCAGCTTCACCGGCACGACCGGTGCGACCAATGCGGTGTACATAATCTTCCGGCACGTTGGGCAAATCGAAATTCACCACCTGCGGCATTTGCGGAATGTCGAGACCGCGCGCGGCGATATCGGTGGCCACCAGAATCGACACCTTGCCCTGCTTGAATTCACTCAGCGCCTTGGTGCGTGCACCCTGGCTCTTGTTGCTGTGAATCGCGGCAGCGGAAATGCCGTCGCCCATCAGGTATTCCACCAGACGGTTGGCGCCATGTTTGGTGCGGCTGAACACAATCGCCTGGGTCCATTCCTGCGACCGGATCAGGTGACTCAGCAGGGCGGGTTTCTTGGCTTTATCAACCGGATGCACCAGCTGCTCCACCAGCGAGGCAGTGGTGTTGCGCGGTGCCACGTCGATTTCCACCGGGCTGTTCAGCAGGCCCTTGGCCAGGGTGCGGATGTCGCCGGAAAACGTGGCGGAGAACAACAGGTTCTGGCGATCCTCTGGCAACAGTTTCAGGATTTTTTTGATGTCGTGAATGAAGCCCATGTCCAGCATGCGGTCGGCTTCGTCCAGCACCAGGATTTCGACCTGGTTGAATTTCACGGCGTTCTGCTGGTGCAGGTCCATCAGACGGCCCGGTGTTGCCACCAGCACATCGACGCCGCGGCGCAGATTTTTCATCTGCGGATTAATGCTGACACCACCAAATACGACGGTGGAGCGCAGCTTGAGGAATTTGCCATAGGTTTCAACGCTTTCAGCCACCTGGGCAGCCAGTTCGCGGGTCGGTGTTAGCACCAGTGCGCGTACACCATTGGGTTTGACAGCGGGGCCGTCCATCAACCGCTGCAGCAGCGGCAGGGTGAAGCCTGCAGTCTTGCCGGTGCCGGTCTGGGCAGCGGCCATGATGTCCTGGCCTTGCAAAATGGCGGGGATCGCCTGGGCCTGGATCGGGGAGGGCGTGACGTAGCCTTTTTCGCGCACGGCACGCAGTAACGGTTCAGCTAAACCGAGGGTATCGAATGACATGTAGTGTTCTCTGGTTCGCAATGAAATTGCTTGATAAGTTAAGGGCTTGCGCAAGAGTGGCAAGCGTTGCGCGGCATGCAGAAAGTGGCGCTCAGAAGGGAAATCGAGGCAGGCTGCTAATGAAATGATGCAACCTTTACAACTAACGATGTCGCAGGACAGCCTGGGTATTAAACCGTGAGCTGCGAAGGGAAGTGTAACACATGGCCAGGGTTTTCCAGGTTATTTTTGTTGCTGTGGTGATTTTGGTGCGCGCGCCGGTTGCGCTCTGTAACCCAACCTTTATGGTTCTGCCGGCCGGCTTTTGCTATAGTGCGCGACCTTGAAAAACCAGTTGTTGCAGGACCTCTTCCGTGATTTCCACCGCCAATATCACCATGCAGTTCGGGGCCAAGCCCCTGTTCGAAAACGTCTCCGTCAAATTCGGCAACGGCAACCGTTACGGTCTGATCGGTGCCAACGGCTGTGGTAAATCCACCTTCATGAAAATTCTCGGCGGCGAACTGGAGCCGAGCGGGGGCAATGTCTCCATCGACATGAACGAACGTCTGGGCAAGCTGCGCCAGGACCAGTTCGCCTATGAAGAATTCACGGTGGTGGACACGGTGATCATGGGGCACGAGGAACTGTGGAAAGTGAAAGCCGAGCGCGACCGCATTTATTCAATGCCGGACATGTCGGAAGAAGACGGCATTCGCGTGGCGGAGCTGGAAGTGGAATTCGGTGAGATGGACGGCTACACCGCAGAATCCCGCGCCGGTGAATTGTTGCTGGGCCTGGGCATTCCGCTGGAACAGCATCTTGGCCCCATGAGTGCGGTGGCACCGGGCTGGAAATTGCGGGTGCTGCTGGCACAGGCACTGTTTTCCGATCCCGATATTCTGCTGCTGGACGAACCGACCAACCACCTGGACATCAACACCATCCGCTGGCTGGAAGACATCCTGAAAGACCGCACCAGCACCATGATCATCATTTCCCACGACCGCCATTTCCTTAACAGCGTGTGCACGCACATGGCGGATCTGGATTACGGCGAAATCAAGGTTTACCCCGGCAACTACGATGCGTTCATGACGGTTTCCACCATGGCGCGGGAACAGATGCAGGCGGACAACGAAAAGAAACTGGCGAAGATTGCGGAACTGCAGACGTTCGTCAGCCGTTTTTCGGCGAATGCGTCGAAAGCCAAGCAGGCCACGTCCCGCGCCAAGCAGATCGATAAAATCGAACTCACTGAAATCAAGCCGTCGAGCCGTGTCAGTCCGTTTATCCGTTTCGACCAGAACAAAAAACTGCACCGGCAGGCGCTGGAGCTGATCAACCTGAGCCAGGGTTACGGTGACAACGTATTGATCAAGCGATTCAGTCTGCTGGTGGAAGCGGGCGAGCGCGTTGCCATCATCGGCCCCAACGGCATCGGCAAGACCACACTGCTGCGCACCATGATCGGCGAAATGGCGCCGCAATCCGGTGAAGTGAAATGGGCCGAGAATGCCGAGATCGGTTACTACAGTCAGGATCACGGCGACGATTTCGCGCAGGAAATGACTCTGTTCCAATGGATGATGCAGTGGAAGCCGGAACGCGGCGACGAGCAGATGATTCGTGGCATCCTGGGGCGGATGCTGTTCGGGCAGGACGATATCGGCAAGAAGGTGCAGGCGCTGTCTGGTGGCGAGCAGGGCCGCATGCTGTTCGGCAAGCTGATCCTGCAACGGCCCAACGTGCTGGTGATGGACGAACCCACCAACCACCTGGACATGGAATCCATCGAAGCGCTGAATCTGGCGCTGGAGAACTACCCGGGTACGCTGATTTTTGTCAGCCATGACCGCGAATTTGTGTCGTCGGTGGCGACGCGCATTATCGACATGGAGCAGGGCCAGATCGTGGATTTCAGCGGCAGCTACGAAGAGTATCTGCGTAGCCAGGGTGTTTATCAGGTGGCGAAATAGGGTTTGTGACGCGGCTTTGCCGTCGCGCCCTTTTACTTCCCTCCGCGATAAGGTAAAAAAGCAGCATCCCGGCGGTGGCACTGGCTACCGCCAATTTCCTGAAGAAGGACACGATGTTGCTGCGTAAATCCCCCCATTTTGCTCACTGTCTACTTTATGCGCTGAAAGCGCTTGCACCGGTTTTGCTGCTGGGCAGCTTTGCCGCCTGTGCCACGCAGGAAGCCGCTGCGCCAGCACCTGCTGATACGGCCGCGCCCGCAAAAGCCGTTGCGGCGGAAGCCGCGCCTGTCGTTAGTGCGGATTCCAGCGCGGCTACTGTGGCGCCACTGCCGCAACCGGATTTCGCCACCTGCATCCCACAGCTGCAGCAGCGTGCGCGGGACGCTGGCGTTTCGGCTGCCACCGTGGAGAACGTCCTGGCTCAGGTGCAGTATGTGCCGCGGGTGATCGAGCTGGATCGCAAGCAACCGGAATTCAGCGAAACCTTCCGTAATTACCTGACGCTACGCGTCACCGATCAGCGCATTGACCAGGGCCGCAAACTGCTGGCGCAGCATCGTGCGTTGTTGCAGCAACTGGAACGCGACTACGGCGTGCCGCCGCACTACCTGCTGGCTTTCTGGGGGCTGGAAACCAATTACGGCAGTTTCCTGGGCAAGATGCCGGTGCTGGATTCGCTGGCCACCCTGGCCTGCGACCCGCGCCGCAGCGAATATTTCACCCTGGAATTGCTGGAAGCGTTGAAGCTGGTGGACAGCGGCACCGTGACACCGGAGAAATTCATCGGCTCCTGGGCCGGCGCCGTGGGCAACATGCAGTTCATGCCCACCAATTATCGCCGCTATGCGGTGGATGCCGACAGCAGTGGCAAGCCCGATCTGTGGCGCAGCGTTCCCGATGCATTGACCTCGGCAGCGAATTACCTGAACCAGATCGGCTGGCAGAAAAACCGGCGCTGGGGCCGTGAAGTACGACTGCCGAAAAATTTCGATTACGCGCAGGCAAGTTTACAGCAACGCAAATCCCTGCAGGAATGGCGCGCCCTGGGTGTGATGCTGGCGGATGGTGGCGCCTTGCCGGCGCAGGATTTACAGGGTGCGATTCTGGTGCCCAGCGGGCACACCGGTCCTGCGTTCATCGTGTATGACAATTTCGATGTGATCATGAAATGGAACCGCTCGGAGTTTTATGCCATTTCCGTGGGCCATCTGGCCGATCGCATCAAGGGTGAAGGTCCGCTGCAACGCACGCCACCGGACATGCCGCGGCTGACACTGGAACAGGTGAAAGCGCTGCAGACCGCGTTGAACGCAGCCGGTTATGCGGCTGGGGCTGAGGACGGCGTGCTGGGTTCCGGCACCAAAAAATCTCTGCGGGCGTATCAGCGCGCGAACGGCATGATTGCCGATGGTTATCCGGCGCCGGAAGTGTTCAAGGCGTTGGGTGTGGTTTATCCCTGATCGAATCGGGTATGCGGACGATGCCAATGAATGTGCATGTTTTATTCCGGGTGCTGCTGTTGCCACTGGTGCTGGTGATGAGCCTGATGGCCGGCTGTTCTTCGACGCCGGAGGAAACGACCGATACCTCGAAGCCGGCGGACGTGGTGCCCGGTTGTGAAGATGCGCAAAGCCCACAGGATTGCCGCATACAGCACAAGAAGGGTGGCAGCGATGTGCCCACCGTCGACAACGTGCTGGAAACCAAGCCCTGACAGGCGGGATAAGGGTATTTCTTAAGTGTCCAGCTTCATCTTGCGCCGGATCGCTTTCAGGGTGGACTCCGTCAGCACTTCCTGCGTCAGCCAGTGGGTGTCCTGATCGGCGGCCAGTGCCAGAAAATAGTCCGGCTGATATTCAGGATCGATAAACGCAGTATTGGCCTGCACCAGTCGTTCGAACAGTTCTCTTGCTACCGTCAGATCGCCCGGCGCACGTCGAACGGCTATGCACATCAACGCCACCCGCGCGGTCAGCCATTGAAACGGCTCTGCGTCCAGCGCCTGCATCGCTGTTTCCACTATGCCGATATCCTGGATGCATTTGCGGACTTCCACATGCTGGTGGCGCGCGCCCGGCTGCACTGAATTGGCAAAGCACGCAAAAATATTCTGCTTCAGCTTGAAGGCTTCATTGTGCAACTGGTGCTGCTCAACCAGTTGCGCGGCGATCCTGTAGTGCTGGATCGCCGCGTTGCGATGCAGGCGCTCGTCGCCGGTTCCTTCATCGCGTGCGCGCCGCACTTTGTCTTCCTTGATATTGCCCATCAGCCAGTGCAGGCGGGCGTTATAAAGATCCTGTGTTGCATGGCGCTGCAGGTGATCTTCCACAAAGGCTTCCAGATGCTGGATTTCCCGCTGCCGCCGGAAATTTTTTTCATCCTGTGTGATGGAACGGTACAGCTCCAGCAACCGGTTTGCGCCACCGGGAAACGGGCTGCCGAAGGTCTGCTCGTGCAACTGGTCGATGGCGGCCTTCAGGTGTGGTTTGGCCCGCTTGTGCGGCTTTTCCGCCAGCTCGTGCAGCGTCACGCGGGACACAGACTTGCCGTCCTGGCTGCCACCCAGTTCCGTCACGGCCTCCGCAATTTCCACCCAGCTTTTGCGACCGCGCAGGCGATGTAGTTTGTGATAGATGATGCCCATTACGCGCGTAAGTCCTTCGTTTGAAGTGGCCGTCCCGGTGTTCCCCACCGCCAGCAGTAACGGCGGTAGCGGGCACGGCAGCCGGTTTTGTACAGATTTCAGGTGGAACTGTACAGCCGTAATTTAAGTCCATGTTTTCAATCGTTTGCAATGCATTTTGGTCCCTGCTTTCACGCCTCTTCACCCACAGAATAGGTGGTGGGCGCAGGGTGAATTCGCTATCCGCGAACCTTGCGACCCGCATCCCCTGAACGATCAAATTATAAGGTGATTGGATATGCGCGTGTTGCTGATGCTGGTTTTATGTCTGTGGATTACTGCCTGTTCTTCGACTCCGGAAGAATCGTCCGGATATGACGCAGCTGTCGCCGCAGACGGTGGGCGGCAGATTGTGCGCACCGCCTCGATCCGGATGGAGGTCAAGGAAGTGACACCTGCGGTGGAGACGGTTCAGGGTTGGGTGAGCGAGTTGGGAGGCTACATTGAATCGCAGGACTCCAGCAGTGAGAGCCGTGCCCATCTGGTGTGTCATGTGCCAGCAAACGGGCGGGAAAAATTTATTGACCAGATCAAGACGCTGGGTGAACTCATGAGCGAATCCCTCAGTGCGCAGGATATAACGAATGCCATGACAGACCTGGACGCAGAGTTAAGCAATCTGTACCGGCTGCGCAATCGCATGAAAGCGTTGGTGGAGCGGGCCAACGAGATTGACGACATCCTTTCCATTGAACGGGAGTTGAACCGGATTCAGTCGCGTATCGATTACCTGGAACAGACCGAGCGCAACAACAAGAAATCGGTGGCGTTCACCAAGGTGTCGCTGGCGCTGGATGTGAAGGAAACCCGGGGGCCGTTGGGCATGCTGTTTCACGGCTTGTTCTGGACGGTGGGCAAGTTGTTCTGAGGGTGAATGACCACAGGAATGCAGTCCCAGCGGGATTCCGGCGGGGCGAATCATGGCTCAATCAGCTGTGCTAGAATCGCCCCTGATCTTTAGCTTCCAGGATCCGGAATGATGCTGAAAACCACTGCTTTCCTGTTTTTCCTGTTGCTGGCCGCCGGCATTCACGCCGAAACCCGCGACCTCGGCCATGGCATCCAGCTGCAGGGTCAGTTCGTGCAGGGTGGGATGGTGACCGGCACGGCGCCTGCCGCCGTTACGGTGCAATTCCAGAACCGCACCTTGCCACGGGCGAGTGATGGGCTGTTTGTGTTGGGATTCAATCGCGACGATCCGCCGGAACAGCAGCTTGTGCTCATTGATGCGAAGGGCGACAGGCAGAGCGTGCTGTTCAGCATCCGCCAGCGCGCCTACGACGTGCAGAAAGTGAATGGCGTGCCGCCGCGCACGGTGAATCCTGATCCCAAGGACATGGCGCGGATCGAACGGGAAACCGCACAGGTGGCGCAGGCGCGGGAAGCGGTGTCCACGCTGCCGTTCTTCAGCAAGGGATTTCGCTGGCCGGTGAAAGGTCCGGTGAGTGGTGTGTATGGCAGTCAGCGCATTTTCAACGGTGAGCCGCGCAGCCCGCATTTCGGTGTGGATTTGGCGGTGCCGGCCGGCACACCGATTTTCGCGCCGGCCGACGGGGTGATTACACTGGCGGAAAAGGATCTGTTCTTTTCCGGTGGCACTATCATTCTCGATCACGGCATGGGCATCAACAGCGGTTATCTGCACATGAGCAAGCTGCTGGTGAAAAAGGGCGACAAGGTGAAGCAGGGGCAGAAGATCGGTCTGGTGGGTTCCAGCGGCCGTGCCACCGGGCCCCACCTGTGCTGGCGTTTGAACTGGTACCAGTCGCGGCTTGATCCGCAGCTGGTGACGGTTACTCCCAAGCCCTGATTTTTCAGGTGTTCTTTACTGCGGCTGCAACGACTGTGGCTGCAGCCAGCGCCGCACGGTTTCCTCGTCGATGATGGTGAGGTAGCAGGTATCCAGCGCCGGCTCCGCCAGGGTCACACGGAATTGCATCAGTTCGTCGCGACGGAAGCCGTGCACGTCGATGACGTCGCCGGGCTGGTAGCGGTTCAGCACTTTTTCCAGCGAGCCGTTATCCACCCGCACGTTGTCGATGGCGATCAGCACATCCCCTGCCGAAATGCCGGCGCGGTGCGCGGCGCTGCCGTTCAGCACACGTGTCACGCTGGCGCCGTGGCTGGCACTGCCGGAGCTGATGCCCAGATCCGGCCGTCGGTCCGCATTCTTGCCCGCGCTGCCGCCGCTGTCACTCATCGACACCGACTTGCGCAGCGCGTATTCCACACCCGCGGAGCGCAGCCATTCCTCCAGTTGCAGTTCGGCGCTGGAATAGATCGCGTGCTCGCAAAACTGCTGCAGTAATTCAAGTGCGGCCGGTGCTGCATTTTTTTCCTGCAACAGGCGCGCGCAGGTGTGCTGGATGTCGTGCTCCTGTACCGGAATGCCGGTCAGACCATGGCGTTGCCACAGTGCGCGCATCACCTCGTCGAACGTTACCTGCTGGTCGCTCACCCGGCGCAACAACAAATCCAGTCCCAGCGCCACCAGCGAGCCTTTAGCGTAATAACTGACGATGGCGTTGGCGCTGTTCTCATCCTGTTTGTAGAACTTGGTCCAGGCGTCGAAACTGGAATCCGCCACTGATTGCTGCAGCCGGCCGGGATTGCGCAGGATGCGGGTGATGGTTTTACCGAGCATGTCGAGATAATCAGTGGGGCTGATCAGGCCGGTGCGCACCAGCACCAGATCGTCGTAATACGACGTGATGCCTTCAAATGCCCACAGCAGCGGCGTGTGGTTTTCCTGCGCCAGATCATAGGGAATCGCGGGCGCGATCCGCTTCACATTCCAGCTGTGAAAATACTCGTGGCTGCACAGGCCCAGATAGGTGCGGTAGCAGTCGCTCATGCTGTCGGCATTTTTTGCCAGTGGCAGATCGTCGCGGCTGCAGATCAGGCTGGTGGAGGCGCGGTGTTCCAGTCCGCCGTAACCATCGCCCACTACCCAGGTGATGAAGACATAGCGTGCAAATGGTGCCGGTTCGCCGAACAGTTTGATCTGGTATTCGCAAATCACTTTCAGATCGCGGGCGATGCGCTGCAGATCGGCATTGTGCAGGCCGGTGAGGACGAAATCGTGGGGCACGCCGCAGGCATCGAAACTCACCAGCGAGAAATCCGCGATCTCCACCGGGTGATCGATCAGATCGGCGTAGTTGTCGGCGCGGTAACGGCCGAAACCGTAACGCCGCGCACCGGCTTCAGACAGCGACGTTGCCACGCGCCAGTGCTGCGCTTCGGGAATGCGCGGGGGTTCGATATCCAGCGTGCAGGGCTGGTCTGCCTGCCCTACCACTTCCAGAAAAACACTGGAACCGTTGAAGTAGGCATGCTTCTGGTCCAGATGCGCGGCACGCACCGACAGATCCCACGCATACACGGAATAGGTCACGGTGACCGGTGCAGTCAGTGGCGGCAGCTGCCAGGTGCTCTTGTCGATTTTGCGCAGCGCAATCGGGATACCGGCAGCGGCCGCGCTGATTTGGGTAATGTTGCGGGCGAAATCGCGGATCATGTAACTGCCGGGAATCCAGGCGGGCAGGCGCAGAAGCTGGCCGGCGGGATCGGGTAGCGCGATGTCGAGCTGGATGCGGTAAAGATGGGCGTAGGGATCGAACGCGTCGATGCGGTAGTGGATGGCGGCAGTGGCAGATGCGGGCATGCTGGGTTCAACGCAGGCAGAGGGACATGGCGTCAAGCATACTCAACTTTGCACCATTATCCCACCGCTGCAATCCCGCCGGCGCGGGTGGCTTCAGCTTTGGCCCAGATAATCCATCTTGCCGATTTCCACGCCGCAATGACGCAGTATGGAATAGGCGGTGGTGCAGTGGAAATAGAAATTCGGTTGCGCAAAACCCAGCACGTAATTCATGCCCTTGAACTCGAAGGTGCTGTTGGGGAATTTCAGCACGATCTGCTTGTCTTCGCTGCCATCGATCTGTTCCGGTGTCAGTGTCTTCAGGAATTCGATGGTTTTCAGCACGCGCTGTTTCAGTTCCGGCAGCGTTTTTTCATTGTCGTCGAATTTGGGCATGTCCACGCCGGCGAGGCGTCCGCCGCAGCCTTTGGCGGTGTCGCACGCGATCTGGATCTGGGAGGAAAACGGCAGCATGTCCGGTGCCAGGCGGTAGCCCGCCAGCACGGCGGTATCGATGCGCTTGGATTCGGCGTACGCGATCGACTTATCGATGATGCGGCCCAGATTGCCCAGCATGCGGATGAATACCGGCACAGTGGCCTGGTACATGGAAATTTGCATGGTGTCTCTCCTTTAAGAGTTGGTCCTGAAAATGAGTTCTGAAAAAAGTAAGGGGGAATCCCGGTGTGGTACAACGAAATATTGGCAGTGGCAGCTTAACAGAGGGCTAACAGGATTTGGGAGTGCCAAAAACGCCGCATCGCTGCCACCGTCCCGGGCGGATGCCCCGGCCTTATTTTGGGTGAATCATAATAGTTGGCTATAACGGCTTCTGCTGTTGGATCTTACGCTATTATTTTACTGCATGAATTCCCGCAAATTTCCGTTTCGTTCTTCAGGCGCAGGACTGCTGCGCACATTGCTGGCCCTGCTGCTGATTCTGATGTCCCGCATGGCCTTTGCGTCCCTGGTGCTGGTGCAGGATGGCACGCTTCAGCTGGCCAGTCCCGCCCACGGCAGTCAGGTGCCCCCTGCGGCTGTCCGATTCTTGCTGGAAGACCAATCCTTCGATGCTGACCGGATGCTGGCGCCGGAGCAGGACGCCCTCTGGCAGCCCCTGCCCAGAAAAGGGCTGAATTTCGGCATGCTGGACCGGGCCGTGTGGCTGCGGTTCAACGTGCACAATCCTTCGGCGCAGGCCGGCCGCTGGTTGCTGGTGATTCCCTGGTCCCAGCTCAATCGCATCGAATTCGGTGTGCGCCAGGGCGATGGTCGCTGGAGCGAGCAGTTCGAAGCTGGATACGACGTGCATTATTCCCGGCGCTACGGCCAGCATCGTCTGTTCCAGTTTCCATTGGCGCTGGCAGCGGACGAGCAGGCCACGGTGCTGATCCGGGTGGAGGCGAAATACATCACGTTCGTACCGTTGCTGGTGTGGACGCCGGAGGCATTCCAGCAGCAGGATTTCAGCGACAACATGGTGTATGGCATTGCCTTCGGCGTGTTGCTGGCAATGTTGCTCTACAACCTGTTGCTGTCGATGGTGCTGCGGTCCAGCAGCTACTTCCTGTATTCGGCCTATGTGTTTTCCATCATTCTGTACGAGCTGGCGGTGAGCGGGTATGGCAGCCGCTATATCTGGGCCGATTCCGCTCTCATGCAAGGCAAGGCGTTTTCGCTGTTTGCCGGGTTCAGTTTTTTTTGCGCCGGTCTTTACGTGCGCAATTTCCTGCGGCTGAAAAAGCGCGGCGGCTGGTTGCTGCATCTGAATACCTGGATCACCGGTTACTGGCTGCTGTCCTTCCTGCTGACGCTGTTTTTCACACCGTTGCTGTTGCGCAAGCTGGGCGATCCGATGGCGCTGGTCACCTGCGTCGCGGCGCTTACCACGACCATTCACCTGTGGCGCAGGGGCGATGTGTCAGCGCGCTATTTCACCATTGCCTGGGGCCAGCTGATCCTGGCCACTATGGCGGTAGTGCTGATGTTCGAAGGCGTGCTGCCCTACGATCATTTCACGGAAAAAGCCCAGGTGGCGGGTTTCGTGCTGGAAACCCTGCTGCTGTCCTTCGCCTTGGCGGAGCGCATCAACCGTGAACGCCACCAGCGCGAGCTGCTGCAGCAGACAGCGCTGGACATGACGCGGCAGGCCAGCGAGGAGCGGCGTGCGAAACTGGAAGCGCAGGCCGATGCCCTGGCGTTGCAGCAGCGCCACACCGATGAGCTGGAATTGCGCGTGCTGGATCGCACCGCCGAGCTGGAACGCACCATGCGCAATCTGGAACTGGCGAATCGCGAGCTGGCGAAACTGAGCGTGACCGATCCGCTCACCGGTCTGCACAACCGCCGTTATTTCGATGAAGTGCTGGCCAGCGAAATCCAGCGTGGCCAGCGCCAGCAATCACCGGTGTCGCTGATACTGGTGGATGTGGACCATTTCAAGCGCATCAACGATACCTATGGCCACCTGATCGGTGACGAGTGCCTGAAACTGGTGGCGGCCACCCTGCGTCAGGTGGTGGTGCGTGGCACGGATCTGGTGGCCCGTTACGGTGGAGAGGAGTTTGCGGTGATCCTGCCGGGAACATCGGATGAGGACGCGCGGCTGGTGGCGGAACGCATTCGGGTCGCCATCGAAAAAACGCAGTTCATTCACGGGGGGAAACGGATTTCGTTGAATGCCAGCCTGGGCATTGCCGGGCGGATTCCAGTACAGCATGAATCCAGTGCCCGTCTGATTGCGGCGGCGGATGAAGCGCTGTACCGGGCAAAGGAAACCGGACGCAACCGCGTGGTGGTGGCGGATCTCGCGCAGCGTTAGGTGTCAGCGAATGTGGCGCGCGTTGCGATTTTTGCGGACAGGCGGTAACGCTTGCAGGGATGATGACGTGCGACCGGACGACTGTGCTTCCGGATTGCGTCGCTTGCTCAGGTTGAGCCGGGCGCTGAGGGGACCAAAACCGGGCAGATGATAGACGGCGAATGTTTTGCCCCGATTGGCGGTGCAATACAGTTGCAGCGCCCGTTGCTGGTTGGGCAATTCCAGCTGATCCGCCACATCATCGCCCAGGCAATGGCGCGCAGCGGCGGGCAACAGGTTTGCCGACAGCCGCAACTGGCGCTCAGCCGCCAGAGTGTTCAGCAATTCCGCCTGTTCCGGTCTGGGCCCGCAACCATAGCGTTGCTGCAGGCGTTGCAGCAGCTGCGCAGCCTGCTCCGGCGTTTCCGCCAGCAGACGGCCATCCACACCGGACAGCCAGGCGACATAACGGTTGAAATGATGCAGCGCCAGCTGGTCGTCGGGCTGCAGTGCCACGCCCAGCGCCGCCATGCCCTGCACGGTCAGCAGTCCGGTCTCCAGCATTTCCAGCGCCAGCGTTTCCTGGTTGAAGGGTTCTCCCAGCGTCAGCAGGTTGCGGCCACGTCCGCGCAGTGCCCAGCGTTCCATGGCGCGGTTCAGGCGGTGTTCCATCAGCTGGCTGTGGCCCGGTCCGCCCGGCAGCAACGTGGCCGGTTGGTGCAGGCAGTTTTGCAGTTGCAGGAATTCCGTCAGCCGTTGCCCGGCGTCGATCAGGTGACAGCGAAACAGGGTGCGGATGCGCAGCAGGCCGTTGATCAGCCAGGCCAGCCGGCGTTCGCTGGCGAAACTCAGTTGCAGCTGGCGGGCGCGTTCCAGTTGGCCGTGATCGATCCAGGCCGGCACGCTGTGCAGATGGTCCAGCCATTCCTGATAAATTCCGATTTCACTCTTGGCCAGGAAGATGACTTCTTTCAGCAGACTGTCGGCGGGGATCTGGTCGATGCGCAGGGCGACGGCATCCGTCAGCGGATCGGCGCTCAGGCGCAGGCGGTTGAGCTGCGCGTCGGAATAGGGGTGGGCCGGGCGGTTGACGGCGATCATGGAATAGGTCCCGCGATTTTTATTCTGTTTATGGGGCTTGATAGACACATTAATCGCAATCCCCGGCAGGGCGCAAGCCGTTGGCTGCAGGTTGTCCTAAGCCGGTTAGAAGTCATTGCAGGGCCGTGCCCGCGAATGGATTGCGGGCCGGCTCGCTGAGCTGGGCCAGGGTGAGCTGGTCGGCGCGGGTCTGGCTTTTGCGGATGTGCTGCAGCATGCAGGCTTCCGCCGCCTCGGCATCCCGGTTCAGCATCAGGCGGCAGATGTCGTGGTGTTCGGCGTAGGTGTCCTCGATGCTGCTGTAGTCGGGCCAGCCCAGCCGCCGCACCACACGGATATGATCGTTTATGTCGGTGAGGTAGCGCACCAGCGCCTCGTTGCCGCTGCCCTGGGCCAGTGCGATATGGAAGGCTTCCTCCGCCAGCTTGATGCGATCGCTGGATTCAGCGCCGAAAAACAGGTTGGCCGGGTCCCATTGAGTAGCCAGCTCCCGCAGGGCGGCGTCGGGCATGTGCACGCAGGCCAGCCGTACCGCCAGGGTTTCGATCGCCACCCGCACGTCGTAGTAATCGCGGATGCGGGCGATATCCACCACCCGCACGAAACAGCCCTGCTTGGGGCGGATGGTGATCTGCTTTTCCACTTCCAGACGCTGCAGCGCTTCCCGCACCGGGGTACGGCTGACCTGAAAATAGTCGGCCACCTGGGTTTCGGTGAAGCGGCTGCCCGGCGCCAGTTCCAGATCCAGAATCATGCTGCGCAGGGACTGGTAAATGTGCTGGGCGGTCATTTTCGATCGCACTTCGTTCTCCCTAATGCCTACCTGGATGCCTACGCCTGAGGGGCGCCGTTGTGGAAACCATGCATTTCCCTTGCCCTTTTTTCAAGCGCAGTTGGCGTCTGCGGGCACCGGTTTTTATCACCCGGCGCCTGGCTTGCCTGTACCTGTTGCCGGATGCTCCTTCCTATCTTGCTGATTAAAAAGCTATTTCTTTGAATCTGTCGCCGTGGCCGATAGTCTGGCATAGACGATGCAACGTTGTATACAACAGGTGAAAATGCGGGGGCATGTCACCTGGGTCGAGCAGAACCGCACATACCAACCAATGATTCGGGGGAGTACATGATGAAAACCGGGCACAGCCGTTCGCATTACATTTTCAACCCTCTTCGCCGCCGGGCCTGGCCCTGTCTGCTGGGTGCCCTGGGCATTCTGGCGTCGGGGGATGCCCTGGCCGGAATCGCGCAGTGGAGTTCCACCAATTTCCAGCTGCTGTATGGCGACAATTACCAGTCGATTTTTTTCAACGAGGACACCGGCAAACTGGATTCGGTGGACGACGTGCGCAGCGTGATCACGGTGGAACACGTGAACGGCTGGAAGTACGGCGACAACTTCATGTTCTTCGACATCACCAACGCCGACCGCACCACCGAAACCACCACCAACTACTACGGCGAAATTTCACCGCGTCTGAGTTTCGGCAAGATGACGGGCGCGAACCTGAACAAAGGTCTGCTCAACGACGTGCTGATCACCACTACGGCGGAAATCGGCGAAGGCTTCCGCAGCAATCTGTATGGTCTGGCGGTGGACCTGAATCTGCCGGGCTTTGCATTCTTCCAGTTCAATTACTACGTGCGCAACGACGTGGAATTCATGGGCGGTCCGGCGCCGAATGACACCGGCTCGCAGATCACGCTGGTGTGGCTGGTGCCGTTCGACATCGGTACCACCCTGTGGGCGTTTGAAGGCTTTGTCGATTACGCCTATGACGTCGATCCGGGCGAAGACAACATCATCGCTGGGCCGCGTCTGCTGATGGATGTGGGTGAACTGTTCGGCGAAAAGGGCGCCGTGCAGGCGGGCGTGGAATACCAGATCTGGCGCAACAAGTTCAGCATCGACGGCATCGATGAGGACGTGGTGCAGGCGATGGTGAAATTCATTTTCTGAATTTTGACGACCAACAGGAGGATGGCCCCGATGTTGAATCTGCAGGCACAACCGTCGGCACTGTCCATCGATCTGGCACGCACTGCGTTGCTGCTGATCGACATGCAGCGGGATTTTCTGGAACCCGGTGGCTTCGGTGAATCCCTCGGCAACGATGTGTCGTTGCTGCGGGACTGCATCGAGCCTTGTCGCGCCGTGCTGGCGGCAGCCAGGGCTCAGGGCCTGCTGGTAATTCATACCCGCGAAGGCCACCGGCCGGATTTAAGCGACGCGCCGCCGGCCAAAATCAATCGCGGCGATCCGTCCGTGCGCATCGGCGCGCCGGGGCCGATGGGTCGCATCCTGATTCGCGGTGAACCCGGGCAGGACATCATTCCGGAGCTGTATCCGATTGCGGGCGAGCCGGTCATCGACAAGCCGGGCAAGGGTTCCTTCTACCAGACGGATCTGGAACTGATCCTGAAAAACCGCAACATCGACACACTGCTGGTGGGCGGTGTCACCACGGAAGTGTGCGTGCACACCAGCGTGCGCGAAGCCAATGACCGTGGTTTTCGCTGCGTGGTGCTGGCGGATTGTTGCGGATCGTATTTTCCGGAATTCCACCGCGTTGCGTTGCAGATGGTAGCGGCGCAGGGCGGTATTTTCGGCTGGGTTTCGGATGGGGAAAAACTGAGGCAGGCGTTACAACAGGCGGGCGCTTAAACCAAGCGGGCTCTCACAAAAGCAAGGGGGTAACAACAGATGAACACGACCACATTCAAACCGAAAATCTGGTCGCAGGGCGACTGGAACGCGTTGTTCGGCTTCGGCACGAACATTCTGGTGAACATGCTGGTGTTGACGGCACTGTTGCGTTTCGTGCTGAAATTGCCGGACGAAATCGTCTTCGGCCGCATTCTGCCTGCGTGCGGGTTGATGCTGTGCCTGAGCACTATGTACTACGCCTGGCTGGCGTACCGGCTGGCGCAGAAAACCGGGCGCAACGATGTGTGCGCGCTGCCATCGGGCACCAGTGTGCCGCACATGTTCGTGGTGGTGTTCGTAATCATGCTGCCGATCAGCATCAGTACCGGCGATCCCATCAAGGGCTGGGAGGCGGGCCTGACCTGGGTGTTCGTGCAGAGCTTCGTGCTGATGCTGGGTGGCTACATTGCGCCCTATATCCGCAGGATCACACCGCGCGCCGCGCTGCTGGGCACGCTGGCCGGTGTGTCGCTGGCATTTATTTCCATGCGCCCGGCGCTGGAGATGTACATGACGCCGGTGATCGGCGTGGTCTGCTTCGCCATCATCCTGCTGAGCTGGTTCGGTGGCGTGCGCTATTTCAAGGGCATTCCGGCGGGATTGGTGGCCATCGCAGTGGGCACGCTGATCGCCTGGAGTTCGCGCGCGGTGGGCCTAGATTACGGTGGCCTGTCGCTGGAAAAACTGATGGGATCGTTTGTGAATTTCGGTTTCGCGGTGCCGCTGCCGGCGTTTGGTCATGTGTTTTCCGGTTTTGAATTTCTCGGCATCATCCTGATCACTGCAATTCCGTTCGGCATTTACGATCTGGTGGAATGCATGGACAACGTGGAAAGCGCGGCAGTGGCGGGCGACGAATATCCCACCACGCGAGTGCTGACGGCGGACGGCATCATCAGCCTGATCGGTTGCTGCATGGGCAATCCGTTCATCAACGCGGTGTACATCGGTCATCCGGGCTGGAAATCCATGGGCGGCCGCATCGGTTATTCCGCTGCCACGGGTGTTGCGGTGATTCTGCTGGCGTGGCTCGGCATCATTTCTGTTGTGTCGTCGATTATTCCGCTGGTGGCGATCTCGCCGATCCTGCTGTACATCGGCATGCTGATCGGTGCGCAGGCATTTCAGGAAACACCGAAGTCGCATGCACCGGCGATCATTCTCGCGCTCACGCCGCACCTGGCGGCCTGGGGCAAACTGCAGATCGACAGCGCACTGGGTGCGGCCGGTACCAACGCGGCGGCGGTAGGAATGGACAAGCTGGCGCAAACCGGCGTGCTGTATGAAGGCCTGCAAGTCATGGCGGGCGGCGCGATCATCAGCGGCCTGGTGTTGGGTGCCATCGGCGTGTTCATCATCGAGCGGCAGTTGCTGAAAGCGGCAGCATTCGCGCTGGCCGGCGCGGTGTTCACCTTCTTCGGTTTCATGCACGGCGAAACCATCGGCGTGATGGAATCACCGGCGCTGGCGGTTGCCTATCTGCTGGTGGCGGCATTCATGGTCGGCCTGCACCGCTTCGGCGAGGCCAGCGCGCCAGTGGCCGAAAGCGTGCCGGAAAAAGCGCCGGAACCCGCGCTGCAGGGTGCATCGGCCTGAGCCGGATCGACAGTGGAGGAGAGGACATCATGGGATCACGCTTCGTCGATTCGACACCCTACCGCTGGCCCTACAATGGCGATCTGCGACCGGACAACACGGCGCTGATCGTCATCGACATGCAGACGGATTTCTGCGGCCCCGGCGGCTATGTGGATACGATGGGTTACGATATTTCGCTGACCCGCGCGCCCATCGAGCCGATCCGGCAGCTGCTGGACAGCATGCGGGCGAAAAATTTTCTGATCATTCACACCCGGGAAGGTCACCGGCCCGACCTGGCGGATCTGCCGGCGAACAAACGCTGGCGGTCGCGGCAGATCGGTGCCGGCATCGGCGATCCCGGCCCCTGCGGCAAGATCCTGATTCGCGGCGAGCCGGGCTGGGACATCATTCCGGAACTGGCGCCGCTGCCCGATGAAATCGTCATCGACAAGCCGGGCAAGGGTTCGTTCTGCGCCACCGATCTGGAACTGATCCTGCGTCTGAAAGGCATCGACAATATCGTGCTCACCGGCATCACCACCGACGTGTGCGTGCACACCACCATGCGCGAAGCCAACGACCGTGGTTTCGAGTGCGTGCTGGTGGCGGACTGCTGCGGTGCCACCGACATCAACAATCACAACGCCGCCCTGCACATGATTCACATGCAGGGCGGCGTGTTTGGCGCGGTGACCACTTCGGCAGCGCTGCTGAATGCATTGCAGGAGAATTTCTGATTGGAGCCACAACGATCCATCGTATTGAAAGGGCTGCTGGACCCGGCGACGGATTTTGCCGCGCTGGACTGGCAGCCGCTGCATGCGGGTGTGGAAATCCACGATCTGTTCCCGCCGGTGGACGGTGGCGCCCGGACGGCATTGCTGCGTTATCATCCGTGCGCCCGTGTCCCCTGGCATGTGCACAGCGGCTTCGAGCACATCCTGGTGCTGCGGGGTTCCCAGCGTGACGGCAACGGGCATTACCCGGCGGGCACGCTGGTGGTGAATCTGCCGGGTTCCACTCATCTGGTCACCAGCGATGAAGGCTGCATCGTGCTGGCGGTTTGGCAGCGGCCGGTGGAGCTGCTGGGCGGTGAGGATAGCGGCTAGCCGCGCAGGGTCCATTTCCGTCCGGGCCCTGGCTTATTGAGATTGATCAAGATTATTGCGCCCCCAGGGGCCTATGATCGACCGTGCAAACAGCAGGAGCGAGGAAACCGGCGTGGACCGGCTTCCACCAATAACAGCACGGGAGAGAGCATATGACATTCCGCATGACAAAACGCATGACTATGATGGCACTGGCGGCGGCGCTGGCCGGAACTGCCGGTCTGGCCCAGGCGGGCGGCGAAAGCGGTTTTTACCTGGGTGGTTCGGCCGGTAACGCCTCGTTCGACTTTTCTGAAAGCGATCCGGATTTTCCGGTGGAATTCGATGATGACGACATGGCGTACAAGCTGTTCGCCGGCTACAACATCGGCGCCGTGCCCATGCTGAACCTGGCGGTGGAAGGTGCCTACGTCAACTTCGGCACCTTCGAAGGGGACATTGGCAATACAACCGGCAATGAAATCGACGTGGACGGTTTTATCTTCTCGGGTCTGGTGGGCTTCGATCTGGGCCCCATCGGCCTGTTTGGCAAGGCGGGCGTGGTGAGCTGGGACACCGATCTGAACACCAATGATTTTGACGATGAATCGGATTCCGGCAGCGATCCTGCTTATGGCGTCGGCGCCAAATTCCAGATCGGTTCCATCGCCATACGGGCGGAATACGAGATGTTCGATCTGGATGAAGCGGACATTGATTTCTATTCCTTGGGCGCTGCGTTCACTTTCTGATCCCTGTTTTTCCTTTTTCCTCCAGTGAAAGGGCGGTGTGCGGATTTCAGCCGCCGCCCAGCTTCACCAGCACATAATCTTCGTTCTGGAACACTCTTTCCGCTGCGATTCCCTCCAGCCTTTGCTCGTCCCCCGTTTTCACAATGATATGGGTGACCGGTGCGTGGGCCTGAATGACAGCCAGCGCCTGCGCAGCGTCGGTGCTGGTGGATGCCGAGTAAAAATCCCGCGCCAGCTGGATACGTTCGCGCCATTCGATCAGTTCCACATCGCGGTAGGGATGGGATTTCCAGTCGATGAATACCGGCAGCCCGGCTGTCAGGCGGAAGCTGTAATAGTGCAGTGGCACCAGATAGGTTTGCCCTGCGCTGCCCTGGCGCGCGGCGTGTTGTGCCAGCAGATCCGGCTGGACGTTAGCGGTGCCAGTGCCGGTGATGGTCTTGTGCAGCCCCAGTGCGCCGCTAAACCCGACAATGCCCAGCGCCAGCACCACGACACCGGTGGTAACAGGTGCGGCGAGACGCACAGGCAGCGCCTGCAGAACGACCAGCAGGCGCCGGGCGGCTTCTCCCAGCAGAATCGCGGTGCAAACGGGCACCAGCCAGGTGGACAGCCGCCACGGGAACAGCAGGGCGAACCCGTTGCTGTCGGACACCCACTGCAGCAGGCTGAGCCCAATGCTGATGCCACTGCACAACGCGAGCACCAGCAACAGGCGCCGGTTGTGCCGGGCGGCGATGATGCCGGCCAGCACAATGGCCAGCTTCAGCCAGGTGCCCCGGGACAACCACACCGATATCCGGGCGTGATGGGGAATGCGTTCGTCCACCAGAATGGCGTTCGCCCGGGCCAGCAGCGCGGAGCTTTCCGGCTGCATATTTACCATTACATACAGCAGGATGGGCAGCACCAGCAGCAGTGCCAGGAGGCCCAGGGGGAGTGCCTGCCGGGACCGGCCTTCGGTCATCAGCACCAGCATGTAGACGATGGTGAGAATGCCGGCATGCAAAACGAAAGTGGGATGCAGGCTGGCCGCCACGACGGCGCAGACGATGGCTGCGTATTCCCGCCGCAGCAGAAAGCAGGCGATGCTGGCCAGCAGGAATACGCCAAAGCTGGAGGGCTGCAGGTAGTGTCCCAGAATGGACTGCCCGGCCACGCCGCTGCTCGCCAGACTGGCCAGCCGTTGAATGAGGGCGACGGGATCGGCGCCACCCACGCTGACGTTTCGCAGCGGGGTCAGCAGCCAGGTGCCATGCAGCAGGGTCAGCAGGGCCAGGAACAGGATCAGGTATGACAGCCGGGATTGCCAGGATTGCGGCGCTGCAGCGGGGCCTGCGGTGCTGGATGCGATCAGAATCAGGGAAGCGGCATACAGGGCGGCCAGCAATCCGAACACAACCTGATATAGCCACGGGCTGCCCACGCGGTGCACCTGAGCCACGAGCCAGGAAAACACCGGGATGTGATCGGTCTGGTTGCCGAGCCAGTCACCCGCCAGATAGCCATAGCCCGCCTGCGCCAGTCCATGCAGAAAATAGGTGTGCTGGTTCACGCTGAACAATGGCAGCTGATAAAAGGTACAGGCAAAAAGAACGCTGGCCGCAACACAGGTCAGGATCTTGTTGGATGGAAAACGGGCGTTCATCATTTACCTTGTATGGAGCTTCAAATGCAGTGTCACAGGGCGCCGGCATGGGCGTCCCCAATGCATTGCCTACTCTGCCCGTTGTGGTCGCTCACGTCCAGCCGGCCGGTTTAATCTCGCAGCGAAAATCGGCGGCAGGGCAATAACGGAATTACCATGCATTTGTTATTCCCTGTGCCGCTTCAGATCCACCTTCAGCAGCGCATCCTGGCCCAGCAGTTCGGCGTAGTTGGCGCGCTCATAGGCGGACGGATTCGCTGCGTGGCGTTGGCTCAGGCTGCCTTTCAGCTGCTGCACCGAGCTGTATTCCTCCTGTTCCATCCAGGCGGACATGCCGAACAGGATCGTACGCAGGTAGTCCGGGCCTTCCCGCAGCAGCGCACTGCACACATGCACTACATCAGCGCCCGCCATCAGGCCTTTGAGCACATCTTCATGATTGTGAAAGCCGCCGGTGCCCGCTATGCCGAGCCCCACCTGCCCCCGCAGCAGTGCAATCCAGCGGATGCGCAACAGGGCTTCATAGGAATGGGACAGCTGGATGCGCGGCACTACGTGACGGGATGCCAGATCGATGTCCGGCTGGTAGAAACGATTGAACAACACTACCCCTTTTACACCCAGATTTTCCAGTTCACCGATGAAATTCACCGGTGAGGAAAACTGCGCGGACAGCTTCACAGTCAAAGGAATCGACACTACATCGAGCAGTGACTTCACCACCTGCAGGTAACGCGCTTCCACTTCCGCAGCGGTTTCGTCGCGGCGCGCGGCGATGCCGTAGAGGTTCAGTTCCAGCGCGTCGCAGCCGGCGTCCTGCAGATCCTTGGCGTGGCGCACCCAGCCTTGCGGCGTGACGCCGTTCAGGCTGGCGATCACCGGAATCGACAGGGATTCCTTGTAGCGCTCGATGCGGGCCACATGCTGGTCCAGTTCGGAAGCGTATTCAGGCAGGTCCGGCAGAAACGACTGTGCTTCAGGATGGCCGATGGGCTGGTGATCGAGGAAGCGCGTCATCTGTTCCTCTTCGTGCAGCAGTGCTTCCTCGAACAGAGATGGCAGCACGATGGCGGCGGCACCGGCATCCTCCAGCCGGCGCGCGTTGTCGAAATCGCCAGTGAGTGGCGACGAGGACGGCACCAGCGGATTTTTCAGGGTCAGGCCCAGGTACTCGGTGCGCAGGTCGATTGTGGACGGCGCTTTCATTTGCAGGTCATTCATGGGGCTTTTCCTCACTGGCCGCGGCCAGGTGTTCGTAAAAGGCAAAGCGTTCCTTCACGTCGGCGCGGGCCTGGTCCAGCAGGGAGTCGGCGCGGGTGGGATCGGAGCGCCACAACATGCTGAAGCGGGTTTCGCTCTTGATGAAATCCGCGTAGTCGATGGACGGCGGCTTGCTGTCGAGTTTGAACGGGTTTTGCCCCTGCGCAATGCGGCGGGGATCGTAGCGGAACAGGGGCCAGTGACCGCTGTCCACCGCCAGCGATTGCTGCCGGTGATTGTTCGCCAGGTCGACACCGTGGGCGATGCAGGGCGAGTAGGCGATGATCAGCGACGGGCCGTCGTAGCTTTCCGCTTCCAGGAACGTGTGCAGCGTGTGCACGTCTTTCGCGCCGTAGGCCACGTGCGCTACATAGACATTTTCATAGGTCAGGGCGATGCGGGCCAGATCCTTTTTCGCCGTGGCTTTGCCGCTGGCGGAAAATTTGGCCACCGCGCCGCGCGGTGTGGCTTTCGAGGTTTGGCCGCCGGTGTTGGAATAGACCTCGGTATCCAGCACCAGAATGTTCACGTTCATGCCGGACGCCAGCACATGGTCGAGGCCGCCGTAGCCGATATCGTAGGCCCAGCCGTCGCCGCCGATGATCCACACGCTTTTCTTGCTGAGGGCGTCGATCACGTCCAGCAGCGGTGATGCCAGCGGATTATTTATGCTGGCGAGTTTCCGTTTTGCCGCCGCGATGCGTTCGCGTTGTTCGTGAATGCCGGCTTCATCGGTTTGATTGGCATTCAGCAAAGCGCTGATGATTTCAGTTCCCAGTTGCGGTTCCAGCTGCTGCAGATAATCGCGGGCGATGCTGGCCTGCTGGTCCCACGCGATGCGCAGGCCCAGGCCGAATTCGGCGTTGTCTTCAAACAGCGAATTGCTCCAGGCCGGACCACGGCCGTCGCTGTTTTTGGTCCATGGCGTGGTGGGCAGGTTGCCGCCGTAAATCGACGAGCAGCCAGTGGCGTTGGCGACGATCATGCGGTCGCCGAACAGTTGCGACGCCAGACGTATGTAGGGTGTTTCGCCACAGCCGGAGCAGGCGCCGGAAAATTCAAACAGCGGCTGCAGCAGCATGGCGCCTTTCATGGTGGTGGCCTTGGCGTCGCGGCGGTCGTGATCCGGCAGTGCTGCAAAAAATTCCCAGTTGATTTTTTCCTGTTTCCGCAACGGCGCCTGGGGTGCCATGTTCAGCGCTTTATGGTTGGCCTGGCTCTTGTCGCGGATCGGACAGATGTCCACACACAGGGTGCAGCCGGTGCAGTCCTCCGGTGCCACCTGGTAGCTGATGTGCAGTCCTGGCGGGTAGTCCTTGCCTTTCACCGGCACATGCTTGAATGACGCGGGCGCATTGACGGTGAGTTCCGCCGGAAACAGTTTGCTGCGGATGGCGCTGTGGGGGCAGACGAATGCGCATTTGCCGCAGTGGGTGCAGAGCACTTCGTCCCACACCGGGATTTCCAGCGCGATGTTGCGCTTCTCGATGGCGGCGGTGCCGGTGGGAAAGGTGCCGTCCACCGGCATCTGGCTGACCGGAATGCGGTCGCCGCGCCCGGCGATGATTTCGGCGGTGACGTCACGGACAAAGGCAGAGGCGTTGTCCAGTCCCAGGCCGCGCAGTTCGATGCGGGATGTCACCTGCGTTGGCAGCGGCACCGCCACCAGTGCCTGCAATGTTTTGTCGATGGCGTCGAAATTGCGCTGGGTGATCTGGCGGCCTTTTTTGCCGTAGGTTTTTTCCACCGCCTTTTTGATTTCGGCGATGGCGCTGTCCTGCGGCAGCACGCCGGAGATAGCGAAAAAGCAGGTCTGCATGATGGTGTTGATGCGGCGGCCGAGACCGTTATCCTGCGCCACCCGGTAGGCGTCGATGATGTAAAAGCGGATTTTTTTCGCCAGCATGTCCTGTTGCAGCGGACGCGGTAGGCTGTCCCACACCTGTTCGCGGCTGGCGCTGGTGTTGAGCAGGAATACCGCTCCCGGCGCGGCCTTTTCCAATACGGCGTATTTTTCCAGGAACAACGTCTGGTGGCAGCCGATGTAACGGGCGCGACCATCGCCGATCAGGTAGGCGGAGCGGATCGCGTTATTGCCAAAGCGCAAGTGCGACACGGTGACAGCGCCGGATTTTTTCGAGTCATAGACGAAATAGCCCTGCGCGTGCAGGCCGGTCTGCTCGCCGATGATCTTGATGCTGTTCTTGTTGGCGCTGACGGTGCCATCGGAACCCAGGCCGTAGAACACGCATTCGAAGCACTCGCTGTCGCTGAGCGTCGGGTTGGCTGTTTCGTAGATTTCGTAGGGCAGCGACAGATGGGTGACATCATCCTCGATGCCGACGGTGAAATGATTTTTCGGCGCGGGCTTTTGCAGTTCAGCGAAAACCGCGTGCACCATGGCAGGCGTGAACTCCTTGGACGACAGACCGAAGCGGCCGCCGACGATTTTCGGCAGCGAAGTGTGCGCGCCGCTATTGAAGGCTTCCATGAAGACGGTGCACACGTCCTGATACAGGGGCTCGCCGGCGGCGCCGGGTTCCTTGGTGCGGTCCAGCACGGCGATGGATTTTACGCTGGCGGGCAGCGCCGCCAGAAGATGATCGGCACTGAACGGGCGGAACAGATGCACCTTCAATACACCGGTTTTGCCGCCACCGGCGTTCAGTTGCAGCACGGTTTCGTGCACGGTCTCGGCGCCCGATCCCATCAGCACGATCACCCGCTCCGCATCGGGGGCGCCCACGTAATCGTACAGGTGGTAGGCGCGGCCGGTGCGGGTGGCGAACGCATCCATGCATTCCTGCAGCAGGACGGGAAAGCGGTCGTAAAACGGATTGCAGGCTTCCCGCGCCTGGAAAAATACATCGGGATTCTGGGCGGTGCCGCGCAGCACCGGATGATCCGGCGACAAGGCGCGCCGCCGGTGTTCGGCAATGGCATTCTGGTTGAACGAGCCGTCCAGCAGCGCGCGCAGATCGTCGTCTTCCACCAGATCGATTTTTGCTACCTCGTGGGACGTGCGGAAGCCGTCAAAAAAATGCAGCACCGGAATGCGGGAACGCAGCGTGACAGCCTGGGTGATGGCGGCGAAATCGTGGGCCTCCTGCACGGAGTTGGAGGCCACCAGCGCAAAGCCGGTACCGCGCGCCGACATCACGTCGCTGTGATCGCAGAAGATCGACAGCGCGTGCGATGCCAGAGACCGCGCCGCGATATGGAACACCGTCGGGGTCAGTTCGCCGGCGATCTTGTACAGATTGGGCAGCATCAGCAGCAGGCCCTGGGACGCGGTGAACGTGGTGCATAGGGTGCCGCCCTGCAGGGCACCGTGCACGGCACCGGCGGCGCCGCCCTCGCTCTGCATCTCGACGATCTGCGGCACGCTGCCCCACAGGTTGCGGCGGCCCTGGGCCGACCAGGCGTCGGCGAACTCGCCCATGGCCGACGCGGGGGTAATGGGGTAGATGGCAATGACCTCATTGCATTTGTGGGCGATGAGCGCCACTGCCTCGTTGCCGTCCAGAGTGGCGGTTTGGGGCGTGGTTTGGGGCGCGGTCATGCTGCGTTCCTCTTGGTGAATACCCTGTTTCTACACTGCGCAAGGGGGCAGGTTCTTGATCTGGCACAAGATCGGGAGTTTTGTCGGGGTTGTCCTGTCAGGCCATCCTCCGCGCCTGGTTGCAGGACGGGCCGGAGTCGGTGCATGCTGTGCGGCGCTGAATTACCCGGAAACCGAAGGATCCTGTCATGAATGCCCGTTTGCGTCCGCTGTTGCGTCCACTCCTTTGTTCGTTGCTGGTCAGTCTGCTGACCGCCTGTGGCGGTGGTGGTGGGGGCAACGATAGCTGGAACAGCGGCGGTAGCGATGACAGCGATGACGTCGGCAGTTTCGGCGGCTCCGTCAGCATTGAGAAACGCATCAGCGCGGCCGAAGCCACCGCCGCCAGCAACAGCGCCTGCACGGCCATCGAACCTTTCTATTGGGAAATTGGCGATCGCAGCGACCGCATCACCGGCAACAGCGAAGGCGACGGCTCCGTTCTGGCCAGCACTGACATGAAAATCGCCTCCGCCAGCAAGTGGATATTTGGCGCCTATGTGCTGGAAAAGCGCGGCAATGTGCCGACGGATGAGGATATCAAGGCCCTCACCATGCGCACCGGCTACAGCAATTTTCGTTACGGCCTGTGCATCGAGGGCACCGAGGTACAGCAGGATACCCTGACGGTACTGCAGTGCTTTGAAAAATCCGCCAGCGGTGGCGCCAACGACGATTACGTGGCGGGGGACGACGGCAAGTTCAACTACAACGGCGGCCACTTCCAGCACTGGGCGACGCAGAACGGGCTGGAAGATGAAATCAACAGCAGTCTGGCCATTGAACTGGGCGACCAGTTCGGCAATGCCTTCCAGCTGGATTTCGATTCGCCCCAGCTGGCGGGCGGCATGTACATGAATGCGCTGAATTATGCGTTCTTCCTGCGCTCGATCCTCAGCGACGATCTGTACATGCATGACCGGCTTGGCACCGAGGCAGTCTGCACCAGCCCCGCCGTCTGTCCCGACACCGCCACCTACACACCTATTCCCGACGACGAAGCCTGGCACTATTCCCTTGGCCACTGGGTGGAAGACGATCCGGTCGTGGGCGATGGCGCTTTCAGCAGCCCCGGTTATTTCGGTTTCTATCCCTGGATCGACGCGAACAAAAAATGGTATGGCATCGTGGCGCGGGGAGTGGAGCCGGGCAATTTGCTGGAATTTCTGTTTGGCGACACCGCGATGGAATCCGTTGCGTGCGGCCGCAAGATCCGCAAGGCCTGGCTGAGCGGACAGCAGCAGAACTGAAGCTGATCCGGCCTCACATATTGCGTTTGGTTCGGGTGGTGGCGGCAGCGCTGGCCGGATCATCCGGCCAGAAATGTTTCGGATAACGGCCACGCATGTCCTTCGCTACTTCCTTGTAACTGCCGTGCCAGAAGCCCGGCAGATCCCGCGTCACCTGAATCGGCCGCTGCGCCGGTGACAATAATTCCAGCAGAATGCGCTGCCCGTTGGGCAGTGTCGGGTGCACATTCAAACCGTAAAATTCCTGCAGCCGCGCCCGCAACACCGGTCCGTTTTCCGCCAGATAATCCAGTTCCCGCGTGGTGCCCGCAGGCAGTGTGATAGCAGTGGGTGCCTGCGTGTCCAGCGCCTGCCACTGATTCCACTCCAGCCGGTTTTTCAGGGCATCGTGCAGATTGATTTTCTGCAGTTCCGCCAGACTGTAAATATTGTTCAGGAACGGCAGCAGCCAGTCGTGAAGGGATTCGCTCAATGCCGCGCGGGAACAGTCGGGCCACTGATCCGGCTGTTGCCGGTGCAGCCATTGCAGACGCGCCAGCAGCTGCGTGGTGTTGGCATTCCACGGCAGATCATCGAGCGCATTTTTTTGCAGTGCCTGCAGTAGGCATTGTTGGGCTGCATCCGGCCAGGGTTGCGGCAGACGGCTGCGCTCCAGCACCAGCGCGCCGAACTGCAGCTGCCGTTCCGCCTCCACCGCGCCACGCTGTTCGTTCCAGCTGATCACTTCCTGTTGCTGTAAATGGGTGGCCAGCGCAGATTTCAGTTGCGCCAGTGTCAGTGCGCAGGCCAGCCGCACGCGCGGTTCGTTACCGGCGCCATCGGTTTCCAGAATCACCAGATACTGCGAACCGGCCAGTGCATCGTGGCGACCCAGCTGCACGCCCTTGCCGTTGGTCATGCGATAACGCGACTGGCTGTCGGCGCGCAGCTGGGCAACACGATCGGGAAAGGCCTGCGCCAGTGCGCCGGCAATATCGGCGTGATCGACGCTGGCGGGATTCCATTTTGTCTGCACGCGCTTCGCGGTCTGCTGTACCAGTTGCTGGATGCGCTGCCAGGTGCCGCGCTGCAGCTGGCCGTGACCAACGTTGTGAGGCGACGACGACTGCCACAGCGCCAGCCGCAGATGAATATTCGCTTGCCCGTTGTCGCCGTCGAAACGCAGCGGATCACCTTCCCCCAGCAGGGCGGCGCAGGCAATCGCTGCGCTGGCGGTGTTGTCGCTGCGCTGGCTCCACACCAATTTCGCCAGGCGAGGATGCATTCCCAGCGCGGTGAGCTGGCGCCCGAGCGCGGTGATGCGTTGCTGCTGATCCAGCGCATCCAGTTCCTGCAGCAGCTGCACGGCGCGGCCATAACGGTCGGCGGGCGGCGGATTCAGCAGCGGCAGCGATGACGGATCGGCGCTGCCCCATTGCGCCAGTTCCAGCGCCACCGGCGCCAGATCCGCGTGCAGGATTTCCGGATCGGTGAACGCCTGCAACTGGGCCTGTGCCGTTTCACTCCACAACCGATAACACACGCCCGGTTCCACCCGGCCCGCCCGGCCCCGACGCTGTTCTGCCGACGCGGCGGAAATGGTCTGGGTTTCCAGTCTTTCCATCGCACTGCGTTCGTCATAACGCGCCACCCGCACCAGCCCGCTGTCGATCACCACGCGGATGCCCTCGATGGTGACACTGGTCTCCGCCACATTGGTGGACAGCACAATTTTGCGCACGCCATTTTGTGTCGGTGCGATCGCCTGTTCCTGCACATCCTGCGGCAGCGATGCATGCAGCAGAAACACCTGCGCGTTTGCCGGCAATCCACTTTCCTCCAGCCGCTGCTTCACCCTTTGCAGTTCGCGCAGGCCCGGCAGAAATACCAGCAGGTTGCCGCTGTCATTATTCAGTGCACGCAAAATTATATTGGCCGTGTGCTGCTCGGGCCAGGTGTTGACCGGCAATGGCGCGTAACGGGTTTCCACCGGAAAACAGCGGCCTTCTGATGCCACCAGCGGCGCATCCAGCCAGTGCGACAGCCGCGCGCCGTCCAGCGTGGCGGACATCACGAGGATTTTCAGTGGATTGCTTTCGTCGCGCAGCGCGCCCTGCGCTTCCAGCGCAAACGCCAGCCCCAGATCCAGATTTACCGAGCGCTCGTGAAATTCATCGAAGATCACCAGGCCGATGCCGGACAGTTCCGGGTCCGACTGGATCTGGCGCAGGAAAATGCCTTCGGTGATGACTTCGATGCGGGTGTCGGCACTGATTTTCTGGTCGTAACGGGTGCGGTAGCCGACCTGTCCGCCAGGCTTCTCGCCCAGCATGAACGCCATGCGCCGGGCCGCGCCGTACACCGCCAGCCGGCGTGGCTGGATCAGCAGGATTTTGCCCGCAACCCAGGGCTGCTCCAGCAGGGCCAGCGGTACCCGCGTAGTCTTGCCCGCACCCGGTGGCGCCTGTACCACCAGACGCGGGTGATCCTGCAGGGACTGCAGCAGGGGGGCAAGGACGGATTCGATGGGCAGCACGGGCACGGTTACTCCGGAAGCAGGGCCCGTAGTGTAGGCAATTGGATAGAGGCTGGGAAAGCCCGACCTGTCTTAACGTGTGACAACTGGTTTGGTCAGAATTCAGCGCGGGACGTGGCACCTGAGCACTGTCACAGGTGTTCAAATTCCGCCGGCCAGTGCTGCACCACCCAGAGTGAGCCGCCCAGCGTCAGGTGGCCGTAGTCCCAATGCAGATACTCACCGGTGGGGGTTGTGTGTACGCAACTTCCTTGCGGACAGATAGTGTCGGTCATCGACACATAGTAGATGCCTTCCTGCGCCGCAAACTCCTGCATCGCCGCATTCAGTTCGAAGCGATCGGAGCGCATTTTTTGCGCCAGGAATCCGCTTTCACCATGGACGGCATAAAGCTCCGGAAAAATGCCGTGGTATTCCACCGATGGTCCCACCAGGATCAGGTGGTCCGTGTGGGGTTTCAGCCAGGCGACGGTCGCTTTCAGTTCTTCGATATCGGACGCTTTCCACTGCGCCGCCAGAATGACTTTCTGCCAGTGCCGGGACGTCAGCGCCTTGTCGAACCAGTAGGAATGAACGAACTTGCAGCTTTCGCTGTTCTTGGTGACCTTGTTCAGCAGAGGGCGACATCCCGCCGCACTCAGGAACGAAATCGGCGCGGAACTCCACTGCGTACTGAGGCCGGGATACAGGTGAGCGGAGTGCGAATCGCCGATCAGAAGATTGCTATTTTGCGTGGAGTCGCCGATGCAATGGCTGACATCCGAATTCCGGTACGGGCGGGCCGTATCAAAAAAGCAGTCGCCCCAGCGGTATTTTTCCTTCGCCACACCGCGCACCTGCTCCACTCCGGCGTAAAAGGACGAATCCAGGCCATAACGTCCGGGCATGCCATGGGTGGTCATCAGCACCACTGTCACGGCCGTCAGCGCAGCCATGGATATGGCGCCATAGGTGAAGGCCGATTTGCGCGTTGCGACCAGCCGCTTTTTGCGAAAGGGTGTTTCGACAAATTTCAGTGACAGCATCGACAGGATTACGGCAACCAGCACCGCGGCGGCCAGCGGCCAGGAGAATTGGTCTTCCGACGGAAACACATAGTTGGTGAAGACGATGAGTGGCCAGTGGAAAAGGTACAGCGAATACGAAATCAATCCGATCTGGACCATGGGCGGCAGCGACAGCAATTTGCTGGCCGACGTGGCCCTGTCACCGCTGCCGGAATAGATCAGCAGTGCCGCGCCCAGGCAGGGGGGCAGGGCGTTGTAGCCGGGAAAGGGTGTTTCATCCGTGAAGCTGAAAATGCTGTAGCCGATCAGTGCCAGTCCCGTCCAGGCCAGTATTTCGTTCAGCGCCAGCGGCAGATTCTGCCTGCGCCGCTGCAATGCCAGCATCGAACCCAGCAGCAATTCCCACGCCCGTGTGGGCAGCAGGAAAAACGTTTCGACCGGATATTTCTGCAACGTCCAGCAGCTCAGCGCCAGCGAAAAAACGAAGATGGCGGCAACGGTGGCCATGGGGCGCAGCTTGAGCCTGAACAGCGCCAGCAACAGCAGCGGAAAGAAAACATAAAACTGTTCCTCCACCGACAGCGACCACATATGCAGCAGCGGATTCACTTCCGACTCGGTAGCGAAATAGTCCGCTTCCTTGAGAAACTTGATATTCGACAGGAATACCAGCGTGGCCAGCATGCGCTTGCCATAGCTGGTCAGTTCCGACGGCGCCATCAGCAGTAACGCCAGCACGGTGGACAGCAGCAGCACAGTGAACAACGCGGGAAAAATTCGCCGGATGCGGCGTTCATAAAATGAGGCAATGGAAAAAGTGCCCGCCTGCATTTCCGCAGCGATGATCTGGGTGATCAGGAAGCCGGAGATGACGAAGAAAATATCAACACCCACGAATCCGCCGGAAATAAAGCCGATATGAGCGTGAAATAATACGACGGGCAAAACGGCAATGGCGCGCAGGCCGTCTATATCCTTGCGATAGGTAACGCTGGTCCCCATGACGGATTTCCTTACCGCAGGTGCTCAATGGCATGCCGACGGTTTACAGTGCGTGATCTTTTAATGCCAAATCAAAGCAAGGTTCAAACCAACTCTGCCCGGAATGCCCGGCTGGACAAGCTCGTGGCGCCGGGCCCTCATGATATCGGGCGTTCACAACGTCGAATTATCGCCGTCGGCTCAGGGCAGCCCAGCGTATAATGCATCGTCCCCATCCGATTGAACATCCCATGTACCTGCGCGACCACTTTGCAGAACTGACCCGCCAGCTTAAAAATTACGCATCCTTCTGGCGCCCCTTTCCCTTCCATGAGCCCCGCCCACCCTGGACGGAAGCCCATCCGGATCTGGTGCGTCAGCTGCTGGCGTTGCCGGATGCTGACCTGCACCGCCTGGCCACCATCCCGGAGGAACTGACGGCCTTTCTCACTCCGCATCTGCCCTTTGCATCCGACCTGGCGCAGTTGTGCCAGCTGCCGCAATTTACGCAACAGGCCGTGCCGCTGATCTCTCCCCGGCTGCTGGCCGGCATTCCCGGTCGCAAGTGGCAGCAGATCGAAGCCTTTGTCGCAGCGCTGCCGCCGGCTCCAATGCCGATACTGGAATGGTGTGCCGGCAAATCCCATCTTGGCTTTGTGCTGCAGCATTGCAGCGGTCAGCCGGTGACTGCGCTGGAATGGAACGCGGCGCTGGTGGGACAGGCCAACGCGCGGGCGCAACAGTGGCGGTGCGATCTGCATTCCCACACCATGAATGTTCTGACCCCGGAGGTGGACGCTTTTATTCATCCCGATCAACGGATTGTCGCGCTGCATGCCTGTGGCGATCTGCATGTGAAATTACTGCAACTGGCCGCGCGCAAGGGCGTGCAGCAAGTGCAGCTGGCGCCCTGCTGCTATCAGAAAACGGCAGACGCGCAGTATCAGCCGCTGTCACAGACGGCGCGGCAACAACCATTGCCACTGAGCAAACAGGAACTGCATCTGGCAGTGACGGAAACTGTGACGGCGGGCGAATACCAGCAACGCCAGCGTTTGCGCCTGCAGGCCATGCGACTCGGTTTCGATTGCCTGCAGCGGGACGTGCGTGGCCAGGATGAATTCCTGCCGGTACCGTCGCTGCCGGGGGAGTGGGCGCGGACGGATTTCAAAACCTTCTGCGAACACTGTGCACAACTGAAATCCCTGACATTACCGGATCAGGTGAATTGGGCCCACTACGAACAGCGTGGACAACAGCGCCTGCGGGAAGTATCCGCGCTGGATCTGGTGCGCTTCCTGTTCCGGCGGCCACTGGAAATCTGGCTGGCCCTGGATCGCGCGCTGTTTTTGCAGGAACAGGGTTATCAGGTGGAAATCGGCACTTTTTGTCGCCGCAGCGCCACACCACGCAACATCCTGATTGTTGCAGCGCGCTGCAAACCATAACATTTTGAAACGCGGGCTGACTGCGATGGCATGATATAGTCACGCCAAATTGTCTTGCCGTTTGCAGTCAGCGAGTTTCGTTTTTATGCCCATCCCGTTGGTCATCTTTCACAGCAATTGCCTTGATGGATTTGGCAGCGCTTACGCCGCCTTCACGCATTTTGATATCAAGCTGGGCACCAGCGCGGAATATTTGCCGGCCGCTCATGGAGATACGCCTCCGGATGCCAGTGGACGCACTGTTTACCTGCTGGATTATGTGTATAAGCGTTCGACCATGGAAACCCTGTGCCGGCAGGCGGAACGGGTGATCGTGCTGGTTCACCATATCAGCGCGGTGGAGGATCTGGCCGGACTGGACCAGGAATTCAACAACCTGGAACTGAATCTGGACATGAACCGCTCCGGCGCGGTGATCACCTGGGAATACTTTCACACGGAGCCCGCGCCCCTGCTGCTGGCCGGTGTGCAGGATCGCGACCTGTGGCGCTTCGAAGTGCCGGGCAGTCATGATCTGAACGCAGCACTGATGTCGCATCCGTTTTCCTTTCCGGCCTGGCACGAATGGGCCAATGATCCGGTGGCACTGCAGGCACTGATCGACGAAGGCAAGGCCATCAACCGTTATCGCGACCAGATGATTGCGCAACACAAGCGCGGTGCCGTGATGGGCAACATTGCCGGCTTCCGCGTACCCATCGTCAACTGCCCGCGCGCGATTGTCAGCGAATTGCTGGGGGAACTGGCCAAGGGCCAGCCTTTCGCGGCCGGTTACACCGACAAGGGTACCCGCCGTGGCTGGTCATTGCGGTCCGATGTCGATGGCGAGGATGTGGCCCGCATTGCGGCCGGCTTCGGCGGCGGTGGCCACAAACATGCTGCGGGATTCATGACGGAAACGTCCGCGCCTGATCTGGGTTGAATCCGGTTCGCAGTAACGCAGGCAATGCGTTGAGGCTGCCGGTTTGCTGACAGCCTGCTACAGTGTCCCCTGATGAGTGACAAGGCCGTGCCGCCGCACAAGATGTCCGGTGGCCCATTTGCTTCAGCAGGGTGAATCGCATGTCCCATTCCATTGCACCTGTTTTATACCTGCCTCACGGCGGTGGCCCGATGCCGTTGTTGGGGGAACCGTCGCATCAGGCGCTGGTGGAATTCCTGCAGGACATTCCGCGCCAGCTTGGCCAGCCTGCTGCGATTCTGCTGGTCAGCGCGCACTGGGAAACGGCGCAGCCGACTCTGACCAGCGCCGCGCAACCGTCGCTGTTTTACGATTATTACGGCTTCCCGCCGCAGTCCTACTCGATCGAATACCCCGCACCCGGCGATCCTGCGCTGGCGCAGTCCATCCAACAACTTTTACAGAGCGCCGGATTCGACGCGCAACTGGACGACCAGCGCGGCTTCGACCACGGCATGTTTATTCCGCTGAAACTCATGTATCCGGCGGCGACCATTCCCGTGGTGCAATTGTCGTTGCTGCACAGCCTCGATCCCGCCGCTCATATTGCGCTGGGCCGCGCCCTGGCCAGCCTGCGTGAACGCAATGTGCTGGTCGTGGGCTCCGGCATGTCGTTCCACAACATGCAGGCGTTTTTCCATACCGCCGCGTCCGAGCAGGGGCGCTGGGCGCGGGAATTCGATGCCTGGCTGCTGGCCACCTGCTGCGATCCGCAGTTGCCGGTGGCGGAGCAGGAGCAACGTCTTGCGCACTGGGAGCAGGCACCCCACGCCCGCTACAACCATCCCCGCGAAGAGCATTTGCTGCCCCTGCAGGTCTGTTTCGGCGCGGCATCAGTGGCATCGCCGGTGGCGGAAGCCGTGTTCCACGCCGAAGTGCTGGGCAAGACGGTGGCCGCGTTTTTGTGGCGCTGATTTGCCTTGGTTTCACGCTCCGCCGCCCACAAATCACAATTCGTCATAATCGGACCGGTATCATGCCGCATTCCCCTTGCACACTATCCTCATTCCTGGTGGTGATGGTTTGAAGGAGAATGAGCGCCTCACTCCATACCCCAGGTTCCTGCTTCAATTAAACGGAGAATTGCCATGAAACGCGTTGCCCTGTCGGTCCTGCTGCTGTCCGTATCCACGGCTTCCTTTGCTTTCAAACCCTGCGACGAACTGAAATCGGAAATCCAGACCAAGCTGGATGCGAAAGGCGTGGTGAATTACGCGCTGGAAGTGGTGGCCGCAGCGGATGTGGGCGAGCAGAAAGTGGTGGGCAGCTGCGAAGGTGGCAGCAAGAAAATCGTGTACAGCCGCACCCAGCAGTAAGGGTTGCGGACAATCAAAAAGGGCGGGGTGCCTGATGCACTCCGCCCTTTTTTTGCTTTTCAACAGCCTGTTAGCGCGGCTTTTTCCCTTTCGGGTTGCCAGGGCCGCGTTTTCCGGCTGACGCCGGCGCCAGTTTTTCGCCCCGTTTACCAACCGGTTTTGCGTTTGTGCCCTGCCGCGGTGGCAGGCCGGTATGTTGCGTCAGGATCTGGCCACGGCGGGGTTGATCACTGCGCCCGGTGCGTTCCCCGCGCATGACTTTTTCAGTGCGCATCACTTTTTCCCCACGCACGTTTTTTTCGCCACGTTTGGCCTGGTCGCCTTGTAACGCAGGCTTGCGCTTGAAACCATCCGCACCGGTTTGTGCCGACGGATGATTGGCCGGCTGTGTCGGGGGCACCAGATGCTTCTTGCCGAAACCAATCAGATGCGCCTTGCCCATTTTTATCAGCGCCTCGCGGATCATCGGCCAGTTGTCCGGATCGTGATAACGCAAAAACGCCTTGTGCAACCGGCGCTGTTTCAGTCCTTTCGGAATGAACACCTTGTCCGATTTGTAATTCACCCGGTGAATCGGATCTTTCTGGGTGTGGTACATGGTGGTGGCCATGGCCATCGGCGACGGATAGAACGTCTGCACCTGATCCGCGCGGAAACCGTTGTTCTTCAGCCAGAACGCCAGGCTCATCATGTCTTCGTCGGTGGTGCCTGGATGCGCGGCGATGAAATAGGGAATCAGGAACTGTTCCTTGCCCGCTTCCTTCGAAAACTGGTCGAACATTTTCTTGAATTCATCGTACGCGCCCATGCCCGGCTTCATCATTTTCGACAGCGGGCCGTTCTCGGTGTGCTCCGGTGCGATTTTCAGATAGCCGCCCACATGGTGCGTCACCAGTTCGCGCACGTATTCCGGATCGAGCACCGCCAGATCGTAACGCAGGCCCGACGCCACCATCACCCGTTTCACGCCGGGCAGGGCGCGGGCGCGGCGGTACAGTTTCGTCGTCGGCGATTGATCGGTGACGAGATTTTTGCAGATGGTGGGAAACACGCAGGACAGGCGGCGGCAATTGGCGTGGATTTCCTCGCTCACGCAATTGAGCTGGTACATGTTCGCGGTGGGGCCGCCCAGATCGGAAATAGTGCCGGTGAAGCCGGGGGTCTTGTCGCGGATGCTTTCGATCTCGCGGATGATGGAATCTTCCGACCGGCTCTGGATCACGCGGCCTTCGTGTTCGGTGATGGAACAGAACGAGCAGCCGCCGAAACAGCCGCGCATGATGTTCACAGAGAAGCGGATCATTTCGTACGCCGGAATGCGCGCGTCGCCATAGGCAGGATGGGCAATGCGCTGATACGGCAATTCAAACACGTCGTCCAGTTCCTGGGTGGACAGCGGAATCGCCGGCGGGTTGATCCATACATAACGCTCGCCGTGCTTTTGCACCAGCGTGCGCGCATTGGCAGGATTGGTTTCCAGATGCAGCACGCGGGAGGTGTGCGCATACAGCACCGGATCGTTGCTGACTTTTTCAAACGACGGCAGCAGCACGAACTGTTTTTTCGCGCCCGGCGATGGCCGGATATGGATCACGTTGCTGATCGCGGGCACCACGGGATTTTCCCCGGTCGCGCAGGGGGCGGCTTTTTCTTCGGCCTCGCCTTCCCAGTGGTAGGGGTTCTTGTGCGGGTCGACGCGCCCGGGGGTGTCGATGCGGGTGGAATCCTTCACCTCCCAGTCGGTGGGCAGTTCCTGCAGCAGGCAGGCAGTGCCGCGCACGTCGCGGATTTCCTTCATTTCCTGCCCGGCGGCCACCCGGTGGGCCACTTCCACCACGGCGCGCTCGGCGTTGCCGTACACCAGGATGTCGGCCTTGGCGTCCATCAGCACCGACCGGCGCACCTTGTCCGACCAGTAGTCGTAATGGGCAATGCGGCGCAGGCTGGCTTCGATGCCGCCCACCATCACCGGCACGTCTTTATAGGCTTCGCGGCAGCGCTGGCTGTACACGATCACGGCGCGGTCGGGGCGTTTGCCACCTTCGTTGTTCGGGGTGTAGGCGTCGTCGTGACGCAGTTTCAGGTCGGCGGTGTAGCGGTTGATCATGGAATCCATGTTGCCCGCCGACACCGCAAAAAACAGGTTAGGCTTGCCCAGGGCGCGGAACGGCTCGGCGGAATTCCAGTCTGGCTGGGCGATGATGCCCACGCGAAATCCCTGTGATTCCAACAACCTGCCGATCACCGCCATGCCAAAGCTGGGGTGATCCACATAGGCGTCGCCGCTGATGATGATGACATCGCAGCTGTCCCAGCCGAGGATTTCCATTTCCCGGCGTGACATGGGCAAAAACGGTGCAGTGCCGAAGCACTCCGCCCAGTAGCGCGGGTAGGTGAACAGGGATTTGGCTGCATGCATAAGAAGGACGACGACTGCGCGGTGAAAAAACAGCGCAATTCTAGCGGATTACTCGGGTATTCACCAATGCAGCCTGTGTTGGCTTAATTTTTGTAAGGACACTGCCCGCCCGGGAAAGTGTTTAGTGGGGGGTGAGGGGCTGGTGTAAAATCACCGGCCTGCCTAAGGAAGAGTGAATCGAAATGACATATTGCGTGGCCATGAAACTGGATAGCGGCATGATTTTTCTGTCGGATTCCCGCACCAACGCCGGCGTGGACCATATCGCCACCTTCCAGAAAATGTATTTCTTTACCAAGCAGGATGAACGGGTGCTGGTGATGATGAGCGCCGGCAATCTGGCGACCACGCAAAGTATCGTCAGCCTGCTCAATGCCCGCATCAAGGATGCCGAGTACAACATCCTCACGGTGAAATCCCTGTATGAAGCCGCCGAGATGGTGGGCCAGACCATGCGTGAAGTGGTGGCCCGCGATGCCCAGGGCCAGCAGTCGCAGGGCGTGGATTTCAGTTGCTCGCTGATCCTGGGCGGGCAGATCCGTGGTGAAGGCATGCGGCTTTTCAATATCTATCCGCAGGGTAATTTCATCGAGGCCACCTGCGACACGCCCTATTTCCAGATTGGCGAATCCAAGTACGGCAAGCCGATTCTCGACCGCGCGCTGCGTTTCAACACGTCGCTGGAAGAAGCGCTCAAGTGCGGGCTGATTTCATTTGATTCCACCATGAAGAGTAATTTGTCGGTGGGATTGCCGCTGGATATGGCGGTGTACCGGGTGGACCAGTTTGCGTTGCATGTGCGCCAGCGTCTGTACGAAGACGACGGTTATCTGACGAACCTGCGCCAGCAGTGGAGCGAGGGCCTTAAAAACCTGATGGCCTCGCTGCCGCCGCCAGCGCTGAACCGGCTGGACTGAACCGGTTGGGCTGAATTGGCCGGACGGACGCGGATTATTTTTCCTCGTCCAGCCGGCGAATACCCAGCAGGCGCAGCACATATTTTTCATAGACCGGCTCACTCGAGCCGGTTTTCATTTTGTGGATGAAGTATTTCTCGAACGCCACTTTCGCCCAGTGTACCCACATGCCCTTGCGGAACCAGGTGACGTTGCGCGGTGGAATCTGCGGAATGGCGACGAAGGCGGCGCCGGTGTCACCCATGTCTGCCAGACACAGCGCCGCCAGGGTGCCGCGATGGCTGGGTTGGCCACCCGCCAGCACGTCGCGGATGTTGTGCACGATTGCGGTCACCATGGATTCGATCATGTAGCCGGTTTTCGGCGTGCCGCAGGGCACCGGCGTGGTTTCCACCGGCGGAATCGCCACGCACACGCCGGCGGACCAGATCTCGGGAAATTTCGGGCTCTGCTGGAAATCGTTGATGATGACGAAGCCTTTCGGATTGCACAGCCCTTCGGCCTGCGCCACTGCATCGACGCCGGTAAATGGCGGAATCATCATGCTGTGCACGAAAGACAGTTCGTGCTGCTGTTTCAGTTTGCCGCTGTCGTCGAGCTCGTCGACGAACATCTTGCCGGCTTCCACTTTGGTGGTCTTCGCGTTGGTGATCCACTTGATGTGGCGGGTGCGGAATTCGCTTTCCAGCATGCCTTTGGAATCGCCCACGCCGCCCAGGCCCATGTGACCGATGTAGGGTTCGGCGGTGACGAACAGGATTGGTACCTTGTTGCGGATCTTGCGTTTTTTCAGTTCGGTATCGAGGATCAGCGCGTATTCATAAGCCGGGCCGAAGCAGCTGGCGCCGGGCAGGGCACCGACGATGACCGGGCCGGGATTCTGCGCCAGCTTTTCAAAATCAGCATGGGCCAGTTCGGCGTGATCCAGCGTGCAGACCGACTGGGTATGGCCGCCGTGGGGTCCGGCGCCGGGGATTTGGTCGAAGGCCAAGCGCGGGCCGGTGGTGATGATCAGGTGGTCGTAGTTGAGCGTCTGGTCGCCGGCGCAGTGCAGGGTTTTCGCCACCGGGTCGATGCGTTCGGCGCGCGCTGCCACGAAATCGATGCCTTTTTTCGCCAGCGCCGGGCCGATGGGAAAGCTGGTCTGTTTGCGCTGGCGGGTGCCAAGGGCAATCCAGGGATTCGAGGGCACGAACTGGAAGTCCGGCCGCTCGTTCACCACGGTGACCTTGTGCTCCTTGCCCACGGCCGCGCGCATTTCATAAGCCGCCGGCATGCCGCCCAAGCCGGCGCCGAGTATGACGATATGTGCCATGGTGCATCTCCCGCACGCATTTCGCGTACTGTTGTAGTCATGATCCGGTGGATCTGAAACCACGTTCGATGCGGCATTCGCTAGCGGGGGACTGCACTGCTCTCCGGGTTGAAAGCGCCGCTGCCAGTCAAACGTTCAGTATAGGACGCCGGCACGCCATTTATTTGCAGCAGGCGTCGCCGCCATCCACCGGCACTTCCTTGCGGAAACCGGCCTTGCCCAGCATCCACATGGCCGGACACCAACCAGTGAAAGCGCTTTGCAGCAGGTTCAGGCCGACAAAGGCAGTGAACAGATAGAAGCCGGGGTGTATGTACCAACCCAAGGCTACGCTGAGCAGTACGAAAAAGCCGGCCATGGCGCGTAATCCCTGGTTGATGGTCATTTTCATGGTGCGGTCTCCTGGTCTGGATTGCGGTGTTCCGGTTGCAGCCCGGGCATTGTTGCCTCAGGCGTATTTGCTGAGCAGGTCGCGGATCTGCGCCATCTGCCGGGTGGCGTCAGCCTCGTCCCGCTGTTTAAGCACGTCATGCTCGATCATGCAGGCCAGCATTTCGTGAAAGGCCTTGTCCAGTGCCTTGCGGGCGGCGGCCATCTGCTGTGCGATCTTCTCGCAGTCCGCTTCCTCGTCGATCAGGCGGCGGATGCCACGGATCTGGCCTTCGATACGCGCCAGACGGTTATTGACCCCGGCGCGGGTGGTGGTGTCATGGCCTTGCATACGCACGCTGGCTCCATAAAGGTAATATTTTAATACTATACCCGGTAGGGTATATTGGCAAGGCGTGGGTACCCCCGCTAACCCTTCGGAGGCATTGGCCGCCGGCGCAGTGGCCACTACCGTAGAGTCAGGCCCTGACTGCGGTACGGAACCTCATGCCATGACGAATTACCTGCGCGCCCTGTTCGCCCGCTGGCCCAGCACCCTGTCGCGACGGGAACAGTTCATCACCTCCCTGCTGACCTTTGTGGCAATTCTGATCGTGGGCCGTGTGGGGCAGCAGTTTGTGCATCCTTACCAGCATCTGGTACTGGTGGCGTCCATGGGCGCCTCGGCGCTGTTGCTGCTGGTGATTCCCAACAGCCCGCTGGCGCAGCCCTATCCGTTCGTGGCCGGGCATCTGGTGCCGGCAGTGATTGGCGTGGCGTGCGCGCAGGCCGTCGATGATTTTTACCTGGCCGCCGCCCTCACCGTGAGCCTGAGCCTGGGCGCCATGTATTTACTGAACTGCCTGCACCCGCCCGGTGGTGCTGCGGCGCTGGTGCCCATCATCGCCCGCGACCAGCAGGTGCTGGATTATTCCTATGTGGTGTTTCCCGTGCTGATCAATGTGATCACCATGCTGGGGATCGTGCTGGTGGCGCATAAATGGATTCTGAAAAAGGAATACCCCGTGAAACCCATGGCGCGTGCGGATGTGCGCCACCACCACGACGATCCCAGCCCGCTGGCGCGGCTCGGCATCAGCGGGCATGACCTGCAGGAGGCGTTGAAGGAATACGGCGCATATCTCAACGTCACCGAAAACGATCTGACCCGCGTGTACCTGCAGGCGCAGCAGAAGGCCCACGTGCGCAAGTTCGGTGAAATCCGCGTGCGCGACATCATGTCGAAGGACGTGATCACGGTGGAATACGGCACGGATCTGGAAGAGGCCTGGGCACTGTTGCGGCTGCACAAGGTGAAGATCCTGCCGGTGATCGACAGGGCGCGGCGGGTGATCGGCGTGCTGTCGCTGGTGGATTTTCTGAAGCGGGCGGATCTGAAGACGTATCGCGGTTTTGCCGACAAGCTGATTGAATTCGTGCGCCGCTCCACCACCGTGCACACCCACAAGCCTGAGGCAGTGGGGCAGATCATGGCGCATCCCGCGTTCACGGTGAATGAAAATGATCTCATTGCGTTGCTGGTGCCGCTGCTGTCGGACAAGGGGCTGCACCATGTGCCGGTGGTGAACGACGAGCGGCGGCTGGTGGGAATCGTCACCCAATCCGATCTGATCGCGGCTTTGTTTGTGGGGGCGGTGGAAATGCAGGAAGCGGCCTGATTTTTGGTGCGCGGCTGTCTGTCGAACGATGCCTGTCAGATGATGCCGGCTTCCAGGCTGGCGGCCATGGTCATGCCCAGTTGTTCGCACTGCTCCAGAAAACTGTCCTGCCAGGCGCCACGGCAGAGCAGGGGTTCCTGCACGCAACGCCAGCGCAACCCGGTGGTGATGGATTCGATGGCGCGACGGGTGCCGGTGCCGTCGTGGCCGGCACGGATGTAGAACGCGAACGGCTTGCCCTGAGTCTGTTCCAGGCAGGGGTAATAAATCCGGTCGAAAAAATCCTTCAGCGCCCCGCTCATGTAACCCAGGTTTTCCGTGGTGCCCAGAATCAGCGCATCGGCCTGCAGCACGTCGTCCGGCTGGGCCTGCAGCGGCGGCACATGGCGCACCGACACGCCGGTGATATCAGGATGGCGGGCGCCTGTGAGCACTGCCTCCACCATGCGTTCGGTGTTGGGCGAGGGGGCGTGAGCAACCAGCAGTAGGTTTTTCATCGGCATTTTCCGTTCGTGATGCATGGTCAATGGGGCCTGAAACGTACCTGTCCCGGAAGATGGGGCATACTGGCGATGGGGGGCGGCTGTTTTAATTGTGGCCTTGCTGAGCCGCAGTATATTATGAGCCGGTTTTCACCCGCCTTGTATTTCAATTCAGGTTATTCCAATTCAGTCACGGAGACGGTTTCATGCTGGAAAATGTTGCACTGGGAATTCTCGTTTTTGCGGGGATAGTGCTGTTTTATGGCGTTATTGCCATACACGATATTCCCTATGATATCGCCAAGCATCGCCGCCATCCGCATCAGGATGCGATCCATGTGGCGGGCTGGGTCAGCCTGTTGACCCTGCATGTGATCTGGCCGTTCCTGTGGATCTGGGCCACGCTCTACCGCGAAGACCGTGGCTGGGGGTTTGGTGGTACGGGGGTGGCGCAGCCGGATGCCAATTTGAAGGAAGAGCTGGCGGCGCTGCGCGCACGGGTGGAAGCGCTGGAGAAACCGCCTGCCACTGCCGCTGCTGCTGAACAGGGAGGTGCCAGCTGATGGATCTGTTACTGATTCTGACCTACACCGCCATTTGCGTTGCCGTCTTCAAAATTTTCCGAATTCCCCTCAACAAGTGGACCGTACCCACCGCATTCCTGGGTGGCGTCGTGTTGATCGGCACATTGATTTTCCTGATGAACTATAACCATCCGTTCTCGGAAATCAGCCGCAACTATTTCGTCAGCACGCCGATCGTGGCGCCGGTGAAGGGTATCGTCACCGAGGTGCCGGTGCAGGCCAACCAGTTGCTGGAAAAAGGCGATGTGTTGTTCAAGATCGATCCGGTGCCTTACCAGAACACCGTGGCTTCGCTGAAGGCGCAACTGGTGTCGGCCAAGCTGGATCTGGATCGCGCCAGGCAATTGGTTGCCAGGGGCGCCGTGGCCCAGCGGGATTATGATCAGGCCAAGGCACTGGTGGATCGTCTGACACCGGAGCTGGCCAGCGCGGAATACGATCTGAGCCGCACCACCGTGACCGCGCCGTCGAAGGGCTATGTGTTCCAGCTGATCGCACGCCCCGGCCTGATGGCGGTGCCCATGCCGCTGCGGCCGCTCCTGGTGTTCGTGCCTTATGAATCCCACTACACAGTGGCCTGGTTCCGTCAGAACAGCCTGCTGCGGCTGGTTCCCGGCGATGAAGCCGAAGTAACGTTCGATGGTCTGCCGGGGCTAGTGTTTGCCGGCAAGGTGGAGAAGGTGCTGCCGGTGATGGCGGAAGGTCAGGTACAGGCCAGCGGAAACCTGATTTCGCTGATCGGGCCCGTCGTGCCGGGCAGGGTGCCGGTGCAGATCGTCATCACCGATCCGGCCTTTGAACCCTACATCAATCAGTTGCCCGGCGGTTCCTTTGGCCAGGCGGCGGTGTACAGCACGCACTTCAAGCATGTGGCCGTCATGCGCAAGATTCTGCTGCGGATGGCATCCTGGATGAACTACCTGTTCCCGTTCCACTGAGGGCGGTGTTCTGCGGGAACCGTTCCAGCCGGGGCGGTTCCCCGTTCCTTTTCTGCTTCAGAAATCCTGAATCCGCAGAGCCGAACGCACCATGCGGTGTTGTTCGCTTTCTTCCATGGCCAGGAGATTGTCCAGTACCTTTTTCAGGTCGGGAGTTTCCGCCTCTGCTGCCAGGGTGCGGTAGAAACTGATGATGGCATTGTCCATCTCCACAGCCCATTCGATCACGTCATCCACCGTGCTGGTGGCGCTGAGCGCATGCTGGTCGAGGCGCGGCAGGGCGTTGGTGGGAGCATTGCGAAACCAGGTGGCGAGGATCTTTTCGCGGGCCTGGTTTTCGTAGGATTGCAGGGCTGCCGCCAGATGGGTTTCGTGGCGGCCGACGTAATCCAGCAACAGCCGGACCCGTTCGTCCTGGTTGAGGCGGGCGGTCTGGCTGCAGTGTTGCGCCAGTTGGCGGTGAAACTGGCTGACCAAGTCGATCAGGCTGTGGGTGGTGGCAACGGTCATGGCTGATGCTCCTGCGGCTGATAGTCGGAAAGCTAGTGGTTCCCGGGGCTCAGGGTGTTGAGCTGCGTCACGGGATGGTATGCTGGCCAGCTTTCCAAGCCACATTTGCCCTGCGAGATTGTTGCCGTGAGTGAATTCTGGAGCCCGGTGGTGCACAGCCTGAAACCCTATGTGCCGGGCGAGCAGCCGAAGCTGTCCAACCTGATCAAGCTGAATACCAATGAAAACCCCTATGGCCCGTCGCCCAAAGTACTGCAGGCGCTGCAGGCCGAGGTGGCCGATTCCCTGCGCCTGTACCCGGACCCCACCGGCGCCGAACTGAAAGCGGCAGTGGCACGGCGGCACGGACTGACCCCGCAGCAAGTGTTCGTCGGCAACGGGTCGGACGAAGTGCTGGCCCACACGTTCCAGGCGCTGCTGAAGCATGAGAAGCCGCTGCTGTTTCCCGATATTTCCTACAGCTTCTATCCGGTCTATTGCCAGCTGTACCAGATCGATTTCCAGACCATTCCGCTGCGGGACGATTTCTCCATTGCGCTGGAGGATTACGCCCGGCCCAATGGCGGCATCATTTTCCCCAATCCGAACGCGCCCACCGGCAAACTGCTGGCGCTGGATGCCATCGAGCAACTGCTGCAGACGCACCCGCGCTCGGTGGTGGTGGTGGACGAAGCCTATGTGGATTTCGGTGGCCAGAGCGCGATTCCGCTGGTGGAACGTTACCCGAACCTGCTGGTGGTGCAGACCTTTTCCAAATCCCGTTCTTTGGCCGGCCTGCGGGTGGGTTTTGCGGTGGGCCAGGAAAAGCTGATCGAAGGGCTGGAGCGGGTGAAGGACAGTTTCAACTCCTATCCGCTGGACCGTTTTGCGTTGAAGGGCGCGGTGGCAGCGCTGGAGGACGATGCCTATTTCGTTTCCACCTGCGAGCGGATCATGCAGACGCGGGCGGTGCTGGTGCAGCAGCTGGAACAACTGGGTTTTGAGGTGGTGCCGTCGGCGGCGAATTTCGTGTTTGCCCGTCACCCGCGCCACAGTGCCGACAAAATCGCGGCGGCGCTGCGGGAGAAATCCATTATCGTGCGCCACTTCAAACTGCCGCGCATCGACCAGCATTTGCGGATCACGATTGGTACCGATGCAGAGTGTGCCGCGCTGGTAAAAGCGCTGGTGTCTATTGTGGCATGAGGGGTGTTGCTTGAGGGATGTGGCTTGAAGCGGGCCGATAGGCGGCCGGTTGAGTTGCGTTTTTCGCACTACACTCAAGAGCAGGTCAATCCATCAAGGAGCATGCAATGAGCAATGTGTACGGTTCGCCTGGCGCGGATCTGAATCAACCCCTGCAGGACGTTGAATACGTCGGTTTCTGGATGCGGGTGGTGGCGTCCATCATCGACAATATCTGGATGTTCGTGCTGTTTTTCATCCTGGCATTCGTGGTGGTGCTGGCGACCGGACTGGATGAAAGCGTGCTGGACAGCCTGGTCGGCACCTTGCTGCAAATAGTGCTGCCGTTCGTGATCATCGTGGGTTTCTGGGTGAAGTATGCGGCCACGCCGGGCAAGATGGTGTTCCGGGCGAAAATTCTGGATGCCAACACGCTGGAGCCGGTGCCGGCGGGCCGTCTGGTATTGCGCTATATCGGCTATTTTGTTTGTGTGCTCACACTGTTTATCGGCTTTATCTGGGTGGGTATCGACAAGCGCAAGCAGGGTTTGCACGACAAGATTGCCGGAACCGTGGTAGTGCGGGAAAAACAGTAAGCGTCCTTAGTAGTGGTGCCCGGCAACAAAAAGCCGCACTGACAGCCACGAGTTCGCGGCAGGAGGCTGTCAGTGCGGTTTTTGTTTTTTTCAACACGGCAACTTTCAGTGGCTGATCATCCAGGGCCGCATCGACGGAAATACCTTGCTGCCGTCGGCGGTGTACAGCAGGTTGGATTTGCGTTGCTGCGCGTGACAGCCGCAATCCTTGCCGTGTTTGTGCTTGCTGGCCTCCTCCCGTATTTCCTTGTTGGAAAACACCGGTTCGTGCCGCGCCTTTTCGTTGGTGGCGAACGCCTTGCGCCGTTCCTCCGCCATCGCCAGAAACTGGGGCGAGAACAGGATCACCCGGGGTGACAGCGTGCCGCATTGTGGGCACGCGCAGGGTTGGTCGAAGGCCGCCAGTGGCACCAGTTCCTGGAACACGCCGTGGCTTGTGCATTTGTAGTCGTACAGGGGCATGAATTGTCCTCCGTCTGCTTATTTCAGATTCTTTTATTTCAGATCGGGAGCCAGCGGCACGTCGATGCTGCCGTCGAGATATTTCTTCGGCCCGTCGACATTGGGCTTCACATCGAACTCGAAAATATCCGTGGGCAGCCAGAGGGTGGCGCAGGCGTTGGGCACATCCACCACACCACTGATATGACCCTGCACTGGCGCGGTGCCCAGAATCGCGTAGGCCTGCGCGCGGCTGTAACCGAACTTGGTGAGATATTCGATCGCGTTCAGACAGGCCTGACGATAGGCGATGTGCACGTCGAGATAATGCTGCTTGCCCTGCTCATCCACCGAGATGCCTTCGAAGATCAGGTAGTCGTCATATTTCGGCGTGATGGGGCTGGGTTTGAAAATCGGATTCTTGATGCCGTATTTCTTCATGCCGTCCTTGATCAGGCTGACCCGCAGGTGAATCCAGCCCGCCATTTCGATAGCGCCGCAAAACGTTATTTCGCCGTCGCCCTGACTGAAGTGCAGATCGCCGACGGACAGCCCGCCGCCTTTGACATAGACGGGGAAATACACTTTCGAACCGCGCGACAGATCCTTGATGTCGCAGTTGCCGCCGTGTTCGCGCGGAGGCACGGTGCGCGCGCCTTCGGCCGCCGCCACCGCTGCATCTTCTTTTTTCATCTTGCCCATGTGCGCGGTGGGTGCGTAGGGCAGGTTGGCGAGGCCAGGCACGCGGGTGGGATCGGTGTCGAACAGTTCCTTCTCGCGCTTGTTCCATTCCGCCAGCATTTCCTTCGACGGCAGGCAGCCGATCAGGCCGGGGTGAATCAAGCCGGCGAATTCCACGCCGGGCACGTGGCGGGATTTGGTGAACATGCCGTTGAAATCCCATATCGATTTCTGTGCCTCGGGAAAATGTTCGGTGAGGAAACCGCCGCCGTTTTTCTTCGAGAAAAATCCGTTGAAACCCCACAGGCTTTCTTGAAAGGCGCCGATGTCGAGAATGTCCACCACCAGCAGATCGCCGGGCTCGGCGCCTTCCACGCCCACCGGGCCAGACAGGAAATGCACCTGCGACAGATCCACGTCGCGCACATCGGCAGCGTCGTCATTGTTTTTGATCTGGCCGCCGGTCCAGTCGTAGCACTCGATAATGAAATCATCGCCGGGCTTGACCATCGCCGCCATCGGAATATCCGGATGCCAGCGGTTGTGGATGGTGTCCTGTTCGTAGGGCGATTTCTTCAGGTCGATTTTGATGATGGTCTCAGCCATTGCATGTCACCTCTAGCCGTTTTTGGGATGATACTGCTGTTGAACTGCGTGCCCGACTGCCGGTTAAACCTCACACCGACAGGTAGGCCGCGATTTTTGCCTCGTTGACATTGGCGCGCTCTTCCTCCGCCACGATGTCACCTTTTTCCAGCACCAGAATGCGATCGGCAATATCCAGTGCGAAACTCAATACCTGTTCGGACACGATGATCGACAAACCTTTTTCATCGCGGATGCGTTTCAGCGTGCGCGCCATTTCGCGAATGATCGACGGCTGGATACCTTCAGTGGGTTCATCGAGCAGAAGCAGTTTGGGCCGGCTCGCCAGCGCGCGGGCAATGGCCAGCTGTTGCTGCTGGCCGCCGGACAGATTGCCGCCGCGTCGGGATTTCATTTCCAGCAGCACGGGAAACAGGTCGTACAGATCCTGCGGAATTTTTTTGTCTTTCACCGTGGTGAGTCCGGTTTCGATGTTTTCCTTCACGGTCATGGTGGAAAAAATCATGCGGCCCTGGGGCACGAAACCGACGCCACTGGCCACGCGCTGGTGGCTTTTCATCGACGTGAGATCGGTGCCATCCAGTTTCACGCTGCCCTTGCGGCTGGGCAGGATGCCCATCAGGGATTTCATCAGCGTGGTTTTGCCCATGCCGTTGCGGCCCATGATGGCGACGATTTCCTTCGGTTTGATTTCGAAATTCAGGTTGTGGATGACTTCGCTCTGGCCATAGGCCACCTGATATTGCGATACGGAAAGCATGGTGTGCTCCTCAATGGCCCAGATAAACTTCGACGACTTTGGGATCGGTCTTGACCCGTTCCATGGAGCCTTCCGACAACACCTTGCCCTGATGCAGCACGGTGACGCGGTCGGCGATGTCTTCCACAAACTGCATGTCGTGTTCGATCACGATTACGGAACGGTTCTTGGTGATGCGATGCAGCAGTTCGGCGGTCTGTTTGCGTTCGGCGACCGACATGCCGGCCACCGGTTCATCGAGCATCAACAGGTCGGGGTTCTGGATCAGCAGCATGCCGATCTCCAGCCACTGTTTCTGGCCGTGGCTGAGCAGGCCCGCTTCCTTGCCGAGCAGATCCTTGAGAAAAATCATTTCCGCGATTTCCTCCACCTTCTCGATAACTTCCCTGTCCCGCTTGAAGGTGAGCGCGCCCCACACATTGCGTCCTCTCGGATAGGAAATTTCCAGGTTCTCAAACACCGACAGATCTTCGTAGATCGACGGATTCTGGAACTTGCGGCCGACCCCGGCGTGCACGATCTGGTGCTCCTTCATTTTGGTAAGTTCCTTGCCGCGGAACTTGATGGAGCCCGTGGTGGCTTTGGTGCGGCCGCAGATCAGATCCAGCACTGTGGTTTTGCCTGCGCCATTGGGGCCGATGATGACGCGGATTTCGTTTTCATCGACGTAGAACGACAGATCGTTGACCGCCTTGAAACCGTCGAAGGAAACCGTGAGCCCTTCCACTGCGAGGACGAAATCCTTGGCGCCAATGCTTACGTTGGAAATGGTCATGGTTCAGCTCCTGGATTCCAGCGGATTGGTGGTGAGCGGTCGCGGGGTTTTCAGATTGGCGAGCCATTTGTCGACGCGCGGTGCCACCCAGGTCTGATACAAACCGGCCAGACCGTTGGGGAAAGCCAACACCACTGCGATGAACAAACCGCCCATGGCCAGCAACCACAATTCAGGAAAACTTTCCGAGAAACTGGTTTTGGCCCAGTTCACCAGCAGCGTGCCGTACACCGCGCCGAGCAGTGAAAGGCGGCCGCCGACGGCGCAGAAAATTACCATTTCAATGGACGGCACGATGCCGACGAAGGACGGCGACATGAAACCCACCTGCAAGGTGAACATGGCGCCACCGATGGCAGAAAATGCGGCGCCGAGGCAGAACACGAAAATCTTGAAATTGGAAACGTCGTAGCCGGAGAAGCGCACGCGGTCTTCCCTTTCGCGCATTGCTACCAGCAGGCGGCCGAGCTTGCTCTTGCGCACGTACTGCGCCGCGAACAGACACAGGAACAGTATGGCCACGTTGACGAAGTACAGAATGTATTTCGCTTCGTCGGAGCGGATGTCCCAGCCTTTCAGCGTACGCAGGTCGGTGATGCCGTTGACGCCGCCGGTGTAGCCCTGCTGGCCGATGATCAGGATGGTGAGGATCGCAGCAAGTGCCTGGGTGATGATGGCGAAGTACACGCCGCCGACACGACGCTTGAACATGGCCACGCCGATGAAGTAGGCGAAGATGGATGGCACCACGATCACCGCAATCAGGGTGAAGGTCAGGCTGTGGAAGGGTTGCCAAAAAAATGGCAATTCGGTGAGCTGGTTCCAGTCCATGAAATCCGGAATGCCCGGGGTGGACTGGATTTTGGTGGCTTCCGGATTGGAGGCTTCCAGTTTCAGGAACATCGCCATGCAGTAACCGCCGAGGCCGAAGAACACGCCCTGACCCAGGCTGAGAATGCCGCCATAACCCCAGCACAGCACCAGACCCAGCGCGACAAACGCGTAGGTAAGATATTTGCCCACCAGATTGAGGCGGAAAATATCCATCGACAGCGGAAAGATCACCAGCAGCAGTATCGCCAGCAGCGCGAAGCCGAGCAGATCCTGTTGCGGAAGGTAGGATTTGAAACCGTGATATGACATCGTGTGTTCTCCTTACTGCGTTGCCAGGATGCTTAGCGACGAATCTTCAGTGCGAACAGACCTTGTGGCCGCAGCATCAGGATGCCGACCACCACCAACAGCGTGAGCACTTTCGCCATGGAACCGCTGAGGAAAAATTCCATGGTGGATTGCGCCTGCGAAATGGTGAACGCCGATGCGATGGTGCCGAGCAGACTGGATGCGCCGCCGAACACCACCACCAGGAAGGTGTCGACAATATAGAGCTGACCGGACGTGGGGCCGGTGGAACCGATCATGGTGAAGGCGCTGCCCGCGATACCGGCGATGCCGCAACCCAGCGCGAACGTCATGCGGTCGACTTTTTCGGTGTTGATGCCTACCGCGCCGGCCATGGTGCGGTTTTGCACCACGGCGCGCACCTGGCAACCCCAGCGCGAGCGATACATCATCAGGGCAACACCAACGGCGATGATCAGGGTGAGACCCATGACGAACAGACCATTGATGGGGATTTCGATGGATTCACTGAGTGCGACGGAACCCATCAGCCAGTCCGGCAAGGTGACGCCGACTTCGCGGGCACCGAATACCGAACGGTAAATCTGTTGCAGGATCAGGCTCAGACCCCAGGTGGCCAGCAGCGTGTCGAGCGGACGCTTGTACAGGTGACGGATCAACCCCCATTCCACCAGCGCCCCGAGCGCAAAGGTGACGATGAAGGCGAGTATCATCGCCACGAAAAAATAGATGTCGAAAAGATTCTGTGCATACTCGGAAAAAATATGGGACGTCAGATAGGTGATATAGGCGCCCAGGATCATGAATTCGCCGTGAGCCATGTTGATCACGCCCATCTGGCCGAAGATGATCGCGAGTCCCAGCGCCATCAGAACGAAAACGGAAAACAGAATGAGTCCGGCAAATGCCTGCATCGCGAAGATGGATGTCAGTTCTGCCATGCTGTAGTCGGCGAACATTGAGGCCTCCTGAGACCGGTGGTAATGAGTGGTGCTGTGTTGCGTACTGCATGCGTGCTACGAACGTGCTACGAAAGTACAGCGGGATCGAAAAGTGGCAGGGAGCAGCTGGTCCGGGATCGGATTCAGGACCGTCTGCGGCCATGGATGGCCGCAGACGAGCCTACAGGGATGTACTTGTGGCGTGTCCTGAATCCGATCCCGGACCTGCTGCGGTACATCCCGGCTACTGCCAACTTAACCAACTTTCATCGATCCAAAACCAACCTCACTGATAACCTTCCGGAAACGGATCGGGCTCCATCAGCTCCTTGGTTTCGTACACCACTTTGTACTGCCCATCCAGCTGCGCGTGACCGATGCGGGTTTTCGACCACAGGTGATGATTCGGGTGAATCTTCACGTAACCTTCCGGCGCGGTCGTCAGTTCAATACCCGGAGACGCAGCCTTGATCTTGTCGATATCAAACGACCCGGCTTTCTCCACCGCCGCCTTCCACAACCAAGGCCCCAGATAAGCCGCCTGCGTCACATCGCCGATCACAATGTCCTTGCCCCACTTCGCCTTGAACGCTTCAACAAATTTCTTGTTGTTGTCGTTGTCCAGACTCTGGAAATATTTCATCGACGCGTAGGCACCCACCATGTTCTCGCCACCGATCCCCAGGATCTCGTCCTCGGTCACAGAAATGGTCAGCACCAGCGGTTTTTCCTTGGTCATGTCGATACCGGCAGCTTTCAGCTGCTTGTAAAACGCCACGTTGGAACCACCCACCACAATTGCGTAGATGACATCGGGCTTTTTCAGCTTGATCTTGTTGATCACCGAGTTGAACTGCGTGTGGCCCAGCGGGTAATACTCCTCACCCACCACTTTCAGACCCAGCTTCTCGATGTGCTTGCGTGCAATCTTGTTGGAAGTACGCGGCCAGATATAATCCGAGCCCAGCAGATAAAACGACTTGGCGCCTTTCTCCTTCACCACCCAGTCGATGCCGGCCAGAATCTGCTGCGTGGCTTCCTGGCCGGTGTAAATCACGTTGGGTGATTCTTCCAGACCTTCATAAAACGTCGGGTAATACAGCATGCCGTTGTACTGCTCGAACACGGGCAACACCGCCTTGCGCGACGCTGAGGTCCAGCAGCCGAACACTGCCGCCACCTTGTCGTTCACCAGCAATTTTTTCGATTTTTCTGCGAAGGTCGGCCAGTCGCTGGCGCCGTCTTCCTGAATGAATTCAATCTTGCGACCCAGAACGCCCCCCATGGCGTTGATCTGGTCGATGGCGAGTTTTTCCGCCTGCACCGATCCGGTTTCGCTGATCGCCATGGTGCCGGTGACGGAATGCAGAATGCCCACTTTCACGGTGCTGTCGGTTACCGCCAGGCCGGTGGTGTTCACCTCGGCGGTGGACGCCGCCAGTGCGGAATGGCTCAGCAGCATGGCGGCCGGCAGCGCGAGCATGCCCTGCAGTATCCGCCGCCGCAGCGACGAGTGTGGTTTTTTGGAGCCAGGGAATTTTGTCAGCATGGTACAACCTCTCAGGCAATCGGATCGGAATGGGACACCGTGTGTCGGGACCGAGTATTGATTGCCTGCCCGCGCGCGCCAATTCGGGAAATGCCCCAGGGCGTCGCGTCGAACTACGTCAAATGACGCATAGGGCTGGCAGGGTGGACGGGGTATTTTGCGTAGGTAGCCGGCCTTCCATTAACCGGCTTCGGCTGGTATGCAACTTGCCTTTCCTGCAATGCCCCTAGCCATTGTCCCGCTCAGGCCAATCCGGAAGCACAGCAGAAGTAGACCCGAACCCGACCATGACCGCTCGCCAGCAGATTTTTCGCGTCCGCCGCAACTACAACCAGTGGGTGGCCAACCAGACCCTGGAGGACTACGCCCTGCGCTTTACTGCCAAGCGGGCGCGGCGCTGGTCGCTGGCGCGGGTGGCAAACACGGCGCTGGGGGCGATTTCATTTCTGGCGCTGGAGGCCATCGGCGGCGCGGTCACCCTCAGCTACGGCTTCGACAATGCCGTGGTCGCCATCATGGTGGTGGGGCTGATCATCTTCCTCACCGGCATGCCCATCGCCTTTTATGCTGCAAAATATGGCATCGATATAGATTTGCTCACTCGTGGTGCAGGCTTCGGCTATATCGGCTCCACCATCACGTCGCTGATCTACGCGTCGTTTACCTTTATTTTCTTCGCGCTGGAAGCGGCCATCATGGCCATGGCGCTGGAAATCCTGCTCGGTATTCCGCAGACCATCGGCTATCTGCTCAGTTCGCTGCTGGTGATTCCCCTGGTGACCCACGGGATTACCTTTATCAGCCGGTTCCAGCTGTGGTCGCAGCCGCTATGGATGGCGTTGCAGATACTGCCGTTCGTGTATATCGCGCTGCACGACATCGGCTCGGTGCAGGACTGGACCCAATATGAAGGCCTGCACGGTCACGGCGCGGGCGGCTTGAATATCCTGCTGTTCGGCGCCGCGTCGTCGGTGATTTTTTCCCTGATCGCGCAGATCGGCGAGCAGGTGGATTTCCTGCGCTTTTTGCCGCCGCCACAGGAAGGCAAAAAACTGCGCTGGTGGCTGGCGATGCTGGCGGCGGGGCCGGGCTGGATCATTGTCGGTACTTTGAAAATTCTCGCGGGCTCTTTCCTGGCGGTGCTGGCGCTGAAACACGGTGTGCTGGCGGACGATGCCGCCGATCCCACCCGCATGTACAGCATTGCGTTTGGCTACATCACAACGTCGCCGGATTTTGCGCTGGCGCTGGCGGGCATTTTCGTCATCCTGTCGCAGCTGAAAATCAACGTCACCAATTCCTACGCCGGTTCCATCGCCTGGTCGAATTTTTTCTCGCGGCTCACGCACAGCCATCCCGGCCGGGTGGTGTGGCTGGTGTTCAACGTGGCGATCGCGCTGCTGCTGATGGAGCTGGGCATCTACCGCGCGCTGGAAAGCATTCTCGGTGTGTACGCGATTGTGGCAGTGGCCTGGGTGGGCTCGCTGGTGGCGGATCTGGTGATTAACAAACCGCTGGGATTCAGCCCGCCGCAGATCGAATTCAAACGCGCGCATCTGTATGACATCAACCCGGTAGGATTCGGCTCCATGATTCTGGCGTCGCTGCTGGGCATCAGCGCGCATCTGGGCTCGTTCGGTGAAGTGCCGCAGGCGCTGTCGCCGTATGTGGCGCTGGGTTCTGCGTTCGTGCTGGCGCCGCTGATTGCCTGGTGGACCAAGGGCCGCTACTACATCGCCCGCATGCCCGAGACGATTTTCTGCAGCGGCGAAACCGTCACTTGCTGTATCTGCGAACACGCCTTCGAGCCGGAAGACATTACCACCTGCCCGGCCTACGGCGGCCACATCTGCTCGCTGTGCTGTTCGCTGGATGCCCGCTGCCAGGATCTGTGCAAACCGGATGCGCGCCTGTCGCGCCAGATCATCAGCCTGTTACGCGGCGTGCTGCCGGACCGCATCACCGACGCCCTCAATTCAAGGCTTGGCCATTTCCTCGGTCTGCTGCTGCTGATCGGTGGCTGCATCGGTCTTCTGCTCACCCTGGTGTATTACCAGATTCCCGTCACCGATGCGGCCACGGCCAACCTGATCGGTACCGTGCTGTGGAAGGAATTTTTCATTCTGCTGATCGTGGCCGGCGTGGTGGCCTGGCTGTTTATTCTGGCGCACGAAAGCCGGGAGGTGGCGCAGGAGGAATCGCAACGGCAAACGCGCCTGCTGGAAGAAGAAATCATCGCCCACGAACGCACCGATCTGGCCTTGCAGAAAGCGAAGGAAGTGGCGGAAGCGGCGAACCATGCCAAGAGCCGTTACCTCACCGGCATCAGTCACGAATTGCGTACACCACTCAACGCCGTACTCGGGTACGCGCAACTGCTGGAACAGGACGACGAGATTCCGCATTCCCGCCGCGAAGCCATTTCCACCATCCGCCGCAGCAGCGAACATCTGGCGGATCTGATTGAAGGCCTGCTCGATATTTCAAAAATTGAAGCGGGCCGACTCGATCTGCACCGCGACCAGGTGCGCATCCGTTCGTTGCTGGATCAGATCGTGCAAATGTTCCGACTGCAGGCGGAAGCCAAGGGCGTCCTGTTCGAATATCACAACGAAGGTTTCCTGCCGGAATACGTGGCCACCGATGAAAAGCGCCTGCGCCAGATCCTGATCAACCTGCTGTCGAACGCCATCAAGTTCACCGAGTGGGGCGGTGTGTCATTCAGCGTGCGTTATCGCAGTCAGGTGGCCGAGTTCACCATTCGCGACAGCGGCGTCGGCATTCACAAGGACGATATTGAACGCATCTTCCGGCCCTTCGAACGGGTGCGTAAATCCGGCGCCAATCCCGTGCCCGGCACCGGGCTGGGCCTCACCATCACCCGCCTGCTCACCGACATCATGGGTGGCGACATCGCCGTGCAGAGTGAGCCCGGTGTCGGCAGCACCTTTACCGTCAGCCTGATGCTGTCGCGCATCGACACGCCCTGTGAAGCACCCGTGGTGGAAAAACAGATTCGCGGCTACCAGGGCGCGCGCAAGTTGCTGATGGTGGTGGATGATGATCCGTCCCACCGCGGCCTGATCAGCGATCTGCTCACGCCGCTGGGTTTTGGTGTGGTGGAAGCGGCGTGCGGTGCCGATTGTCTGACGCTGGCTCGGCAGTGTCACGCGGATGCTTTTCTGCTGGATGTGTCCATGCCCGGCATGACGGGCTGGCAACTGGCCGAGACGCTGCGCAGCAATGGCGTGATTGCGCCCATCGTGATGATTTCCGCCGACGCCCGCGAAGGCCAGCGCGACCAGCACGATGCCGATGCACCGCCACGCTGGCACGACGACTACGTGGTGAAACCAGTGCGCCTGCAGATGCTGCTGGAAAAACTCGGCGTACTGCTGCGGCTCACCTGGTTCTACGAACGCGAGCAGGCGGAATTCGAGCCGGTGCCACAGCGCTTTCCACCGGAGCAGCTGCCGTCCGCGCAAGTGCTGCAGGAACTGCGCACGCTGGCGGAAATCGGCTACGTCAATGGACTCAAGCAGAAAATCCAGCAACTACGCCAGGAGGGCAGCGCCACACCGGAATTCATTGCCGTGCTGCAGAATCTCACCAGCCAATTCCGGTTCGACCGCATCATCGAAATTGCACAAACGGTGAAACCATGAATGATCTCCGGCAAGAACGTGATCTGGTGTTGGTGGTGGATGATTCGCCCGACACCCTCGGCATGCTCAATCACGCGCTGGACCAGGCCGGCTTCACCGTGCTGGTGGCGCTGGAAGGGCTGCAGGCGGTGAGCATCGCCCGCAAAATGTTGCCGGATATCATTTTGCTGGACGCAGTGATGCCGAACCTGGACGGCTTCGCCACCTGTCGCATTTTAAAACGCGAACCGGATCTGGCGGACGTGCCGGTGATTTTCATGACCGGCCTCACCGACACCGACGACATTGTGAAAGGTCTGGAAGCCGGCGGCGTGGACTATGTTACCAAGCCGGTGAAACCGCAGGAGCTGATCGCCCGCATCCGTGTGCACCTGAGCAACGCGCGCCTAACGCAAAGTGCACGCACGGCGCTCGACACCGCCGGCCAGTTCCTGTTTGCCACCACCCGCGACGGCCAATTCCTGTGGGCCACGCCGCAGGTACATCACTTGTTTGAAAAATCCGGTGCCGACCGTTTCTGGCTCGACCAGCAACTCACACCGCAATTGCGCGCGGGTTTTCCGGCGCAGGCACTGCCCGGCAGCAATCTGCAACTGGAGGGGCTTTCACAGCCGCTCAAGGTCAGTTATCTGGGGGAACCGGCGCCGGGGGAGCGTCTGCTGCGCCTGACCGATCCGGAACGGCCATCGGAAACCGAAGCGCTGCGCAAGCATCTTGCGGTTACCGAGCGCGAAGCGGAAGTGCTGGTGTGGATCGCCCACGGCAAAACCAATCGTGAAATCGGCCAGATCCTCAGCATGAGTCCGCGCACGGTGAACAAACATCTGGAGCAGATCTTTCGCAAACTGGGCGTGGAAAACCGCACCACGGCGGCGGCAATGGCGTTACGGCATCTGGGCACGGATTGAAACGGAGTGGCAGTGTGATCAGGCGGGCGCGACGCGGGAACCGTTGCCCGCATTCAGCTGCTTGTGTTTTTGTTTCTGCACCTGCATTGCCCGTTCGGCGCTGGTGATGAACGCCGACGCATCCCGATGCACTTCGGCCTGATACAGCGTGGTGCCTACGCTGGCGCTTACTTTCACCATGCCGTCTTCCAGCGTGAAAGGATTGTGCAGCAGGGAGGCGATCTTGTCGGCCAGATGCAGGGCTTTCGCTGATTGCTCCACTTCCGCCAGCACAAAAAATTCATCGCTGCCGATGCGGGCGATGAAATCGCAGGCCCGCAGCAGGGTGCGCAGCCGCACCGACATGTGCCGGATCAGGTCGTCGCCCACATCGTGGCCGTGGCGTTCGTTCACCAGGTGGAAATCGTTCAGATCGATGAAGTAGCCCGCCAGCACCTGCTTGCCGCGTCCTGCGCGGGACATTGCGCGCTTCAATTCCTCCTCCAGATAGCCGCGGTTGGGCAACCCGGACAGGAAATCGAATTTCGCCATGCGCAGCAGATGATCTTCATGCTCCTTGCGTTCGGTGATGTCCTTGGCCACTGCATACAGGATGCCTTCCTCGGTCGACGCCGGCGTACTCCAGGCCAGCCAGCGCCAGCTGCCGTCTTTGCAGCGGTAGCGGTTTTCGAAATACAGCGAGTCCACGCCACTGCGCAGCTTGCGGATTTCTTTCAGGGTGGAGTCCACGTCGTCCGGATGAATGAATTCCAGGAAGGTGGTGCGTTGCAGTTCTTCCCTGGTGTAGCCCAGCACGCGGGTGAAGGCCGGATTCACCTCCAGGAAATAACCCATGGTGTTGGCCACGCAGAGCAGATCGTTGGACAGCGAGAACAGGCGTTCGTAATGTTGCTGGCTGGCATCGTAGCCGGTACGGTCGCCCAGATTCTGCACCAGGCAATAATAATCGCCACCGGGATTGGTGCCCTCGGCGCGACACAGGTTCACATAGAGGTACAGCGTGGCGCCGCTGGCATTCGCTGTGCGCAGGACGGCATGGCCCTGGCCCGCGCTTTCCAGCTGTTTCATGGCGGCATCGATGCGATTGCGGTCGAAGGGATGAAACAGACTGAACCAGGAGCGTCCCTCCAGCTCGTTTACAGGAATATCCAGCAGCCGCGAGATGCCCTCGTCTGCGTAGAGAATGTCGCTGTTGCCTGTTACTTGCAGTGACCCGTCCAGCAGGTTGCGGACTGGGGGCTGCGGTCGGCTGGATCCTTCCATCCGGTCTGTTTCCATCCGGGTTTGCTTCACGTTGGTTTGACGGCTGTGGTGGGTTACCTGTTCCAGTCTAGCACAGCCTGATAACGGGTGAAGTCAGGTGCAGTGTCGACTGAAGATACCGGCGCGGCATGGGTTGCCGCGCCAGGCGGGTGTGGCTACTTGCGGATGCCTTCCACGGAAATATAGATCTGGGCCGACTGGGCGGAGGGGCCCAGGTTGTAATCGATGCCGAAATCCTTCAGCACGATTTCTGTTGTGGCTTCAAAGCCTTGGCGATGGCCGCCCCAGGGATCATCGCCGCCGCCAATGTAGGTGGCCGCCAGAACGACAGGCTTGGTGATGCCCTTGAGCGTCAGGTTGCCGTGAATGTTGGCGGTCTTGTCACCGGTTTTTTCAACCTTGGTGCTGGCGAATGTTGCTTTGGGAAATTTTTCCACGGCGAAGAAATCATCGCCGCGCAAGTGCTTATCGCGCTCGGCGTGGTTGGAATTCAAGCTGGCCACGTCGATGTCCACACTGACGCTGGAACTTTCGATCTTGTCCTTGTCCAGGGTGAACTCGCCCTTGAAGGTGTCGAAGCGGCCCAGCAGCCAGCTGAATCCCAGGTGCTTGATCTTGAACTGGACAAAAGCATGGACGTTCTCGGTGTCGAGTACGTATTTTTCCGGCGCTGCCTGGGCGGGCGTGCTGATCAGTAGTGCAGGCAGCAGGGCGCCGGGCAGCAGCAGGGCCGAGGTCAGGGCGGTGATGCGGGCGGTCTTGAGCAGGGTTTTCATGGGCGCGTCCTTTGATGTTGTTGCGGAAACGGTTGGTTGCTTTTTCCGGACGGGAACATAGCATGAATTGAGATTCATTTGCATCCAGGCGACAGCATGCGTTTCAGGGTGGCATCGTGCTGGATGAAATGGTGCAGCAGGGCAGCGCCGCTGTGCAGCAGGATCAGTGCCCCCAGGCCGTAGGCAATCCAGCGATGCAGAAAGCCCATCGGTTCGGCAATGGCGGTGGGCCAGCTGCGCAGGGCGGGAAGCTGCCAGCCGAAAACCAGGTCGATGGGCTTGCCCTTGGCGGTGGTGATCACATAGCCGGTCACGCCCAGTGCCAGCAGCGTTATATAAAATGCCAGATGCACCAGCCTGGCCGACCACTGCTGCCAGCGCGGCGCCGGCAGGGGCGCGGGGTGAGGGTTGAGCAGATTCCACAACAGGCGGCCGACAGTGATCAGCACGATCGCCACCCCGGCGACTTTGTGCCAGTGGGGCAGGGTGGTATAGAGCGGATCGTAGTAGGTGAGGGTCACCATATAAATGCCCTCCACCAGCAGGAACAGCACCAGCACAAAGGAAATCCAGTGCAGCAGAATGCTGGTCCAGCCGAAACGGTCCCGGGTATTGCGCCATGTCCACTCCATGCCTAATTCCATCGCTCCATGCTGTCGTACCACCTCTTCACTGTAGTGTCCGGATCTGTGTGCGACCAGCGGAGCAGGCTGAAGGTTCAATTGCCCCTCACACCGGCCGACTATACTGGTCGTGTTGCCAACTCCCGCAAAACCGGATCGATTTTTTCCTGAACATTTATCCATTCAAAAATTAAGGCTATAGTTTGATTTCAGTGAACGGACGCACGCAGCCAGCGAACTCCACAGGGAATCTCTATGGATAACGCTTTGCCCGGATTTGATTATTCCTGGCGCGCATTGATGGAATCGATGCCCGTCGCTGCCTGCATGTACGATCCGGAAGGCCATATTTTCTGGTACAACAGCGCCGCAGTGCGACTGTGGGGCCGACATCCTGATCCCAGGCGGGATCGCTGGTGCGGTTTCGTGCGCCATTACTGGCCCGACGGGGAGCTGATGCAGCCGGATGAATCTCCGTCCGCCCTGATTCTGCAGGGCAAGGCCATGGAGTCCGGTTTTGAGGCAATGGGCGAGCGTCCGGATGGCAGCAAGGTGTATTTCATTCCCCAGCTGCTAGCGTTGCATGACCGGCAGGGTAGCGTGGTCGGTGGCGTGAGCATGCTGCTGGACATTACCCCGCGGCGGGAAATGGAAGCCGCACTGCGCAGCCGGGAAACCGAATTTCGCGCCATCATCGAAAATTCGCCCGATGACATTGCGCGTTACGACCGGAATTGCCGCCGCATCTATGTGAACCCGTCGCTGGTGGCCTCGGTCGGCAAAACGCAACAGCAGCTGCTTGGCAGAACCATTCTGGACGACTGGGACACACCCAGCGCCCGCCGCTTTCAACAGCACCTGCTCCGGGTGCGCGACAAGGGTGAAGGCGTGGGCTTTGAACTGTCCTGGCCTGCGGCAGCCAGCGGTGAAGTGCTGCATCGCTACGTGCGGATCGTGCCGGAATTCGACACTGAAGGTCAGGTGCAGAGCATGCTGGCCGTTGGCCGCGACATCGGCGTGATCAAACAGACGGAACAGTACCTGCGCCACTCCCGCGCTCTGCTGCGGGATCTGGCGGAGCGGCGGGAAGCCTTGCTGGAAGCCGAGCGCAAACGCATCGCCCGGGAAATTCATGATGAACTGGGGCAACTGCTCAATACACTGCATTTCAGCAACGCGGCCCTGCGTGCCAGGCTGGAGCAGGACAATCCGGCCCTGGTGGAAAAATCCGATGCGATGGCCGGCCTGATCCGGCGCGCGGTCGACGAATTGCGTAACGTGGCGACCAGCCTGCGCCCGGCAGCACTGGATGCCGGAATTGTCTGCGCTCTGGAATGGCTCACGCAGGATTTCAGCCAGCACACCGGTATTGTGTGCCGTTTCGCCAGTGAGCAGGACGAGGTCGACCTGCCGGAGTTTCTGGCCGTTGCCCTGTTCCGCATCGTGCAGGAATCCCTGACCAACGTGGCGCGCCATGCGGGCGCCAGCAAGGCCACGGTGCAACTCAGCGCGCGCCCCGACCAGCTGATGGTGGAGGTGCGCGATAACGGCAAGGGTTTCGTGGTGACAATGCCCGGCCGACGCAATTCGCTGGGGCTGGTGGGTATGCAGGAACGCGCCCTGGCGCTTGCCGGCCGCCTCGACATCACCAGCGAGCCGGGGCTGGGTACCTGTGTGCGGGCCACGATTCCACTGCTGCAAACCAGGACAAATGTGAATGATCAGAATTCTGCTGGCGGATGACCATACCCTGTTTCGGGCCGGGCTGAAGCAGCTGCTGGAACAGCACGACGATATCAGGATTGAGGCCGAAGCCAGTACCGGTGGTGAGGTGCTGGAACAATTGCGCCATCAGGAATACGACCTGTTGCTGCTGGACATCAGCATGCCGGGCGTCAGCGGCAGTGACCTGATCGGCCGCGTGCGCACCCGCTGCCCGCAATTGCCGATTCTGGTGCTGAGCATGTACAACGAACCGCAACTGGCCCGGCGCAAACTGAAGGCGGGCGCTGCCGGCTACATCACCAAGGACACCGATGCAGCGATGCTGGTAAGCGCCATTCGCAAGGTGGCGGCCGGCGGCCATTTCATTGCGCCGGATCTGGCGGAGCAGATGGTGTTTCAGGATGATGCCGTCACCACCCCCAGACCGCACACCCTGCTGACGGAACGTGAATTGCAGATACTGCGCATGCTGGTGAAAGGCAAGGGGTTGAACGAGATCGCCAGCGAACTCACCATCAGCAACAAGACCGTCAGTACCCACAAGGTGCGCATGATGCGCAAGATGAATATCACATCGAACGCCGAACTGATCCGCTATGCGATCACCCATGGCATCACTCCATAAGGTTGAGCAGTAATGGAAGGAGACATGAAGCGCGACACTGAGTCTGTCCAGGTTGATGCATTGTTCTGGCGTCACTTTCTGCAACATTCCCCGGATGTCGTGCTGGTTGTGAACAGCAGTGGCGTGATCGTCAGCGCCAATCCGCAAACCGAAAAGCTGCTGGGTTTCAGCAGCGCGGAACTGGTTGGCCAGACGGTGGAATTTCTGGTGCCCGAGCCATTGCGCGAGGCGCATCAACAATTGCGGCACCAGTTCCTGCAACGGCCGGAAGGACGCCGGCTTGATCAGAAGCTGGATTTTGCCTGTCGTTGCCGGGATGGCAGCCAGCGACATGTGGAAATCAGTCTGGCACCGGTACGGATGGGTGATGAAGTGCAGATCATCACCATGCTGCGTGACATTGCCGAACGCAGGCAGGCGCAGCAGCAGTTGCAGAAGAGCGAAGCCCGCCTCAAGGAAGCCCAGCGCATGGCGCGGATCGGCAGCTGGGAGCTGGATCTGGTCAGCCAGGACCTGCACTGGTCCGACGAGGTCTTCCGGCTGTTTGAAGTCAATCCCGCCAGTTTTACGCCCAGCTATACTGCCTTCCTGCAGCTGGTGTACCCCGACGACCGCCAGGCGGTCAATGATGCCTACACGCAATCGCTGGCCAACCGGGTGCCCTACCAGATCGAACATCGCATGCAGATGCCTGATGGCCGCCTGAAGATTGTCGTCGAACAGGGCAAGACGTTTTATGACGCCAGCGGTACTGCCTTGCGCTCGCAGGGAACCATCCAGGACATCACCCACCTGAAGGAATATGAAAAGCGGCTGGACCGCCAGATCACCTGCGACCCGCTGACGGAACTGCCCAACCGCGATCACTTCCAGCAGCAGCTGAACCAGGCGCTGGAGCGCGCGCGGGAAATGGGCCAGCGCCTGACCCTGATGTTCATCGACCTGGATAATTTCAAGGATATTAATGATGTCCACGGCCATCGCATCGGTGACCGTCTGCTGAAAGACATCAGCGAACGCCTGCGCAAATGCCTGCGCGACGGCGACATCATTGCCCGCCTGGGTGGCGACGAATTTGCAGTGCTGATCGAGGCCCCGGCGCTGGAGGATTACGATCGCGGCGTGGCCGAGCGGTTGCTGCTGGAAGGCGCCAAACCCTGTTTCATCGACCAGATCGAATTTTTTGTCAGCTGCAGCATCGGTATTACCCGCTATCCAGCCGACGGCAACGACGCCGACACGCTGCTGAGCAACGCCGACGCAGCCATGTATAACGCCAAGTCCGAGGGCAAGAACTGCTATTGTTTCTATGCCTCTGAAATGAACCAGTCGCTGCGGCGACGCATGAGCATTGCCAGCAATCTGCGGCGTGCCGTGAGCAACGGCGACTTCCTGTTGCACTACCAGCCAAGGGTTGAATTGAAACACGGCAGGATCGTGGGGGTGGAAGCGCTGATCCGCTGGCAGGATGGCGAGCGCGGCCTGGTGCCGCCAGTGGAATTCATTCCGGTAGCGGAAGAAAACGGCCTGATTGTGCCCATCGGCGAGTGGGTGCTGCAAACGGCCTGCGTGCAGACCCAACATTGGCGGACGCAGTTCCAGCGGGATATCAGTGTGGCAGTCAACCTTTCTGCCCGCCAGTTCCGCACCTGCGATCTGGTCAGCCTGGTGCAGCAGGTGTTGCGCGACACCTGCTTGCATCCGTGTGCGCTGGAACTGGAACTGACAGAATCCATGCTGATGCATGATGTGAAACGGGTACAGCTGGTGCTGGCCGGTTTGCGTGCGCTGGGAATCAGCCTGGCTGTGGATGATTTTGGCACCGGCTTTTCTTCGCTGAATTATCTGAAAAGTTTTCCGCTGGATGCACTCAAGATCGATCGGTCCTTTGTCACGGATATTGCGCAGGGTGCCAATGATGAAGCCATCGTCCGGGCCATCATTGCGCTGGCGCACAGCCTGAATCTGCGCGTGGTGGCGGAAGGGGTGGAGACCGCTGAGCAGATGCGGTATCTGCTGCAACAGGGTTGTGATGAAGTGCAGGGCTACTATTTCAGCCGGCCGCAGACCGTGGACCAGATCAGCCTCATGCTGCAGCAGCAATCCGTACTGGAGCTGACGCAATTGCGGGCCTGATACCGGCCGCCGGTTTCAGAACAGGGATTTCAGGGCAGGCATTTCAGGGAAGGGATTTCTGGTAAATCGACGGCGCCACCGGCTTCAGTGCGCCGGACACGCCGTTCAAACTCTCCGAATGACCCACCATCATGTAACCACCCGGCTTGAGCTGCTGGATCACGCGCGCAACAATCTGCTGTTTGGTGGGCATGTCAAAATAGATCATTACATTGCGCAGGAAGATCACATCGAAACTGCCCAGACTGCTGAGATCGCCTTTCAGGTTGGCGTGACAGAAACGGGTGCGCTTGCGCAATGTGTCCGCAACAAGAAAGGTGCCCTCCTGGCTGCCTACACCTTTGAGGCAATAGCGGGTGAGCAGCGGGCGCGGAATGTTTGCTGCACGCTCAAGCGGATATTGTCCGCGCTGGGCTTTTTCCACCACGCGGGAACTGATATCGGTGCCGACAATTTCCCAGGCGTCCGTGCGCGCGTGTTCCGCCATCACCATCGCCAGGGTGTAGGCTTCCTCGCCCGATGAACTGGCGGCGCTCCACAGCCGGCGCATGCCGCCATCCCATTGCGGCAGCACGCGGTCGCGCAGAAAATCAAAATGCTTCTGTTCGCGGAAGAAGAATGTCTCATTGGTGGTGAGCAGGTCGACTGCGATCTGCATTTCAGTGCTGCCCGGCTTTTTCAGCAGCTTGAAATAATCGCCGTAGCTGCCCACTCCAAGCTGCTTGATCCGCCTTGCCAGTCGCCCGCTCACCAGCGTCTTCTTCACTTCCGTCAGGTGAATGCCGGTCACGTCGTACATCATTTTCTGGAACAGCGTAAATTCGCTGTCACTCAGGGTAGGATGGTCCATTCCGTGGCAACCCTACCCGGCCTGGGCCGTTTCGCTGACCTGGCCCAGCATGGCCAGTTCATCCACCGACAGCACCTTGCCCACGTTGAGGATGATCACGAATTTGCCATCGATCTTGCCCATGGCGTCGATGAAATCAGCGCGGATGCGCGCGCCAAAGGCAGGCGCTGGCTCGACGTCGCTGGCGGGAATATCCAGCACGGCCGATACCGAATCCACTACCACGCCAATATCCTGTTGTCCGTCGTCGCTGCTGACTTCCATGATGACGATGCAGGTGCGCTTGCCAATGTCACAAGGTTTGCCGCCGAAGCGCGCCCCCAGATCCACCACCGGAACCACGGAACCCCGCAGGTTGATAACGCCCCTGATGAATTCCGGCATCATCGGCACGCTGGTCAGCATCCCGTATTCCAGGATTTCCTTGACGTTCAGAATGCCGATGGCAAACATTTCGTTGCGCAGCAGGAACGTCAGATACTGACTGTCCTGCGGGTGGGCGCGGCGTGCAGTGGCGCCATTCGTCGTCGCCAACATTGAGGTTCTGGTCATGCTCTGCCTCCTAGAAGTTGACGAATTCGGAGGAATTCAGCGCGGCCTGCGGATGCAGCCGTTCAGCGTTGGCTTTTTTGCGCGGTGTTTCCTGTCTGGCGACGGCGGCGGCATTCGTCGCGGCGACCTCCAGCTTGAAGAAGCCCATCAGTTGCTGCAGCTGCTCGGCCTGGCCACTCATTTCTTCGGCGGTGGCGGCCAGTTCTTCCGAAGAGGACGCGCCCATCTGGGTAACCTTGTTGAGCTGTTCCATCGCGATGTTGATCTGGGTTGCGCCGGAGGATTGCTCTTCCGAGGCGGCGCTGATCTCCTGCACCAGATCCGATGTCTTCTTGATGGACGGCACAATCTCATCCAGCAGCTTACCGGCTTTTTCCGCCAGGTTCACGCTGCTCTGGGCCACTTCGCCGATTTCCTGCGCGGCGACCTGTGAACGCTCTGCCAGCTTGCGTACCTCCGCTGCGACGACTGCGAAGCCCTTGCCATGTTCGCCGGCGCGTGCGGCTTCGATGGCGGCATTCAGTGCCAGCAGATTGGTCTGATAGGCAATATCGTCGATGATGCCCACTTTATCGGCAATGATCTTCATGGCCTGCACGGTTTCCTTCACGGCGCGGCCGCCTTCATCCGCTTCACGCGCTGCCTTGGATGCCATGCCGTCGGTGACTTTGGCATTTTCGGTATTCTGGCTGATGGACGCCGACATCTGCTCGACCGAGGCCGACGTTTCTTCCACGCTGGCGGCCTGTTCGCTGGAGCCCTGGCTCATGGACTGCGCCGTGGCGGACACTTCTTCCGATGCGGATGACAGTGCCGAGGCGGCACCGCGCACTTCGCCGATGATCTGCGCCAGCTTGCCCACCATGTTCTTCATGGCAACCAGCAATTGGCCAACTTCATCCTTGCTGGTAACGTCGATGCGTGCCGACAGGTCGCCGTTGGCCAGCTGGTTCGCCACCGCCACCGCTACATTGACCGGACGGGTGATGGAACGGGTCACCCAGAAGGCAGCGCCGGCGCCAATCGCCAGTGCCGCCAGGCCGACGGCAATCATCAGGTTGCGTCCATGCAAATAGGTTGACGCGGCATCCTGGCCGGATTTTTCCATCAGGCGACCCTGCAACAGAATCAGGTCGTTGATGGCGCCCATGAAAGTATTCAGGGCTGGCAGGGTCTGGCTGATCATCAGTGCGCTGGCTTCTTCGGTGCGGCCTTCATCCAGCAGTTTCACCACGGTCTTGAAGGATGCAACGTAGGGCTTGCGCACTTCCTTCATGGTGGCGAGAATTCTTTTGCCTTCCTCGGCGTAAATCAGTTTTTCCAGCAGCGCCACCTTGTCATTGATGGTGTTGACGTTGTTGCCGATGCGCTCCTTGGTGGCCGCTATCATGGCCGGATCGCGCAGCAGGAAAATTTCGAAGCTGGCGCGGGCGTTGTCGTTGGCCAGATCCACAATCTCGTTGGCCACCACAGCCTTGGTCCAGTCCTGCGTCACGATGCGGTCGGTTATTGTGTTGACCGACATGAGCCCGTTTACACCGGTGCCAATGATGACGGTCATCAGCAGTAGCACGACTGCGAAGCTGATGCCAAGCCGCATACCAATTTTCATGTTGTTGAACATCGTTTTCTCCTCAGGTTTTGCGTTTGCAATGTCAGGCGCGCGCACGGGCGGCCTGATATTCCAGTGTTGATACATGCTGAACCAGATCCGGCACGTCGATGATCAGCGCCACTTCACCGTTACCCAGAATGGTGGAGCCGCTGATGCCGCGTACGTGGCTGAATATTTTCCCCAGCGGTTTGATCACGGTCTGGAATTCACCCAGTAACTGATCCACCACCAGACCGGCCTTGTTGCCGCCGTACTGCACCACCACCACATTTTCCCGGCGTGGTGGCTGGCCGCGGACAGCAAACAGGTCGCGCATGCGGATGAACGGCAGAACCTCGCCGCGCAGATTGATGTAGTCGCGCTCGGCCGCGTTGCCAGAGTCAGCTTCGTTGAGTTCGACGCACTCCAGCACCATGTCCAGTGGCACCACGTAAGACGATTTTTCCACGCCCACCTGGAAACCATCGATGATGGCGAGGGTCAGTGGCATGCGCACCCGGAAGGTGGTGCCCTGGCCCGGCTTGGTGTCCAGCTCGACCGTGCCACGCAGCGCGGTAATGTTGCGGCGCACGACATCCATGCCAACGCCGCGCCCAGACAGATTCGTCACGGTCTCGGCGGTGGAGAAGCCCGGTTCGAAAATCAGGTTGCAGATCTCCTGATCGCTCAGGGACTGGTCCGCGCTCACCAGGCCGCGCTCGATGGCTTTTTGCAGAATGCGGATGCGGTCCAGCCCGGCGCCATCATCGGACACTTCAATCACGATGCTGCCGGAATCGTGATACGCATTCAGACGCAAAATCCCTGCTGCCGGCTTGCCTGCGGCGCGGCGCACATCCATGGGTTCAATGCCGTGGTCGATGGAGTTGCGCACCAGATGCATCAGCGGGTCACTGATTTTTTCCACCACGGTTTTGTCCAGCTCGGTTTCGGCGCCGGTAATGACCAGTTCGATTTCCTTGCCCAGCTCGGCAGAAATATCCCGCACCACCCGCTGGAAGCGGTTGAAGGTGGAGCCGATCTGTACCATGCGCAGACACAGGGTGGAATCGCGCACTTCCTCCACCAGCCGGGTGAGGGTGGAAAAGGATTCGATCAGCGCGGCATCACCGCTGGTGCGTGCGCGCATGGCGGACCCGGCACTGGAGATGACCAGTTCGCCGATCAGATTGATCAGGTGATCCAGCTTGTCTGCATCCACGCGCACCGAATGGTTTTCCCGGGTCTTGTTCTCGCGCACGCGGGACTGTTTTTCGATGGCGGCATCGAGCACGGGCTGGGATGTCATGCCACCTTCCACCACGATGTTGCCCAGTGGCCGGTTCATTTCAAGCGCGCGCAGGCTTTCCTGGATGCGCAGTGCTTCGTTCAGCTCGGTGCCGGTGAGGGAACCGCAACGTACCAGAATGTCACCGAGTCGCATGTCTTCTTCCGGCAGGGCCTGGATCAGATCGATGTAATCGGCAATGCGGCTGCGGGGTGGCAGGATGCGGACGTGGCTGTCTTCGCGGACAAATTCAAAGGCGTCCTGGATGGTTTGCTTGTTGGCGTCACTGCTGAAGCTGATCTCAAAACCGAGGTAGCAACTTTCCGGGTCCATTGCGTCGGCGGGTGGAATGGCATCGTCCAGCGTGGTGATGCTGACGATATTGCCGATGCTGCCGAGGTAGCGCAGGAACGACATGGGGTCCATGCCGTTACGCAGCAGATCGGGGCCGAAGCGCAGCGAGATATGCCAGTTGTCGTTTTCCACGCAACCTGCTTCCAGTCGCTCGATCACGGGTTGCGATGCATCGGCGCGGGCAGCTGGCAGCAGGCCGTTGTTGTCGTCGGCATGGGCGCCGACGCCGTATTGCTGCAGTTGCCGGGTCAAGTCCGCGCCACACACGCGGTGGTCGTCGCTGGCGCTGGTGTTGCCCTGGGCCATGTGCTCCACGAGATCGCCGATGTGATCGCGGCAGGCCAGCAGCAGTTGGGTCAGCTGGGCGTTCATTTCCATGCTGCCATTGCGCAGTGTATCGAGCAGGCTTTCAACCCCATGGGTGAAATGCACAATGTCATCCAGCCCGAACAGACCGGCAGAACCCTTGATGGTGTGCGCGGCCCGGAAAATCGCGTTCAGATGTTCCTGCTTGTCCTGCTCGTGCTCCAGGTGCAGCAGTTTGTGCTCCATTTCTTCCAGCAATTCACGGCTTTCCGCAATATAGGTGTGCAGTGCGGAATCAAGATTCATGCTGGCCTCCGGTTGCTTTGGTCATTACCACGGGATCATTGAACCAGCTCACCAGGCCGAGCAGTTCGAACGCATCCAGAACGGCTGCGCTGTGATTGGTCAGCACCAGCGCCTGCTTGCGTTGAGTGCGTTCCTTTTTTGCCAGCATCAGCAGCTGAACGCCGGCGCAATCAATTTCAGTCACCTGCGACAGATCTATTTCCAGGCTGCGTTTGTCACTCAGTGCGGCTGTCATGTTTTCTTTCAGGCTGCGGGCGTTGTAGATCGTCATCTCGCCGTCGATGTAGGCGCGACATTTGCGTTTTTGCGGTTCAGTTCTGAACATGATTGCTCCTGTTCGTGGTGCAAGTGTCACCATTCTGCAGACAACACTGATCCGTTTCCGGCAGTGGTTTGCCGGTTACGTGGATATGAATAAATCAATATGTGTCAGTGCGTTCTCGCCAGCGGATAAAAAACGCATGACATTAACCTGTCACCGACAATACGGTACGCGCTACGGCTGCAATATGTAATCAGATGTAATTGGACTGTATAGAGTGAGTATGGCTGGGTGAGCAATTGTTGCGCGTAAGGGAATTCCCGGCTTTGGGTAGGATAATTCCGACAACAGGCAGTGGCGCTGAAGGCGGGCGGGCCAGGTCGGGCTGGCCCGCCATCCACTTTTCCAATCAGTTCATGGGCTTGCCAGCAGTGCATCCTGTGGTGCAGCGTTGCGTTGCTGTTGGGTGAAGGAGCAAACGGATATAACGGCGCGCGGAAGGCGCATTCGATTACCGATATTTATTCCCAGAGCCGGGGACCGCCTTCCATCCAGCGCCTCAGAAAATTCGGCAGCGACAGCGTGCGTCCGCCTTCATGGGCGTGCAGCGCGGGCAAACGGTCCGGTGCATCGAACCAGCGCGTGCGCGGCCACACATGATGCACCCGGTGCAGATTGCGGTTCAGCATCAGATGGGAAAGCCACAGTGGTACGCGAATGTCATACGACAGCTGCGCCACATCCGCCTTGTTGTTTTCGTTTCTGATGGGCGCGGCGTAATGCTCGGCCTGGCTGAAAAAGAAATCGAACCAGGCGAACACGCAGAATGGCAACAGATACGCGGCGACGAAAATCTGCGGTGCCGTGAAGGCCAGCAGTGCCAGGCTGCTCATGACCACCAGCAAAATGAAACGGCAACGTTGCCATTCCGGCTTGCGCGTCGCGGGTACGTAGCGTCCTGCCAGCTGGTTGATGCTGAATGCCACCCACGCCTGACCAATGGGAGCTGCCAGTGCCGACCAGCGCGTGCGCGGGCTGTGCGCGTACAGCAAACCTTCGGGATCGATGCTGTCGCAGGTGTGACGGTGGTGCTCCAGATGAAAATAGCGGTAGGTCACCATGTTGATGCCGATCAGTGCGCCCGCCAGCGTGCCGAAAACTTCGTTGCTAGCACGCCCGGTGACGAAATTGCGGTGCACGGCCTGATGCATCAGTTCCAACAGGCCCATGAAAAATATTCCCTGTATCAGCACCAGCGGCGCCAGCAGCCAGAAGTTGCTGCTGAGCGCGATGGCGCAGCTGTTGGCGACAAATAGCCCTACGTACAGATAGCTGGGCCAGTCGCGCAGCGAAGGTGCCGGTTCTTTCAATTGCCGTCTGGCCCGCTTTTCCGCGGCAGTGGCTTGCACGGCTGAGAGACTCGCGTTCATGCGTTCACCACGCTCGCATCCGTTGTATCCTGTCCGGCTGGCGCATTCGACGTGCTGCCGAACAGCGCGATGCGTTGCTGCGTCAGTTTATCGAACAGCTGACGGATGGCGATGTGGTGATCCGGCACCTCCACGCAGGCGCAGGCACCGTGTCCTCCGGAACGCTGGTCCGGCGGATAGCCATCCCGCAGCAGGCGCAGGGGCCGGTGCGCGCCGGGCCACAGATCCTGGAAGAACGCCAGAAACGCATCGCGTGGTATGCCGTTGCCATGCGTCAGTGCCAGATACTCTTCCGGTGTGTAGTCATCGGATTCATAGGCGGCGGAATAACCCGGCATGGCGAGGCAGGCGAACGCACTGCCCAAGTCGTGCCGTTCCATCAGCGACAGCGCGTTCAACACCATCAGCCGGTGCGCCTGCTTGGTGTGTTCGCGGGAAATGCCGCCGGCTACCAGGTACAGGTGCTCGCCAGTGGGATTGAAAGTCGCGGTCAAACGTCCCTGGTCGGTGGCATCGGCCCACGAGGTAATACCCGACGGGGCTTTGTCAGTGGGTTGCATGATGTACCAGCCCACGATTTCGGCGCGGGCGTGTTCAGCCGTGTGAACCCGTTTCTCCAGCACCCAGAACCAGGGCGTACCGGTTTGCTGCTGGTAGTAATTCAGTGCTTCCACCTGATGCCTAATGAATACAGCATCGTCGGTGGCGGCTTCACCCAGCCAGCCATATTCCTGCTGGTCCAGGCGATGCAGTTCCGGCACATCCTCAATGCTGGCCGGACGCACGCTCCAGTCCCCCAGCCGGAAGCCGCTGCGCTCGTGGCGGTTGTGCAGCAGGTAATGGCGCAGGGCATGCAGTTCGCGCACGGCCGCATCAGCATTGTTGGCGAAGGCTTCGTCCAGCGTGATTTTCGGATCGATGGCGGCGGCGCGCACCTGACACAGTTCGGCGATGGCAGGATGATTGAATAATTGCGTGATCGACAGTTCTTCTTTCGCTTCCTGTTCGTAGCGCTGACAGAATTCCACGGCGGTGAGCGAACTCATGCCCTGCTCGGTCAATGGAATCTGCACGTCGATGGCATTCGGGTCCGGCAGATTGAGCATCTGCGCGGCGATGGCCTGCATCAGAGCTTCCTGCGGCGACAGCGCCGAAGAGGCCGGGCTGTTGGCCTCCGGCTTGCGCAATGCAATCACGTTATTTGCCTGCAGCACGAACAGGGCCTTTTTCTCCAGCACGCCGTTCAGCCACAGCTGGCGGCAGGCCTGCCGGCGCACCTTGCCGCTGGTGGTTTTCAGCACGGTTCCGACCGGCGCGATGACAATGGCGTGGCAGGGAATCTGGTGCGCTTCCAATATGGCGCGCTGCAATTTCTGCGCAAACTGTTCCAGCTGTTGTTGGGTGCCGGTCAGGTTGCGGATATCCACCAGCAGCACCAGTTTTTCTTCCGTGCTGACACCGGACTTCACATCCACTGCAAAAGCCGCTACCGCCAGCGGTTTGATATTGCCGCCGATATCCTGCACGCAGTCTTCGATATCCTGCGGATAAATATTGCGTCCGGCCAGGATCAGCATGTCCTTCAGACGGCCACAGATATACAGCTCGCCGTTGTGCAGGAATCCCAGATCGCCTGTGCGCAGATAGTCATTTTCCGTCTCGCCAGAAATCTGCGCATTGAACGCGTGCGCGTTTTCGGCTTCCAGTTTCCAGTAACCGGCGGCCTTGCTGGGGGAATCCACCCACACTTCGCCCACGCTACCTTCTGCGCAGGGTTTCAGCGTTTCGGATTCGACGATGCGCAATTTCACTTCATCGAGATGGCGGCCGCAGCTCACCAGATCGATGCCGTATTCAACGTCGTCGCTCACCGCCAGTACGCGCTGGTGATGTTCCAGCTGGTCGCGGTCGAAGCGGGTGATGGTGCCGCCGTTGTAGGTCACGCCCACGGTGTGCTCCGCCAGGCCATAGGCGGGCCTGTACGCTTGCGGCTTCAATCCGCTCACGGCGAACGCATCGAGGAAACGGCGCATCGTACTGGCACGGACCGGTTCGGCTGCGCTCATTACCACTTCCAGCGAACTCAGATCCCATTTCGCCCGTTGCTCCGGCGTGGTTTTCTGCACCGCCAGTTCGAAAGCGAAGTTGGGGCCAGCGGTGTGGGTTGCGCGTGTCGCGTGCATCAGATCAAACCAGAGCGCGGGCCGCTTGATGAATGAGAACGGTGAAAACAAAGTGAGATGCGCATTGCCGGCCAGCGTGTTCATGATGCCGCCGATCAGCCCCAGATCGTGGTACTGCGGCACCCAGAATACCGCGCGGGAATCCGGGCCGATATTCAGCGCCTTGCGCGAGCATTCGATCTGATGCGCCAGATTGCCGTGTGTGATCACCACACCCTTGGGTGCAGAGGTGGAACCGGACGTGTATTGAATCAGCGCCACCTCATTTGGCGCGGGTGCTGCGCTGTGCACCGCAGCAAAATCGCCGGCGTTGATCTGGTCCGTCGTCACCCAGTTCAGTGCCAGCGACCAGCGCGCCGGATCAGTGGCCGCCAGTTCCTGCAGTCCGCCGCGATTGCGATTCTGTTCGTACTGCGCACTAGTCAGCACCAGGCGCGCGTCGCAATCCTGGGCGATGCGCAGAAAGGCTTCGGTGCCGCTGTCCAGCTTGCGCGGGTTGGGCGGATACACCGGCACCGGCACCAGCCTCGCACGCAGGCAGGCGGCAAACGCCAGCACAAAATCCAGCGAAGGCGGATACACCAGCAGCACGCGATCACCCGCCTGCAGTTCCAGCTGCGTGCGCAGAAAACCCGTCAGCGCATCGATGCGCCCGGCAAATTCCTGCCAGTTCAATGTTTTCTCAATTTGCCCGTTTTCGTTGGCGTAGGAAAACACCGGCTGGGTTGGATGTGTGGCGGGGCGCGTTTGCAGGGCGTGAAAAATGTTGGTGAATTCCGTCATGGCGGTGACTTCCTTTTCAATGAGTGAAAGAACGATGCGAAGGAGTGGACGTGGTGTCGGCAAGCGCACAAGGTGGGCGCAACATGCACCAGAGCGTCAGGCCGCCGGGAAGATGATCCTGATGCAATACGACAAAACCCATGCGCTCGTAGCGCGTCACCAGTTCCGCTTCAAACACTTCCAGGTAACAGGGCACGCCATCCGCGTCGGAGCGTTGCAGCGCGCGTTTCAGCAGAGCGATGCCATTGCCGCGCCCTTGCAGTTCCGGCGTCACGCCAACGGCGATCACATACCAGTGCGGCAGCGGTGCCAGTTGCAGGCGCCGCCGTTCCAGATGCAGGCCAAGAAAAAAAGCGCGCCAGGCACCGCGCAGGCCGAAAAAACGCGGCAGCGACAATGCGCCGGCACCCAGCAGTGCAGACAGTGAAGGGGATTGCCCCGGTGCAAACAGCAAAATGCCGGCGCCGCCGATATCGGTGCTCAGCACACTGCCGTAACGCAGCGCCAGCCGCGCCACAAACGAACCGAAAAACCAGGACAGCGCCGACATGCGATCAGGATGGCAGGCGAGGATGAAGCGGTAATCCGGCGCGTCGTGAAAGGCCTGCGCCAGGGACATGCCCAAGCGCTCGGTGAGGGGGCCTGGCGTAGCAATCGCCAGAATCGGGTCTGCCATTGTTGAAAACCTGCCTGCGAAATCGTGAATGCGCGCAGTCTAGGTGAGGGGGTGTGGAAAACTTGAACACTTAAGTTGGATTGACGGAGGGGGAGGGGTGTGTTACCCGGGCGCACCTGATAATGCAGAATCATTTCCAAGGCCGGCCAACAAAACGGCTTTGCACCCTGATGTGTACCCTATTCGACTGTAGAAGACTGGCTCGGCAGGAAGAAACTTTCTAGGCGCCTAACTTAAATGGCGCGCCCGAGAGGATTCGAACCTCTGACCTTTGCCTCCGGAGGGCAACGCTCTATCCAGCTGAGCTACGGGCGCACTACGTACTGTCAAACAAGGGGTGTTGCAGGATTCGCCCCGCCAAGGGGAGCCGGCGGAAGTCGAGGGGCGCTATAATAAGCGCTTGATCCGGCAAAGTCCATGCAGTGCGCGGTTTCCACCGCAGGCGGATTTCGCTAATCTGTTGCCTCTTCAATGTAGTACTTTCCACCGCCGCGCAAGGAGTTGCCATGCCGCGCCTTCTATTGCCACTGCTCTCCCTCCTTCTATTCCTGACCGCCTGCACCCAGGCCCCGGTGTCCTTTGATTACGATCAGAGCGCCTACCTCAAGACCTTGAAAACCTACGCCATTTCCGCCCCGGCCTCCACCAATGGCGGCTTCCAGTCCCTCGACAACAACCGCATTGAAACCGCCCTGCGCTCGGCGCTGGCCGGCCGCCAGATGCAGGAAGTGCCCGCCGACAAGGCGGATTTCCTGGTGTCCTACCGGGTGGAGGCCGATCGCCAGCTTGATACCTCCGGGGTCAGTTTCGGCTTCGGCGTCTCCGGTGGCGGGGGCGGGATGGGCGGCATCGGCGTGGGGGCCAGCACCGGGCCCAAGGCCAAGGAAGTGGTGGAAGGCAAGCTGGTGGTGGACGTGATCGATCCCCAGAAAAAGCAGGTGGTCTGGAGCGCCCGCGCCAATGAAAACCTCACCGATTCCATGAACTCCGCCAAGCGCGACAAGCTGATCGGCTTCCTGGTGACCACCATGTTCGAAGGGTTCCCGCCGCAATGAAATCGAGAGCCAATCTGGTGCCCCGCATTGTGATTTTGCTGGTGCTGCTGGCGCTGGTGCTCTGGCTGGGGGGCTGCGCGCCCTACCAGACCCGGATCGATTTCGATCCGGCCGCTCCACTGACGGAGCTGAAAACCTACGCCTGGGTGCCGGCGGACAAGTCGGTGGCGGCAGGTGAGAGCTACCAGTCGCTGGATCAGGTGCGGTTGCGGCGGGCCTTCGAGGAAGCGCTGGTGGCCAAGGGCCTGCAGCCGGCGCCGGTGACAGAAGCGCAGGTGTGGGTAGACCTCAACTACGAGATCAACCGGCGCTATGAGGCGCAGACCGTCTATTACGGCTACTACGGCTGGCACCCGTACTGGTGGGGCATGGAGCCGGACACCCGCATCGACGAACGCGATGAAAGCCGGCTGTCCCTGATCATGATCAATCCGCAGACCCGGGCGGTGGTCTGGACTGGTCAGGCCACGGTCCGGTATTACGAGGATCATCCCCCGCAGGAGCGCAACACCCGTCTGGTGGAACAGGTGCAGGCGGTGATGGAGCAGTTTCCTCCGCGCTGATTCCGTTTTTCAGGTAACTGACGGTATACTTGCGCCCGTCCAATTTTGCTAACCGCTTCGGTCGGGGGCTCTTCCAGGTACGAAGCATTCCGGAGAGAGGGTTTTACAACATGGTAAACATGAAGCAACTGGTGGCATCGGCAGTAATGGTGGTGGGTGTGGCCCTGTCGGGTCAGGCGCTGGCGTCGAAGCTGGCGGATCAGACCGGCAATGCCGAACCGATGGGCACCCGCTCCATCATGAGCCCGACCAAGATCGATGCCCGTACCCAGCCGTCGGCGAAGGTGTGCGTGCAGGGTGAGGAATGCGGTGGCGCCGCAGCAGCCCCGGTAGTGGCCGCAGCGGCTGCAGCCAAGTCGCCGGAGGAAATCTATAACAGTTCCTGCATGGCCTGCCACGCCACCGGCGCTGCCGGCGCACCCAAGGTGGGCGATGCCGCTGCCTGGGCTCCGCGTATTGCCCAGGGAGCCGATTTGCTGCACAAGCACGCGATCGGTGGACTGAACATGATGCCGCCCAAAGGCACCTGCGCTGCCTGCTCGGATGACGAGATCATGGCGGTGGTGGACTTCATGGTAAGCAAATCCAAGTAAGCGCTGGGCATTGCCCTCGTGTATGACAAAGCCCTGCGGCGACCCCGCGGGGCTTTTTCGTTTTAAATCACCGGGTTCAGGTTGGCTATACTGGTAGTGACGGGCACCAGATCCCTGGGCCGGACTCAACAACAATACCAATATCAAGGCAGGCACGATGTCGGCAGTGATCAGGGCTAGCGGGAACCGGCAGCGGGGGCGGCTGATGTTGCCGACCCGGCTGGGGATTGTCTCGCTGCTGCTGGTGGTGCCGCTGGCGGCCATCCTGATCCAGCTGATGACGGTGCGCAACGATCAGTTGGTGCAGGTGGAGCGCAAACTGCGCACGGTGCAGGATATCCGCACCCTGCAGGCGGTGCTGGACAATGCCGAGCGCCTGCGCGACATCAGCATCGTCGCCGTTTATGACCGCAACGACGAACTGGCGGGGGAATACGCCATCCAGCGCCAGGGTCTGCTGCAGGCCATTGAACACCTGAGTCAGGACCAGCCCCTCAGTCAGCACAATCCCATCATCGAACTCACCATTCCGCGCCTGCTGCACCGGCTGGAGCGGGTGCGCCCGACGGTGGGCACCGAGGTCAACACGCCGGACATGGCGTTCAGCGAGCATCAGCCCCTGGTGGAATCCCTGCAACAGCTGCAGTTCCGGCTGGCGGACCAGGGGGGGCTGTTCAACGACGGCAATCAGCAGTCGCTGTCACTGCTGTATCTGGCGCTGGATGAATCCGGCGAGCTGTTCAATCTGCTGGGCCGCGCCCGCGCCTACGGCAGCCTTTATCTGCGGACGGGGCATGTGCCGTCCGATGGCGTCACCATCCTGGAACAGATTTACGACCGCCTGATCAGCCAGAACGACGTGTTGCAGGAACGGGTGCAGCGTCTGGTGAAGGAGAGCGGAACCCTGCAGGATGTGCCGCCCTTCAATCGCAACGACTGGCTGCAACTGGATCAGGTGGCGGATTATCTGGATGCCAGCGTGATCCAGGCGGCGGACCTGGAGCTGCCCTGGCGTACCTATTTCGACAACATCAGCCAGCGTGTGGTGCTGCTGGCACAGGCGCGGGATCAGTTGCTGGAACAGCTGGCCACCATCTACCGCGCCGAGCGCTCGTCACTGCAGCGCCAGCAGCGCACGTATCTGTTTGCGTTGGGACTGCTGGTGCTGGTGTTCGTGGTGCTCTACGTGATGGATCTGCGGGAATCCGGCAACCGGCTGCGGGTGCGGCAGGAAAAGGAGGCGGCGGAGGCGGCGGACCGTGCCAAGAGCCAGTTCCTGGCCACCATGAGCCACGAGATCCGCACGCCCATCAACGGTGTGCTGGGCATGGTGGAATTGCTGGCGGACACGCCGCTCAACCCCGAGCAGCAGGATTTTCTGGCAGCGCTGCGCAGCTCCGGCCAGACCCTGATGGCGGTGCTCAATGATGTGCTGGATTTCTCCAAGATCGAAGCCGGTCAGTTGCAGATCGACAACGTGGCCTTCGATGTGCGGCAGACGCTGAACGATTGCATGGCCCTGTTTGCGCCGCAGATGAAACAGAAGCATCTGGCGTTTCACTGCAGTGTGGACAACGACGTGCCGGCGCTGGTGTGCTGCGATCCGTCGCGCTTGCGGCAGATCCTGCTCAACCTGGTGAGCAATGCGATGAAATTCACCGAGCAGGGTTCGGTGTCGGTGCAGTTGTCGGTGAAGAAAACCGGCGAACATCAATATCTGTACGGTGTGGTGCGTGATTCTGGCATCGGCATGGACGAGCCCCAGCAGGCGGCGCTGTTCAAGCAATTTTCGCAGGCCGACAAATCCATTGCGCGGCGTTACGGCGGCACCGGCCTGGGTTTGGCGATCTGCCAGCGTCTGTGTCAGTTGATGGGGGGTGAGATCGGCGTCAGCAGCAAGCAGGGGGCCGGCAGCACGTTCTGGTTCACACTGGCATTGCAGCCGGTGGAGGGCGCGCCGGTGTCAGGCGCCGAAAACGTGGCCAGCGGCGATCGCCTGCGCTACTACACCCAGCAGATGCAGGGGCGGCGCGTGCTGGTGGCGGAGGACAACCGCGTCAACCAGATGGTGGTGCAGGGCATGCTGAAAAAAGCCGGCATCGAAACCGACGTGGTGGAAAACGGCGCCCTGGCGGTGGATCGCATCTGCCGGCAGCGCAAGATTTATGATGCCGTGTTGATGGACTGGGAAATGCCGGAGATGGACGGATTGACCGCCTGCCGCCAGATCCGCACCTGGGAAAGCGACCAGGGACTACTGCTTACACCGATTGTTGCATTGACCGCCCATGTGTTGTCTGATTATGAGCGGCAGGCTTATGCGGCTGGAATGCAGGGATTTTTGAAAAAGCCAATCGAACAGGACGCGTTGTACCAGACTCTGCTGCGGGCGTTGCACAAATCCTGAGGAATAATAATGACAAGAATATGGCTGATTGCGTTGCTCACCGCAGCTCTGCTGGTGACGGCGGCGCAGGCGGCAACGCCTACGCGGGACGCGGAACGGTTGCAGCGGGAACTGACACCGGTGGGCGCCGAGCGTGCCGGTAATCGTGACGGTTCGATTCCGCTCTGGAAAGCGGATCAGCTCAGTGACGAAGCGCACCTGCAGTGGCTGCAGGACATCAGCGCGGAAGAGCCGCTGTTCACGATCAACAAGGACAATCTGGCGCAGTATCGTCCCCAATTGTCGGCGGGCGTACAGGCCATGTTCGAACACTACCCCGACACGTTTGCCATTCCCGTCTATCCCACACGGCGCTCCGCGCGCCAGCCCCAGTGGACCTACGACAACACCCGCCGCAATGTCGCCGACGCCCGCATCAGTCCGTCCGGCGACGAAGTGCTGCAGGCCTGGTCCGGCATTCCATTCCCGATTCCACACACTCCCCATGAAGTGATGTGGAATCATCAGCTGCGCTGGAAGGGCATCTTCATCAAGCTGCATCTGTTCGAAACCACCATCTTTTCCAACCAGAGCCAGACGCCGCTGGAAACCATGATCGAAACCTGGGCCTCGTTTTATGATCCGGAGCGCACCAGCGCAGCACTGGACGACTGGCGGGTGGCCTATTATTTTTCCCGCATTCTGGGGCCGGCCAAGCTGGCGGGTGGCGGCCTGCTGATTCATGCCTCGCTGCAGCCCAAGCAGCGGCCGATGCAAGCCTGGGTGTATCTGCCGGGCGAGCGCCGCATGCGCCGGTCACCGGTGCTGGGGTACGATTCCCCCATCTTCAATTCGGAAGGTTTGCGCACGGTGGATGAAATCGACATCTACAACGGCGCACTGGACCGCTACGACTGGAAGCTGCTGGGCAAGCGCGAGCTGTATATTCCCTACAACAACCAGAAAATGCGCTACAACCGTTGCGATGATCCGTCGGCACTGGACCGGGGCCATCTGAAACCGTACACCATGCGTTTTGAAAAGCACCGCGTGTGGGTGGTGGAGGCAACGCTGAAACCCGGCGTCAAACATCTGTACCCGCGCCGCACGTTTTATCTGGACGAGGACACCTGGAGCATTGCGCTGGTGGACATCTACGACAAGAACGGCAAGCTGTGGCGCAACACCATGCGTTTCGCCGCCTACTACGAAGCCATGCCCGGCATGTTTTCGGCGCTGGATGCCTACCATGATCTGAAGGTGGGCGCCTATTTCCTGCAGTGCAGCGCCGGCCAGGACACCAGCTTCCTCCAGACGGCACCCCAGCCTGGCTATTTTGCCCCCGCCAGTATCCGGCAGAGGCTGAGGCGCTGATGGTTGAATGTTGATGATTGAACCAAGGTGGGGCGCTGTGCCATTGCGTGAGGCAACTTGGTGCGATGAAATGCACGAATTGCGGGCACAGTATTCGTGGGAGGCTGTTTGCCGCACTTGCCCGCACCTCATTTGCGCTACCGGAATGGTTCTTGCTTTTCCCGCCGCAAAGACCGCCCTGAACACGGAATCACCCGGATGAATGCCATTGCAACACCCCCTGCCGCGCAGGCCGGCTGGTCTGCCGAACTGGAACTGGCATTTGCACGGCGCGGCGGGCGTACACTGTTGACGCACAACCGCCATGCAGGACCGTTGCGGGTGCAGCGGCCGTTTTATCCCGAGTCCGGTGGTCAATGTCATGTGTACGTGCTGCATCCGCCCGGTGGTATTGTGGCGGGGGACAGCCTGCATATTGCCGCGCAGTTTGGAGTGGGTGCTCACGCACTGCTGACCACGCCTTCCGCCGGTCGCGTGTATAAAACCAATCAGCAGCGCCTGCGTCAGAGCCAAATTGTGCAACTGCAGGTGGATGACGGCGCCTTTTGCGAATGGTTGCCGCAGGAAAATATCCTGTTCGACGGTGCTGAAGGGCACAACGTTACCCGCATCGATTTGCAGGGCAGCGCCCGCTGCATCGGCTGGGAGATCACTTGCCTGGGGCGACCGGCGTCGGCGCAGTGGTTTGCATCCGGTTCGCTGTTGCAATCGCTGGCGCTGTATCGTGATGGCGTGCCGTTACTGCTGGAACGCAATCGATTTATGGGTGGGAGTGAATTGCTCACTGCATCCTGGGGCTTGCAGGGACACGCCACACTGGGCACGCTGGTGATCAGCGGCGGAGATGCCGCATTGCTGCAGCAGTTGAAGGAACTGTGCGCGCAGACGCACAACCTGGCTGTCACCCGCCTGCCGGAACTGATTCTGGTGCGGGGCCTGGCCCATCAGGCGGCACCGTTGCGCGCGGCTTTTATTGCCTGCTGGCGTCTGGCGCGCCGGCATTTTCTGCAGGTGGATGCGGTGGCGCCGCGTATCTGGTTCACCTGAATGTCGTTGCTTTTTTGAATTGACGCTTGCATTGATGAGAGACCTCACATGGAACTGACCCCGCGCGAAAAAGACAAGCTGCTGCTGTTTGCCGCTGCGCAGCTGGCGGAACGGCGCAAGGCCCGTGGCCTGAAACTGAATTATCCCGAAGCGGTGGCACTGATTTCCTTCGAGATCATGGAAGGCGCCCGCGATGGCAGGACGGTGGCCGAACTGATGCACCACGGCCGCACCCTGCTGAGCCGCGACGATGTGATGGACGGTATTCCCGAACTGATCCACGACGTGCAGGTGGAAGCCACTTTTCCCGACGGTACCAAGCTGGTCACCGTTCACAACCCGATTGTGTGAGGCGCTCTGATGAATGCGGGTGGAATGATTCCCGGTGAACTGATCACCGAACCGGGCGAGCTGGAACTGAATGTGGGCTTGCCGAAAATTACCGTTATGGTGGCGAACACCGGCGACCGTCCGATCCAGGTGGGCAGCCATTATCATTTTTTTGAAACCAACGCTGCGCTGACGTTCGAGCGGGAAAAAACGCGCGGCTTCCGGCTGGATATTGCGGCGGGCACTGCAGTGCGGTTCGAACCGGGGCAAAGCCGCGAAGTGACGCTGGTGCCGTTTGGCGGCAAGCGGGAAGTGTACGGTTTTCGTGGCCTGGTGATGGGCAAACTGTAAGGCGGCTTACAAGGCAGATTAAAAGGCTGATTACAACGCTCTTAATAAGGGAAACGGATCATGGCAAAAATAGACCGGCGCGCTTATGGCGACATGTTTGGCCCCACCGTTGGTGATCGCGTGCGGCTGGGGGACACGGATATCCTGATCGAAGTGGAAAAGGATTTTGCCCGCTACGGCGAGGAAGTGAAATTCGGCGGCGGCAAGGTGATTCGCGATGGCATGGGCCAGAGCCAGCGTCCGCGTGCGGAATGTGTCGACACTGTTATCACCAATGCATTGATCCTGGATTACTGGGGCGTGGTGAAAGCGGACGTGGGTTTGAAAAACGGTCGCATCGCCGGCATTGGCAAAGCCGGTAATCCCGATATTCAGGATGGCGTGACGATTGTGATCGGCCCCGGCACCGAAGTGATCGCGGGCGAAGGCCAGATTCTGACGGCGGGCGGTATCGATTCCCACATCCATTTCATCTGCCCGCAGCAGATTGAAGAAGCGTTGATGTCCGGTGTGACCACCATGATCGGTGGTGGCACCGGCCCGGCCACCGGCACCAACGCCACCACCTGCACGCCAGGTGCCTGGCATCTGGCGCAGATGCTGAAAGCGGCGGAAGGGCTGCCGATGAACCTGGGATTTCTGGGCAAGGGCAATGGCAGCCTGCCGGAGGCGATTGAGGAACAGATCATCGCTGGCGCCATGGGTTTGAAACTGCACGAGGATTGGGGCACCACGCCCGCTGCCATCGATAATTGTTTGACGGTGGCGGATCAGTACGACGTGCAGGTGGCCATTCACACCGACACGCTGAACGAATCCGGCTTTGTGGAAGACACGGTGGCTGCATTCAAGGGCCGCGCGATTCACACCTATCACACCGAGGGTGCCGGCGGTGGTCATGCACCGGACATCATCAAAGTGTGCGGTGAAAGCAACGTGCTGCCGTCGTCCACCAATCCCACGCGGCCGTACACCATCAACACGGTGGACGAACACCTCGACATGCTGATGGTGTGTCATCACCTGGACGCGAATATTCCCGAGGACGTGGCCTTTGCGGATTCCCGCATCCGTCGCGAGACGATTGCCGCGGAAGACATCCTGCACGACCTGGGTGCGTTCTCGATGATTTCGTCGGATTCCCAGGCCATGGGCCGGGTCGGCGAAGTGGTGATCCGCACCTGGCAGACCGCGCACAAGATGAAAGTACAGCGCGGTCCGCTGCCAAAAGATTCCGATCGCAACGATAATTTCCGCGCCAAGCGCTACATCGCGAAATACACCATCAATCCGGCGATCACGCACGGTATTGCCCATGAAGTGGGATCGGTGGAAGTGGGCAAGTGGGCGGATCTGGTGTTGTGGAAGCCGGCCTTTTTTGCGGTGAAGCCGTCGCTGATCATCAAGGGCGGCGCAATTGCGGCGGCGCCCATGGGTGATCCGAATGCATCGATTCCTACACCGCAGCCGGTGCATTACCGCATGATGTTCGGTGGCTCGGGCCGCCCGGTGCAGGACACGTCGCTGACCTTTGTGTCGCAGGCGGCGCTGGAGCACGACATTGGCCGGCGGCTTGGTTTGCACCGTCCGCTGGTGGCGGTGAAGGGCACGCGCACGGTGCAGAAAAAAGATCTGCTGCTGAATGACTACCAGCCGGTGATGATGGTGGACCCGCAGACCTATGAAGTGCGGGCCGACGGTTTGCTGCTGACTTGCGAACCGGCCAAGGTGCTGCCGCTGGCACAGCGGTATTTTCTGTTTTGATGGAGCTGTGGCGTGGCGGGAAAGGTTTCGTATTTGCAAAAATCTGCATCTGATTTTGAATTTTTTTGTTAAAGAGATCGAATGAAAAAAGTATTTGAATTCGCACCATCCGGTTCCACGGCCACGCTGGCGATTTGTTTGCCGTTCGATGATCGCAAAAAAAGTCGACTGCGCACGCGCACCGTGTCGGGCGAAGAAATCGGCCTGATCCTGCCGCGCGGCCAGGTGCTGCGTCATGGTGTGTTGCTGCAGGATGAAGACGGCCGTGTGATTGAAGTGCAGGCAGCGCCGGAAAAAGTGACCACCGCGCTGAGTGGCAATCCTAACGTGCTCACCCGCGCCGCCTACCATCTGGGTAATCGCCATGTGCCGTTGCAGATTGGTGACGGCTGGCTGCGTTACCAGCATGATCATGTGCTGGACGACATGGTGATGGGGCTGGGGTTGCTGGTAAAGGTTGAGCAACAGCCATTCGAACCGGAAGACGGCGCCTATGCCGGGCAGGGGCATTCACATGGGCATGAGCACGAACACGATGATCATCACCACGGACTAGCGCATGGCCACCACCACGACCACTGATATCGACGTGCTGCAGTGGCTGCAATTGCTACAGCTGGCGAGCCCGTCGCTGCCGATTGGTGGTTTTGCCTGGTCGCAGGGACTGGAAGGCGCCATCGAGCAGGGCTGGCTGAAAAACGAAGCGGATTTTGCCGGTTGGGTGAGTGGTGTGTTGCAGCACAGTTTTGCGTGGCAGGAAATTCCGTTGCTGGTGCGCTTGCATGCCGCCGCGAGCACCGATGACATGGCTGCGCTGACGCACTGGCATCAAATAGCGCTGGCTTTGCGCGAAACCGCCGAGCTGCGCCAGGAAGATATTCAGATGGGCGGCGCGTTGCTGAAGCTGATGCGCGATCTGGCATTTCCGCAGGCGCAAGCATGGTCGCACAAAGAGATCAGCTATGTGGCCGCCTTCGCGATCGCCTGCGCGCAGCACCGGATTCCGCTGCAGCAGGCTGCCACGGGTTTTGTGTGGAGTTGGCTGGAAAACCAGATTGCCGCCGCGCTGAAACTGTTTCCGCTGGGGCAGACAGCAGGGCAGCGGGTGTTCCAGCTGATCGCACCGCAGATTGAACCGGTGATCGTGCAGGCGCTGCAGGTGGTCGATGACGAGATTGGCTTCAGCTTGCCGGGTCTGGTGCTGGCCAGCATGCAGCATGAAGAGCAGTACAGTCGGTTGTTTCGGTCGTGATTTTTTGAAATCGTGTGATTGAGAAAAAGCACGATGGGAAGGCCGGTCCGGGGATGGGATTTGGGAGCGTCAGCGGCCATGGATGGCCGCTGTCGAGCCTACAGGGATGTACTTGTGGCGTGTCCCAAATCCCATCCCCGGACCGGCCGCGACGAACATGATCGAAGCCTCATATCATTCTTTTAAATAAGCATTTCAGGAAAATCCCATGCCCAAACAAACCCTGCGCGTCGGTATCGGCGGCCCGGTTGGCTCCGGTAAAACAGCCCTCACCCTGCGTCTGTGCGAAGCCATGCGCGACGATTTCAACATTGCTGTCGTCACCAACGACATCTATACGCGGGAAGACGCCGAATTCCTCACCCGCAATCAGGCCCTCACGCCCGACCGCATCATCGGTGTTGAAACCGGCGGCTGCCCCCACACCGCCATCCGCGAAGATGCCTCCATGAACCTCGCCGCCGTGGCCGAACTCAACGACCGCTTCGCCGACCTCGACGTCATCTTCATCGAAAGCGGTGGCGACAACCTGGCCGCCACATTCAGCCCGGAACTGTCCGATCTCACCCTGTATGTGATCGACGTGTCCGCTGGCGACAAAATCCCCCGCAAGGGCGGCCCCGGCATCACCAAATCCGATCTGCTGGTGATCAACAAAATCGACCTGGCTCCCCTGGTTGGCGCCTCGCTTGAAGTCATGGATCGTGACGCAAAAAAAATGCGTGGTGACAAGCCCTTCCTGTTCACCAACATGAAAGAAAAAAAGGGATTGGGCGATATCATCGAATTCATCTGCGAGAAAGGCATGCTGCGCTGATCCGCAGCCTTCCCGTTTTTGGAACGCAACAGTCGCAGAAATAGTTCTGGAGCAACTATATTTGCGTTGCAATGTCCCGTTAGAATTCGGTTGGAAATGGAGTTCAATCACACAGGGATGTTGTTATGCTGCCGTCTGCTTGCTGCAAGGCGCACGTTCGTGCGCGCGCAATTGTTTCCGCATTTGTCTCGTTTCTGCTTTTCGTCGCAACACTGTCTGAATCGGTTGCCGCCACCTATGACTATATCGTGGTCGGCGCCGGCGCGGGTGGTGGTCCGCTGGCCTCACGGCTGGCGGAGCGGGGTTTCAGCGTGCTGCTGCTGGAAGCCGGCGACCTTAAATCCGAGGACATGAACTACCTGAAGATACCGGCGCTGCATCCGAAAGCCAGCGAGCGCAGCGGTCTGTCCTGGCGCTACATGGTGGAGCACTATTCCGATCAGCAGCGCGCGAAACTGGACAGCAAGCGCTGCCCCGGCCCGGCAGGCTGTGTCACCGCTAATGGGACACTAAACGGGGTTTTCTATCCGCGTGGCGCAACGGTGGGTGGTTCAACGGCCGTCAACGCGATGATCTCGGTGCTGCCCCACGACAGCGACTGGAACCATATCGCCAGCATTACCGGCGACAGTTCCTGGAGCGCCCCTGCCATGCGGGAATATTTCATCCGCATCGAGCGCAATGAAAATGGTCGTGGCAACGGAGAAGGCCATGGTACCAGTGGCTGGCATTCCATCAATCACAACGCGTTTCTCACCACACTGCCCAACGGCGAAATTCAGCCTACGTTGCCCACAGAAGTGCTCGGCAGCTATACCGCGCTGCTGACGGGCGGTTCCCTCGCGGCGGAAATTGGCACTGTGGATTATGGTCTGGTGGATTTTCCGTTCAAGGATATAAACCGCCTGCGTGCGACCTCGATTCCGCCCATTACCAATTTCCTGAATCCGAATGATCCGGGCTATCGGACCGCGCCGTTGCCGAAGGAGCCGTTGGGGCTTTATCAGGTGCCGGTGGCGGTCAATACCTATGGACAGCGGTCCAGTGTCGCCGACCGCATCATGAGTGCGCTGGTCAACCATTATCCCCTGACGCTGCAGACGAAATCGCTGGTGACAAAGGTACTGTTCGATCCCGCTTCAACCCGGCCGAAAGCGATCGGCGTGCAATACCTCAGTGGCGCAAATCTTTACCGCGCGGACCGTCTGGCCAATCCGGCGGCGGCCATGCCCGCGGCCACGTCGGTTTACGCCAGGAAAGAAGTCATTCTGTCGGCCGGTGCTTTCAATACACCCCAGCTGTTGATGCTGTCCGGCATCGGCCCCACTTCGGTTCTCAACCGTTTCAACATTCCGGTGCGTGTGGCGCTGCCGGGAGTCGGCCAGAATCTGCAGGACCGCTACGAGGTCCCGGTGATCGTCAAGCGGCGCACGATCGCAGAGCCGCAACAGCCGATCAATTTTCCGGCCCTGGCCAACTGCAGTTTCAATCCAGGGGTTTCGGATGACTGTCTGACACAGTGGTCGCTCAACAGCCTCGGTGTGTACACGCAGCCCGGGGTGGTGGAAAGCATCGTCAAGAAATCCACCGAAATGAACCTGCAGCTGCAGGAAATCAGCGATACCAATCCTGAAAAGGATCCGGATCTGTATATCTTCGGTCTGGGCGGCACTTTCAAGGGCTATTACCCGGGCTACAGCGGGCAAACCTTCGATCCGGATAACCAGTTCACCTGGCTTGTTCTGAAAGGACACAGCAGCAATAAGGGCGCGGTGGAGCTGCGCAGCGCCGATCCCCGCGACACGCCCATCATCAACTTCAGATATTTTGGTGATCCGGCGCTGGGTGTGGGGCCCAGTGGCGATCACCTGAAGGATCTGGATGCGGTGGTGAAAGGGATCCGTCTGGCGCGTCTGGCCTCCACTGGCGCGAGTGTGACCGAGGTGCTTGGAAGTGGCGGCATCTACGAGGAGGTGTGGCCCGGGTCGAATGTCACCACGGACGACCAGCTGCGCCAGTATGCGATGAACGAATCCTGGGGGCATCATGCGTCCTGCACGGCCAAAATCGGATCCGTGCTGGACTCCATGGCTGTGCTGGACAGTCGTTTTCGCGTCCGCGGCGTGGACCGGTTGCGGGTTGTGGATGCCAGTGCGTTCCCGCGCATCCCCGGCTTTTTCCCCGTGGTGGCCATTTACATGATGAGCGAGAAAGCGGCCGATGCCATCACGGCCGATGCGCCCCTGTACTGAGCGCGTGACAATGGCGGGCGACGGCTAGGAGCTGATGCTCTGTCGTCGCCTGCTGGCGGACCCCTTCTTGCGTCGTTAACTTGGTGCTCCGACAACCCTGCGTGCCCCGTAAAACGGACATCGACGCCCCAAAACAAGGCGGCTGGAGACGCAGAAGTCCGGTGTTGAGCCTCTTTTTTACTGCGATACCGCACAGCTGATTTAATTTTGCTCATTTCTCGCCCCTGTCTGAACCCATTCTGGTGATCTGTGCACACGAAATGCGATGCGATGATTTGAAGCGCTCCATTATGGTGCCATTCCTGCCGCTTCTACCGGCTTCCAACGGTGTTACAGCCCCGTACAGCATCAAAAATACGCGATGGCACAGAAAATGCCTTTCCCCCTGAGCATTTCACACACCAAAAAAACCCATTGGGGGAGTTCTATGAAAATAAGCAAATCCACCTGGCTGAAGACCGTCCAGGGTGCTGCGGTGGCAGCATCGCTCTCTTTCGTATCCGGCATGGCAATGGCCGCCGACACCATCAAGGTCGGTGTGCTGCATTCATTGTCTGGCACCATGGCAATCAGCGAAACCACGCTGAAAGACACCGTGCTGATGCTGGTGGAAGAGCAAAACAAGAAAGGCGGTCTGCTGGGCAAGAAGCTCGAAGCGGTCGTGGTTGATCCTGCATCCAACTGGCCACTGTTTGCGGAAAAAGCCAAAGAACTGCTGGAAAAGGAAAAAGTGGATGTGATGTTCGGCTGCTGGACATCCGTATCGCGCAAATCTGTTCTGCCGGTAGTGGAAGGCCTCAACGGCCTGCTGTTCTACCCGGTGCAGTATGAAGGTGAAGAATCTTCCAAGAACGTGTTTTACACCGGTGCCGCGCCCAACCAGCAGGCCATCCCCGCGGTTGATTACCTGATGAAAGACGTGGGTGTGAAACGTTGGGTTCTGGCGGGAACCGATTACGTTTATCCCCGCACCACCAACAAGATTCTGGAAGCGTATCTGAAGAGCAAAGGCGTTGCTGCAGAAGACATCATGATCAACTACACGCCGTTCGGTCACTCCGACTGGCAGACCATTGTGTCCGATGTGAAGAAATTCGGCTCCGCCGGCAAGAAAACTGCAGTCGTGTCCACCATCAATGGTGACGCCAACGTTCCTTTCTATAAAGAACTGGCCAACCAGGGCGTTTCCGCCGAAGACATTCCGGTGGTTGCATTCTCGGTAGGTGAAGAAGAGCTGTCCGGCTTCGACACCAAACCGCTGGTGGGTCACCTGGCGGCATGGAACTACTTCATGAGTTCCGAATCGCCCGAGAACGATGCCTTCATCAAAGCCTGGCACGCGTACATCAAGAACACCAAGCGCGTCACCAACGATCCGATGGAAGCTACCTACATCGGTTTCAAGCTGTGGGTGAAAGCGGTGGAAAAAGTGAAGACCACCAAAGTGGACGACGTTTCCAAGGCCATCATTGGTCTGGAAGTGCCGAACCTCACTGGCGGTACTGCCAAAATGCTGCCGAACCACCACCTGACCAAGCCGGTTCTGATCGGCGAAATCCAGGAAGACGGCCAGTTCCAGACCGTATGGCAGACCGAAGCCGAAGTACCGGGTGACGCCTGGACCGATTTCCTGCCGGAAAGCAAGAAAATCGTGGCCGACTGGGCTGATCCGAAAATCATGTGCGGTAACTACAACACTGAAACCAAAACCTGTTCCGGTCAGAACTATTGATCGCGTAACACCTGCTCCGGCCTTGTGCCGGAGCAGTCCCCTTTCCAATCGATGACTGGCGATCATGATGAAAACTTTTTTGAACATTGTGTTCACGGTTGCGCTCGCTCTGTTGTTTTCACCGGCCATGGCCGAGGAAGACAGTTTCGCGCAACTGCTCAATGAGCTGGGCGGTACCAACTTAAGCAAGAAAGCCACGGCACTGGACCAGCTGGCACAGCTGGACGACGAACGTGTGCTGCCAACCCTGGAAGCGCTGATGAACAATGCGCTGTACCAGCAGAAATCCGACAACCAGTTTGTCTTTGCCGAATCCGCAGCGGACGGCATGAAAATCACGTCGGTGGTGACCGGTGCGGTGCTGGACGAAGCAGTTTCCAGCCGCGACCTGCGCAAGATCATCACCAACAACAGCCTGCGGTCCCGCGCCCGCAATCTGGTGGCGGCCACCCGGCTGATGAACAAGAAGGCCGAAGTGCGTGAAGCGGCTGCGCTGGAACTGATCAAATCCCCCAACATCGAATTCCTGCAACCGCTGGATAACGCGATTGCCAGGGAAAAAGTGCCGGCCATCCAGCAGGCGCTGCAGGTGGCACGCGGTGCCATCACGCTGGATCATCCTGATGAAATCGAGCGGCTGAAGGCCGTGCAGGCGATGGACGGCTTCGAACACAAACAGGTGATTACCCTGCTGGAACAGCGGCTGCAGAAAAATGCCGATGGCAGTTTTGTCGAGCCCAGTGCTCTGGTGCGCACCACGGCGCAGGAAGTGGTGGACGGACTCAAAAAGTCTGAGATGTTTTACAAAATCATTGAAGACACCTTCTTTGGTTTGAGCCTGGGCTCGGTGCTGCTGCTGGCGGCTGTCGGGCTGGCGATTACCTTCGGCGTGATGGGCGTCATCAACATGGCCCATGGCGAGATGATCATGCTGGGAGCCTACACCACCTACGTGGTGCAGTTACTGATGCCGAATAATATCGGTGCTTCGCTGATCGTGGCGGTGCCGGCGGCGTTTCTGGTGGCGGGCCTGATGGGCGTGATCATCGAGCGTGGCGTCATCCGTTTCCTGTATGGCCGGCCGCTGGAAACATTGCTGGCCACCTTCGGCATCAGCCTGATCCTGCAGCAGCTGGTGCGCACGATTTTTTCTCCGCTCAACCGTTCGGTGATCACGCCGGAATGGATGAGTGGCTCGCTGGAAATCAACGGATTCCTGTCGCTGACCTATAACCGGCTTTATATTGTGTTGTTCGCACTGGCCGTGCTGTTCGGCCTGATGCTGTTGCTGAAGAAAAGTTTCTTCGGCCTGCAGATGCGCGCCGTGACCCAGAACCGTGCCATGGCCAGCTCCATGGGTATCCGCACCGGCTGGGTGGACGCGATGACGTTTGGCCTTGGTTCCGGCATTGCGGGAATTGCGGGGGTGGCGCTGAGCCAGCTCACCAACGTGGGTCCGAATCTGGGTCAGGCCTACATCATCGATTCCTTCATGGTGGTGGTGTTCGGCGGTGTCGGCAATCTGTGGGGCACTTTCGTGGCCGCGATGGGCCTGGGGGTGGCGAACAAATTCATTGAGCCGCTGTCCGGCGCGGTGCTGGCGAAAATTCTGATGCTGGTATTCATCATCCTGTTCATCCAACGGCGGCCGCGCGGATTGTTCGCGCTGAAAGGCCGGTTCGTGGAGGGTTGAGCCGTGAATGACACTACGTTGATTAATACAACGATGAATCACGCCAAAGTGTTGGAGAATTCCCGACTCGGCTGGTTACTGAACGACGTGGCCGGCAAGCGCCTGCTGACGGTGGTGCTGGCGGCGATCGTCATAATTCCGCTGCTCAATCTGCTGGTGCCGCCGGATTCCTTTTTTCATGTGTCCACTTACACCGTGGGCCTGCTGGGCAAATACCTGTGCTACGCATTGCTGGCGCTGGCAGTGGATCTGATCTGGGGCTACTGCGGTATTCTCAGTCTGGGCCACGGCGCTTTCTTCGCGCTGGGCGGATATGCCATGGGCATGTACATGATGCGGCAGATCGGCGATCGCGGTGTGTATGGCAATCCGCTGCTGCCGGATTTCATGGTGTTCCTGAACTGGCCGGAACTGCCCTGGTACTGGTACGGCTTCGATAATTTCGCCTTTGCGATGCTGATGGTGCTGCTGGCGCCGGCGATCCTCGCCTTTGTGTTCGGCTGGCTCACGTTCCGTTCCCGCGTTACCGGCGTTTATCTCTCCATCATCACGCAGGCAATGACCTACGCATTGATGCTGGCGTTTTTCCAGAATGACATGGGTTTCGGCGGCAATAACGGTCTGACGGATTTCAAGGATATTCTCGGCTTCAGCCTGCAGTCGGACAACACCAAGGTGGCGCTGTTCGTATTGTCCGGGCTGGCGGTGATTCTGGGTTATCTGCTGTGCCGGTTTGTGGTGGCGTCGAAACTGGGGCGGGTGCTGGTATCGATCCGCGATGCGGAAAGCCGTACCCGTTTCGTCGGTTACCGCGTCGAGCATTACAAGCTGTTCGTGTTTGTGCTCAGCGCCATGCTGGCGGGTATTGCCGGCGCGCTCTATGTGCCGCAAGTGGGCATCATCAATCCCGGAGAATTTTCACCGATCAACTCCATCGAGATCATTATCTGGGTGGCGGTGGGCGGCCGCGGCTTCCTGTATGGCGCAGTGATCGGTGCGATTCTGGTGAACTACGGCAAAACCTTTTTCACGGGTGCGTTTCCGGAAGTCTGGCTGTTCATGCTCGGCGCGCTGTTCGTGGTGTCCACCCTGTTTTTCCCGCAGGGTGTGGTTGGCATCGTGCAGCAGCTCAAGCAGAAGCGGGCGGAGCGCACGGCCTTCCGGACAGTGGCACAGCAGTCCGGCGCCAGCACTGAAAGCACGCCGGCGAACGACAGCAAGATCCTGCAGGAGCCCGCGCCATGACCATCCAGTTTGGCCACATTCCCAAGCATATTCTGTACGTGAACGGCGTAACGGTGTCGTTCGATGGATTCAAGGCGCTGAACAACCTGTCTTTCACTGTGGCGCCAGGCGAGCTGCGCGCCATCATCGGCCCCAATGGTGCCGGCAAGACCACCATGATGGACGTAATCACCGGCAAGGTGAAACCCACCACCGGTGAAGTGTTTTTTCGGGACACCATCGACCTGTCGCAGCACGACGAAGCCGAAATCGCCAACCTGGGTATCGGCCGCAAATTCCAGAAACCGACCGTGATCGAAAGCCTGACCATTTTCGAAAACCTGGAGTTGGCGCTGGAAGGCAATCGAGGCGTGTTTCGCTCGCTGTTCCATAAATTGGACGGTGATCAGCGCAAACGCATCGACGAAATTGTCGAACTGGTGGGGCTGGCAGAAAAACGGCAGTGGCTGGCTGGCGCGCTGTCGCACGGCCAGAAGCAGTGGCTGGAAATCGGCATGCTGCTGATCCAGGGCCCCGATCTTTTGCTGGTGGATGAACCGGCCGCCGGCATGACCGATCACGAAACTTCGCTTACCGCGAAACTGCTGCGGGAAATCAGTGGCGAGCGCTCCGTAGTGGTGGTGGAGCACGACATGGAATTCATCAAGGCGCTGGATTGCCCCGTCACCGTGCTGCATGAAGGCCGCGTGCTGGCGGAAGGCACGCTGGAAAAAGTGCAGAACAATGAAGAAGTCATCGAAGTGTACCTGGGGCGCTGACCAATGCTGAGCATTCAGAATATCGACCTGTTTTACGGCGCCAGCCAGGCGTTGAAAAAAGTCAGCTTCGAGGCGCAGAAAGGCCAGGTGGCCTGCGTGATGGGCCGTAACGGCGTGGGAAAAACCTCGCTGCTGCGCGCGGTGGCAGGACATCAGTCCATTCGCAACGGCGCCATTATGTGGGAAGGCCAGAACATCTCCGGCCTGGCCGCACATGAGCGCGCCAAGCGCGGCATCGCCTATGTACCGCAAGGGCGCATGGTGTTCTCGCAGCTCACCGTGCTGGAAAACATGAAAACCGGTTTCTCGGTGCTGCCCCGTGGCGAGCGCGAAATTCCGGAAGAGATTTATGAATTGTTCCCCGTGCTGTACAAGATGCTGAAACGGCGTGGCGGCGATTTGTCCGGCGGCCAGCAGCAACAATTGGCAATTGCCCGCGCGCTCGTCACTAAACCGCGCCTGTTGATCCTGGATGAGCCCACCGAGGGCATCCAGCCGTCGATCATCAAGGACATCCAGCGCGTGATTTCGCTGCTGCGGGACCGCGGCGAAATGGCGATCCTGCTGGTGGAACAGTATTTCGATTTCGCGCGCGAACTGGCCGACAACTACGCGGTGATGGATCGCGGTGAAGTGGTGCTGGCAGGGTTGGGCAAGGATATGGAAGAGGAAAAAGTGAGGGGCTACATCGCGGTGTAGCCTTACGGTTTAGCCATCCGGTTTCTTTCCCCGCTGCGTCGGCGGACCTCTGTCTGGCGCAGCGGTTTTTTTTACCTGTCGATTCCTCGCCCGGCGAGCGCTGTTCCAGAACGGTGCAAGCGGCTACCATTGAATCTTGGCGCACACCTCCAATTTCTTCTTCAGAAGGGAAATCCCTATGCAACGTATGACCCTTGGCCTGCTGGCCTGTGTGATCGGCTCTCTGGCGCAGGCTGGTGATCTGATCCGGGTGAAATCCGGCGAAACCCTGACCCTGGACGCAACCCGGTCGGAGTGGGTGCTGGACGAACTGGTGTTGGAAGACGATGCCACCCTGGCCATTCCCGCATCCCTGGGCGAGGTCCAGATCGATGCGCAGCGGGCGTTGTTCGGCAAGAACAGTCGTATCCTGGCGCCCGGCGCTGCCGGTGCGGCGGGCCAGGACGGCAGCGCTGTCACCGCTGCTGCAGAACAGTGCAAGGAAGGCGCTGACGGTGGTGCGGGCACTCACGGCAACGCGGGAAAAGATGGTGTCGCGCTGTCGCTGACGCTGCGAATTGCGAAGCTGGATTCCCTGCAGATTGATACCCGGGGCGGGGACGGCGGTAAAGGCGGCAGTGGCGGTGCCGGTGGTCCTGGTGGCGATTATGATTCCTGTAACGCTCCCAAGGGCGGCAATGGCGGTCAGGGTGGCGATGGTGGCGATGGTGGCAGCGGCGGCCATGTCCGCGTCCTCTACACCCTGCTGCCGGAGAGCGGCATCAGCGGCACGCTGGGTTCCCGCATCAGCGTCAATGCGCCCGGTGGCAAGGGCGGCGCTGAAGGAGCGGGTGGCCAGGGCGGCAAAGGTGCGGACGGCCGGTTCGTGAATATGAAAACCCTCACCGGCAACAAAAAGTGGATGGCAGGCGGCAAGGAAGGCGCGCTGGGTCAGGCCGGCAAGCCAGGCCGCGATGGGGCCAAGGGCCAGATTGTGGTGCAGCAGGATTTGCGTGGCCGCATGGAAGAGCTGGTACAGGAAAAAGCCCAGAGCCAGGCGGTGACAGAGCAGGGTATAAATGCAGTCAACCAGGACGTGGCTGCACTGAAAGTGGCAGTGGCCGGGTTGGCGTCGAAGGAATTGGTGCAACAGCAGGGGGATCGGCTGGAGGCATCCATGGCGAAGATCAATCAGGCGCTGGATGCCCTGCAGAAGCGCATAACGCAGATGGAACAGCAGTTGAAGAAACAGCCCACACAACCGGCCCCCGCGCAGAAAAATCCCGCTGCTGCCACACCCTGACCGTTGCTGGCACGGTCGCATCCTGGCCCGCCGCGATGATTATCCGGCGGGCCAGCTTGCCTTGTCATTTTTGCACCAACAATGAACACGCACCAAAAAGGCGCGCACCAAGCTTGTGCTGGCATGACATTTGTGTGAAATTCACAAACGGAAAAAGCGCGCCGAAACCGCAGTATTCGAGGCCTCGGCAACGCTGGCACGCTCTGTGCTAAAAGTTCAGCGAGTTCGCTAACCAAGGTGCAAACCTTATATCGTCTAACCTCTGGGGGTTATTTTTTATGTTCAACACTAAAACCAAAATGCTGCGTCTTAGCGCTCTGTCCCTGGCTGTTGCCGGAGCAATGGGCGTTGCTCACACCGCCAATGCCGAAGGCGTTGACGTGTCCGGTTCCGTGGGCGTGGCCAACATGTATTTGTGGCGTGGTAATGATTTGGGTACAGGTGATGCAGCTGTATCGGGTGACTTGAAAGTAAGTGCAGCGGGCTTCTACGGCGGCGTTTGGGGTAGCAGCGGTGACTCCCTTTATGGAACTGAATATGACCTGTACGTTGGTTACGGGGCAGAGTTTGGCGGCGTGACTATCGATTTGAGCGCCTGGAACTACATGTACCCGTCGTCTTCCTTTGACGCTGATGAGGATGGCATTGAAGATCCCAACATTGCCGATGACTTTGGTGGCTTGAGCGACGCAGTGCTGTCCATCGGCTTTGCCGGCTTCACTGCATCCGTGTATGACAATATCGCCGGTGGTTCAGGCTATGAGTATTACACCCTGTCCTACAGCTTCGATGCGTTCAGTGTACTGGTTGGTAAGCATGATAACGTCACCGGTGCCGATGAAGACCAGATGGTGCATGTAAACCTGAGCTACGCCTACAACGACAACCTGTCCTTCACTTTCAGCCAACAGGTTGATCAGGAAATTGATGACGACCTGAAATTCGTCGTAGCTTACAGCCTGCCCATCGGCGACTGATCTCCAGAATTCAAGTTTCTCTCCTTGAGTTGGCCGGCGTTCACGCCGGCCTTTTTTATTTCCTTTTCGCTTGTGCCGTTCAATCAAACAGATTCTTCAGATTGGCAATATGCGCGCTGCCAATCGCCTGCGTTTCCTCTTTGGATTTTTTCTCACCCCGCCCTTCCCAGCGCAGATCGTCCTGCGGCAGTTCATCCAGGAAGCGGCTCGGCGTCGGCTCAAACTCCTCGCCGTACTGTTTGCGTTTCGCGGTGTAAGTCAGCGTCAATTCCTTCTGAGCGCGGGTGATGCCCACGTACATCAGGCGGCGCTCCTCCTCGATGTTGCCGTCCTCGATGCTGTTGCGGTGGGGCAGCAGTTCCTCTTCCATCCCCATCAAAAACACGTAGGGAAATTCCAGGCCCTTCGACGCGTGCAGTGTCATCAGCTGCACCTTGTCGGATTCATCTTCTTCCTGCTGCTGCTCCAGAATATCCAGCAGCACCAGTTTGCCGATCACTGCTTCCACATCGTTTTCGTCTTCGGTCTTTTCCAGCATGCGTTCGATGGACTGCACCAGCTGCCACACGTTCTCCATGCGCCGCTCCGCCATCTTCGGGCTGGACGACTGTTCATTCAGCCACTGCTCGTAATCGATGTCGCGGATCATCTGCTTGATGGCGCCCACCGCATGGCCGCGCTGGATATTCTCGCGGGTTTCGTCGATCCAGTTATGGAAGCGGTTCAACACCGCCAGCTGCTTGGCCTTCACATGCTCCGCCAGTCCCATTTCGCAGCACACCGAAAACAGGCTGCGGCCACGCTCCTGGGCGTAGTGGCCCAGCTGTTCCAGCGTGGTGGGGCCGATTTCGCGTCGGGGTGTGTTGATGATGCGCAGGAAGGCGTTGTCGTCGTCGCTGTTAATCAGCAGGCGCAGATAGGCCATGATGTCCTTGATTTCGGCGCGGGAGAAAAACGAGGTGCCGCCACTGACCTTGTACGGCACCTGGAATGCCTGCAATTTCATTTCAATGGAACGCGACTGGTGATTGCCGCGATACAGCACGGCGAAGTCGCGAAACTGCCGTTTCTTCTGCAGATGCTGGTTCAGAATGTCGGAGGCGATTTTTTCCGCCTCGTGATCCTCACTGCGGCAGCGCACGATGCGGATGTGCTCGCCGATGCCGTGTTCACTCCACAATTGCTTTTCAAACACGTGGGGATTGTTGGCGATCACCTGGTTGGCGGCTTTCAGGATGCGGCCGGTGGATCGGTAATTCTGTTCCAGCTTGATCACTTTCAGCGCCGGATAATCCTGCGCCAGCTGTGCCAGATTTTCCGGCCGGGCGCCGCGCCAGGCGTAAATGGACTGGTCGTCGTCGCCCACCACGGTGAAGCGGGCGCGCTTGCCCACCAGCAGCCGCACCAGTAAATATTGCGAGGTGTTGGTGTCCTGGTATTCATCCACCAGCATGTAGTGAATCTTGTGCTGCCAGCGTTCGCGCGCTTCGTCGTTGTCGCGGAACAACAAAGTCGGTAACAAAATCAGATCGTCGAAATCCACCGCGTTATAGGCACGCAGCATGCGGTTGTACTGTTCGTAGGTGCGGGCGGCGCGCAATTCCGCCTCGTCCACTGCCCGCGACTGCGCGATGGCCGGCAGCACCAGATCGTTCTTCCAGCTGGAAATCGTATTGCGGATGTAATCCACATCCTCGCCGCCCACGTCGGTTTCCCGGTGCAGCAGTTCTGCCAGCAGGGTGCGCGAATCCTGGTCGTCGAAAATCGAGAAGCCGTTTTTTAAACCCAGCAGCTTCAGTTCCTTGCGGATGATGTTGAGGCCCAGGTTGTGGAAAGTGGAAATGGTGAGGCCGCGTGCCTGCTTGCCCTTCACCAGATGACTCACCCGTTCCTTCATCTCCCGCGCCGCCTTGTTGGTGAAGGTGACGGCGACGATGCGGTGGGCGGGAAGGTCGCACTGCTCGATCAGATACGCGATCTTGCGGGTGATCACGCTGGTCTTGCCCGATCCGGCGCCCGCCAGAACCAGCAGGGGCCCGTCGATGTACTTCACGGCTTCGGACTGACGGGGATTCAACTGACTCACGGGCGTGCTCTCTCGGGCGGGGGGCGAAATTGTACCTGTCTGCTGTTAATTTTGGATACCAAACTGTCAGTTTCGTCGATTGGATCGGGCTGGGGCTTTGGCGTATGCTTGCCGCTCCCGTCGTGGGGTGGCCCGTGGGTCACGGCCGTCCGCGGCTGACATAATCATCAAGAAAACAGCAGTTTAGCAGCAGGGGGAAACACATGAGCGACATCAATTTCCGGCTCGATGGCAAGGTAGTGTTGATTACCGGTGCATCCAGCGGCTTTGGCCAGTTTTTCGCGCCGGCGCTGGCGCGGCAGGGAGCAAAAGTGGTGGTGGCGGCGCGGCGGCGCAATCCCCTGCTGGCACTGGAGGAAAAAATCGAGTCGGACGGCGGCAAGTGTCTGGCGGTGGCCATGGACGTCACCGACCGCGCTTCGGTGAAGGAAGCCCTGGATCAGGTGGAAGCGTCGTACGGCTGCGTTGACGTGGTGATCAACAATGCCGGCATCGGCGACAGCAACGCCATGTTCGATGTCACCGCCGAGGAATGGGACCGCGTCATGTCCACCAATCTCACCGGCGCGTTCAACGTGGCGCAGGAAAGTGCCCGCCGTATGAACCAGCATGGCAAGCACGGCAGCATCATCAACATCGCCTCGGTGCTGGGCCTGCGGGTGGCCAGCCACCTTACCGCGTACTGCGCTTCGAAAGCCGGCCTGGTCCAGCTCACCAAAGCCATGGCGCTGGAGCTGGCCCGTTACCAGATCCGCGTCAACGCCATCTGCCCCGGCTATTTCCTGACAGACATCAACCGCGATTTCATGGAAACCGACGCCGGCAAGAAAATGATCCAGCGCGTGCCGCAGCGCCGCCTGGGTGATCTGAGCGAATTGCTGGGCCCCCTGTTTTTGCTGGCCTCCGACGCCTCGTCCTTCATGACCGGCTCGATCCTGTCGGTGGATGGCGGTCACGCGGTCAGCACGCTGTAAGTTTTTTATTGGCATTTTTTGCATTGGCATTTTTAAGAGGGAAACAACATGGATTTCTTTTTGTCGGACGAAATTGAACAGACCCGGCTGCAAGTCCGCGACTTCGTGCAGAAGGAAGTGATTCCGCTGGAATCCAATCCGGCGAATTTCGATGAGCACGAAAGTCTGCTGGAACCGATCGTGGCGCAGCTGCGGGAAAAAGCGAAAGCGCAGGGCTTGTGGGGTTTCCAGCTGCCGAAAATTTGCGGCGGCCGCGAGCTGGGTGTGGTGGGCATGGCGGCGCTGTATGAAGAAGCGGCGCGCTCGCCGTTCGGACCGGTAGCATTCAACTGCGCGCCGCCCGATGACGGCAACATGATGCTGCTGAACAAAGTCCTGAAAACCGAAGAGCAGAAAAAACGCTGGCTGCAACCGATCATCGACGGCAAGGTGCGTTCCGCCTTCGCTATGACCGAGCCCGATGGTGGCTGCGGTTCCGATCCGAATCTCACCTACACCAAAGCCGAAAAGAAAGGCGACAAATGGATCATAACCGGCCGCAAGTGGTTTATCACCGGCGCCGAAGGTGCGCAGACCTTTATCCTGATCGCGCGCACCTCCGATGACGAGCGCAAGGGTCTCACCGCGTTCCTGTTCGACAAGGACCAGCCGGGCTGGGAAATCGTGCGTCGCATCGGAATCATGGGGCCGGAAGAACATGGCGGTCACTGCGAACTGCAATTCAACGGCCTGGAAATTCCCGATGAAAACCGTTTGCTGAATGTGGGCGACGGTCTGAAAGTGACGCAGATCCGCCTCGGCACTGCGCGCCTGACTCATTGCATGCGCTGGCTGGGTCTGTCCAAGCGCTGCATGGAAATCGCCGCGCAGTATGTGGAAAACCGCATGAGCTTCGGCACTACCCTGTCGCATCACGAAGGTGTGCAGTGGATGATGGGCGAAGTGGCGAAGGAGATTCACGTCGGCCGCCTGCTCACCATGCACGCCGCGTGGAAACTGGATCAGGGCGATTACGCGCGCAAGGAAATTTCCATGGCCAAGATCCATGTGGCCGATACGCTGCACAAGGCGGCCGATACGGCCATTCAGCTGTGCGGCGCCCGCGGTTATTCTAAGGACACGCTGCTGGAATGGATTTACCGTTATGCCCGTCAGGCCCGTCTGGTGGATGGTGCGTCGGAGATCCACAAGATGGTACTTTCGCGTTCCTACCTGAGTGAGAAGCACGACTTCTTTCAATGGGGCGTTTAAACGCCCCGTTTTTTTGTGCGGATTGCTGAATTTAAACAAGACCAACAGAGATTGAACATGCCAACCAAGTATTATCTGGGCTTCGTGATTTCACCGGAGCTGGAAAAATCTGCCATCACCCTGCTGGACAACTTTGCCCGCAACGCGCCGGAAAGCCAGGTTTCCCACATGGAGAAATCCATGGACCTGTTCATCCCGGAATTGATGCAGTCGTTTCTGGTGGGCACCGTGGATGCCATCGGCCTAAGCCCCATGGCCACCAAAATCGTGCATTCCACCTCTGACATCCTGGACAAAACCGCCAAGATGCTGGTGGGTCACCTGCTGAAAAAACGCAGCAACGATGAGCTGCGGCCGCTGGCGGGTTTTGTGGATGATATTTATATCCGTCCCGGCACCGCCAGTACCGGCAAGGCATCCCACGGTTGCGAGATCGACAAGGCCACCTATGATCGCATCCAGCGCCTGATCGCCGAAATACGGACCGGCAATGGCGAACAGGTCCGGCCGGAACTGCACGACGTGATGACCCTGGTAGTGGATGTGA